>NZ_CP139986.1:3600000-4200000 GCF_034424175.1 Kluyvera intermedia
TCAAGCCAGTATCCCCCGAAATATCATTCCAGGGCGTACTGAGCCAAAGGGCATCGGTCAGATCTCGCCAGCTATCATCACATCCAGTATCAAAGGTTTTAGCTACACCATCCTGGGTAATAAAGGAGAGGATGGCCGGGAAAGGTACCCTCGTCGTATTATCCGCTGAGCTGAAAATACAGTATGAGCGGCCAGCAATTGTCTGAACGGGACCGGTAACCTTCACCAGTACTTCGTCTGCCGCCGTTTTCCCACTGGTTGTCACGATATAGCCAAAATCAAGAGACGGTTTCCCGGAGCCAACTCCCCCTTCATGATGCGGCGTCATGGTATATTCATCCGAGACAATACTGATACTGAAATCGCGGGGTTTAATTATCAGCGCATTCGATGTAGAAAATTCGTACCATCCAGACTCTGGCGACGTGATGTTTTGGAAGCGAAAGTTAAAGAGATCTTGCGTATTAATGTCGCTGATGCCCTGCTCGACCATTTTCTTAAAGAAATTACTTGAGAAGAATAGATAAATGGAATCGGAGCTTTTCATATCGTTAAAGTTATAATATTGCGCGGTACCGTTGACGGGCTTCCAGCTATTACCATTAAGACTAAACTGCATATCATAACTGCCAATCGCAGAAGATAATGCGTTGTTACTGACAGCGGGAAAAATATGAATCGAGGTATTACTTAACCCATTATGTTGCAGCGTATAATTAACCATTTTACAGCTTATCCCTACGCGGGAACCGATGGTTTGTGGTTTACAGTTTGAACTGCCTTCGCCAAGCGTAGGAACACCGTCGGAATTAATAAAAACTTCATTTAAGGTATGGGTATCAATCAGTTTTAAATTAGCCGCTTTGGTGTGCGTGACCCGTCGGGTATACCAAGTCCCTGACGCCTGATCGATGCAACGGGCACCGCTGGTACTGTCGTAATTCACAGATGTCTGACATCCGTTGATAACCATGGAGAAACTACTGCCAACCTGCATCTGCCGGAGATACTGATAGAACGAATCCGACATCATTCCATGCATCCATTTTGCCCCGCCGGGTGTCACCGTTGCGCCGTAAAAACCCTTTGCATCGGTTGTTTGTGGTTCGATAAGACTGGTCGTCATATTACAGCCGCCATACCAGTTGATACATCGTAAGCCGGTTAGCGGATGCGACATTGGCGCATCCTCAAGCCACATATCATATTTCCAGTTAGCATGGAGCCCGGTATTATAACCATTATCGATATAGCCCAGGCTTTGCTGGTAAATCGTACCCGAGCCGGTATATTTTAATCCCGTCCACGCGCTGCCGCCGGTCAGGCGCGGGTCTAAAGCCCCACCCGGGGTGACAAAATAGTTGTCATCATTATTGTTATCAACTAAAACAAACTGCATGGCAGAAGCATTAGGCCAGTTGGTTTTAGTTACCGCCGCCCGAGCGCACGTCAAATACGCCATTGAGAGCAACATCATCACCACGACATACCATTTAGCTCGCATGAATATCTCCTTCTTGAATATTATTGGCAAAGGTTTTCAATCCACTGCAAATAACATCACCGACCCAAACCGCACCACGGGATTTATTCAGATCCAGCGCCACTTCACAACTCATATTATTACCGTAGTTAAAATCAATGGTGGGATACTTTTTATCGACATCCATGACAAACTCGCCTTTGTCATCGGTGCGAGTACGCCCGATATGATTATTGATATGTGCATTTGCCAGTAGCGTTCCGTCCTCGGCACGGATGCGCCCTGATACCGTCACCATCTGTTTAACGTGAGGCTCAATAACTGCCACATTACCTGGGTAAAGGGTTAAATGACTTTTCCGATTTCGAGTAATATCGTAGCTCTCAAGTGAGTTTTTGCTGTTTTGTAGTTCAATCTCATAACGGCTGTATGGCGAGAGCGGAAGATAATTTCGCTTGCCGGTTAATGGGAATACCCGCCCGTTAACCCTGGCGCTTAGCATACCGTCGTTCTCAATATCCGTATTGAAAATCACCCCTGCATTACCGTCAGTGCGACCGCTGGCGGCGACATTCTTACCCTGCCAGCCGATACTTCCATTGGCGGTAAGGTTGGTATTGATATAGCCATCAGCGCCACTGTTGACGTTAATCGTCCCAGTCGAGTAGCGGGTATCAAACTGTGCATATGCACCGCCGCTGAGGGTTTTATCATCACCGGTATTGCCCGACACGGCGCGGGAAATATTGGCACCCAAGGTACGAATGCGGCCCTCATTGAACTGTTTACGCACAGCGAGGTTCGCCATGGTGTAACCATTCTGATGGGTCATCCCGGTACTGAACCAATTCCCGAGCGGCAGTGAGAAATCAAGGGCGATATATTTACCGGCATTGCTATTTCTGTCGCCGTTATTGAAGCGCTGGATCCCTGCGCGCACCCCTAGCGAACCCAATTTTCCGCTGTAGATGGTTTGATAATAATCGGCAGTGTAATAATGGCTTTGGTTACGACGATCGTCGTTATAGCTCACGCTTAGGGTGCCTAATTTCGACCACAGGGGATTCAGGTTCAACGTGCCGCCAATAGATCGGTTATCGGTACTGCTACGCCGAAGCTTATCGCCAATAAGCGTTTTTTCCTGATTTAGCCATATGCTACTGAATCCACCTGGAAGCGTCGCGCTAACGCTGCTGATGCTGCTCCAGGAGTTGTCGCTGGCCAACATATTTTGCAGATTGACGCTGACTGCTTCGGTGAGCGGAAGCGTCATACGGGTTTCGCCAATCGCGTTGTTGTCGTAACCATAGCCTGTCGCAGCCCAGCTAAACGTTGCTAACGCGCCCGAACCAGAAACACCGGCCAACCAGCTCTCTTTTGCCGGGCGTGTTTTCTTACCACTTTCTGACCAGCTATCCATATGAAAACTACCGCCCCAAATTTGCCAGGCTACGGGCGCACCTGCGCCGCGACCGCGGCTAAACAGCTTATTGACTCGCTGAGTGTGCTTGCTGACGACCCGACCATTGACGACAACCTCAACATCAACATCGTAAATTCCGTATGAGAGCCCACGGGTATCAACTTCATGATTACCCATCGTGAAGTTTTGGACGCTCAACAAACGACCATCCCGTGATAGGTGGACTTCCCCTGCGGCAGGTAAAAAAGCAATGATTGGCGTGGCCGATTGTGAGTTATCAAATACCGTTGAACTTGCCTGATTGCCCCACGATGCCCCGTATATTTTCCCGGCTGAAACAGCCGTCATCGGTCCCAGAGATTGTAAATTCCAGGTGTCCAGCATCCCTCCGGCAAAACGGTGCCCCGCGAAATCACGCTCATACATCGCTTTATAGAGTTCTCGGTCCTGTTGCCCAGTCCCTATTCCGTACAATGACCCATCCAGCACCACATGGTGTTCACGAAGAGACAGGACATCATTAAGCGAAAGATAGCTAGATGTCGTGCTTTGCGCATTCCGCATCTGATTGTTATAAATGCCAAGATTGTAGTTGAGGCTGCTGCTGACACTGCTCACGCTCGATTGGCCAATATCTTCACTACGAGAACGGAGCACCGTGCCCAGCGCTTCTTTCTTCACGACCAACTGAAGTAATAGTTGGCGCAGGCTAAGCTGCAACAGTGCGTCGGACGTGACATTGATGCGAAGCGCGTCATCAAACGATACATTCTCCAGTGAAGCGAGCATTTTCCGAGTTGATGCGCTGACGGTGGCATTATTATCATTTTCTTCCAACTGAATTTGCCGGATACGTAGTGAACCCTTATCCAGCCAGATAAATGCGCTACCCAAGCGACTATCACTCTGGGCGTTATTACTGCCTTCCAGATGAATAAAAAGAGGGATACTCATCCCGTCCTGAAGCGCCTGACTGAATGCCCCAGGAATAATTACACCGCCGATTTGCGGTACTTTTTCAATAGCGGCATTCGCGCTGAGTGAAGCAAAAACGAATGCCGTTCCAGAGGTTAGTAGCGTACTAAATACAGGAGAGTTCCATCTAAAAAACATATTTTATTCCGTCAACATAATAACTATTTTACGGGAATAAATTGCTCACCTTGCCAGAGAGCGACCCGACCTTTTTTGTCGGCAACGTTGACGCGTAAAAAACGACGATCCTTGCCGGGCATGAGGTAATAATTTTCTTTGCATTCTTTACCATCTACGGGCTTAGCGCAGGGCCCATAGGCAAGGATCCTCAGCGTAGTATTTCCTGTATTGCTCAACGTTCCCTGGCTGTACTGATAGTTAAAGTGAGCTTCTCGTGGTGCGATAACCAAAATCGTACCAATCCGGGCCGAGGCGGTAGCGACCGCACTTCGGCGAGTATTATTTTTCTGTGCATCGCTTAATGCCTGATCAAACCAAACAATTCGGTAATAACGTTCCTGAGAATCAGCAGGACCTTTGTAGAAAAAACGGATTTCCTCAGTACTTTTTGCCGGCAGCAACAAACTTGCGGGCGTTAGCAACACTTCGTCTGGCTTATCCATCGGGATAACTTTACCGCTATCAAGCGGCGAGGAGAGACGCTCCAGATGGATGTTGATTAATCGACCACTGTCGGTTGTATTTTTAATCTCTTTACTGAGGACACTACTGTTGCTATCCATAAAGGAAGAGATATCCCCAACATCCAGCGCCTGTGCCGATATCACGGCACAGAAATACAGACCGAGAGCAAGAATGTGTTTTTTCATACGAGTGATATCCGATAAAAAGAAAGCAGGGGAATCCCCCTGCTTTGTGTGTCACAAGGATTAGCTGGTCCAGGTCGCGTCAAATTGGACGCTAACGTCACCGCTCCAAATCCCTTCAGGCAGAGTGCTGTAGTCAGTGACTGCGGTAGTACCGTCAGTGGTACCGCCGATAATAGAGAAGTTGAAACTATCCTGAGCGGTGGTACGCCCCGCCTTGTTGTAACCATTGGACAGACTGCTTAGATTGCCGCCTAAAACACCCGCGGTAGTATCAATCATCACGGTGTCCGCTGATTTCTCCACGGCTTCGCCGTTATAATTAACCCCGACGTCCAGCGTGGATCCTGAAGTATCCAGTTGGGTTAAGGTGTTAGTGATCAGGCGCGAAGTCAGTTTAAATGCAGTCGCTGTAGCATCACCTTCTACGGCAACATCAAAAAGACCTTTCTGAGAGTTAAAGCCTTTGATTCCCTCAGCATACTGAAATGATAAGCTTCCCAGCGGCGTCACAACGAGCTTGCTGGTCGTATCTTTCTTAGCGGTGGCAGACCAGGTCGCGACGGCCTGCGCAGTCATATCCGCAGCCTGTGCGGTGCCAAAGCAGAAAGTTGTTACGAGAGCCACAGCGAATACATTTGATTTCATAATTATCACCTGAAAATAAACGGCCTAAATGACCGATAATAGAACCATTGTTTTATGGAATAGTTAACGCAATGGGTTATTCCCTTACGTTAAATTTGCTTACGTCAATGCATACACACTGAACATAAAAATAATATCAATCGTGCGACTCTTAAAATAAAAGGCCACACACATCACCAGAATGGTAGTCACACCGCTTTTAAAACAAACCTCATCAAACCAAAGAACATGAAATTATTTTTATTAATCAAGCCTATTTTTTCGATGATTTTATTTTTGCGAAAACTCACCGTTTTTATACTCATCCCCAACATTTTCGAGATATCCGTCATCGCTACACCATCAAGCATTAACGTCATCGTTATTCTCTCGGCTTCGGTAAGCGCACATTTTCTAAAAAAACTGAGCTTATGTTTAAAAACGGCATCAATTGTTTTAACACTTGTTGTGGATGACACAAAAAAAATATTATCAACCTCACAGATAACGCTAGTCATTTTTATATCAGCATCAACAATGACCGTTGCCTGGCAGTGATACTGGCAAAAATGATGAAAATCCTCGATACCTTTAAGGCTAGAAAATTGAATTATAATAAAGTCATCTTTTTCAAGTTCTTCGCATCGTGTACGAGCCTGGCTTCCTATCCGTTTTCCGGGGGCATAAATGCAATGACAATTTTCCGCAATATGCTCCAATCCTTTAATGTAATAATAGTTATCACTAACAACCAGAACAGCCATTGTAGTAAAACCTCAACATTCTTGATCACCACATTAGAGGGCATCCCCAACCGGTTAATATTTTTATTCATTGGAACCCATTTATGACTTACGCACACCTCATACTTTAATTGTAGCTTACATCTAATAGTAATATATGAACAATACCAAATCAGTACAGTTCAGGATTGCTGCATCTCACGATTTAAATAGTACAACTTAACAATCAATTGCTGATACTCATAAATATATGAAATGTATTATTCATGTTTCCTTCAGAGATCAACCTTTATAACCACTTGAAAATAAAGAAATTAAACATTTAATTGATTATTAATTAATATTATTGCAACATTTATTTTCGCATATTCAGATTATCCTTGATTATAAGTCCATGCCAAGATTTGCCTTTGGTGATAACATCTCATCATCAATCTTGCGATGAAAAAGCATACAGAGAATGCGACAGACAATATGAGTGATATATGGAAAAATTTTACATCGTCGAACACAAACTTATTTATGATGCTGAAACACACACATTAACCTCGACCGCAAACAATGAGCGTATCGCGTTGGCGATTCCAGCGAGTCTGTGTTTCAGGCTGCTGATTAAAAAGCAGGGGCATATAGTGACTCAGGCCGAGCTATTACATGAAGCCTGGGGTGAAAGAGGAATGAATGTTACACAGAATACATTACATCAAAATATTTCATTGTTAAGAAAGGCATTATCGCGCTTGAGTGTTGATGCATCTATCATACAAACGCTACCTAAACGTGGTTTTATGATAGCGGATAGTATCGATATCGTGGACCAGGATTACTTTGATGATATTAATACTGAACCTATTATCCAGATTGAGGAAAGTCCCCTCATTTCAATTAAGCCAAACATTCCCATCGTAGAGCTAGAGCCTCCTGTTGAGTGCGCTCAAACTCCTGCGAAAATGTCAGCCACATCAATACTAATGAGGTATAAGTACTTCGTAATAATATTTTTTATTTTATTGATAGCGTTGGGCTCCTGCTACAGTAAAAAGCAGATTGAAAATCCTTTTTCTTCATACTTGAAATTGATCCATCTAAAGGGATGTGATGTATACAGGAATAATGATTTGCAGGATAACAACTATTACCTTGCAATGGTGAAAAAATACCAACTGGATTGCTTACCAGGTAAGGTAGCCTATATCACCAATAATTATCCATCAAGCAGAGTATCCTTCATCATCTGCCGCCGACCGATAACAAGTAATGGAAAATCATTCTGCACATCAACATACTATTTGAAGTAAGATTATGAATAGAAAAAAAATGTTCTACACGGGGATTGCCGTGATTATTACAGTGCCATTACTGGTGGTTTTCTACATTAAGAGTTTCACACAAAGTAATGAGATTATTAATTGCAAGTCGGCCTTTTCGATTGTCAGCGGCCCGGATAGGCTATCATTCTCAGTAACGTTTTTCATTAAAGATGGCAGCGGTCTCTTTACATTTTCAGGCAATTCGGGCAGCAATGAAGACGACATGATTCTTAGGAAATACTTTTCATACACTAAAAAATCACGCGATATCTATGTTTTAAAAGGCCTTGATTCCGAAGTCAGAATAAAACCGGGTGCACAGACCGAGCACTTTACCCAGTTTTTCCCTTTTTTCTTCACTAATGTAAACGAAGGCAGTGATTTCATTTTAAAAGTAATACAAATCAAGGAACAAGCGTGGTTGCTGATGTCCACAAACACCCCCTATTTTTTATGTGAGCAAAATTAAGCTCACCAAATAGGCTGGATTTCATGGGAGCCAGCATCTCACCGCTGTCTTAACTAACGCAGGAAGGGAAAATGCCCAATGAAATTCATTGGGCGTGAGTGGCAATCTAATCCAGGATTCGTCGGCGTTGATGCGTTAGAACGAGAAGCACGAGCAACCGAGCGCCCCCCAGAAGGCTCGATCATCAGAGACCGGAACACCTGACTGACGCGCAAGATCATGCTGATGTCCGTGGACACCGCAGCTTCCGCAGCACTGATGCATCTGTACGACTGCCCCCATATGCACACCGCCCGGAGGCGCTGAGCGATAGTGTCCAGGGACTTTCACCACCGGCGACCAATCAGGGACCACTGGGATAGCAGGCGGCGCTAGCGGCGTAAAGTGCCCCGCAGCGTACACCACTTTGCCATCGACAATCGTCATGACTGACTCAATGCCCTTGATCTCTTCTTCGGGTACGTTGAAATAGTCTTTCGACAAGACCACCAAATCCGCCAGTTGATCCTTTTCAATCCGTCCTTTTTTACCCTGCTCGCTGGAGAACCAGGCACTGCCCGCCGTCCACAGTTCCAGCGCGACATCGCGGGGCAGGCGATTGTCGTCATCGTACATCGACATCCCACCCACGGTACGCCCGGAAACCAGCCAGTACAGCGCCGTCCACGGGTTATAGCTCGCCACGCGGGTGGCATCGGTTCCCAAGCCAACCGGTACTTCCAGCTCCAGCATTTTCGCCACCGGCGGAGTATGTTTCACCGCATCTTTACCGTAGCGATCGACAAAATATTCGCCCTGGAACGCCATGCGATGCTGCACCGCAATCCCGCCACCCAGCGCCTTCACACGTTCGATATTGCGCTCGGTGATGGTTTCCGCGTGGTCAAAGAACCAGTGCAGGCCGTTAAACGGAATATCGCGGTTGACCTTCTCAAAGACATCCAGCATACGGCTGATGGACTCATCGTAGGTGGCATGCAGGCGGAACGGCCAGCGATGTTCAACCAAATGGCGCACCACGCGCTCCAGTTCATCTTCCATGCCCGGCGGCAGATCCGGACGAGGTTGCAGGAAATCTTCAAAATCGGCCGCCGAGAACACCAGCATTTCACCGGCACCGTTGGCGCGGTAAAAATCGGTTCCCTGCCCCGGTTTGAGCATATCGGTCCAGCGTTCGAAATCTTCCACTTCCTGCTTCGGACGCTGGGTAAACAGGTTATAGGCGATACGGATGGTCATCTGCTTATTGGCATGCAATTGCTCGATGATTTCGTAATCTTCCGGATAGTTCTGGAAACCACCGCCCGCATCAATAGCGCTGGTCAGCCCGAGACGATTTAACTCACGCATAAACTGGCGCGTAGAGTTCACCTGCATCTCCAGCGGCAGCTTCGGCCCTTTCGCCAGCGTAGCGTAAAGGATCATGGCGTTAGGTTTAGCAATCAGCATCCCGGTCGGGTTGCCGTTGTTATCGCGAACGATTTCCCCACCCGCCGGTGCTGGCGTCTCTTTGGTATAACCGACGGCTTTTAGCGCGGCACGATTTAGCAACGCTCTGTCGTAGAGATGCAGCACAAATACCGGCGTATCCGGTGCCGCTTCATTGAGTTCTTCAAGCGTTGGCATACGACGTTCAGCAAACTGGAATTCGCTCCAGCCACCGACCACACGAACCCACTGCGGCGACGGCGTTCTGTCAGCCTGATCTTTTAGCATACGCAGCGCATCCGCCAGCGACGGCACGCCTTCCCAACGCAATTCGAGGTTGTAGTTCAACCCACCACGAATAAGGTGGAGATGCGAGTCGTTAAGCCCTGGGATCACCGTATGACCATGAAGATCGACAATCTGCGTGCCTTCGCCCGCATAGGACATCATCTGCGCATCGCTGCCGACGGCAAGGATCTTGCCGTTAGCGATCGCCACCGCATCCGCACGTGGCTGCTGAGGATCCAGGGTATGAACCTGCCCCTTTGTTAAAATCAGTGTCGCGGTTTGTGACATAACATTCTCCTCTCGTGCCGGATCAGGCCTTTTTCAGCCACCCGGCAAACAAGCGGGTCACGATGGGCATCCAGAACCAGACCACCAGCGCAACCACACAGGCATCATTGAAAAAATGCAGCAATAGCGTTCCCTTCATCGACGGCAGCAATACACCGGTAATGGCAGGCACCAGATTGGTACTGGGAAAAATCACCAGCAGGGTTATCAGAAATTGTTTCCAGCGCTTGGGCTGACGCACGTTAGCGGCGGGTGGCGTGAACCAGAATGCGGCTTCGGTACGCACTTCGGTATGGTCGCCTTCGGCTAACAGTGGCGTTATGTCATCTACCAGCTTCTGCCGCACGTCAGACTGGGTCCAGGCGTAGAGATGTTCGAGGGTGTCAAAGTGGATGATGATATTCCATGCCGTCTGTCCATCAGCCGGGCGGATAACGTTCGCCCCCAGATGGCCGGGATAATTGGCGGCTACGGGCATAATCTCACTTAGCCAGGCTTCATACTGCGCAACGTGTTCGGGACGGATGGCGTGGGTAATAACCAGCGTGACATGCTTTTGCGTCATGGCGGGGGTTCCTTGCTATCGCTTTATGGCGGGGAGATCCCCCGCCAGCATCATGACGTTAGGCTTTACGTTCTGGTGCGCCGTGCACCATGGTGTAAGCATAATCCACGCCCATACCGTAGGCGCCGCTATGCTCACGAACCAGATTCATCACCGCGTCATAGGTTTCTTTGCGTGACCAGTCGCGTTGATACTCCAGCAGCACCTGCTGCCAGGTCACCGGCACCGCACCTGCTTGCACCATGCGGTCAATGGAGCGCTCATGCGCATCCACGGAGGTGCCGCCGGAGGTGTCAGTCACCACATACACTTCAAAACCCTCTTCCAGCGCCATCAGGGCTGGGAAAGTCAGGCAAACTTCCGTCCACAGTGCGGAGATAATCAGTTTTTTACGCCCGGTCGCTTTGACGGCTTTCACAAAAGCAGCGTCTTCCCAGGAGTTCATTGAAGTACGTTCAATAGGCTTCACATCAGGGTGCACAGCCAATAATTCAGGCCAAATATAACCACTAAAACTTTTTGTTTCGACAGAGGTATAAATTACCGGAACATTAAATATCTTCCCGGCCTTAGCGAGCGCTACGGTATTATTTTTTAAAGTTTGGCGGTCGATATTGGCCACGCCAAAAGACATTTGTGGCTGATGATCAATAAAAATAAGCGTAGAGTTTTGCGGGTCAATCAGTTCCCTAATAGACATAACATACCTTCTCAATCAACAAGTTAAAAGGTTACGGCTTTAAGTCGCCGTCAGCAATTGGATCCTGAATCAGAAAGCTTGTTGAGTATAGCGGGAAATTTCTAACGAGTTATTAAAGAAAACTGACCATCCGGTGACACTAATAATTCAGCCGCGTAATATTCCCCAGCAAACATCAAAAAAATGCGCAGGTTATATCTAATTTATTCACTAGCATTGTGTTTAGGCATTCGGTACAACGTAGGGGATTATTTTTTTGGATATTTTTCTCTTATGCGTATCAATCTGGACGTCCTGCTTATTCTCGATGCCCTCGACAAACACGGCTCCTTTGCCGCCGCTGCCGAATCCCTGTTTAAAACGTCCGCAGCCCTTAGCTATATGATTCAGAAGCTGGAAAACGATCTCGGCATCACCCTGCTTGACCGTTCCGGCCATCGGGCGAAATTTACCGATACCGGGCGCATGATGCTGGAAAAGGGACGTTTACTGCTGGATGCGGCTAAAGATCTGGAAAAGCAGGCGCTACAACTCAGCGCCGGCTGGGAAAAAGAGCTAGCGATTGCGCTTGATGACTCTTTTCCTTTTGCGGCGCTGGTGCCCATCATTAAGGATTTTTATGCGCTGCATAAACAAACGCGGCTTAACTTCTCACATCATACCCTCGCCGGTTCATGGGAGGAGCTCACCCACAACGGTGCTGATATTATTCTCGGCGCCATCAATGAACCGCCTACCTCTGCGGCCTGGTCGTACAAAATGCTGGGCACGATGGATAACGTCTTTGTCGTAGCGCCCGATCATCCGCTGGCCAGCGCGTCGGAAGATTTAACCAACGAGCAGTTATGCCTGCACAGAGCCATTGTCATCAGCGACAGCGCCCGTTTCTGTCATCCTTTAAAATCCAACCTGATGGATGAACAGCCACAAACCCGCGTCGATGATTTTCACAGTAAAGTCACGCTCCTGCGCGCAGGTGTTGGCTGTGGTTTTCTACCGCGCCATATTGCCAGCCCACTGCTGGCAACGGGCGAACTGGTCGAAAAATCGGTAATTTCATTTCGCCAGACCGACGTCGCCTATATGGCATGGCGTAATGGTCACGATGGGCTAGCGCAGCGCTGGTGGCGTGAAACGTTGCTAACCAGCACCGCGATCACCGGTCTTTATCAGTGACTTTTCCATACCGTGGCGGAGATAGCAGGCAAAGTCAGCACTCCCTCCGCCAACTGCCCTGCCCCCTCCATGCGCTGCCATTCCACGTCCAGCAGCGGTGATTCAGGTAGCACCACCTCACAGGCTTCGCGGCGGTTAATCGCCACCATCACCCGCTGTGCGCCTAGTACGCGCAGGAATACCACCACATCACCTTCGGCATACAGCACTTCACAGCCGCCCAGACGTAATGCCGGTGTGGTTTTACGTAGCGCCGCTAGACGCTGATAAAGCGCCAACAGTGCACGGTCCTGCTTTTTCTCATCCCACGGGAATGGCTTGCGGCAGAAGGGATCGTTATCCCCATCCAGCCCCACTTCATCGCCGTAATAGATGCACGGGACGCCAGGCCAGCTGAATAGCCAGACCACCGCCAGCGGCAGACGTGCCGCATCGCGACCCAGCAGTGATTTAAAACGCGCGGTATCGTGGCTGTCGAGTTGATTAAACATCCGCAGCTGCTGCTGATGCGACAGTCCGGCGCGATAATCTTCCATCCATGCAATACAGGTTTGCGCATCGATTTTCTGTGGATCGTAGGAGATATCGGTGTTCGCGAGAAAGCCCCACAGCGGGAAGGTAAAACCACGGTAGTTCATCGCCGCGTCCTCCGCATCCTGCTGCAACCACTGCCTGGCATCGCCAAAGTGTTCGCCGAAGACGAAAGCATCCGCGCGTTCGTCTTTCGCCGCCTGCGTAATCCCCGCCACATGATGGAGATTATTCTTCGCCCCACCCGCTTCACCAAGCATATGCACCACGTCCAGCCGCCAGCCGTCCATATTCCAGGGTGCTTTTAGCCAGTGACGAACGATGCTGTCTTCGCTGCGATAAATTTCATTCACCAACCCCTCAGACTGGAAGTCGAGCTTCGGCAAGCTGGAGTAACCCAGCCAGTCCAGCGCTTTGCCATCATCAGAGAAACTGTAGCGATCGCGCCACGGCGATGCCGGATGATGACAGGCACCGTCGCTACCGCGATGATGGCGGTCAAACCACGCGTGGGTATCACCGCTGTGATTGAATACGCCATCGAGGATCATCCGCATCCCCTCTCGCTGAGTATTGTGGCGTAAACGCAGCAGTGCCTCGTTGCCGCCAAACTGCGGATCAACCTGGCGATAATCTTCGGTGTCGTATTTGTGTACGCTGGGTGCGGTGAAAACCGGGTTCAGGTACAGCGCGGTAATACCCAGTTCCTTCAGGTACGGGAGTTTGGCGCTGATACCGTCAAGATCGCCACCATAGAAGGTTGAGCCGCCCGCCTCTCCGGTTAGCGGTTCATCCCACTCCCGGCGAATAATCTCGTGCCCGGCGGCATGGTGGTGATAGACCTTATCCTGCCCTTCGCCGCGCGTCTGACTACGGGCAAAACGGTCAGGGAAAATTTGATAGAAAATCTGCTCAGTTACCCACTGGGGGCCGTTATCCACGCAGTCATAAGCAAACATTTCCAGCTTGGCGGGCGGGAAAGCACTCATCCCTTTTGGCGAAAACCACTGCTGGCGGTCTGCCCACAACAGCTTAAACGCATAGCGTCGACGCGGTTGCCCTTCCTGCAACGTAATCTCCCCACGCCATTGCACCACGTCAGGCGCCGGTGATTTACCACTGCGGCGCATCGGCAGCGCCATCTCTTCGTTATCCACTTCCGCGCGCAGGGTAACCCGCTGTGGCAGGTCATCGCCGCGCAGCCAAAGGGTTATTATTAATTTGTCCTGCTGCTGTTTTATAAAGGGTGCAACAGGCAGGTGCCAGGCATTTAACATCGTCTATCCCCTATTTTCAAAATGTGCCCACCTTGCCACACGGACATTTCACCCTACTCATCTTTTAGGCTTTTTTGTAGGGAGGAGGACGGGGGCGCAGATTTCAGGCATAAAAAAACCCGGCGTAAACCGGGTTTTCACGAAACAACGCAGCAATTAGCTGCGACGACGCGTTTTAAACATCCAGCCAACCAGCAACAGCAGGATCCACGCAAAGCCCACATACAGGGAGATTCGGGTGTCCGGATGATAACCAATCAGCGCGATAATAAAGACCAGGAACACCAGACCTACGGAAGTGGTTGCTACGCCGCCCGGTACTTTAAACTTCAGCGCCTTCACTTCATCAGCGGACAAACGACGGCGGAATGCTACCTGCGAGAGCAGGATCATAATCCACACCCAAACGGTGGCGAAAGTTGCCAGCGATGCAATCACCAGGAAGACGTTTTCCGGCATGATGTAGTTCAGATACACCGCAAACAGCAGCGCGATCGTCATAACCGTGACCGTCACCCACGGAATACCGCGGCGTGAAGTTTTGGCAAAAAACTTAGGCGCACTACCCTGCTCGGCCATGCCATGCAGCATACGACCGACGCCAAAGACGTCTGCGTTGATTGCTGAGAGCGACGCCGTCAACACCACGAAGTTCAGGATGCTGGCGGCAAAGGTAATCCCCAGATGCTGGAAAGTCAGCACAAACGGGCTACCATCGGTACCCACCTGGTTCCATGGGTAGATGGACATAATGACGAACAGCGTACCAACATAGAACACCAGAATACGCATCGGTACGGAGTTAATAGCACGCGGAATAGACTCTTCAGGGTTCTTCGCTTCACCGGCGGTAATACCGATAATCTCAATACCGCCGTAGGCAAACATCACCATCTGTAGCGACATCACCATACCGATCCAGCCGTTACTGAAGAAGCCGCCGTTGCTCCACAGGTTATGAATCCCCGTAGGCTGCCCGCCGTTGCCAATACCCCAGATGATGATACCGAAACCGGCCAAAATCATGATGATAATGGTGGCCACTTTGAAGAAGGAGAACCAGAACTCCAGCTCGCCAAATACCTTGACGCTCATCAGGTTGACGGCGCAGATAATCAGCACCACGCTGAGTACCCATATCCAGTGCGGTACCGTCGGGAACCAGATGCCCATATAGATACCGAATGCTGTGACATCAGCAATGGCGACGATCAGGATCTCAAAACAGTAAGTCCAGCCGGTGATGTAGCCCGCCAGCGGCCCGAGGTTTTCCTGCGCGTAGCGAGAAAAAGAGCTGGCGGACGGGTTATGCACGGACATTTCGCCCAGCGCTCGCATAATAATATAAGCGGCCACGCCACCGATAATATAGGCCAGCAGCACGCTTGGCCCTGCCATTTTGATTGCGTCGGCGGAACCATAAAATAGCCCCGTACCAATTGCCGACCCGAGGGCCATAAAGCGGATGTGTCGGGCGCTTAGCCCGCGCTTCAGCTTGTTGTTTTCCATCGTTTCCAGTGCCATGTCAGACCCATCATCCCCGCGCTGCCCATAAAAGCCGCGCGAACAACTTAGGCTAAAGTACCCAAAATAAAAAACCACGGAACATCACGTCCCGTGGTTAAACACCGTTAAAGCGCCGTGCAGATTAATGCGCGCTTGATGTTACCTGGCGTCCTGCCATGCGATCCCAGATTACAGCCAGAATCGCCATCACGATTGTTGGCATCAACCATGCCAGACCTTGCTCCGCCATCGGTAAACGGGCAGTCCAACCCGGTAATACGTCAGCGAAAGCAGAGGCTTTGATAGCGTCAAGGATACCAAAAACCAGACTGATAAACATCGGTGGTGCAATCACGCGGCCGGAATTATGCCACCAATTGCGGGTAAAACTGAGTACTACAAGTGCGATACACGGCGGATAGATGGCCGTCAGCACCGGAATAGAGATTTGAATCAGGTGGCTCAGCCCCAGATTCGATACCGCCATCGAGAACAGACCGAGGATAAAGACCAGCGTGCGATAGGAGAACGGCAGGTACTGAGCAAAGAACTCCGCACATGCGCAGGTCAAGCCAACCGCGGTGACCAGACAAGCAATGAAGATCAGCGCCGCCAGCATGAAGCTACCCGCACCACCGAAGGTGTGCTGAACGTAAGCATGCAGAATAGCTGCACCGTTCGCGTTTTGGTCGACCAGCGTCGCGCTATCAGAACCCAGACGGAACAGCGCCAGGTACAGCAGCGTCAGGCCGACACCCGCCATCAGACCAGCCCAAATCGTGTAGCGGGTCAGCAGACGTGCTTCCGTTACGCCACGAGAACGTGCAGCGTTAACGATAACAATACCGAAGACCATCGCGCCCAACGTATCCATGGTCAGATAGCCGTTAACGAAACCGTTTGAGAACGCAGCGGTTTCATAAGCATCCAGCGCATTGCTGATAGGGCCGGCAGGCCAGATCACTGCGGCAACAGAGAGAATAATCAGCGCGAGGATTTTCAACGGTGCCAGGAAGTTACCCACGGTATCCAGCAATTTACCCGGATACAGCGAAACCAGAATCACCAGCGCAAAATAGATAATGCTGTAGATAAACAGCGGCAGTTCGCCGCTACCGGTCAGCGGCGCAATACCGATTTCAAATGAGACAGTCGCGGTACGCGGTGTGGCAAACAGCGGGCCGACAGCGAGATAACACACGGTCGCCAGCAAAACGCCCGCCACTTTACCAATTGGCGTGCTGAGGCTATCGACGCCGCCACCCACTTTCGCCAGAGCTATCACGGTCAGCACCGGGAGACCAACAGCGGTAATCAGAAAGCCAAAGGCCGCGGTCCAAACGTGAGGGCCTGCCTGCAAGCCAACCATAGGAGGAAAAATGATGTTGCCTGCGCCAACAAACAACGCAAAGGTCATAAAGCCCAGAGCGATGATGTCACGCGATTTCAATTGATGGGTCATATGTAACTACAGCCTGTGGATGTGGTGTTGTAAAACGAAAATTTATCGCGCCAGCGCCTGTGGAATGATGCAGAGGAAACCAACGACAAACTTAGCGGGATATGCTCCCTTCGCGATGTAAAGAAGAATAGTTTTTTGATTTACCGCGAATTAACAGTCTATTTGTGACTGCCAGGTGGGCAATTTAAACGCTTATAACGTTTTAAAGCAACACGGGATCGCAAAACCAGATGATTATATTGATAGTGAATTTACAGGCAGACTTTTAAACTGGATTTAAGAAAAACATCCGGCTAATCATGCGAACAAAAAACAACCAGACGTTCGTTAATCAGGCGACGTTTCATTGACTGCAAAGCAAACAGACCAGCCGAGGCTGGTCTGTGGAAAGTTAAGCTGACAAGCGTGGGATCACGCGTCATTTTTGGCAATTAAACGTTCCGGCAGCAGGAAGCTAAAGCATGAACCTTTACCCAACTCACTGGTGATATCCAGCCGACTGTCGTGATGACTCACCGCATGTTTCACAATCGCCAGCCCTAACCCACTGCCGCCGGTTTGCCGCGAACGCGCTTTATCGACACGATAGAAACTCTCGGTCAGCCTCGGCAAATGTTCCGGCGAAATTCCCGGCCCATTATCAGACACGCTAAACAGCGCGCCGTGCGGTGCATGCTGCCAGCGCACGGTAATCAGCGTCCCTTCAGGGGTATGGTTAACGGCGTTATACACCAGATTCGACATCGCGCTGCGCAGTTGATCCTCATTGCCCAGCACTTTTAGCGACTCATCAATGTCGAAATGGAACTGATGCTGATAATGGCTTAGGGTCTGCGCTTCACGCTCCACCACCCGCAGCATCATCGGCACGTCAATTTTCTCATTGAGCGCCAGCACGGGGGATGCCTCAATTTTCGACAACGTCAGCAATTGCCTGACCAGCCCTTCCATTCGCTGAGTTTGCTCACGCATGGTATGCAACGCTTTCTCACGCACCGAGCCTTCCAGCGGCTGCTCCTGCATCATCTCAAGATAGCCTTGCAGCACCGTCAGCGGTGTACGCAACTCATGGCTTACGTTCGCAAAGAAATTACGCCGTGCACCTTCCAGTTGATGCATTTGGGTAACGTCGCGCGCCACCATCAGCAACTGACGGTCGGTGTAGGGCATAATACGAATTTCCAGATGGCGGCCGCTATTGAGCACCAGGTGCAACGGCTTATGGAATTCACGCTTTTTAAGATGTTGGGTAAATTCAGGATAACGCAGCAGGTTTAAGATATTTTGCCCGCTATCGTCGGGCCAGCGAAGACCCAGCAACTGTTGGGCCAGGCCATTACACCAGAAAATCGCGCCTTCTTCAGTGGTCAGCACCACTGCATCGGGTAAAGATTCTGCGCCGCTGCGAAAACGCTTGATCAGATTACCCAGCTCACGGCGACGTTTCTTATTACGCAACTGCATCTGGTTGAGCCCATATAATAAAGGCTCCCAGCTACCGCGCCCCGGCGGAGGGGTCATACTTCTGTCAACCCACAGCCACCAGGACAATCGCAGTAAATTCCAGAAATGCCAGATAAGCAGCCCGGTCACTGCCGCCAGTAAAAACCACGGCAGATAACCGAATACCAGTCCCAGTACCACGGCCGGGAAGCAGCATAACAGCAGCTCCAGGACCAGCCTTTTCCATGACAGCCGTTCCAGCACGAGTCACACTCCAGTCAACAATTAGAAACGGGTGGAAAAACGATAACCCGTGCCGCGAACAGTTTGCACCATGCGGTCATGACCACTGTGTTCCAGCGCCTTGCGCAGGCGACGAATATGCACATCAACAGTCCTGTCTTCAACATAGACGTTAGTTCCCCAAACGTGGTTCAGCAGCTGTTCACGGCTGTAGACACGCTCCGGGTGTGTCATAAAGAAGTGCAGCAGTTTAAATTCAGTTGGCCCCATATCCAATGGGTTTTCACCGGTCATGACCCGGTGAGAGGTTGGGTCAAGGCTCAACCCCTGCATCTCAATCACCTCTTCCACCGCCATCGGTGAAATACGGCGCATAACGGCTTTGATGCGCGCAACTAGCTCTTTGGGTGAGAAGGGTTTGGTGATGTAATCATCAGCACCGGTTTCGAGGCCTCGCACGCGATCTTCTTCTTCGCCGCGAGCGGTCAGCATCACAACGGGAATATCTCGGGTCAGAGCCTCGCGTTTGATATGCTTTATAAATTGCAGCCCAGAACCGCCCGGTAACATCCAGTCAAGCAGAATCAGATCGGGCCAGGGTTCATTGAGTTTGTTGACAGCGCTGTCGTAATCTTCTGCTTCCACCGGCTGAAAACCGTTTTGCTCCAGAACGAAACAAACCATCTCACGGATAGGTGCTTCATCTTCAACGACCAGAATACGTCTTGCCATTATTTGCCCTGTTTTTAGACATCAGTATTATATACGGCGTCATTATGCGTCAGATTTATGACAGTTTTATGATAAACATGACCGTGAGATGATAGCCCTTCACCGTTTATGACACAGCACATAGACACTCATCGACCAACCCGTAGGTGAATGTTTATACTCAACTTTACGTCACTTTCCACGGAACCGCTATGCGCATTATCCACACATCGGACTGGCACCTTGGCCAGAACTTTTACAGCAAAAGCCGCGCCGCAGAACATCAAGCCTTCCTGCAATGGCTGCTTAACACCGCAAAATCGGAGCAGGTTGACGCCATTATTGTCGCCGGTGATATCTTCGATACCGGTTCGCCGCCGAGCTACGCGCGCGAGCTGTATAACCGATTTGTGGTCGATCTCCAGCAAACGGGCTGTCATCTGGTGGTACTGGCGGGTAACCATGATTCCGTCGCCACGCTGAATGAATCCCGGGATATCCTATCGTTCCTTAACACCACGGTGATTGCCAGCGCCGGTCATGCGCCCTTTATCTTAAATCTGCGCGACGGCACGCCTGGCGCAGTATTTTGCCCGGTTCCGTTCTTGCGTCCGCGCGACATTATCACCAGCCAGGCGGGACTTTCCGGTCAGGAAAAACAACGCCAGGTGCTGGAAAGCATCACTGATTATTATCAGCAGCAGTATCAGCAAGCCTGCGAACTGCGTGATGACCGCACGCTGCCGATTATTGCCAGCGGCCATCTGACAACCGTCGGCGCCAGCAAAAGCGATGCGGTACGCGACATTTATATTGGCACACTGGATGCTTTTCCGGCACAAAACTTCCCACCTGCCGACTATATTGCGCTGGGACATATTCACCGGGCGCAGAAAATTGGTGGCAGCGAGCATATTCGCTACAGCGGCTCGCCTATCTCCCTGAGTTTTGATGAAACCGGCAAAAGCAAAAGCGTTAACCTTGTGAACTTCAGCGACGGCAAACTGGCTGAGGTCACGCCGCTCACCGTCCCGGTTACCCAACCGCTGGCGGTAATCAAAGGTGATTTTGACAGTATCAGCGCCCAGTTAGCCGAATGGCGTGATGCCGAAGCCGAACCGGCAACATGGATTGATATTGAAATCACCAGCGACGAATACCTTCACGATATTCAGCGCAAAATCCAGACCATCACCGATGACCTGCCGGTAGAGGTGCTTCTGGTGCGTCGCAGCCGCGAACAGCGGCAGCGTATTCTGGCAAACCAGGAGCGTGAAACCCTGAGCGAACTGAGCGTCGAAGAAGTTTTCCACCGCCGACTGGCGCTGGAAACACTGGAGGAACCGCAACAACAGCGGTTGCAAACGCTGTTCAATGAAACGCTCCACGGTCTTGGCGAGGAGGAACAGCTATGAAAATTCTCAGCCTGCGCCTGAAAAACCTCAACTCACTCAAAGGTGAGTGGAAAATCGATTTCACCCAAGAGCCGTTCGTCAGCAATGGTCTGTTTGCCATCACCGGCCCAACAGGTGCCGGGAAAACCACACTGCTCGACGCCATCTGTCTGGCGCTCTACCACGAGACGCCGCGCCTCAACACGGTTTCGCAATCACAAAACGATCTGATGACCCGCGACACCGCCGAATGTCTGGCAGAGGTTGAGTTCGAAGTTCAGGGCGTTGCCTACCGCGCTTTCTGGAGCCAAAACCGCGCACGCAACCAGCCGGACGGCAATCTGCAAGCGCCGCGCGTTGAGCTGGCGCGTTGTGCCGATGGGCAAATTCTGGCCGATAAAGTCAAAGATAAGCTAGAGATGACCGCCTCTTTGAGCGGGCTGGATTATGGCCGCTTTACCCGCTCAATGTTGCTGTCACAAGGCCAGTTCGCCGCCTTCCTCAATGCCAAACCGAAAGAGCGCGCCGAACTGCTTGAAGAGCTCACCGGTACCGAAATTTACGGACAAATTTCCGCACAAGTCTTTGAAAAACATAAACAGGCGCGCGGGGAGTTAGACAAGCTTCAGGCGCAGGCCAGCGGCGTGGTGCTGTTAAGCGAAGAGCAGCAACAGACGCTACAACAGAGTTTGCAGGCGCTTACTTGCGAAGAAAAACAGTGGCAGCAGCAGCAGATTGTCGCGACACAACATCAACAGTGGCTGGCGCGCCAGGCTGAGTTGACCCAGGATGCGCAAAAAAATCAGCAGGCGCTGACTGAAACTCAGCACGCCCTTGAGGCGGCACAGCCTCAGCTAGCCGTTCTACAGCGCGCACAGCCCGCTGAGGCACTGCGTCCACGCTGGACGCAGATGCAGGAACAAGCTGCCACCGTGGCAAAAACTCACCAGCTTATAGAGCAAGTGAATACTCGCTTACATGATGCTAGCCACCTGCGCGACCGGATCCGTTACACCGCAGAGCGCCAGAGCGCAACGTTACAGCGCACGCACAGTGAGTTACAGCAGTGGTTGCAAGATCATGACAACATTCAGCGCTGGCACGGTGAACTGACCGGCTGGCGCGGTGCCTTCGCCCAGCAGGCGCGGGATCGCGCGCAGCTACAAACTCATGAGCAACGGCTACGCGAACGGGAACAACAGTTGGCCCAATTGCCGCCATCCACCTTAACGTTGACCCAGGATGAAGTAGCCGAGCACGTTGCCCAGCATGCCGCGACGCGCCCTCTGCGTCAGCAGCTTAGCCGCCTGTATCCACAGTTTATGCCGCTGCAAACGCGCCGCCAGCAGCTTATCGATGCCGGGCTTGTGCGCCAGCAGCAACTGGAAAAACTGACGACCGATCTCACTCAGCTTCGTCAGGTGTATAAAGACAAAAAGCAGCAGTTGAGCGATGTGAAGGCCATCTGTGAGCTTGAAGCGACAATTGTCCGCCTGGAAGCGGAACGTGCGCGTTTACAGCCGGGGGCACCTTGCCCACTGTGCGGTTCCACCAGCCACCCTGCGCTGGCGGAGTATCAGGCCCTGGCGCCCGACGCCAATAAAGCCCGCCGTGATGCGCTGGAAAAAGAGGTCACCCGTCTGGCGGAAGACGGCGCTACCCTGCGTGCGCAACAAGAAGCGCTGCAAAAACAGCAGCAAAAAGAGAATGATGAGCTAGCATCACTTTCTCAGCAGGAGCAAGCACTTACATCACAATGGCAGGAAACCACACAGCGCCTGGCGATAACGTTACAACCTGCCGATGACATCAGCGGCTGGCTGACCGCCCAGGACGAGGCCGAACAGCAGCGCTATCAGCACAGTCAGCGGTTAACGATTGAGGGGCAGATCCGCGAGCTTCAGACGTCAAACAAACAGTTGAGTGACGAGCTGGCACAGCGTATTACAACGCTCAAGCAAGCGCTGACGGCTTATGACCTGACGCTGCCCGTCCCCGGTGAAGACGGCGCCTGGCTTGCCGCTCGCGAAGCGGAAATTCTGCACTGGCAGCAACAGCAAAAACAAAGCCAGGAGATTCAGCAACAGTTGTCGCAGATCCAGCCACTGCTGGAGACGCTGCCAGTGGCGAAAATACCCGATGACGGAGGCCAGGCCAAGCTTGATGGCTGGCAGCAGGTGCATAACGACTGTGTGTCGCTTGAGAGCCAGTTACAGACACTACAACAGCAGAAAATTCAGGAAAATAAACGTTTAACGCAGGCTGAGCAGGACTTTGACCGAGCGCTGACCGATTCCCACTTTAGCAGCCGGGAAGACTTCCTGGCCGCACTGCTCGACGGTGATGAACGCCAGCGGCTGGAGCAACTCAAGCAATCGCTGGAGACGCAGCATCAGCAGCGTATGACGCTGACCGCTCAAGTGCAGGAAGCGCTGGCGCGTCATCTAACGCTGCGTCCGGAAAGTTTACAGGCTGAACTGTCGCTCGACGAGGTGCAGGCTTTACTGCTACAACTCGCCCGCCAGCTCCGTGAAAACAGCGAACGTCAGGGCGAACTGCGCCAGCAGTTAAAGCAGGATGATGAGAATCGCCATCAGCAACAGTCGCTGCTGTTGGCTATTGAGAAAGCTAACGCCACCCTGGAAGACTGGGCGCATCTGAATGCGCTGATTGGCTCTAAAGAGGGTGATAAGTTCCGTAAGTTCGCGCAAGGGTTAACGCTGGATAATCTGGTGTGGCTGGCTAACGAACAGCTCAGCCGCCTGCACGGTCGCTACCTCCTCCAGCGAAAAGCCAGCGATGCGCTGGAGTTGGAAGTGGTCGATACCTGGCAGGCGGATGCCGTTCGCGATACCCGCACGCTGTCCGGGGGCGAAAGTTTCCTCGTCAGCCTTGCGCTGGCGCTGGCGCTGTCGGATCTGGTCAGCCATAAAACACGTATCGATTCACTGTTCCTGGATGAGGGCTTCGGCACTCTGGATAGTGAGACGCTAGACACGGCGCTTGACGCGCTGGATGCGCTGAATGCCAGCGGCAAGATTATTGGCGTGATTAGCCACGTTGAGGCGATGAAAGAGCGTATTCCGGTACAGATTAAGGTGAAGAAGATTAACGGATTGGGGTATAGCCGGTTAGATAAAATATTTAGCGTAGAGTGATGTTTCCCTCACCCCGACCCTCTCCCAAAGGGAGAGGGAGAAAAGCGGCACCGCGCACCTTGGATTAAGGTGAAAAACAACGCCGAACAGTCCCCTCTCCCTCTGGGAGAGGGTTAGGGTGAGGGCCAAATCACGCGGGCCACAACCACGCGGCCCCGCGCACACCGCTGGAATCTCCATGCAGCGCTTTGCGAATCGGCGTTTCACACTCTGCGCCAAATACCCACGTTTTCACCAACGATGGCAACGTGTGATACAACCGCTCAACGTTGCTCATCCCGCCGCCTAATACAATCACGTCCGGGTCGAGGATATTAATCACGTGCGCCAGCGACTTCGCCACTCGCTGTTCGTAATGGCTGAACGCCTGCTCTGCCATTGCATCTCCCTGCGCGACCTTTTGCATAATCTCGCTACCTTTTAACGGCTGACCGCTTAATCGGTGATAATCCGTGGCAAACCCGGTACCGGAAATAAACGTTTCAATACAGCCCTGTTTACCGCAGTAGCACGGGACTTCCGCCCGATAACGCAACTCTTCATCATTCATCCACGGCAGCGGATTATGTCCCCACTCGCCCGCCGTGCCGTTACCGCCAATATGCACACGCCCGTTAATCGCCACGCCTGCACCACAACCGGTACCGATAATAACCGCGAACACCGTCTGTGCCCCTGCCGCCGCACCATCGACCGCTTCAGACACAGCAAGGCAATTGGCATCATTCGCCAGACGCACTTCCCGATTCAGGCGACGGCTCAAATCTTTGTCAAACGGCTGGCCGTTAAGCCAGGTCGAATTCGCGTTCTTAACCACGCCGGTATAGGGCGAAATCGAACCTGGAATGCCCATTCCGACCGTGCCGGTTTGCCCGGTTGCCGCTTCAGCAAGAGAGACAAGATGGGCAATATTCTCAATAGTTTGCAGGTAGTCACGCGGTGTCGGCAAGCGGTGGCGATAAAGCTCCTCACCGGCGTCGGAAAGCGCAATCACTTCTGTCTTCGTGCCACCTAAATCGATCCCAATTCGCATTCATCGCTCCTGTTTAAATCAATGCAAGGTCAGAGACAATTCGTTATCATTGCCCGCTGATTTAACGATAACACCGTGGAAATTATCATGCTGTGGTTCAAAAATTTAATGGTTTATCGTCTTAGCCGCGACGTCTCCCTACGCGTGGAAGAGATGGAAAAACAGCTCGCTGAGATGACCTTCACCCCATGCGGCAGCCAGGATATGGCCAAAACCGGCTGGGTATCGCCAATGGGTTCACACAGCGATGCGCTGACGCATGAAGTCAATGGTCAGATCATCGTCTGTGCGCGTAAAGAAGAGAAGATCCTACCCTCCCCGGTGATTAAACAAGCGCTGGAAGCCAAGATCCAGAAGCTGGAAGCCGATCAGGGTCGCAAACTGAAGAAGACGGAAAAAGACTCCCTGAAGGACGAAGTGCTGCACTCTCTGCTGCCGCGCGCGTTCAGCCGCTTCAGCCAGACAATGATGTGGATCGACACCGTTAACGATCTGATCATGGTCGACTGCGCCAGCGCCAAAAAAGCGGAAGATACGCTGGCACTGCTGCGTAAAAGCCTCGGCTCGCTGCCGGTGGTTCCGCTGACGCTGGAGAATCCGATTGAACTGACCCTGACCGAATGGGTGCGTTCCGGCACGGCAGCACAGAGCTTCCAGCTGCTTGATGAAGCGGAACTCAAAGCGATCCTTGAAGATGGCGGCGTGATCCGCGCGAAGAAACAGGATCTGGTCTGCGATGAGATTGCCGTGCACATTGAAGCGGGCAAGCTGGTCACCAAACTGGCGCTCGACTGGCAGCAACGTATTCAATTCGTGATGTGCGACGACGGTTCGATCAAACGTCTGAAATTCTGTGACGAACTACGCGATCAGAACGAAGATATTGACCGTGACGATTACGCCCAGCGTTTCGATGCAGACTTTATCCTGATGACCGGCGAACTGGCAGCGTTAATTAAGAGCCTGGTCGAAGGGTTAGGCGGCGAAGCCCAGCGTTAAGCTTACGTTTCCCTTCCTGCCATAACAGGAAGGGAATCTATTACAGATAGCGGCACAGATAAGAAGTGGGTTCGGCAACCTCAAGATTAAACTCGCTGTGGCCCGGCACGTTAAACACTTCCCCGGCGCTATAAACTTTCCATTCAATTTCACCCGGTAACAGCACATTCAGCGCGCCGCTAATCACGGTCATCTCTTCTGGCTGGGCGGTACCGAAGGTGTATTCGCCTTCTAACATCACGCCGACGCTAGCACGACCCGTGCTGCTGCTGGTAAAACCGATAGATTTCACTTTTCCTTCAAAATAATCGTTGCTCTGAAGCATAAACAGGCCCTTATTGTCTTATCGTAAAAAACCAATATAGGGTTGCGAACAGAAGCCTGTCACGCAAAATCATACGCTTAACACAATAATTCTGCGGCCAGCCTGGCGACCAGCACATTCGATAAGAGAACCGGAACATCCAGCGCTTTTTGTAGTAGATCCCGGTGGCGTTGGTGATAGCCAAGCGAATCCAGCACCAGGACGTCCGCCCCCTGCTCCAGCAGTGAACCGCCCGCTGAAATCAGATGTTCATCGCTATCGCGGACGGGGTTTGCTAGCGCGTAGTAAGGTGAGTTTGGCAACATCTGCCATTTTTCTTGCTGGGCACTTAAAATAGCTTCTACCGGAACAAGTACCCCGACCTGATGCCCTTCAACAATAGAAGCCACCAGTGGCGGAATAATCCGCTGAGGCTCTAACAGCATCGCATTACGTGCCACCATGCCACGCAGTTTGAACGTATTCAGTAAAAGAATGACGTCATAGGATTGATTATCAAGTACCTCGATCACCGCCTGCAGGCTGTGTTCGACTTTCAGACGAGAAACTTCGACAAACTGGTTATCTTTTAACAGGACTAATAAGCGCTCTTCACCGGGTTCTGGTGCGTACTCTTCCATCACTTCCGCACGACTCATTTTCCCCAATAAGGTCATGTGGGTGATTTGATCTTCCCTGATGTGCTCGGTTAAAAGCGGCAATACTTCACTGACGGGCACTACCCCAATCGTTAGAATCGCCATCGTTGCACTCATGTTATCTACCTTGCCTCGCAATTGTTCACTTTACCAATAGCCACCTGGATGGATGAAAAATACCGCTCAAAAGCGTAGCAGCGGATCCTCCGGCCTGAATGTAAAGATTCCAGTTATTTCCAGCACTCTCCTGATATAACTTAATTTTAACTTTTACATAACATTAATGATAAGTGATAAATGTGATTTATGCCCAAAATAGCCATGATTAATTTATGGCTATATCGGCAGTCAATGCGGGAAGATAAGCGAGATTTGGCAAAAACAGGAGGTGCCCCCTGCTAGCTGGCGGTCACCAGAGACAGGGAGTTAAGGATAAGCGTCACCACTTCGTCAGGCGTCGCAGAGGCGTCAACGATATAGTGGGCCGTTTCACGGTAAAGTGCATCACGCTGGGCCAGCACTTCGGCCACCTCTTCGCTTATCGGCTTACCGGTGAGCGTTGGACGCTGTTCCGCCTCAGGAAAAGCTTCCAGTCGACGGGCTAATACCGGCACCGGCGCATTCAGGTAGACCACAATGCCATTTTGCCGCATAAACTGACGATTTTCCGCCGCGAGGATGATTCCGCCACCGGTGGCGACGACCATTCCCGGCTGCGTAACGGCGATCAAGGTTTGCGTTTCACGGGCGCGGAATCCCGGCCAGCCTTCTGCGGCCACAATATCCGCGACGCTCATACCTGATTGCTGCTGTAAGGCAAGGTCGGTATCCACAAAGCGGAAATTGCAGGCATGGGTAAGCGCTTGACCTATCGTTGTTTTTCCGCAGCCCCTGGCTCCGATAAGAAAAATAGGCTGTGTCATTACCTGGAATTCCCCCTGATGATGCGAATGTGCGGGACGAGCATTTGAAGCGTGGATCATATCACCAAACTAGTACACACGTAAGTGTAAACTTAAGATTACAAGAAGATCGCTTTAAGATATTTACCGCCATCTCAGGCTGATAATAACTCACCTCAAAGCGTAAAAAAAAGATGCCACATGGCGTTGCGCTAACAGTACATGAAACTATCTGGCTTTGACAAGCTGGATGACGCCGCAAAAGGTAACACACTCTGGTGACAAAAATCCTGTCAAGCGCGCTTCACCGCCAACAACCACTTATCCAGTTCTGCGGCAAACTGCTGGCGATCGCGCTGGGAAAGCGCACTGGGGCCGCCGGTCTGAATACCGCTGGAGCGCATAGTGTCCATAAAGTCGCGCAGGGTTAAGCGCTCGCGGATAGTTGCGTGGCTATAGCGCTCACCACGCGGGTTCAGCGCCGCACCGCCTTTTTCCAGCACTTCTGCGGCCAGCGGAATATCGGCAGTGACCACCAAATCCCCCGGCTGGCAAAGACGGACGATTTCATTATCGGCAACGTCAAAGCCCTGCGGCACGACCATGGCACGTATGTAGCGCGATGGCGGCACACGCAAATACTGGTTAGCCACCAGCACCAACTCAATCTGCGTACGGTCTGCGGCGCGATATAGCACCTCTTTAATCACATTAGGACACGCATCCGCATCCACCCAAATCGTCATCACGACTTCCTTCTACACGGGAACGTTAAGCGAGATTATACGGTAAGCCGCCGCGATGGCGTAATAAAGTGCACACCCGTTGAACCACACTCATGGCCCTTTACTGCAAATTGAGCGAATTTGCGTGTATAACAGTAAACTACGTATAAAAACCGACAGAGGGAGAGACGTGATGGAGAAGAAAATTGGCTTCATTGGCTGCGGAAATATGGGCAAAGCCATTCTTGGCGGCCTGATTGCTAGCGGCCAGGTACTTCCTGGACAGATTTGGGTCTATACCCCATCGCCGGATAAAGTCGCCGCACTGCGCGATGAGTATGGCATTAACGCTGCGCAAAGTGCGCAGGAAGTGGCACAGGTGGCGGATATCGTCTTTGGCGCGGTCAAACCCGGTATTATGGTGAAGGTTCTCAGTGAAATTGCCTCCAGTCTGAACAAAGACTCACTGGTGGTCTCCATTGCCGCTGGCGTGACTTTAGAGCAACTGGCGCGTGCGCTGGGCCATGACCGTAAGATTGTTCGTGCGATGCCGAATACCCCTTCCCTGGTGAACGCTGGGATGACCTCAGTCACGCCGAATGCGCTGGTCACGCCGGAAGATATTGCCGACGTATTGAATATTTTCCGCTGCTTTGGTGAAGCAGAAGAGATTGCCGAAGCCATGATCCACCCGGTTGTTGGCGTGAGCGGTTCCGCCCCGGCCTACGTGTTTATGTTTATTGAGGCGATGGCTGACGCCGCCGTGCTGGGCGGTATGCCGCGCAAGCAGGCTTATAAGTTTGCCGCGCAAGCGGTGATGGGCTCCGCGAAGATGGTGCTGGAAACCGGGAAACATCCGGGCGAATTGAAAGATATGGTCTGCTCACCGGGTGGCACCACCATTGAAGCCGTGCGAGTTCTTGAAGAGAAAGGCTTCCGTTCTGCCGTCATCGAAGCGATGACAAAATGTATGGAAAAATCTGAGAAGATGAGCAAGTCGTAAGCGCTGTGACCCGGCAATGGCGCCGGGTCAAACTGACTTACCATAGAATGGAAATTAACTTTTCTTCAAACAGGTACTCATAAAGGTTTTACGCTCGTCGCCTTTTAAGGTCTTCTGAGCCGCCTGCGCGTTACAATCCTTCATCTTTTGTTGCTGTGGTGTCAGTGTTTTACCGTCGGCAGCAGCACCTGCACCTTTAAGGCAGGTACTCATATACGTTTTACGCTCATCACCTTTAAGCGTTTTGGCGGTCGCCTGTTGGTTACAGCTGCTCATACGCTGTTGCTGAGGGGTCAGGGTTTTCTCCGTCGCCGTCGCTGTCGTCGCCGCAGAAGCTGAAGCCGCAACAAACAGACCACAAAGCAGAGTCACCATTAATGTCGTTTTCATTACACCATCCTTTCGTGAGAAGTCACCGTAAGTCTGGTCTCAGAAAGACATTAAAACAACCCGGCGTCGTGAATTCGCCGCCGGATTAGCGTGATTACAACCCTAAAGCCGCTTTCATGGTGTAATACAGATCGGTTTGATCGGTAAGCCCCACCACGTTCGCCGCATGCGGGCCATAAGCCGCAATGCGCAGCTGTGTCCCGGTATGTTCCATCGACTCTTCTTCCGAGTTACCGTAGCTCATCACCATCACCGCACCGTCTTTGGTATTCAGTGCCTGAGTCAGCCCCGGCGCTTTGCTATCCGGTGGGATGATCTGGCTGGAGTGAGCGTGGTCGGCGGTCACGATAACCAGGGTGTTGCCGTCTTTTTTGGCAAATTCCAGCGCCTTTTGTACCGCTTCATCCAGGTCGACCGTTTCACCAATCTGTCCACACGGATTGGCCGCGTGATCCTGCTTGTCGATTGACGCCCCTTCCACCTGCAGGAAGAATCCTTTCTCATGGGTGCTCAGCAAGGTGATGGCCTTATCGGTCATCTGCGCCAGCGTTGGCACACTTTCATTGCGTTTCGGATTTGGCGTGCAGGTGACGGTCGCTTTATCGATATTGCCGTGGTACGAGGCCTTTGGCCCTTCCCAACGCACGGGCATATTACCGTCGGAGAACAGTCCCAGCAGCGGTTTATCCTGATTTACCTGAGTGATAGCGGCAAGCGTTGTGGCATCGTTCACCAGTTGATACCCGCGCGCTTCGGCCTGCTCGCGCAATGTCTTGCCCTGCCATTCACCCGCCGTCGCCGCTTCAGCGAAGGTTTTCGCCCCACCGCCTAACGTGACATCAGCACGCGCATTGAGCAGCTGTTCGGTAATGGATCCCTTGCCGCCTTTTTCCAGCGCATTGGTTGGGCATTTTTCTGAGGTGACGCTTGGGCCATAACATTTGCGCGAAGTGACATGAGAAACCAGTGCCGCAGGCGTGGCGTCCTGCAGTTCTGCCGTCGAGACGTTACCGGTCGCCAGACCCGCTAATTTAGCCAGCTCGAGGATTGTCTGGTGGTCTTTTTCGTGGATATCCACCCCCAGCGCGCCATTATAGGTTTTCACCCCGGTGCTCCAGGCCGTTGCCGAAGCCGCTGAGTCAGTGACATAGTCCGGTTTACCGGTTTTTTTATCCAGCGCGTAGTGGGTGTACTGACCGGTCAGCGGCAGTGCATCAATCCCTTTAAAGAAACCACCAGCACCTTGTGCATAGTTACGCGCGGCGGTAATTTCCGAATCCCCCATCCCGTCACCAATCAGCAAAATAACGTTCTTTGCCTGCTTATTATTTAACGATACGCGAATGGCCTCGGTTTGATCCGCAGATAAACGGCGAGCGCCGCCCTGCTGGGTTATATCCCCAAGCGCTGCGCGGTTATCGAGAACGGTCATATCGCTGTCGGCATGTGCAACTGACAGACTTAACAGAGGTAATATTGCGGCAAAAATTGCGCTGTATTTCACTTGAGATTCTCCATGTATAAATACCTAAAAAAGGAAACATGGAGACTGTAAGAAAAAAGCGTGACAGTTTAATGACAGCGCCAGAGGCTGTTTTACCTACTGATTTTCGTAGGTGAGAAATAACCGTTTAACATGGTTATATAATAATTCATTATTATGATCGACATCATGTTCCGCAGGTTCCAGCTTATTCAGCGTCGCCGCAATATTGCTCTCTAACGTTTGTTGGGATTCCTGCTTCATATGCTGCAAAAGCGTCGTGACCACCACTTCCAGCGCATCAACCTGAATGCGTAATGCATTGGCTTCATCTTCCTTCTCTGCCAGTTTCACCAGCAGTTCAGCAATGAAGTTTTTCATCGCACGTTATCCTTGTATGACAGATGGGCAGGGAGTCGGCCCCGAAATAAATAGACCGATAAGCACTCCGGTTCTATTCCCCTAAAGCAAGGGGGATAGAATTACAATATCCAGACAATTCTGCAATACCAACAGGTAAAAATATAATCCCCATGATTTTCATGGCATTGATTTCTTGAAAGGTCATCGAAACGTTTTGCTGGCAAAATATTGCTATTACTTATGGATAATAATGCTGACCAGAAGGAATAATGGTATCAACATTATTCCCTCCTTTTACGCAATATTACTGACGAACGGGTCGAGTCCGACGCAGCATCACCGCTAATTGCCACAGATTGATCAGGACAATCACCGCCGTCACAATAAAGACCCAACGGAATCCAGCCATCGCCGATACCGACGCGCCAATTAACGGCCCAATGACATTGCCCAGATACATAAACGACTGGTTGTAACCAAAAATGCGCCCGGTAACGCGCTCACTAATATATTTGAGCAACAGGGTTTGCACGGCAGGTAGCATTGCGCCATCGGCAAAGCCAAGAATAAATCGCAGAATGCCAAGCTGGAGCGGCGTGGTGACAAACGACATGGCGAAAAAGAGCACGACGGCAAAGATTAAGGTAGCGACTAAAATACGCGCGGTACCAATACGATCGCCGAGTTTACCCAAACGAGGTGCCGACATCAGCGCGGAGACACCCGGTACGGCGGCAATCATGCCGCTTAAAAATGCAATATTGCCCGTGTCGGGCGACATCGACTGAATAAATAACGTCAGGATAGGGCTGATGGATCCATTGCAAAGCTGAATCACCATTGTCGTGACAAACAGACTTATCACAAGGCCTGGATAGGGCAGCGAGGCAAATACCGCTTTACCGCTGAGCTTCTCGCCTTTATTCAGCTGTGGTCGTGGCCCCTCTTTAATTAAGAATAGCGTGACCATAAAGCTGACCAGCAGCAGAAAGGCGGTGATAAAAAACACCATCCGCAGCCCAACATGGTCAGCAAGAAATCCCCCGAGCAACGGCCCACCAATCACCCCGGTAATCTGCGCAGTTGAGAGCGTGCTCAGCGCCCAGCCACTGCGTTCACGCGGCACCTGTGAGGCCACCAGCGCCATCGCATTGGGAATATAGCCGGAGGTTAACCCCATGATCGCGCGCAAGATAAACAGTTGCCAGACATTGGTCGCAAAGGCCTGCAGCAAAATCGCAATCGCCATTCCGAGCGAAGCCCGTAAGAGCATCAGTTTACGGCCTTTACGGTCAGCCAGGCTGCCCCACATCGGAGAGACCACCGCCGATACCAGGAAAGTGACGCTAAACGTTAAGCCTGACCACATTGAAAGTGATTCATGCGAGGTCACCCCCATCTGCGCAATATACAGGGGTAAAAACGGCAAAATTTGACTGATCGCCAGGCCGGTGAAAAAACAACCGAGCCAAACGGAAATAAGATTAACCTTCCAGGATTCCATCACGAGATATCGTAAATTCACTTTGCGGAAACAAGTCCACAGGTTAGCAAGTTGCCGTTTACGCGGTATTGTCAGAGATGCTTAATCCATTATTTCAGAATTTTATCGGTCACTTACGACTCATTCGTGATTAACATCACACAGTGACGGCATTAATGCAGTGAATTATGCTTATCCGTCGCACGTTAATCGTGCCATTCGATATGGAAAAGGCAGATGCGCTGCAATACCCGTGATATGTTATGTGCTTTGCATTTAGAACAGATGGAATGAGAAATGGCAAAGTTGCGGGTTGGCATTGTTTTTGGTGGAAAATCAGCGGAGCACGAAGTCTCCTTGCAGTCCGCGAAGAACATCGTAGAAGCGATTGATAAGACGCGTTTTGACGTCGTATTGTTGGGTATCGATAAGCAGGGGCAATGGCATATCAGCGATGCCCAGAACTACCTGTTTAATGCCGAGGATCCTGCCCGTATCGCATTACGTCCTTCCGACACCACCCTCGCCCATATTCCGGGTAAAGAACACCAGCAGATGATCGACGCTTCCAGCGGTAAACCCCTTGAAGCGATCGATGTTATCTTCCCGATTGTTCACGGCACACTGGGCGAAGACGGTTCCTTACAAGGCATGCTGCGAATGGCCAATCTGCCGTTTGTCGGCTCTGACGTGCTGGGCTCTGCCGCCTGTATGGATAAGGACGTCACCAAACGTCTGCTGCGCGATGCCGGGCTGTCGATTGCCCCCTTCGTCACCCTGACACGCCGCAATCGCGACAGCTTTACTTTTGAAGAAATTAAAACCACGCTGGGGCTACCGCTGTTTGTGAAGCCGGCCAATCAGGGCTCTTCCGTCGGCGTCAGCAAGGTTAACGATGCCGCGCAATATCAACAAGCCGTGGCGCTGGCATTTGAGTTCGACCATAAAGTCGTGGTGGAACAAGGTATTCAGGGGCGTGAGATTGAGTGCGCGGTGCTGGGCAACGACTTCCCGCAGGCCAGTACCTGCGGCGAGATTGTGCTGAACAGCGAATTCTACGCCTACGACACCAAGTACATTGATGACAATGGGGCGAAAGTGGTCGTTCCTGCGGCGATCTCCGCCGAGGTGAACGATAAAATCCGTCAGGTTGCTGTCGATGCTTACCAGACACTAGGCTGTTGCGGTATGGCGCGTGTTGACGTGTTCCTGACGGCTGAAAACGACGTTGTGATTAATGAAATCAATACGTTGCCAGGCTTTACCAACATCAGCATGTATCCAAAACTGTGGCAGGCTAGCGGTCTGGATTACACCTCGCTGATTACCCGCTTGATTGAGTTGGCGCTAGAGCGTCATCAGGCGGATAAAGCGCTGAAAACGTCGATGAACGGTTAACAAACCCCCCGGCGTCGCCGGGAAGCGAATTACGTTTCCTGGCGACGAATAATAAACCCAGCCAACCAGAAGCTAATAACCCAGGTCACCATCCCCACCGCATAAGTTTGCCAGCCTTTCGCCTCGAATCCGAGCAGGCCAACAATCCCGTTAAGAATAAAAATCAGACCGATCGCAAACGCGTAGTAGTGCCAGTCACGGCGAATTTTGGCAGGCAGGTTCATAGCAACTCCCGAAGAAAAAAGTGATGATGCCATAAACCGCCATCCGCGTCTGTGGTGTAAACAGCAATTAGCGAATGTTAAAAAATTTTCCACGGCGGGGGTGAAACCAGGACTATTCCTGCTCAAAATTTACCATAAATCCGATGTTTGCCTAGGCAGTCCAGTGCCACACTGACTCCAGTATCACGAAATCGTCTGTGTTCACGTTATCCTGGAGGTCTCAATGACCGATTTCACCTTATCAAAGCTCATGTTCAGCAAAAAAAAGGGGACGTCCTCCACCTCTGGCAATCTGGCCTATGCGCTTTTCGTTCTGCTCTGTTTTTCGGTGGGTGCGCAGCTGTTAACGCTGGTGCTGCATGCACCGGGCGTCTATGAACACCTGATGCAAATGCAGGACACCGGTCGTCCACGCGTGGAGATGGGTCTGGGTGTGGGAACGCTATTTGGCGTGGTGCCATTCCTGGCCGGATGCGCCATCCTGGGCATTGTTTCGCTGATGCGCCGTCTGCGTCATCACGATTAATTGAGTGCCATGCATTTAGCCCGACGTTCATCAACCCGTTTGGCAAACCATGCGGTGGTTAATTTACGGGTGATCTTCGGGCTTTCCAGTTGTATACCCGGCAACATCTCTCTTGCCAGCGGTTTCCCCGCTTTCTGCTCAGCAATTTTATAGACCCCTTTGTATAACGCGGTCTTTTCAAAGGCCAGGCTGTCGCCCTGACGAAGCTGACGGTGGATTTCAGCGTCACTCATCGATAACTTGCTTGCCAGTTTTCTGACCGCCGTTTCAGTACTGCCCGGTTTATCGCTCCCGTAAAGCACCACGTCACCGTCGAGTGCCAGTTTTACCCCAGTGGCTTTACTGACCGCATACTGGAATGCCGCATTGCGGCTGGCATACCAACCGGCGTTAAAATCAGCGAAACGATAAATAGGCGCGCTGTAATTAGCCGGGTAATTGAGCAGATGATAGGTGCCAAACCAGAGTCCCCCACGTAGCGTAAACACTTCCTGGCGAACGGTGCCATCCATCTTCCATGGATAGTTGTCCTGATGATCTTCGGCAAACGCAATACTGACCTGCATCGGGCCGCCGGTATGTACCGGATTCAGAGAGCCAAAGAGCTTTTGCCCCATCGGCACCATATCGATGAAATCGTCAAAGATGGCACTAAGCTGTTTTTCCGTTTTCACGTTATCCAGCCGCTCGCTATAGCTTTTGCCGTTCGGCGAATTGATTTTCAGCGCGGTGTGGACAAGAAAGACCGGGATATGCATTTTCTCAGCACGACGGTCAATTTCCTGCCAGGCAATTTTACTTAACCCAGGGACTGCCGGGTCGGCCCGATAGTTCGATTCCTGTTGTGCAACCGCCAGCACCGAACAGATATTCTCCTCGGTCGGTGCCAGCTTCTGGCTGTCAAAGGTTTTCGCCAGCGCCTGCGCCCAGGCCTCTTTATCCTTCACGCTGGCAGGCATTTTTTGCCGCACGACGCTTGCCACATCCACCGGTTTTTCCCCTGCTTTCATTTGTGGTGCCTGTTGGCTGGTACAGGCGCTTAAAAGCGCACCGGCCAACAGCGCAAGGGGTAAAGAGCGATAACGCGTTACGGCAATCGCCATGAGCTATCCTTATCAAAATAAACGGTTATCGCTTAGCTCTGCGGCTGAACGATTTCATCTTGTAGGTCTTTATTATCCAGTTCGCGTTCAAAGCTGCGCAGACGTTTGTAGATGGACATCAGTTCCACCAGCGTAGTCCAGGAGCTGATGAGATACTGGAAAGAGCCTCGCACCTGACCAAAGACGTTGGTTATCTGCGTCATCAGGCCGAGCGTAATGGTACCGGCAACAATCGATGGAAACAGCAGGAACAAACCGAAAACGTTATCCACCTGCAGGTACAGAATGCGGGCAATATTAAAATACATATAGTGGAAATAGAGACGGAAATAGTTCTGACGTACCGCGCTGAACAGTTCGCGCAACGTAGGCGGCGTGGCACGATTCGCGTCATCCTCACCGTAAACCAGCTCTTTACGATACGCAGCTTCAACGCGCTGATTCTTAAAATTCAAGCCAGGCAGTTTAATCCCTACCACCGCCAGCAGACCTGTCCCCATCAGCGACCAGACGATGGCTGCAATCACCAGACCATAAGGCACATGACCGATAATCGGTAGATTTGGGACGTGCGCGGAGAGAGTCACCAGCACAGGGAGGAATGCAATTAACGTCATAATCGCGTTAATAAAGCTGGTACCCATGTCTTCAAGCGTGGAGGCAAAACGCATGGTGTCTTCCTGCACACGCTGCGCGGCACCTTCAATATGGCGTAGCTGCTGCCAATGCGCGGTGTAGTATTCGTTCATTGCCGTGCGCCAGCGAAAGACATAGTGGCTGACAAAGAAGTTATTCAGTACGCCAATGACAACAGCAATTAATGCAATCCCGAGGAAAATGCCGATTTCCTGATAGAACTGGTTAATCGAAACTTTGTTCGGCGAGGCCAGCGCGGTTTGGATCAGGTCATAGAACGGTGCATACCAGGCGTTGATCGCAACCCCGACTTCCACCATAAACCAGGTCACAAAGATAATCAGGGCGGTACCAAGAATTGACCAGTATTGCCAGCGGTGCGGGCTGCGGATAAACCAGTAGCCAGCGAACAGCGCTACGCACACCAGGTAATAGGCATAAAAAACCAGATAGTTCAGTGACCAAAAGCGGCGTGCACTAATCGGTACATCGTTGCCCGCTACAGCAATATGCAGCAGCCAGCTACCGCCGCCCGCCTGCCAGAAAATAACGGCAACCAGTGCCCAAATAAACACCGAGAGAAAAAACGGCCCCGGTTTTGGGAAAAAAGACTTAAACATAGTGCTCTCCTGCTAACTTCTTATGGTTTTGTTTAGTGCTGTGACAACAGAATACCGCTACGGATCATTTTTACCGTAAAGAGGTATTAGGCAATGTTACCGGGCAATCAGACCGGAAAATGTCGGCAGAGTTCGCCGGGGTCTACATTTGTATCATACGCGTTGGATCACAAAAGCGTGTAATCAGCTGAATGAATAATCATCGCATTTACGCCCGGTTACGTTTTTCCCGCTATGATACCGTTTAATGGTGCTGCACCTGGTGCCGAATAGTTATATTTTTAGTATAAATACGCGTAACTCTCCCATTTCAATTCATGATGGATGCCTCCGTTGAAACGTAGTCTGCTTTTTTCTGCCGTGCTCTGCGCGGTGTCATTGACCTCGGTGCAGGCCGCTCAGCCTCTTACCACCCCCACGTTTGCATCCGATATCGTTGACCGGTATGCCAATCATATCTATTACGGTAGCGGCGCAACCGGTATGGCGCTGGTGGTCATTGATGGCAACCAGCGTGTATTCCGCAGCTTTGGCGAAACACGTCCCGGCAATAATGTCCATCCGCAGCTCGATTCAGTCATCCGTATCGCCTCACTCAGCAAACTGATGACCAGCGAGATGCTGGTAAAATTACTCGATCAGGGTGTGGTGAAGCTAAACGATCCGTTAAGTAAATACGCCCCGGCAAACGCCCGTGTTCCAACGTATAACGGTACACCGATTACGCTGGTGAATCTGGCGACCCACACCAGCGCTCTGCCCCGCGAACAGCCCGGCGGTGCAGCACATCGTCCGGTCTTTGTCTGGCCGACTCAATCGCAGCGCTGGAGCTATCTCTCCACCGCCAAATTACGTGTGGCACCGGGTTCACAAGCGAGCTACTCCAACCTGGCTTTTGACCTACTGGCAGATGCGCTTGGGAATGCGGCGGGTAAACCCTATCCGAAGCTTTTTGAAGAACAGATTGCCCGTCCGTTGGGAATGAAAGACACCACCTTTACGCCTTCGCCTGATCAATGCGGTCGTCTGATGGTGGCCGAAAAAGGTGCCAGCCCGTGTAACAACACGCTGGCGGCCATGGGCAGTGGTGGGGTCTATTCAACGCCAGGCGATATGATGCGCTGGATGCAGCAGTATCTTTCTTCTGATTTCTATCATCGTAGCAATCAGGCTGACCGTATGCAGACGCTGGTGTACAAACGTAGCCAGTTGACGCGGGTCATTGGAATGGACGTCCCCGGGCATGCCGATGCGCTGGGACTGGGTTGGGTCTACATGGCACCTAAGAACGGTCGTCCGGGAATTATTCAAAAAACGGGCGGTGGCGGTGGTTTCATTACGTACATGGCAATGATCCCACAGTCCAATGTCGGTGCATTTGTGGTTATTACCCGCTCGCCGCTCACACGCTTTGTGAATATGAGCGACGGTATCAATGATCTGGTCACCGAGCTGAGCGGTAATAAAGCCGCCATTATTCCAGCGTCTTAATAATCGTAAGGCAAACGCGTAATACCGACGAGTTTGCCTTTTTCCATTTTGATATAGTCACCTTTTCGCAATGCGGACAGCACTTCAGCAATGACCGAGCGCGAAATACGCGTCCGTTGCTGGATGAAATTCAACACGCCAATACGGGTGCGGATACGTTCATCCCAGGCCATCATCATCAATAGCGTTGAGCGGATCTGGTGATAGTGATTGGTACCAATCAATTGTTTGTCCCGTAGCTCAAGCATTCGCGTCTGCCAGGTCATCCAATAAAAGGCTTCTCGCCACAAATGGTAGCGTTCAAGACAATGCAAGGTATCTACGGCAGGCAGGTAATATCCCCGGCACTCGGTTTCAGCAATCAGCATATAGTCGTTCTTTATTTTATTGACTGCGGCGGCAAGACCAAAAATGGCAGGGTTTTGCACGATGCCATACAACATATTGCTCTCATTGCGATGTAGGGATACTGCGCCGTGCTGAATAACAATAGTAATATCGTTAAAAGCACCGTCAGGAGGAATAAACGCCTCACCCGCGGTCAGAGTGAATCGCGTCCCTTGTTGAGATAATTTTTTATCGAGAGTAAAAAACTCGCTGAGCGGTTTACTCAAATGCGGCATGTTATGCAATCCTTGCAAAAAATGCTCGTCATCATGACGAGCATTGATAAAAAGGAAAAACAGGGAAGTTGCCTTCCCTGTATCCAGGGGGGATTACCAGGTGTATTTCACACCGGCATTTGCCGCCCAATCCTGATCAACATCACCACCACCGACGTAGTTAACACCGGTGTAGGCGCTGAAGTTCTTGGTAAAGCTGAACTGGCTACCCGCGCCTACACGTACAGCGGAACCTTCAACGCCGTTATCAATGTTATCGCCATTGATGTTGGAGTCGTTGTTGGAATCGTCATAGACGTAAGCCAGTTTGAAGTAAGGCGTCATTGCCTGGTCACCGAAGTTGAAGGTGTAACCAGCATCAACACCCAGTTCGTAGCGCAGGCTATCGTAATCCTGATCGCCAACTTTCATGCTGTTGCTCAGGCGATAGCTATCACCTGACTGGAACAGACCAGAAACAGCACCGTACGGCGTTACGTAACCCGCGTCGTTCAGTTTCAGGTCATAACCCAGTTTCATACCAAAGCCCCATGCATCAGCAGTGGTATCGCCATCGACATAATCGCCGTTGCTCATAGTCGCGGTCAGGTCGTTGTTGAAACGGCTATAGCTCAAGTTGCTGTCGAAGAAGATGTTGTTTGCAAAGCGAGCAGAAGAGTAGATATAGGCAGACTGGCTGTCTTGATCCACCTGACCAGAACCGTCGCTCATGTCACCTTTAGCAAAGCCAGCAGCAGCACCGACGATCCAGTTAGCGTTGTTACCATCAACTTTAGTATCCAGACCTACCATGATGCCGTTAACGTCCTGATCGTAGCTGATCGTGCCGTTATCGCCATTGAAGCTACCACCGAAGTAGCTCACCCATGCACCACCATTGTCTTGCAGGCCATGACGGGCAGAGTTCAGACGGGTGTTCAGGGTATCCTGTTGCAGGTTCCAGACGTTGGTGTTAGCAGACGGAATGCTCAGTGCCATATTGGCGTAGTCGGTCAGCTCCATCTGGCGCAGAACAACGGTGTTACCTTCCTGCTGTGCCTGGTAGGTGTATGCACCCAGGTCAGCACGGTTAGCGGCACTGAAGGTCGCAGTAGAGTTCGCATCGTTGACATAGATAAGTTCTTTACCTTTATAGTCAGAGATGTGGCCTTCGCCAGTAGAGTTGTTGATACGAACTTTGTAGTTACCGGACGCCGCAACAACGTTGTCAGCGGTATCATCAACGCTGAATTCCTGATCGGAGTTATTGGTGTTGCCGTTACCATTGACGGTCAGATGACCATCTGAATTCATGGCAATAACACCATAACCGTAGGTCGCATTGGACTTGTCAGTTGTGTTGGTATGGCCGTTCACCAGGTCAGCATCTAACACATAGTCGCTGCTATTGATGTTGAATACGCCACCATTAGTCAGTTCCATGGTATCAGTGCCGAACGCATTGGCTTCATAAGCGCCCGCGCCGATGCTGAATTCACCGCCGTTAGATACGGTGATGGTGTTAGCGTACAGGTATGCCGTTTCGTTGTTCAGATCAACAGTAGAGTAAGAATCTACGGTCAGGTGATCGGTCGCAACCTGGCCACCAGAGCTCAGGTTCATTGCTGAACCGTTGGTCAGGGTGATGGAGTCAGACAACAGTGAAGAACCGTTTGCTACGTCAACCTGAGAACCGTTGTTTACGGTCAGGGTATCGATATTTGATGCATTAACGGTATTCCACTGAGAACCATTGTTCAGCGCAACGTTAAGTACGCCGCTCTGGAAGGTCTGGTCATCAACAACGTTGCCCCACTTATCGTAGGTAGAGTTTGGTTCAAGGCTGTTCACCGCGACGTCATACATATCGGCAGTACCGATTGCGTTGTAGCTAAATACCGCAGCACCGGTCCACTTGCTACCGTTGTCCAGGGTGATGTTCAGCTCATCAACATTCAGGCTATCATCTGCCCAGCCGCCGTTGGTGCTGAGGAAATCGCCGTTGTCGTCATATTTACCGTTTGGATAGAAATTCGCATTCCAGGTACTAGAGAAAACAACATCACCGGTCAGCGTTGAATTGCTGAAAGCCACATTGTTTTTCATCGCATAGTTGGATGCGGAGCTGTCGTTGAAGGAGAGCGCAACATCGTTTGCGCTACCATCGCCATTGTAATCACTTGGCTCTTCAGAGTTGCCGTAGAAACCTGTATTTTCCAGCGGAGTGTAAGAGCCAGAGGTTACAGTGGAGTCAGTTACAACAATGTTGTTGTCCCAAGTATGGGCATCGATGGTGTAATCCACATTAGAAGTATCGCCCTGTGACAGCGCAATACCTGCAACACGGGAGTTATCAGTAATATTAATATTACTTTCAACATCCAGAGTCACCGCAGAACCTAAATATGCGTAGTCCGCCGTACGATAATCTTCTGACTTCGCTTTACCATCAGCGTCCAAATAGTTGTCGCTGAAATAGAAATATTCGTAATCATCATCAATGGTTGAATTAGCAACGTTCAGTGTGAATACGTCACCATCATGCCATGTGTAATCAACGTCGGTGCCATTAGTCCAGCCGTAACCTTCGTGATCGTAAACTTTCTGAGAGGTAATCATACCGTGAATAGTTGAATTTTTAACAGTCAGCGTATTATCCGTGCTGTCCGTATAGTCATTATTCAGGTAGTAAGTTGAAAGAACACCGTTTACAACGTCGCCGTTGAAGTTATTGTCGTAGTCACCATCTGCCGCATTATCATAGACATAACCATAATATGAGACATAGTCGGTATGGTCAGCGTTTGTCCAATCGTTCCAGCTGAACGCAGTAGAGGCGTCATCATGATAGCCGAAGGTATCGTATGTGGTCGCATTTGCCTGAGAAGCGATAGCCAAAGTGCAGGCCAATGCTAATTGTGATACTACAAGTTTCTTTTTCCAGGAGTGCATTTGTCATCCCTCCTCGGGGACGTATATATGTTGATCCATCAATTAACAATGCAATAAGAACATTAATACTCTGCGAGCAGAATTATGCGACGTTCCTGGCAAATGGTTCAATTGTAGTTTAACAAAAGTTCGATTTAGTACTTTTTAAATAATATATTACGTTTTGGCAAGGAATATTAAACCATACAATACATGGGGTTACTTAAATGAATCAATAAATAACACCGTTATAAACATATAAACAAAGAGTGGTAAATTCATACCGCCGATGATTTTTTCCAGACTAAAAAAACATTACTAAAAAACATAAAAACACCACCAATAATTAAAACCAAAATACTCAGATAATATATACACATAATCTATTAAACTTTCTTTCGTATTAGTTTAATTAATCAACGATGAATACCGTGCCGGTTTTCAGTGAATTTCCCACTCGGGACGCCAATAGCATAACCACCACTTTAGTAAAACATTCGCCCCATGATTCAGTTACAATAACGGCCCTTGTTTCACAAACATCAGGCATACCATGACAGACTTAATCCATCGCCCCCGTCGCCTGCGCCAATCTCCCGCGCTGCGCGCTATGTTTGAAGAGACAACACTGAGCTTAAACGACCTGGTGTTGCCGATCTTTGTTGAAGAAGAAGTCAACGATTACAAAGCCATCGAGGCAATGCCCGGCGTAATGCGTATCCCAGAGAAACATCTGGCACGTGAAATAGAACGCATTGCCAATGCCGGTATCCGGTCGGTGATGACTTTTGGTATCTCTCACCATCTCGATAGCACCGGCAGCGATGCCTGGAAAGAAGACGGGCTGGTGGCGCGAATGTCACGTATCTGCAAGCAAACCGTACCGGAAATGATCGTCATGTCCGATACCTGCTTCTGCGAATACACCTCTCATGGCCACTGTGGCGTGTTGTGCGATCACGGGGTTGATAATGATTTAACCCTGGCAAACCTTGGCAAACAGGCTGTGATTGCCGCTGCGGCAGGCGCAGACTTTATTGCACCTTCCGCCGCTATGGACGGTCAGGTACAGGCGATTCGCCAGGCGCTGGACGCGGCCGGTTTCACTGATACCGCCATCATGTCCTACTCCACCAAGTTTGCGTCATCCTTCTACGGCCCGTTCCGTGAAGCTGCGGGAACCGCGCTGAAAGGCGATCGTAAAACCTATCAGATGAACCCGATGAACCGCCGCGAAGCGATTCGCGAGTCGCTGCTGGATGAAGCCCAGGGCGCTGACTGTCTGATGGTCAAACCGGCGGGCGCGTATCTGGATATCCTGCGTGATATTCGCGAACGCACTGAGCTGCCAATTGGCGCCTACCAGGTCAGCGGCGAGTACGCGATGATCAAGTTTGCCGCTCAGGCAGGTGCAATTGATGAAGAGAAAGTCGTGCTGGAAAGTCTGGGAGCTATCAAACGCGCAGGCGCAGACCTTATCTTTAGCTACTTCGCACTCGATTTAGCCGAGAAGAAAATCCTGCGTTAATCTCATCGCATGTAGCCCGGCCAAGCGCAGCGCCGCCGGGAGCGGCTCGCTGCAAATCCCGGCGGCGCTGCGCTTGGCCGGGCTACACCTCTTCCCCAAAACATCACCGAACCGCCATACAACCGACACATCCCCCTTCTACTGTCACAGAAAGACACAGGAGGAGCCGCTATGTTTAGTCTCGACACTGTCATCGATGACCTGTGGCCTCAGGCGAGGCCGACCCCGTGGCAAAAGAAAATCCTCAAAAGATTGATGCATGAGGAAGAGTTCCAACAATTCGCGGCGCGTCACTCCCATCTGAAGGGGCTGGATACGGTCGAACAGATACTCGAACATCTGAATATTCATTGCGCAATTCCAGTCCATTGTCTGGAACAGATCCCGGAACATGGCCCACTGGTTATTATCGCCAACCACCCTACCGGCACGCTTGATGGGCTGGCTTTGCTCTACGCCGTCTCCCGCGTCCGCCGCGATGTGAAAGTCGTGACCAACCGAATGCTGAACCACCTCGAACCGCTAAAATCGCTGTTTATTCCGGTCGATAATATCAATGGTCGCACGGCCAAATCTGCGCTACAGAAAATGGACAGCCAACTGCAAAGCGGCGGCGTGCTGATCTTCTTCCCTGCTGGCGAAGTCTCGCGGCTCACCCGTCGCGGTATTCGCGATAAAAAATGGCACTCCGGCTTTATTAAACTGGCCGCCAAATATCGCACACCGCTGCTGCCTGTCTGGATTGATGCCCGCAACAGCGCCCTGTTTTACGCCAGCGCGCTAATGTCGCCAAATCTGCCGCTGTTGCTATTGGTGCAGCAGATGTTCCGTCGTCGCAACGGAAATTTACCGGTGACAATAGGCCAGCAAATTGCCTGGTCATCCTGGTTTACCCCGCAGGCGACACCCCGTGAGATGGCCGATAAATGCTACCGTCACTTACAGTTACTGGCGAAAGGAGTGCCGGGAGTCTTTAAAACCGAGAGCGCCATTGCCCGCCCTGAACCTCGCGCGTTACTCAAGCGTGAACTCAATCAGGCGGAATGTCTGGGCCAAACGACGGACGGTAAGGTTATCTATCTGTGGCAACGTAATGGTCAAGAAGACGCACCGTTGCTGCGCGAACTCGGACGTCTGCGAGAAGTCGCCTTCCGCGCCGTGGGCGAAGGCAGCGGCAAACGTCGTGACGTTGATTCCTATGATGACGACTACCTGCACCTGATCCTGTGGGATGAAGAGGATCTGGAAATCGTGGGCGCTTACCGTTTTATGCCCACCGCCATGCAGCGAGAAAAGCGCGGGCTTGCGGGGATCTACAGTGCCAGTCTGTTTCATTACGACGCGCGCATGGACGATATTCTCCAGCACGGTATCGAACTGGGACGCAGCTTTATTCAGCCGCGCTACTGGGGGCGTCGCGGGCTGGACTATCTGTGGTCAGGCATCGGCGCGTATCTGGCGCGTTATCCACACTATCGCTACCTGTTCGGCCCGGTCTCTATTTCCGGTGGTTTACCGCCGGCGGCTCGAGATCTGCTGGTCGCCTTCTACCGTTTGTGGTTCCCGGCAACGCACCCGCTGGCAGAATCGCGCCGCCCCTATCCGGCATCGTTACCGGACGTGCTGGCGCAATTCGGCGGTGAGGATTATGGCGAAGATTTAATCCGTCTGAAATCGCTGCTCGGCAACCTCGGCTGCGGCATTCCCCCACTCTACAAACAGTATTCGGAAGTATGCGAGCCGGGCGGCGTGCAGTTTATCGATTTTGGCAGCGACCCGGATTTTAACAACTGCGTGGATGGCCTGGTGTTGGTGGATTTAACGTTTCTTAAAGCTAACCGTTATCAACGGTATATTGGAGTGCATTTAACTATCCCGCAATCAGCATAAATGCCTCACCAGCCAACAAATATGCCCGAATGTAGCCCGGCCAAGCGCAGCGCCGCCGGGACTATCCCGCAATCAGCATAAATGTCTCGCCAGCCAACAAATATACCCGAATGTAGCCCGGCCAAGCGCAGCGCCGCCGGGATCTCACCCAGCACGATAATAGGGTTTATCCCCCAGAATCGTCGCCCGATGCATAATCCGCCGCTGCGGCAGATAATCAGCATTCGCATAATGCTGCGTCACACGATTATCCCAAATCGCCACATCATTCGGCTGCCAGCGCCAGCGCACCTGAAACTCCGGTTTGGTGATATGCGCAAACAGGAAGCTCAGCAGCGCCTCGCTCTCCTTCTCCGCGACATCGACAATTCGGGTAGTAAATCCTTCGTTGACGAACAGCGCCTGCTTACCGCTTACCGGATGGGTTCGCACTACCGGATGCAGTAACGGCGGGTTCTTAGCCACTGCGTCCAGCCAGCGCTGATGCTCTTCTTCGGTTTTACGGTACTTGTATTCCTGGAATGATTTACGGAAATCATGTTCAGCATGCAGACCGCTCAGTAGCGCTTTAAACGGCTCGGAGAGCGCATCATAGGCCGCAATACCGCTGGTCCACAGCGTATCCCCGCCGGTTGATGGCAGCTCTTTCGCCGCCAGAATCGCCCCGGCGGGTGGCGTGTCGATAAAGGTCACGTCGGTATGCCAGTTGTCGTTATCCGGCGGGTTATCGTCATGGGTATCCAGCACGATAATCTCTTCCACGCCCGGTGCATGCGGGTAAACCGGGTGGATGTGCAGGTCGCCAAAACGCAACGCCAGCGCGCGCTGCTGCTCCGGGGAAATCAGTTGTTCGCGCAGGAACACCACCTGATGACGCAACACCGCGTGATACAGCTGTTCAAACTGGTTATCGCTCAGTGGGCGGGTAAGATCCGCACCGCTTATCTGCGCGCCGATATACGGCCCCAGCGGGGTAATGGCCAGACGTTCACTCATTGTACTTCTCCATGCCAGGGGGTCAGACGGCGCTGTAGCGCACGCAGCCCTAATTCCAGACCAAAAGCGATAATCGCGATCACCGCAATCCCTGCCAGCACCACGTCAGTGGCTAAAAACTCCCCGGCGGATTGCACCATAAAACCTAACCCCCGGGTGGCAGCGATAAGCTCAGCGGCCACCAGCGTTGACCAGCCCACTCCTAAGCCGATGCGCAGCCCGGTTAAAATCTCCGGCAGCGCGCCGGGCAAAATCACCAGCCACAATACCTGTGCTCGATTCGCCCCCAACGACTGGGCCGCGCGGATCCGCACCTGCTGAGCACTTTTCACTCCCGCCAGCGCCGACATAGCGACAGGTGCAAAAATCGCCAGATAAATCAGCAAGATCTTCGAGGTCTCACCAATACCAAACCAGATAACCATCAGCGGCAGATAGGCCAGCGGCGGCACCGGGCGGTATAGTTCGATCAACGGGTCGAGGATCCCGCGCACCGTCGGGCTTAATCCCATGGCAATGCCTACGGGAATCCCGACGATCGTCGCCGCCAGCAGTGCCACGACGATCCTGCCAAGACTTGCCGCCAGATGCTGCCACAACGTGGCATCCATAAACCCTTGCGCGCTGGCAATGGTCAGCAGTTTTTGCAGCACCTGTCCAGGTGCGGGCAGAAACAAGGGATTGATAAGCGCTGCCGCCGTCACTGCCCACCAGATAGCCAGCAGCACCGCAAGCGTTGTCAGACTCAGCGTCAGATGACGGGAGAGCGGCCAGCGCAGCTTGAACGTGCGCTGGCGCGGTTTGTCGTTAATCACCACGCTCATGAGAAGGCCTCCCGTTGTTCAAACACCCGGCTCAGCACGTACTCGCGCTGTTCAATAAAGCGCGGGTCGGATTTAATGCTGCGGCAATCTTCCCCGGCAATAAAGCGACGGGCGAAGTCAAGCGGCAAGCGCTCCAGCACCCGTCCCGGCCCCGGCGACAGCAGTACCAATTCGGTCGCCATAAAAATGGCTTCCTCGATGTCGTGGGTAATCAGCAGCACCTTTTTGCCCGTTTCGTGCCACAGTTTCAGCAGCAGAGTCTGCATCTGCTCGCGGGTAAAAGCATCGAGCGCGCCAAAGGGCTCATCCAGCAGCAGCAACTGCGGATTAGCCGCCAACGCGCGAGCAATACCCACTCGCTGGCGCTGGCCGCCGGAAAGTTGCCAGATAAACCGCTTTTCAGCCCCCTCCAGCCCCACCTTTTTCAGCATCTGCGCCGCGATGTCCCGGCGCTCCGCTTTATTCACACCGGCAAGCTGTAAGCCCAGCGCCACGTTGTCCTGCACATTACGCCACGGCAACAGCCCTTCATTCTGGAAGACCACGCCGCGATCGGCCCCCGGGCCTTCAACACGCTTACCGTCAAGAGTGATGCTGCCGTGCTGATAAGGCACAAATCCGGCCACCAGGTTCAGCAGGGTGGTTTTGCCACACCCGGACGGCCCGAGCACCACCAGCAGTTCACCGCTGTCCAGCGTGAGATTGATATCCGCCAGCGCTGGTTTACCGCCGTAGTCGGCAAAAAGATGCGAGATTTGCAGCATCACGGCCCCCTTATTTCACAAAACGGTCGGTGACATACTGGCTGTAGTCGGTTGCCACATCCGGCACTTTGCCCTGCTCTTTGAGGAACTGTGCGGTATCGACAATCGCTTTGTTAACCGGGCCATTCAGCGCCTGCGCCTGCTGCTCGGCGGTAAGGTAGGTATTGCCTTTCACCAGCCCCGGCACGTCCGCTTCGGGTACGCCGCTCAGGCGTGACAGCTTGCTGATGTTCTCTGGCTGCGCCAGCCATTTATCCGGGTTATCGATATAACCCCGTTGGGCATCAATGGCGCTTTTAGCGAAGGCTTTTACCACCTCAGGATGTTTTTCCGCGAAGTCTTTACGCACCACCCAAACGTCCAGCGTTGGCGCGCCCCACTCACCGACTTTCGCCGAGTCGGTCAGCACGGTGCCGTCTTTTTCCAGCTCATTAACCGCTGGCGCCCAGACATAAGCCCCGTCGATATCCCCACGCTGCCAGGCGGCGATAATCGCCGGTGGCTGGAGGTTAAGAATCTGTACCTGACCGGGCTTAATTCCCCAGTGTTTTAGCGCAGCCAGCAGGCTGTAGTGAGTGGTCGAGATGAACGGCACAGCGATGCGTTTACCGATTAAATCTTCCGGTTTGGTGATGGCTTTTTTCACCACCAGCGCTTCGGAATTACCTAACTGTGAGGCCAGCAGGAACACTTCAATCGGCACCTTTTGACTGGCGGCAACCGCCAGCGGGCTTGAACCGAGGTTACCAATCTGCACGTCGCCGGAGGCCAGCGCTCGCACGATGCTGGCGCCGCTATCAAACTTGCGCCAGTCCGGTTTAGCACCGCTTAATTTTTCGAAGGTGTTATCCGCCTGCGCCACCTTGGCCGGTTCGGCTGAGGTTTGGTAGGCGATAGTGACGTCCACGGCCTGAGCCTGGAAAGTTAACAGCGCCAGCGTGGCGGCGATAAGGGTGAAACGCGATGCGATTGCCATAATGTCCTGCTCCCATGTCTTGTTATGGGTGCAGTATTTCCGGCGCGGGGTATTTGATAAAGGAATTAAAAATGCTTGTTAATACCAATTCGTTTTTAGAAAAAAAGTGGCAAAAGATAGTTGGGGGATGGGATTTCTCCCGGGTAAACCCGGCGGCGCTGCGCTTGGCCGGGCTACATTTATGCGTATTTGTAGCCCGGCCAAGCGCAGCGCCGCCGGGGAAATACAGAATCAACAATGCGCTTTCAGCGCCGCAATATCCTTCGGTGTCGTGCGACAGCAACCGCCAATCAGCTTCGCCCCCGCCGCCAGCCACTGCGGCAGATAACCCTCAAGCGTGGCACAGGCTTCGCCGTGATGATGCCAGGTTTTCGTCACCGCATCATAATGCTCGCCTGAATTGGGATAAACCACCAGCGGCAGCGGCGTCTGGCTGTGCAGATACGACAGCGCATCCGTGGTGTTTTCCAGCGCGATACAGTTAACCCCTACCGCCACAATCTGCGGATAATCCGCCAGCAGCGCCAGCACATCGCACAGCGGCGTACCATCGCTAAGATGCTGCGAGTCACGCAGGGTAAATGAGAACCACGCCTGCGCCACCGGATACTCCGCCAGCAGTTGCGCCAGCGCGCGAATCTCAGCGAATGACGGCAGCGTTTCACAGGCCAGCAGATCGACACCCGCCTCCAGCAGCGCTTCCACGCGCGGACGGTGGAATTCCTGAAACACCTGCGCGCTGCGTTGATAATCACCGCGATACTCCGAACCGTCCGCCAGGTACGCGCCATAAGGCCCGACCGATCCGGCAATCAACAACCCTTTCGCCGTCGGATTTTCCGCCAGATAAGATTCGCGCGCCTGGCGAGCCAGTTCGACGCTTTTGCCAATGAGCGATCGCGACTGCGCTTCATCCAGCCCGCGAGCGGCAAAGCCATCCGGCGTTGCCTGATAGCTGGCGGTAATCGCCACCTGCGCCCCGGCGCGGAAGTAGTCGAGATGCACGTCGTAAATCAGCTGCGGGTTTTCCATCAGCACTTTTGCCGACCACAGGCTGTCCGTCAGATCGCAGCCGCGCGCTTCCAGCTCCGTCGCCATCGCCCCGTCCAGCAGGACAAAGGGATGTTCAGCCAAAATAGCGGTTAAAGGATTATTCTGCGGCATGCTGCGGCTCCTGTTGGGTTTGACGTGAACGCGTTAAGAAGTAGGCACCATAACACAGCGCCACGAACGGCAGCCCGCACCATAGCGCAATACGCTGCGACGGATCAAAGGCCAGCCCGACGCAGGCCACCAGGCACAGAATAAAGCCTAATATTGGCACCAGCGGATACCACGGTGCGCGGTAGTGCAGTTCGCTCAGGGCTTTCCCCTGTTGAAGATGACGACGGCGGAAGACAAAGTGCGAGGCGCAGATGCTAATCCACACCGCCACCACCGCAAAACCGGAAATCGCCGACAACGCCACGAATACGGTATCCGGTGCCACAATACTGGAAAATAGCGCCAGTAAACCGCCCAGCATACTGACCGACAGCGCCACCAGCGGCACGCCATTTTTATTCAATTGCGAGAAACAACGCGGCAACGTGCGCTCGTTGGAAAGCGACCACAGCATACGCCCGGAAGCATACAGGCCGGAGTTTGCCGCCGACAAAATCGCGGTCAGAATAACGAAGTTAAAGATGTCCGCCGCATACGGAATACCGACCTTTTCAAACACCAACACAAACGGACTTTTCTCCACGCCCGCCTGCTGCATCGGGATCAACGCCGCCAGCACAAAAACGGTGCCGATAAAGAAAATAATCAGCCGCGCAATGGTGGTGCGGATCGCCACCGGAATCACTTTATGCGGATTTTGCGTCTCACCGGCAGCAATGCCGATAAGCTCGGTGCCCGAGAAGGCAAAGTTCACCGCCACCATAGTCATCAGGATCGGCAAGCCACCGTGCGGGAACCAGCCTTCAGCGGTAATGTTGGCGAGACCCGGCGCGGGTGAGCCGTCCTGCATCGGAATAAAACCAAATATCGCCGCGCCGCCCAGGACGATAAACGCGATGATGGTAATCACCTTTACCAACGAGAACCAGAACTCCCCTTCAGCAAAGAAGCGGGTGGAGATAATGTTTAGGCCAAAAATCAGCACGCAGAACAGTAAGCACCATGTCCACACCGGCACCTGCGGGAACCAGTACTGCATACAAAATCCGGCGGCGGTAAAGCTGGAACCAAGCGCCACGGTCCAGGTCAGCCAGTAGAGCCAGGCCACCGTATAGCCCGTTGCCGGGCCAAGATAGCGTGCGGCATAAACGTGGAAAGCGCCGGTTTCCGGCATTGCTACCGACAGTTCGCCGAGGCATTGCATCACCAGCCAGACCACCAGTGCGCCAATCAGATAGGCTAAGAGCGTACCCGCCGCGCCGGTGGTGGAGATGATATAGCCGGTATTGAAAAAGAGCCCTGTGCCAATAACGCCACCCAGCGACAGCATAATCAGGTGACGGGTTTTCATGGTGCGCTTTAGTTGCCCACCTTGTTGTGTTGTGTCTGTGGTTTGCATTATTACCTTCTAAACGTATGGACATCTAAACATCCAAATCAGAGGGAAGTTATACAATGATTGTCGAGGGATTGCAAAGAAGGGGGAGTACCAGAAATGGGGGATTGGCAGCAAGAGCCCCTCACCCTAACCCTCTCCCCAGAGGGGCGAGGGGATCGTTCGGCGTCGTTTGTGAGTGGGCAGTTCAGCCAGAAGCCTGCACCGCTTTTCTCCCTCTGTCCAAAGGAACGAGGGGATCATTCAGCGTCGTTTGTGAGTGGGCAGTTCAGCCAGAAGCCTGCGCCGCTTTTCTCCCTCTCCCCCAGAGGGGCGAGGGGATCGTTCGGCGTCGTTTGTGAGTGGGTAGTTCAGCCAGAAGCCTGCACCGCTTTTCTCCCTCTGTCCAAAGGAACGAGGAGATCATTCAGCGTCGTTTGTGAGTGGGCAGCTCAACCAGAAGCCTGCGCCGCTTTTCTCCCTCCCCCCAGAGGGGCGAGGGGATCATTCAGCGTCGTTTGTGAGTGGGTAGTTCAGCCAGAAGCCTGCACCGCTTTTCTCCCTCTCCTCAAGGGGCGAGGGGATCATTCAGCGTCGTTTGTGAGTGGGCAGCTCAACCAGAAGCCTGCGCCGCTTTTCTCCCTCTCCCTTCCAGGGAGAGGGCCGGGGTGAGGGTACAACGCGCACCCAACCCACTACCAAAAGACCTTATTCCGCGAAGAACCAATACCCCTGATTAATCAGGCCAGTCAGCTCAACAATAAACGCCGGGTTTTGCAGCGCCTCACCAAAGTAGGTTTTATCCAGCACGGTGTAACGGCTCAACACATCCGCCGCCTGCGGGGAGCAGGTTTCCAGACGTTCGCTGTTAATAAAGAAGCTGCCGCCCACATTCAGTACACGCAGGCCGTTCAGGCGGCGCAGAGTCTCGCCATCTTCCAGCGCTGCCGCCACTTCTTCCGGTTCAAACGGTGGCTCAGCTGGCGCAATATCCAGCTCATGGCGCGGCGTTGAGGCAAAGCTACCGAACCACTGCTTGAAATCATTCGGCTGGCGGATCATGTCGATCATCAACGTACGCAGACGCTCAAGTTCATGATCTTCAACTTTCCCTGCATGTTCACGGCAAGTGAGATCAGGATCGGTGTAATACTTCTCACCCAGATCGTTTTCCAACACGTAGTCGGCAAAACTGCTGATAAGCTCTCGACCGTTCGGCCCACGGAAACCGACGGAGTAGTTCAGCGTAGCTTCGTAAGTAAAACCGTCATGTGGGAATCCTGGCGGGATATAAAGAATATCGCCCGGCTCCATTTCCACTTCAATAATCGGGGTAAACGGCTCAACGTGCAGCAGGGCCGGATGCGGACAGTGCTGTTTTAACGGCAGCGCATCGCCCACACGCCAGCGGCGACGCCCCATCCCCTGAATAATAAACACATCGTAGGGGTCGATATGCGGCCCCACACCGCCGCCCGGTACGGAGAAGGAGATCATCAGATCGTCCAGACGCCAGTCCGGCAGCACACGAAACGGTGTGACCAGTTCCGCAGCAGGCTCATGCCAGTGGTTTACCGCCTGCGCCAGCAATGACCAGTTTTTCTCACCCAGGTGGTCAAAACTTTCAAACGGCCCATGGCTTGCAGACCAGACACCGTCGTCATGGCTTACCAGACGGCTGCTAACTTCCATCTCCATCGTCAGACCGGCCAGTTCATCCGGGGTAATCGGGTCGACGAAGTTTGGGAACGCGTTTTTTAACACTACCGGCTGCTTTTGCCAGTATTTTTCTAAAAATTCTGGCCAGTTAAGATTCAGTTGATAAGCCATGTTTCATACCATCAGTAGAGAAGTGAGCGCGATTATAAGAAGCAACCCGACAGCGCGCTTTGTGATGAATCAATTACGGGTACGTACTGATGAATGACATGCATAGCGTATTACCGTTTTAGCGGACAACTTCAGGCCACCACCACGCGGTTTCGCCCCTGCTGTTTCGCTCGATACAGCGCGGCATCGCTGCTGCTAATCAGCTCAGCGCTGATATGACCTGTGCTTTGAATATTACAGACCAGCCGCGACGCGTCCCAGGTCATCACCCCCAGACTAATGGTTAACATGCAGTCAATTGAGCTGCTTTCATGTTCAATCCCGAGCGCCTGCACCCGCTCACGCAGACGCTCGGCAACGGCCTGAGCGCCCTCGCCGTCGGTATCCGGCAATATGACCAGGAACTCTTCTCCCCCATAGCGGCTCACGCAATCCGCCGGACGCAGGCCCCCTCGAAGTGCTTCAGCGACGGAACGCAGCACCTGGTCGCCCGCCTGATGGCCGTAGGTATCGTTATAACGCTTAAAGAAATCAATATCGGCCATACACAATGAGAGTGAAGTGCCTTCACGCTGAGCACGGGTAATTTCATCATTAAGCCGTTCATCCATATAGCGCCGGTTAAACAGGCCGGTCAGATGATCCCGCTCGGCATATTGCAGCAACGTTTGGTTAGCGCTAGCCAGTTGCTCCTCTGCCAGTTTGCGGTCGGTGATATCCATCCACGCCGCAGAAATGCCCGCCACGCTGCCGCCAGCGTCATGCACTGGCATCGGTTTGATATAAAAATAACGCCCGTGGAGAAACACCTCCTGGCTGGTAATCTGATGACCGCTATCCAGCAAAATAAAATCCTGCTGCAACAACGAGTGCCATTCCGGCACAATCTCGGCGAGAGGTTTCCCTATCAGCGTTTCTTCTGTCTCCCCCAGCAATTCGCCCATCGCCTTATTCGCTCTGGTCAACTGGCCGCTGCGATTGATAACACACAGCGCCAGCGGCGTATTCTGGTAGATAGATTCGAGTTGCAGCACGCGTTCGCCAAGCAAAGAGATATCGCGATCGGTGCCGCGATAACCCGTTAATGTTCCGTGCTCATCAAACAGCGGGATCCCGCTGGTTTCGAGGATCACCACGCTACCGTCCGCGCGCAAATTACGGTTTATCAATCCTGAGAAGGGTTGTTTCGACGCCAGGATATCTTCGAAGCTTTTTTTCAGCCGTTCCGTTTCCCCGGGAGCCATAAAGTCGAACGGCGTACGGCCCAGCACCTCTTCTGGCGTATAGCCAAGCTGGTTTTTCACCACCTCCGAGACCCAGACATATCGGCTTTGGGCATCCACTTCCCACACCCAATCGGTATTGTGATGCAAAAGATCCGCCAGACGTGCCGAATTATCCCTTTCCTGCCGCGTAAACTGCTTATCCATGGCCATTCATCCTTTTCCTTAGCCGGTCACCCAGCTTAATGCACAATAAATAGCCAATTCGTCAACGACGATATAATGACTCATTATCCATTCATCGCTTATTCTTTAACGATTCGTGCTGCTGAACTATTCTTATAACAAAAATAAAGGAGGCTTGCCTGTGATTTCAATTGAATATTTATGTCCTGATTGTGCAACGGTAATAGTCATATCCAATATTGAAAAAATCAAAAATTCGCAAGATGAATACCCGCTTAAGTGTCCTGCCTGTGGCGGTCACATCAGTAAAGACGCGCTAATCACATTCGCGCGTCAAAAAGCACAGGCAATGATTGATGAAGCGTTATCACAGCTAAAAAAGACGGTGCTTTAATTTAAAAAAGAGAGTCCCATTAAATTACCATTCGCTAGATAAAGAATATTACACGTCATCTATTAAGTATTATTTCACCATATTCATTAACTATTGCTAATCCATTAATCCGGCTACTTAAAAATATGCTGAATGTTTTGAAAAATTAACAGCTAGCGCTGTACAGGTCGCCTTGCTGCGGACAATAAAAACGGATGGCCTTCTGGCTCATCCGTTGGGTTAAATCAGACACGCCCCAGCTAGGCTAACGCAGCCACTTCCATCATCACCGGATGAAAACGGCGTTTAAAGTAGACCAGTCCGTGCCCCTCTTCTTCCGCCAGCGCAATATTCTGGATCTCCACCAGATAAACCAAATGGCTACCGATGGTCTGTACCTGGCGAATTTCCCCTTCCAGACTCGCCAGCGCATTGCTCAAAACCGGTTGCGCTAACGCGCCATGCTGCCAGCCAGTGAGGCTAAAACGCTCATCCATAGCCATGCCGGTCATTCCAGCAAAATGACGCGCCATGATCTCCTGATCGTGGTTGAGCACGTTAATACACAGCTTGCCGTTCCCCTGAAATACCGGGTTCATCGCGCTATTGGCATTGATACACACCATCACCGACGGCGGCGAATCCGTCACCGAACAGACCGCTGTAGCGGTGATGCCGCAGCGCCCGGCTTCACCCTCGGTCGTGACAACGTTTACAGCAGCCGAGAGGCTGGCCATCGCATCGCGAAAACGCAGGCGTTGTTCATCTAATTGCATTGTGACCTCCCACTGCCTATGACTTCAGCAGCTTATCCAGCAGATTAATATCAGCGTTATTGTGCAGGTGCGGCACCGTCCAGCCATTCTGGTCGTATTCAGACAAGCAGCGATCGACCATCGCCATCATTTTGTCCATGTTGCCCGAGGTCTGCGCCTGACGCAGACATTGCAGACGGATCTCATCCTGGCTACCGGAGTAGTTAATTTCATACAGCTCGTGACGGCCGCCAAACTCGCTGCCGATGGCATCCCACATCAGCTTTAAGATCTTGATACGTTCTACATGATCCATACCGTTAGAGCCGCGTACGTATTTCGCCAGGTACTTGTCTATCTGCGGGTTATTCAGATCGCGGGCGCTCGACGGCAGATAAATGAGGCCGCTGGTGACGTTACGTTCGATGATATTTTTGATCTTGGCATAGGCCATCGGCGCCATCACACGATAGGTTTGCAGCGCGGCATGATCCGGCAGATACGCCCCGTTGACCCACGGTGTGGCTTCCGAGCACATGGAATCGCTTAGCGCCCAGAACATGTTGCGCCAGGCTACCACTTCGCCAAGATCCGCCTGCACACCGCGAAACTCAGATGTCCCGGTACATTCCAGCGATTTCTTCAGCAGGCCGGTGATGAAATCAAGCTTCACCGCCAGACGTACGCAAGCCTGTAACGGATACATACGGGCAAAACCGCCTTCCATCGTCCAGCGACGGCAGCGATCAAAATCGCGGTAGATCAGCACGTTTTCCCACGGGATTAAGACCTTATCCATCACCAGGATCGCATCATTTTCATCGAAGCGGCTGGAGAGCGGGTAGTCGTAAGGCGAACCGGTCGCCCCCGCCACCAGCTCATAAGATGCGCGAGAAATCAGCTTCACGCCTTCGGCATCCATCGGTGCGACGAACATCAGCGCGAAATCCGGGTTTTCGCCCATGACCTGCGCGGATCCAAAGCCAATCATGTTGTAGTGGGTCAGCGCCGAGTTAGTCGCCACCACTTTTGCACCGCTGACAATAATCCCGGCATCGGTCTCTTTTTCCAGCTTGATGTAGACGTCTTTCACTTCATCAGCGGGCTTATGACGGTCGATAGGCGGGTTGACGATAGCGTGGTTAAAGTACAGACCCGTTTCCTGAATACGCGAGTACCAGTGGCGAGCGTTCTGCTCGAACTGGCCGTAGAACGCCGGGTTCGCGCCCAGCGCGCTGCCGAAGGCAGCTTTATAGTCCGGCGTGCGTCCCATCCAACCATATGAGAGGCGTGACCATTCTGCGATGGCGTCGCGCTGCTGACGCAGGTCGTCGGCACTTTTCGCCACGCGGAAGAATTTGTGGGTGTAGCCACCGCTGCCGGTATCGGTATTCCAGCACAGCTTGTCCTGCATTTCCGGTTTGTGCAGCGCGTCGTAAAGCTGGCCGACGGAGGCCGCGGCGTTACGGAATGCCGGGTGGGTTGTCACATCTTTGACACGTTCACCGTAGATATAGATCTCACGGCCATCCTGCAAGCTTTTCAGATACTCTTCACCGGTTAACGGGCGCTTGGTGTCTGCACGGAAATCTTCAGGTTTCATTAGGCTCTCCAGTATTCATCGGATTTGGAATTGTTAATTTTATGTTTTGTTCTTGTTTCGTAATTGAAGCGCTTAACGGAGGATCGGTGAAGAGACTTTTGGGTCAACGGCGGGTACTTTTCGGGCGGGGTTGCGTTATGTGATCTGGGTTGGGTTTGGTGCCGCTCCCGGCGGCGCTTCGCTTGGCTGGGCTACATAAGGTTTGGTGCGTGTTTTCCCCTCTCCCCAAAGGGGCGATGGGGAAAACCAGAACGGCGCCGCGGCTGAAAACCGCACGGTCGGTTCCCTCTCCCCTCTGGGGAGAGGGTTAGGGTGAGGGGGCATCTACGACACCGGTACTTTTTGTGCGCGAAACACACTCGGCGAGCATCCAACTAAGCGGTTAAAAAAGCGGGCAAAATAAGCCGGATCCTTAAACCCCAGCTGCCAGGCAATCTCACTCACCGCGCTGTCGGAAAACAGCAGCAGCCGTTTTGCCTCGCGCAGTTGACGGTCGAAAATCAGCCGCTTTGGTGGTCGGTTGGCAAAGCGGCGGCAGATATCGGTCAACCGCGATTCAGTAAGGTGGAGTTCACAGGCGTAGTCCGGTACCGTCCAGTGCCGATGGTAGTGAGTGTCGATCATCTGGTTAAAGCGCTGAAATAGCTTCAGTTCGCCACGCACCCCGCTCCCCGCATGATCGTCGAGCGAAGCATTACGTAATAGCAGCGTAAATACCGCCTGCGCCAGCAGCACCAGCGTATGTTCGCGCCCCGCCAACTGAGAAGTTGATTCACGCTGTATTAACCGCCAATAGTGCGCCAGCGCCGCCAGCTCTTCCGGTTTGTCCGCTAGCGATAAGCACATTCCCGGCAGACCAAACGCCTCTCGGGTGCCGGGATACAGCACTTCCAGCAGGGGCCAGATAAGATCTTCTCTTACCGTGAGTACATGCCCGTCACTGTCCGACTCGGTAATAAACGCATGTGGTACCGACGGTGGCGTCAGCACGAACAGCGGGGCCTGAACCGAATAGCGATGGTCATCGAGCTGTAGCTCAATCTGTCCAGTATCGAGAAAGTGCATCTGGAAAAACTGATCGTGGCGATGCGCCTGCATATCGCGGCCAAAAAAATCGGCCATTCTGGCAAACGACTGATAGTGAACGTCTTTACTGCCCAGACTCTCTTCATACTCGGTACTAATATCGATATTGGTAATCGTCTGCTGGCACATGGCGGCCTCCTCTACGGCGTCGCCCGCGGACGGGAGGATTTCATCGGGATCAGCCAGACAATCACCGCCCCCACCACCAGCAACCCGGCGACAAACCACAAGCCGCTGTTAAAGCTGCCGGTGACATCTTTAAGCCAGCCGATCATAAATGGGCTTAATGCCGATCCGATGTTGCCGGTCGCATTGATCACCGCAATACCTATCGCGCGAGCGCGCAGACTAATCGACTGATCCGGCGTCGTCCAGAAGATCACCATCGCACTAAATGAGCCGGTTGAGGCCATCACGATCCCCAACAGTTGGATCAGACTATGATCGGTCGCCGAAGCCAATAACCACCCCGCCGCCGCAAACAGGAACGGCAGCGCCGTATGGTGTTTACGCTCCTGATATTTATCTGAATGACGACTCCAGTAAATCATCCCCAGAATGGTACAAATCTGCGGCACGGCGGCCAGCAGGCCGATGGTGATATTGCTGCTACCCTCATTAAAACTTTTAAGGATCTGCGGCGTCCAGATGCTAATTGCACTGAGCGTGTTGGTCAGACAAAAATAGGCTAGCGTGTACATCATGACAATCGGAGTGAACACCTCACGCCACAGGCTACGCTGTTGCATCGCATGGTGGCTGATAGCGCCTTCCGGCTGAACCAGCGTCAGGCGGTCGTTATCCATCATCTCCTGTAAGCACTTTTTATCCTCGGCGGTCAGCCATTTGGCCTTCGCCGGGGAGTCGTCCAGCCAGTACCAGACCATCACCCCCAGCAGCACCGCCGGGAAGCCTTCCAGCAGGAACAACCATTGCCAACCGTGCAAATTGAGTATGCCGTCCATTGATAAGATGTAGCCGGAAACTATCGAGCCCAGCGCGGTGGTCACCGGCATGGCAATCATAAACAGCGCATTGGCGCGGGCGCGGAAGAATGCGGGAAACCAGTAGGTCAAATAGACCAGAATACCGGGCAGGAAACCGGCCTCGGTAATGCCTACCAGCATGCGCAGCACGTACAGACTTTTGGGGCCGACGGCAAACATGGTGGCGGTAGAGGCAATCCCCCATAGCACCATGATGGTGGCAATCCAGCGCCGCGCGCCGACAATACTGAGCATCACGTTGCTGGGAATACCGAAGATGACATAGGTGGCGTAAAACAGCGTGGTGGCGAGACCGAACATGGTCGCGTTGAGGCCGAGATCGGCCCCCATCGTCAACCCGGCAAAACCGATATTGATACGGTCTAAAAATGAGAAGATAAACAGCACAAACAAGAACAGCACCAGACGGCGAAACAGCTTGTTGATAACCGACTGCTGACCCGCCGTCAGCTGCTTATGCTGCTCGGCGGGGTTGTGCTGCTTAGGGATAGCAGATGATGTGTCGCTCATTATCCTTTCCTCTGATGGGAAGTTTTGTAGGGTGAGGCAGGTTTTGCCCGCGGCGCTTCGCTTACCGGGCCTACAGTAGGCCGGATAAGCGCAGCGCCATCCGGCAGGAGTTAATAGACGCCGGAAGAACCCAGCGACGTTTTTTGCGCACCAAAGCGTGCCGCCAGCGCTTCCGCTCCCCGCGCCAGTAGCGTGGTATCCACGCCCACCGCGACAAACAGCGCGCCCAGTTCCAGATAGCGTTTCGCCAACGCTTCATTCGCCATCAGGATCCCCGGCGCTTTACCCGCCGCACGTATCTGGACGATGGCGCGTTCGATCGCCGCCTGCACTTCCGGGTGCTGCGGGTTACCGGCAAAGCCCATATCGGCGCTAAGATCCGCCGGGCCGATAAATACGCCGTCTACGCCATCCACATCCAGGATCTGCGCCAGATTGCTCATCGCTTCCCGGGTTTCAATCTGTACCAGCACGCACATTGCGTCATTGGCCTGATGGAGATAGTCCGGAATACGATTCCAGCGCGATGCTCGCGCGAGCGCACTGCCCACGCCACGGATACCTTGCGGCGGATAACGCGTTGCAGCCACTGCCGCACGCGCCTCATCGGCATTCTGTACCATCGGCACCAGCAGGGTTTGCGTGCCCACATCCAGCAACTGTTTAATCTGCACCGCATCATTCCACGACGGGCGCACCACCGGCTGGCTCAGGTATGGCGCAATCGCCTGGAGCTGAGTCAGCACGGTCTGAACGTTGTTCGGTGCATGTTCGCCATCAATCAACAGCCAATCGAAGCCTGCACCGGCTAACAGCTCGGCGCTGTAGCTGCTGGACAGCCCTAACCACAGGCCAATCTGTGGACGCCCGCCCTTGAGCGCATCTTTAAAACTGTTCTTAATCATCAGTTATCCTTTATACAAATCGGCAACTGATGGAGCCCATGTTGCCGTAGTCGACGTGGAAGGTGTCGCCTTTGCGCGCCGGAACCGGGCGGGTAAACGAGCCGCCGAGAATAATCTGCCCGGCTTCCAGTTGAACGTCGTACGGTGCAAGCTTATTCGCCAGCCATGCCACGCCGTTCGCCGGATGGTTTAGTACGCCTGCCGCCACACCGGTTTCTTCAATCACACCGTTGCGGTAGAGCAGCGCGGAGATCCAACGTAAATCCAGTTCGTCGGGCTTGATGGGCCGCCCGCCGAGGATCACCCCCGCATTCGCCGCATTATCGGAGATGGTGTCGAACACCTTGCGTGGTCGCTGGGTTTCCGGGTCGATGTTGTGGCTGCGGGCATCAATCAGCTCTAGCGCCGGGATCACGTAGTCGGTGGCGTTATACACGTCGAACAGCGTGCAGTTTGGCCCGCGCAGCGGTTTTGCCAGTACAAATGCCAGTTCGACTTCAATGCGCGGAACGATAAAGCGATCGGTAGGAATATCGCCGCCATCGTGGAAAAACATGTCGTCGAGCAGCGCGCCATAGTCCGGCTCGCTAATCTGCGAGCTGGCCTGCATCGCTTTTGAGGTCAGGCCAATTTTGTGGCCTTTGAGCGTACGACCTTCAGCAATCTTCATCTCAACCCATTCGCGCTGTACGGCGTAGGCGTCTTCGATGGTGATGTCCGGGTAGTCCAGCGAGACGGCACGGATCTGCTCACGCTGTTTTTCAGCCTGATTCAGCCGCTGGGCAATCAAGGTACGGGTCTGTTTATCGAGCATAGTGATTCCTGTGGCATTGTTTTCCCCCTCACCCTGTGGGAGAGGGCCGGAATGAGGGCATCAGGCCGCAGTGGATCCCCCTCACCCTAACCCTCTCCCCATGGGGAGAGGGAACTGAACGAGCGCGTATTATTTAAGGCACGGTTCTGTGGCCGTTATTTAAATAACGCGTGCACATTGTTCTGTTTGTAATTCAGCGTCGGGTGCAGCTCGGCAAGCTCAAACGACAGCGCCAGATAGCGGCTATCCATCAGCGCAGCAAAGTGTTTTTTGATAAGCTCAAAGAGCATTTCCCCCACCTCCTGACGGCTCTCCAGACTGCGCCCGCTGCCGATTTTCAACGTCATATGCACGAAGGCGTAATCATGCTGACCGTCGGCCATTTGCCAGGTATCCAGCCAATGTGCGCGGCTACGGATGCCGCCCAGCGGGAAAATTTCCGTGGCAGCCAGCGCGGCGTTGACCTTGCTAAACAGGCCCGGTAAATCGGCCAGCTCACGGATATTGTCGGTACATTCAGCAATAAAGTGCGGCATGGCTTATGCTCCGGCTGGCAGCGGGAAGACGGCATTCACCTGCCCGGTACCCGAGCTGGCAAACAGGTCGGTGACAAACTCAACCTTACCGGCGTATTTGTCCCAGCCCAGCATCCCCAAAAGCATCACGGTGTCGTGCATATTGCCTTCGCCGTAGCAGTAGTCGGCGTACTCCGGCAGCATGGTGCAGAACTCTTTGAACTTACCTTCACGCCACAGTTTCACCACCCGTTCATCCATCTGGTGGTCGAACTCGCGGGTATAGCTGTTCATCCCTTCTTCCGCCCGCTGATCGTCGATAAAGCGGTGAGATAGCGAGCCGCTGGCGAACACCGCGACGGTACCGTCGTACTGCGCAATGGCTTTTAAAATAGCCTCGCCTAACCGGCGACTATCGGCAAAATCATGCACGGTGCAAAAAGCGGAAATAGACACCACTTTGAAATGCTTATCGCTGTTCATATAGCGCATCGGTACCAGCGTGCCGTACTCCAGCTTCAGGCTGGGAATGTTGTGCGCTTTGGCGCGCACGCCCAGCTTGACCGCTTCATCGGCAATTAAATGCCCCAGCTCCGGGTTACCGTCATAGTCATAGGTCATGTCGCGGATAAAATGCGGCAACTCATTACTGGTATAAATGCCCTTGAAGCTGTCCGCGCAGTTGATGTGATAGGCGCTGTTCACCAGCCAGTGGGTGTCGAAGACGATAATGGTGTCGACGCCCATTTCACGGCAGCGTTTACCAATTTCGATATGTCCATCAATCGCCGCCTGTCGACAACCGAAGTTTTTCCCAGGAATTTCTGAGAGATACATTGACGGTACATGCGTGATTTTTGCTGCTAACGCTAACTTACCCATATCAGACTCCCCATTTCGGGATCGGATGGTCGCCCATCGAAATACAGACGTTCTTCATTTCAGCGAACACTTCAAAGCTGTATTCACCGCCTTCACGCCCGGTGCCAGAGGCCTTCACGCCGCCGAACGGTTGACGCAGATCGCGCACGTTCTGGGTGTTGACGAACACCATCCCGGCCTCAATTCCACGCGCCAGGCGCAGCACTTTGCTGATGTCCTGCGTCCAGATATAGGAGGCCAGGCCGTACTCAATATCGTTGGCCAGGCGCAGCCCTTCCGCTTCGTCTTTGAACGGAATCAAACAGGCTACTGGACCAAAAATTTCTTCCTGGGCGACACGCATACGGTTGTCGACATCTGCCAGCACCGTGGGGCGCAGGAAGTTGCCGTTGCGCAGATGGGCAGGTAAATCGGTCGGCTTCTCCGGGCCGCCCGCCAGCAGGGTTGCGCCCTCTTCAATGCCGAGGCGAATATAGCCGGAGACTTTTTCCCAATGTGACTGGCTAATCAACGCGCCCACCTGGGTGTTCGGGTCGGTAGGATCGCCCACACGCAGGCGATTGGCGCGTTCGGCAAAGCGTTTCACGAACTCGGGATAAATACTCTGCTGGATAAAGATGCGTGACCCCGCGGTGCAGCGTTCGCCGTTAATCGAGAAGATGGTGAACAGCGCGGCATCCAGCGCACGTTCAATATCGGCATCGTCAAAAATGAGCACCGGTGATTTACCGCCCAGCTCCATCGAATATTTTTTCAGCCCGGCGTTTTTCATGATATTGCGCCCGGTGGTGGTGCCGCCGGTAAAGGAGACGGCACGCACGTCATGATGACGCACCAGCGCGTCCCCCGCGCTGGCCCCATAACCCTGCACCACGTTCAGCACGCCCGCCGGAATACCGGCTTCCAGCGCCAGCTCGCCCAGACGATCGGCGGTCAGCGGCGACAGTTCAGACATTTTCAACACCGCGGTGTTGCCCAGCGCCAGACACGGCGCGACCTTCCAGGTGGCGGTCATAAACGGCACGTTCCACGGCGACACCAGCGCGCACACGCCAACCGGCTGTACGAGGGTGTAGTTGAGCATTTTGTCGTCAACCGGATAGGTTTTACCGTTCATCTGCTGACACACTTCGGCGAAAAATTCGAAGTTGTGGGAAGCTCGCGGGATCAACACGTTTTTGGTCTGGTGGATAGGTAGACCGGTATCGGCAGTTTCCATTGCCGCGATGTCCGGCACGTTCTGGTCAATCAAATCCCCCAGTCGGCGCATCAGGCGCGCGCGCTCTTTCATCGGCAGATTGGCCCACTTCGGGAAGGCCTCTTTTGCAGCGGCGACAGCCTGATTCACTTCCGCTTCCCTGCCGGATGCCACTTCTGCCAGCACCTCACCGGTTGCCGGGTTGGTGGTATGGAAATATTCATTACCCGCAACGTTTTTACCGTTGATCCAATGGTTAATCTTTTTCATTTTGCGCTCTCCTCGCTAATAATCCGGTTCACCAGGCGACCCACGCCTTCCACTTCCACCACCACTTCATCGCCCGGTACCACGTCGGAGAGCCCTTTTGGCGTACCGGTGGCAATCATATCGCCCGGTTGCAGCGTCATAAATTCGCTGAGATAGGCAATCAAAAAGGGAATGCTGAAGATCAAATCGGCGGTCGTCCCCTGCTGGCGTAGCTCACCGTTGACGTAGGTGCGCAAGGCAAGGTTGTGCGGGTCCGGGATAGACTCTTTTGGCACAATGTTGGGGGAGATTGGGGTGAGCCCATCGCGACTTTTTACCCGCAGATTGGGGCGGTAATAGTTTTCCAGGTAATCCCGAATGGCGTAGTCGTTACAGACCGTATAACCCGCAACAAAGTCCATAGCATTGGCTTCGCTAACGTGGCGTGCAGTTTTGCCGACAACCACCACCAGTTCCGCCTCATAGTGCATGTATTCCACGTTATTCGGGCGCACGGAAGTTTGTCCGTCGCCAGTTACCGTATTGGGTGCCTTAATAAATACCAACGGTTCTTCCGGTGGCTTAAATTCCAGTTCGCTGGCGTGATCGGCGTAATTCAGGCCGAGCGCAAAAAGCGTGCCGTGGGAAGGTGAATGGGTAACGGTAGCAACGTCATTCTCTGCCACCACCGGGTTTTCCAGAGGTGGAAAGCCGTCAGCCAGAATGCGGACGCGATCGCCTGCATGCAGCGTGACGCGGGAGTGCGGCGTGCCGATAAGAATGGAATCACCCGGTTGCAGGGTAGCGAATTCACTTAACGCGCAGAGTAATTCAGCGGCGCTGCGTTGCAGGTCTGAGGTGTTCCAGTGGTCGGCCTGTCGACCGTTGATTTCGGTAATGATGGTGAGATTGTCAACGTTATCTACGCTCACCACCTCCCCCAGCGGGCAGAAACCGTCACGGCATTTGGCTTTGATCGCCGGGCGATAAAAACTGTCTTCCGGGAGGCTAACTTCATTGGCCAGTGCATATCCGGCGATATAGCTAGCCGCCTCTTCAATACGTACCTTACTCGCCGTTTTCCCGACCACCAGCGCTACCGTGGCGCCGCTTTGTACCGTTTCACCCTGCGGATAGGGAATCGGTTCACCGCTGCGGCGCACGGTATTGTGAGGTTTGATAAACCAGACTGCCGTTTTGGGCGGTGTATTGTAGGGGGCTTGCTCAAACGCCTCACGCCAGGCATCAAGCTGGCTGCGATGGTTGAGCGCCACGGCGAAAACAGTACTTTTCATGAACAGCTCCTTAGCAAAACTCTTTTCATTAACATGTTAATGACCTGTTTTATGCCTCGACTGGTCATTTAGCAAACACAAGTAGATTATTTGTGACTTAATTAACACAAATTTTACACGATTGAATTTTATATGCTTATTATCAATAAGTTAAATAAACATACGATTTTTGATGGCTCATTTTGATAAAAATATCCTGTTGATAAAAGCAACATTGCTATATTGTTCATATATTAACGATAAGATTTAGAGGGAGGCATAATGCATGATTCGTTGACCATTGCGCTGATGCAGGCGCGCGAAGCGGCGATGAGCTATTTCCGCCCGATTGTGAAACAGCACAATCTGACAGAACAGCAGTGGCGAATTATTCGTGTGCTGGTGGATAACCCCTCGATGGACTTTCACGATCTGGCCGCCGCCACCTGTATTTTACGTCCCAGCCTGACCGGTATTCTGACGCGTATGGAGCGCGATGGACTGGTGCTGCGGTTAAAGCCCGTTAACGATCAGCGCAAGCTTTACGTGTCGTTGACCAAAGAGGGGTATGCGCTGTACGAGCGCGCGCAGGCGAAAGTTGAGGAAGCGTATTTGCAGATTGAACAGCATTTTACGCCAGAGAAAATGAAGCAATTGACGGCGTTGCTGCATGAATTTATTGCTCTGAATAAATAGCCATACCACGCAGGCGGATGACCCGTGGGAGTAGGCCGGATAAGGCAACACCGCCATCCGGCGATGTGCGCGGTTACACCAGGCAGGCCTTCACTTTCACTACCGCTTTTTTAATTCCACCCGGCTCATCCCCCTGAATGCCGGATTCATGCGGTTCACCGGGGAAGAACACGGCGAACATTTCCGCTTGTAGCGTCACCCGTTGGCAGTGCTCAATATCATCACACAGTTGATAATCCTCTTCCCGATGCCATTCATCGCACTGCCGGGCGCTGTTATATAGACCGTCATGAATCGTCTCCTCACCTGCCAAAAGAATCTGTAAATCGATATAGTCCGTGTGCAGTTTCGCCCGTTTAGCCTGCGCGGGCTGAGTCTGGATATGGAGCAATTCCTGATGATGGCAGCTGATAAAATCCCAAACCTGTCCGGAATGAAGTTTAACTCCAGCGACATGTATGAGTTCCAGCGCTGCCTGCGCGTGAATAACGGCCAGTTCGATATTCCGTTTGGCGTGGATGAATTTTTACCGGCGGGGTTGGCCTGCGGCGCGATTGGCGCAGTGGGCAGTACTTATAATTACGCGGCGCCGCTTTATCTGCGCCTGATTGACAGCTTTAACCAGGGCAATCATCAGGACGTCGCGGCCTGTATGGATAAAGTGATCGCCATTATTCGTGTACTGGTGCAGTACGGCGGCGTGGCGGCAGGAAAACTGGCGATGCAGCTGCACGGGATTGATGTCGGCGATCCGCGTCGCCCGCTGCGTCCAATGACGGCGGAGCAAAAGCAGGATGCGCTGGCGAAGTTTCGCGCGGCTGAGTTTATGTAAGGCGGGAGCGGCACCTTTGCCCCTCACCCTAGCCCTCTCCCCACAGGGGAGAGGGGACAGATCGGAGCGAATCTGTTAGGACGCTCCGACTTACGCGCCCTGACGGGTCGCAGCCAACACAATCTCACGAATACAAACATACTGCGGCTGAGAATAGGCATACTCAATCGCATGCGCCACATCTTCCGGGCTCAATACTTTGCCGCCCATATCCTGCTTCCAGCTCTGATATCCGGTTTTAATATCATCATTAGTGGTATGGCTCAGCAGCTCGGTTTCAACAGCTCCCGGCGCAATCACCACCACGCGCACGTTATGTGGCGACAGTTCTTCACGCAGGTTTTCCGACAGGCCGTGAACGGCAAATTTAGTCCCCACATATACTGTGTGGTTCGGGAAAGTTTTACGTCCAGCGATGGAGCTAATGTTAATAATAGTGCCCGCTTTACGTTCAATCATCCCTTTGGTGACCGCATGAACACCGTTCAGCAGACCTTTCACGTTGACGTCCAGCATCTGCTCCCATTCGTCCGGGTTTTGATCATCAATGTTGCCCAGAAGCATCACGCCCGCATTGTTGACCATCGCATCCACCGGCCCAAACTGTTGCTCGGCTTCGGCAATGGCTGCCGCGATGGCTTGACGATCGGTCACATCCACGGAACGGCACAGAGCATGCGGCAGATTCAGCGCCGTCATACGATCAACGCGACGCGCCAGCAACAGCAGCGCATGACCGCGTTCAGATAACAGTTTTGCGGTTGCCAGGCCAATGCCGGAGCTTGCGCCAGTAATCACAACTAAAGGTTTTGATACAGGGTTCATGGGTAAGCCTCATAAATAAAATTGATGTCGCTACTTTAAAACCGAATCAAAAAGGTTAAAAATGGTTTGTTTTTTTCACAGCCATAAAGAAAATCTATGGATAAACGACAACTCAGCGCCTTCATCTCCGTGTTTGAAGAGCGCAACATTACCCGTGCGGCTGAACAGCTAAGTCTGACACAGCCTGCTCTTTCTGCCACCGTCAAAGCGCTGGAAGAGGAGTTGGGGACTCAGCTTTTTGTGCGTAAACCTCGCGGCGTCGAGGTGACGGAAGATGCACGCGCGCTTTACCCACATGCCTGCCGGATGATTCAGGATATGGCTACGCTGACTTCACGCTTTCGTAAGCGCCAGGATAAAGCGCCGCTGACCATCGGTGTTGAGCAGGATATTGCCTCGCCGTATCTGAACTCGCTGTTACAGCAGATTAGCCCAGAGATGACGGACACGCTGGTGACGCTCACCCCAGGCTGTACGGGTGATATTCGGCTGGGCTGTGAAAGCTTGCGCTGCGAAGACGAGTTGTTTATGCCGCTATTTGACGAAGAGTATGTGCTGGCATATCCAACCTTACATCCGTTAAGTGAAGCAGGAGAACTCACCGCTGAGCAACTTTATAGTTTCCCGTGGGTGATGTATCCGACCCACGATTCTCATCAGCGTTTTTTGCCGTTTTACGGGCCGTCTGCGGGTGCGCCGAGCGCTAACGCCGGGAGCTTCACGCTGGCGCTGGATCTGGTAGAAGCCGGATTTGGATTGGCGATCGCCCCCCATTCGTTGGTCGAATCACGTTGCGCTCTTCGTTCACGCGCACTGCCGGGATATCCGTTATTGCGGCGAGTTGGCATCTGTTATGCGGTGCAGGCAGTGGAGAATCCGGCGGTCAATCGGTTGCTGGAGGGATTGAACGGCGCGTAACCGTTCACCTCAACGATTCCCGGCGGCGCTGCGCTTGGCCGGGCTACGAATCTATATTGCCACCAGTTGCCTGACCCCCTGCGCCTCCATCTCGTCCCCGCGTCCGCGCTGCACAATCGTGCCGCGCGACATCACCAGATAATGGTCTGCCAGTTCAGCGGCAAAATCATAAAACTGTTCCACCAGCAAAATCGCCATATCCCCCCGGTTGGCGAGACTTCTTATCACCGCGCCGATCTCTTTGATCACCGACGGTTGGATCCCTTCCGTGGGTTCATCGAGGATCAGCAACTGCGGCTTACAGGCCAGCGCCCGGCCGATCGCCAGCTGTTGCTGCTGTCCGCCGGAGAGATCGCCGCCCCGCCGCTGTTTCATTTCGCGCAGCACCGGGAACAGATCGTAGATCTCCTCCGGTACGCTTTTGGCCTGCGAGCCGGAAAAACGCGACAGCCCCATCAGCAAATTCTCCTCCACGGTTAAACGCGGAAAAATCTCCCGCCCCTGCGGTACGTAGGCAATCCCCTGCTGTACCCGCTGGTGCGGTTTGCTGGTATTGATAAGCTTCCCCTGCCAGTGAATAGTGCCGGACTTCGCCGGGATAACCCCCATCAGGCATTTCAGCAGCGTGGTTTTGCCCACGCCGTTGCGCCCCAACAGGCAGGTAATCTCCCCCGGCGTGGTGTCAAATGACAGACCACGAAGAATATGGCTGCCGCCGTAATACTGATTTAATTCATTAACCTGTAACATATTAGCGCCCCAGATAAACGTCGATAACCTGCTCGTTGGCCTGCACGTCGCGCAGCGAGCCCTCGGCCAATACTTGCCCCTGATGCAGCACGGTGACGTGGTCGGCGATGGTTTCGACAAACCCCATATCGTGCTCAACCACCATCAGCGAATGCTTGCCCGCAAGCGTGCGAAACAGTTCGGCGATGTAATCCGTTTCCGCATCGGTGAGCCCAGCGGCAGGTTCGTCGAGCAGCAGCAAATGCGGCTCCTGCACCAGCAGCATGCCGATTTCCAGAAACTGTTTTTGCCCATGAGAAAGCAGCCCCGATGGACGATGGCGATGCGCGGTCAAGCGCAGCAGTTCCAGCACTTCGTCAATGCGGTCACGCTGCTCACCGTTGAGTTTCGCCCGCAGACAGGTCCACACCGACTTATCCATTTTCTGGGCAATTTCGAGATTCTCACTCACGCTGAGCGCTTCAAACACCGTCGGTTTCTGGAATTTACGCCCAATCCCCGCCCGGGCAATCTCTACCGGCGACAGTCCCATCAGATCGATGTTCTGATCGTAGGTGACCTTGCCGCTGTCCGGCTGCGTTTTGCCGGTGATCACATCCATCAGCGTGGTTTTCCCCGCGCCGTTAGGGCCTATCACGCAGCGCAGCTCTCCCACGCCAATGGAGAGCGACAGGTTGGTCAGCGCCTGAAAGGAGTCGAAGGTGACGTTAATATTTTCCAGTTGCAGCACCGGATCGGTGGTTTTGCGATAGCGATCCTGCGGCAGCGTCTGGGTGAACAGGGAATCAGTCATGCTTCCTCCGTTTGAGAAGACCAATCACGCCGCGCGGCAGGAATAGCGTGACGAGGATAAACATCAGCCCAAGGAAAAAGAGCCAGAAATCCGGGAAGGCGACGGTGAAGTAGCTTTTAGCACCGTTAACGATCCCCGCGCCGAGGATCGGCCCGATAAGCGTACCGCGCCCGCCAAGCGCTACCCAGATAGCCGCTTCAATCGAGTTGGTCGGCGACATTTCGCTAGGGTTGATAATCCCCACCTGCGGCACGTACAGCGCGCCCGCCAGGCCACACAGCACGGCGGAGAGCGTCCAGACGAACAGCTTGAAGCCTTTGGGATCGTAGCCGCAGAACATCAACCGGTTCTCCGCGTCGCGCACGGCGGTGAGCACGCGGCCAAACTTGCTGCGGGTCAGCATCACGCCAATCACCAACGAACCGGCTAATAGCAGAACGGTGGCGACAAACAGCGCAATACGCGTGCCAGTGGCCGATACCGGGAAGCCCAGCAGCGTGGTGAAACCGGTAAAGCCGTTGTTGCCGCCAAAGCCGGTTTCGTTGCGGAAAAACAGCAGCATTCCGGCATAAGTCAGCGCCTGGGTCATTATCGAGAAGTAGACGTCTTTAATGCGCGAGCGAAAAGCAAAGTAGCCGAACACCAGCGCCAATAGCCCCGGCACCAGCACGATCAGGCACAGCGCCCAGGCAAAATGCTGCGTCCCCGTCCAGAACCACGGCAGTTCAGTCCACGACAGAAAGGACATAAATGCCGGTAGCCCGTCGCCGGAGGCCTGCCGCATCAGATACATGCCCATCGCGTAGCCGCCCAGCGCAAAGAACAGACCATGGCCCAACGACAGCAGCCCGGCATAGCCCCACACCAGATCCAGCGCCACCGCTACCACCGCATAGCACAGTATTTTGCCCAACAGCGTCAGCGTATAAGTGGAGACCGCCAGCGGGTTATCCGCCGGCAGCAGCGCAAAAAACGGCAGTACCAGCAGCGCCACCAGCAAAAGCGTCGCCAGCAGGCCGGTCAGGCGCGGCGCACGACGCGCGAGGGTTAACGTAATAGGTTGGCTCATCAGTCAATTACCCGCCCTTTGAATGCGAACAATCCTTGCGGCCGCTTTTGAATAAACAGCACGATCAAGACCAGAATGGCAATTTTGCCCAGTACCGCGCCGACCTGCGGCTCCAGCACTTTATTGAGAACACCCAGCCCCAGCGCGGCGACCACGGTGCCCGCCAGTTGCCCGACGCCGCCGGTCACCACCACCAGGAAGGAGTCGATGATGTACCCCTGCCCCAGTTCCGGGCCGACGTTACCCAACTGCGACAGCGCCACGCCCCCCAATCCTGCGATGCCGGAGCCTAAGCCGAAGGCCAGCATATCGACGCGCCCGGTCGGCACGCCGCAGCAGTCGGCCATACGGCGGTTTTGGGTGACTGCACGCACGTTCATGCCCAGCCGGGTTTTGTTCAGCAACAGCCAGGTCAGCGCCAGCACGCCGACGACGAAGATAATCACCGCAATACGGTTATACGGCAGCACCAGATTCGGCAGTACGTTCCAGCCGCCGGAGAGCCACGCCGGGTTCGCCACTTCCAGGTTTTGCGTGCCAAACAGCACGCGCACCAGTTGGATCAGCATCAGGCTAATCCCCCAGGTCGCCAGCAGGGTTTCCAGCGGGCGCCCATAGAGATGGCGGATAATGGTGCGTTCGAGGATCATCCCCACCGCCGCGGTGATGAAAAAGGCCACCGGCAACGCCACCAGCGGATAAAGCGCCAGCCACTCCGGCGCGTAACGTTGAAACAGGCTCTGCACCAGCCAGGTGGAATAGGCACCGAGCATCAGCATTTCGCCGTGGGCCATATTAATCACCCCCAGCAGGCCGTAGGTAATCGCCAGCCCCAGCGCCGCCAGCAATAAAATGGAGCCCAGCGAAATCCCGCTGAACGCCTGCCCCAGCCAGTCGCCCCATTTCAGGCGCTGCTGTACCTGCTTGAGACTGTCCGCCGCCGCCGCACGCACCAGTGCGTCAGGTTCGTTTTGCGGTTGTGTGAGGCGGTTAAGACTGCCCTGCACCTGCGGGTCGTTAGATTCTCCCAGCAGCTTCACCGCCTGAAGACGTTGCTCTGCCCGGCTATCGGAGAGCTGGAGATTGGCGACGGCAATCGCCAGCGCGGCTTTGACGCGGTCATCCTGCTCGGCCGCCAGGCGCTGAGTCAGCATCGGCAGTTGATCCTGCTCAGCGCTATTTTGCAGCGTTAAGGCAGCGCTCAGACGCACTTTCGCATCCTCGCTCACCAGTTGATGCGAGGCCAGCGCGCTGGCAATCAACCCGCGAATGCGGTTGTTCATAAAGATTTTTTTGGTCGCGCCAATGGGCGCGGCATTGCCTTCCAGCGGCACAAGCTGGCCGCCACGCTCACTGAACAATTGCTCATGCTCATCACTCACTATCGCTTCGGTGCTCAATGCCTGAAGCAGCGGCAGCCGTGCAGCTTGCGGTGCAGCGGCCCACTGCTGGAGCAATTTTGCCTGCGCACTACGGTTCGCCTGGCCGTAGTCGGCGGCAGGCCCCGCCAGCGCCGAGGCGCTCATGAGCAGGCAGCTTAAAAAAAGAAAACGCAACGCCGGGAGTATTTTCATGGTATCCGTTCTTAGGCTGGTTACCCGGAAAAGCCGGTGATATCAACGGCTAACGGGGGCAGCCAGCCGCCCCCGCCGCGATCGTTTGACGGTTACTGACCGCCTGTTTTCACCGGCGTATCCGGCTTTTTGTCATTACCCGCGATGTACGGGCTCCACGGCTGTGCGCGCACCGGTTTATCGGTATTCCACACCACGTTGAACTGACCGTTGTCTTCGATTTCACCAATCATCACCGGTTTGTGCAGGTGGTGGTTGGTGGCGTCCATGGTCAGGGTGAAACCGCTCGGCGCGGCAAAGGTCTGGTTTGCCATCGCGGCACGCACTTTATCCACGTCGGTAGTCCCCGCTTTTTCCACCGCCTGCGCCCACATATGGATACCGACGTAGGTCGCTTCCATCGGGTCGTTGGTCACCACGGAATCGGCGTTCGGCAGCTTGTGCGCTTTAGCGTAGGCGCGGTAGTCGGCAACAAATTTGGCGTTCACCGGGTTGGTGACGGACTCGAAGTAGTTCCACGCCGCCAGATGCCCGACCAGCGGTTTGGTATCAATGCCGCGCAGTTCTTCTTCACCGACGGAGAAGGCCACCACCGGCACGTCGGTTGCTTTGGTGCCCTGGTTTGCCAGCTCTTTATAGAACGGGACGTTGGAGTCGCCGTTGATGGTGGAGATCACCGCTGTTTTACCGCCTGCGGAGAATTTTTTGATGTTGGAGACAATAGTCTGATAGTCGCTGTAGCCAAACGGTGTATAGACCTCTTCGATGTCTTTATCCTGAATGCCTTTCGAGTGCAGGAAGGCGCGGAGGATCTTGTTGGTGGTGCGCGGATAAACGTAGTCGGTCCCCAGCAGGAAGAAGCGCTTCGCGCTGCCGCCGTCTTCGCTCATCATGTATTCCACCGCCGGAATGGCCTGCTGGTTTGGTGCCGCACCGGTGTAGAAGACGTTTGGTGACATCTCTTCCCCTTCATATTGCACCGGATAGAACAGCAGCCCGTTGAGTTCCTCAAACACCGGCAGCACCGATTTACGCGACACCGATGTCCAACAACCAAACACCGCCGCGACCTTATCCTGGGTCAGCAACTGGCGCGCTTTTTCCGCGAACAGCGGCCAGTTGGAGGCTGGGTCAACGACCACCGGTTCGAGTTTTTTGCCCAGTACGCCGCCTTTGGCGTTAATCTCGTCGATGGTCATCAGCGCCACATCTTTCAGCGGCGTTTCAGAAATCGCCATGGTGCCGGAAAGGGAGGACATAATCCCCACTTTGATGGTGTCTGCGGCGTAGGCTTGCAAGGAAAAGCCCAGGCCCAAAAAGGTGGCCGACAGGGCAAATGCTTTCAGTAAAGAACGTCTTTTCATGACCAGAACCCCTAAACGATATTGAGTGATAACGGTTTTCCCATCACGCGATGGGCCTAAGGTGAAACGGGTTGTAAACGTGCCTGCTGCAGCCGGTGTAAGGTTATTTTTCGGACCTCGGCTTTACTCTGTGAGATATGCGCAGTGAGGATCCGCTGCGCCTCCTCGGTTTGTTGTTGCGCCATCGCCTGCAAGACCTGCGCATGTTCGCTGTAGGTGGCATCCACGCGATCCTCGCGGGTGAAATCCAGATGGCGGATGATCCGCATCTTCTCGGTTAACTCCACATGGACGCGGGCCATTTCAGCGTTGCCGGTGGCGCTGACCAGCGCGGTATGAAACGCTTCGTCATGGCGCGATAACGCCTTGCCGGGCGCCATCTGCGGCGCGTCACACCAGAAGGCCATTAGCGGCGCAAGGTGCGTGCCACGTATTGCCGATGGCATGGCGCACAGGCGTTTCACCGCCTCCATTTCCAGCACAATGCGAAAGTCGTACAACGATTCGAAATAGGTAAAGTCGAACGGTTTTACCTGCCAACCGCTGCGCGAATAGACCTGCACATAGCCTTCATGCTCCAGCCAGAACAGCGCCTGACGCACCGGCGTGCGGCTGGCGGACATGCGCTCGGAGATCTCCCCTTCGCTGAAGTGCTCGCCGGGCATCAGGCGAAAATCGAAAATGTCGTTTTTCAGTTCGAGATAAATGCGCTCGGCCAGTCCCACCGCGCGCTTTTTGTCTTTCGCTTGCACCATGCCGCGCTCCTTATTCCAGCCACAACAGAGCATCACCCGGGCTGACCGGGCGGCCCGGCTGGCAGCCGATCCGCTTCACCACACCCGCCTGCGGGGCGCTAATCGCCAGCTCCATTTTCATGGCTTCGACGATGATTAAGGTCTGCCCGGCTTCCACCGTATCGCCAGGTTTCACCAGCACTTTCCAGATATTGCCGTTCATGTCGGCGGTGACCGGCAGCGCGTCGTCATCTGGCATCGCTTCCATCACCGGCATCAGGCTTTCAACGACGTCCTGCTGGTCGTCGAGCTGCCAACGCTCCACTTCCACCTCAAACGCGTCGGACTGAAGCTTGCGGAACTGCGCAATATCGTCGGCGTGGGTTTGCAGGAATTGCAGATGCGCCGGGAAGTCGAACACCGTCTCTTCAATGCGCAGCGTGGCGCGGCCTTCACGGAAATCATCGCGCAGTTGGTCCAGTTCAGCCTCGCTGACCGGGTAGAAACGCACCTGGTCGAAGAAGCGCAGCAGCCACGGCTCACCGGCGCTGAACTGTTCGTTCTTGAGGAATTTGTTCCAGATAGGCAGCGTGCGCCCCACCAGTTGATAGCCGCCCGGGGAGTCCATGCCGTAGATGCACATATACATGCCACCAATGCCTACGGTGCCTTCGGCGGTGAAAGTACGCGCCGGGTTGTATTTGGAACTGAGCAGGCGGTGGCGCGGATCAATCGGCACCGCGCACGGCGCGCCGAGGTAAACATCCCCCAGCCCCAGAATCAGATAGCTGGCGTCAAAGATCGTCTCTTTCACCGCCTCGCGGCTCGGCAGACCATTGATGCGCTGGATAAAATCGACGTTGTTCGGCAGCCACGGCGCGGTGGCGCGCACGGTGTCGGCATAGCGGCTAACCGCATCTAGCGTGGCGCTGTCTTCAAAGGCCATCGGCATATGCACGATGCGCGACGGCACCGTCATCTGCGTCACATCGCCAATCTGCGCTTCCTGCTCCAGCAAGAGCGCCACCAGCGCCTGTTGGCTGATTTCGAGGCTGTTATAGCGCACCTGTAATGACCGCACGCCTGGCGACAGCTCTTTGATACCCGGGTGCGCCCGTTCGCGCAGTTGCTCCATCAGCACGTGGACGCGCAGGCGCAGCGCCAGATCCAACACATTTTCGCCGTATTCAATGAGGATGTAGTTGTCCCCGGCCTGACGGTAAACAATTGCCGGCGTGCTGGCGGTGGCGGGCAGCGACACCAGACCAGCCGCCGAGACACCGTCGCGGTCGGCCAGCGACGGCATGGCGAATTCCGGCAGGCTGGTGGTTTGCAGAGTATCGACGCTGCGATCCATCGCTTTTTCCCGCGCGACCGCGTCTTCTACGCTGATAGGGTAGAAGCGGATGCGGTCACCCGGTTTCACCTGGCCGACCTTCCACAGTTCAGCTTTGGCGATAGTCACCGGGCAGACAAAGCCGCCGAGGCTTGGGCCATCGCGGGTGAGGATCACCGGAGAGTCGCCGGTAAAGTTAATCGCGCCAATGGCGTATTCACAGTCGTGAACGTTGGACGGATGCAGCCCCGCTTCGCCGCCGTTCGGGCGCGTCCAGCTTGGTTTTGGCCCGACTAAACGCACGCCAAGGCGGTTGGAGTTGTAGTGAACCTGCCAGTCGCTGGCAAAGAATTGGTCGATGGATTGCTGGGTAAAGAAGTCCGGTGCGCCATGCGGCCCGTACAGTACGCCAATGCGCCATACTTCACCGTAAGTGGGGATAAGCGATGTCGAGAGCGCTTTCGGCTCACTCACTGGCGCAGGCGTGGTGCAGGCCGCCAGTTCTGGGCGCGAGATAGGCAGCAGGTCGGCGACTTTCAGCGTACGCCCAGCATGACCACCAAACTGCCCCAGCGCGAAGGTCGAGCGGCTGCCGAGATATTCCGGCACATCGAGACCGTTACGCACCGCCAGATAGGCACGACAGCCCGTCTGCGCGCGGCCAAGCGTCAGCGTTTGCCCGGCGCTGACCTTTACCGGCTGCCACAATGACACCGTTTCACCCTCAAGTGTCGCCTGACAATCGGCTCCGGTGAGGGCAATCAGCGCATCGGAATGGAACAGTAAAACCGGCCCTTGCAGGGTAAATTCCAGCCCGGCTGCCGATTGATGGTTACCGACAATACGGTTGGCGAGACGAAATGCGAAATCGTCCATTGGGCCAGACGGCGGCACGCCGATATCCCAGTAACCCTGACGGCCCGGGTAATCCTGCACGCTGCTCCAGGTACCAGGCTGAATCACTTCAATCACCGGCGATTGAGCGACCACGCTGTCGAGCATTCGCGTCCACGCGGTGCCGTGAACAAAGGCGTCGCTGGCGGTGATTTGCCGCAGATAATCGAGGTTGGTGGCGATGCCGTGCAAACGCGTGGCGTTCAGCGCGGTATGCAATTTTGCCAGCGCCGCGTCGCGGGTCGGCGCATGGACAATCAGCTTGGCGATCATCGGGTCATAAAACGCCGAGACTTCGCTGCCGGTGGTGACGCCGGTATCAATACGCACGTCGTCCGGGAAAGTGACGTCGGTTAACACACCGGGGCTGGGCTGGAAGTTTTTCAGCGGGCTTTCGGCATAAAGACGGACTTCAATTGCCGCGCCCTGCGGCGCCTGTGCCAGACGAGTCCAGTCAATCGATTCGTCTGCCGCCACGCGCAGCATGCACTCGACTAAATCCAGCCCGGTAACGGCTTCCGTGACCGGATGCTCCACCTGCAAACGGGTGTTCACCTCAAGGAAATAGAACGCGTCCAGCGCCGCATCATAGATAAACTCCACCGTCCCGGCGCTGCGGTAGTTCACCCGCTTGCCTAACTGCACGGCGGCATCGAGTAGCGCCGTACGCGTGTCGGCTGGCAGATTGGGCGCGGGGGTTTCTTCGACCACTTTCTGGTTGCGGCGCTGGAGTGAACAGTCGCGCTCGCCCAGTGCGACCACGTTGCCTTTGCCGTCGCCGAAAATCTGCACCTCAATATGGCGCGCCCGATCGACGCAGCGCTCAACAAACACGCCCGCATCGCTAAAGAACTGCTCGCCCAGGCGACGCACGCTCTCCCAGCCCTGCGCTAATGCCTCGGCATCGGCACAGCGCGTGAGGCCGATACCACCGCCGCCTGCGGTGCTTTTCAGCATTACCGGGTAGCCAATCTCTTGCGCCGCCGTCAGCGCATCATCCAGCGAGTTTAAAAGGCCGGTGCCCGGCGTCATCGGCACGCCCGCTTCCGCCGCCAGCTCACGCGCCCGGTGCTTTAGGCCAAACTCACCAATCTGCTGCGCGGTCGGGCCGATGAAAACAATCCCCGCCTGTTCACAAGCGTCGGCAAACGGCAGGCTTTCGGAGAGAAAACCGTAGCCCGGCCAGATAGCCTGTGCACCGCTTTGCTGGGCAGCTGCGATAATTTTGTCGATTTTCAGGTAGCTGTCGCTGGCCTTCTCACCGCCCAGCGCCAGCGCGATATCGGCCTGTTTGACGTGCTCGGCGTTTTTATCGGCGTCGGAATAAACCGCCACGCTTACGATGCCCAGACGTTTCAGGGTTCGGATGGCGCGGCAGGCAATTTCACCACGGTTAGCAATCAGCACGGTATTAAACATGGCGAGTCTCCTTGCGGGCAATCCAGTGGCGCCAGCCCTGGTATTCGGTAATGTCGGTGGCGTCATGTAGCGCCGCCGGTTCGCAGATAAAGCCTTTCACCCAGCGGCCGTCGGTCAGCTCCAGCGAGCCAATGCCCAGTGGCGCAGGAATTTCCGCGACAAACTCACCAAAGCGCGCCAATGGGATATCCCACAGTTCAACCTCAATCGCCGCGCCGCTGGCGTCACGCGCAATGCCCGGTTTGTGCGGCAGAGTGTTGGCCAACGCATACAGGCGGTAGCACGGTGCGGTGCGGGTCGCTTCGACAAATACCGCGTTGCGGGTGGTGAGCTGGAAGTTGAGCGGCATGCCGCTGAGATGCGCACCGACCACCGCCACGCGAACGTGGTGAGGGGAAGCTGCGAGCGAGCCGCTGTCCGTCAATGGCAACCCGGTTGCGCCCAGCGGCAGCGCCAGTTGTTGTTGCCAGCGGATGCCAAAATCCGCCAGCGCCCGGTCGTGCCACGCGGGGGCAATCAGGGTGATACCGGCTGGCAAGCCGTCCTCACGCCACGGTGCGGGTAAGGCCAGCGCGCTGAGATCGGCAAGGTTGGTGAAATTGGTGTAAGTGCCAAACTGCGAGTTAAAGCGGATAGGCTCCTGCTTCATCTCTTCAAGGGTGTGGATGGTCGGTGAAGTCGGTACCACCAGCGCATCCACGTCGGCCAGCGCTTGCTGGATTTTTTGCGCCAGTTCGGCGCGCAGATATTCGGCCTTAAACGCCTCCACCGCGCTGTAGTTCAGCCCGGCAGCAATAATGGTGTGAACGGTGGGCTCCATCTGTTCCGGGTGTTGCAGCATATCGCCGACCGCCGCAGTGCGTTCCGCAACCCACGGGCCTTGATAGAGTTGCTCGGCAAGCTGGGTAAAGGCGGAGAAATCGATAGGCCGAAGCTGCGCGCCACCGGCACACAATGCGTCGAGCGCTTTCTCCCAGGCAGCCTGCGCCTGGGTATCACCATAGAAATTCAGCACTTCCGGGATGGCAAATACCGGGTTGTGCGGGATGGCTGCCGGGGCGGTTGCCGGGTGACTGCGAGAGTAGGCATCTTGCGCATCCGCGCCGCCAGCGAGCGTGGCGATAGCAAACGCATCCTCGACGGTTAGCGCAAACACCGACAGCGTGTCGTTCAGGCGACACGCTGGCACCACGCCTTTTGCCGACAGCCAGCCTTTTGTCGGCTTAAGACCGACGATATTGTTAAACCCGGCGGGCACGCGCCCGGAACCTGCGGTGTCGGTGCCAAAGGCAAACGGCACCAGGCCACGGGCAACCACAGAGGCAGAACCTGAACTTGAGCCGCCGCTGACGTAGTCGGCATTAAAGGTGTTGGCGACCGCACCGTACGGCGAACGCGTGCCGACAAGGCCGGTGGCAAACTGGTCGAGGTTGGTTTTGCCAATGACGATAGCCCCCGCCGCTTTCAGTCGGGCGACGGCAGTGGCGTCTTGTTCAGCAATATATTCAAATGCCGGGCAGGCAGCGGTGGTCGGCCAACCGGCTACGTCCACGTTGTCTTTAACTGCGAACGGGATGCCGAATAACGGCAGTGAATCTGGATTATTACGGTACTGCGGCATAAGAACCGCTAACTGCGCCTGGATTTGGGCGTCGCTGGCTATCATCAGCCAGGCGTTATCCTCAGCCGACAGAGTATCAATATGTTCTTTTAATAAAGTAAAAACCGCGTCGCTATTATGTTTAATTTGCTGACGCCAGGCGGCCAGGGTATTTCCGGTCATTAATGCCATCGTTGAATTCCTGTTGGTATACAAGATGGAATTCAATTAGCAAGGTGCATGCCAATATATTAATTAATTATTTAACAATAAGTTAAGATAAATCAGATAGGCATTAATATATTCAACGCACCGTTAAAGAACTCGAACGAACAATAACGGTGCAATTCATCATAAGAAAAACAAATATCAAGATAACTGAACCAGAATATTCTTTTATCAAAAAAAACCGTAGTCGTTTGGATATTATCAACACGGATATTGGGGACAATCCGCGCATACGCCCTTTCGTCCAGTAGGTGATGCTGCCAACTTACTGATTTAGTGTATGATGGTGTTTTTGAGGTGCTCCAGTGGCTTCTGTTTCTATCAGCTGTCCCTCCTGTTCAGCTACTGACGGGGTGGTGCGTAACGGCAAAAGCACCGCCGGACATCAGCGCTATCTCTGCTCTCACTGCCGTAAAACATGGCAACTGCAGTTCACTTACACCGCTTCTCAACCCGGTACGCACCAGAAAATCATTGATATGGCCATGAATGGCGTTGGATGCCGGGCAACTGCCCGCATTATGGGCGTTGGCCTCAACACGATTTTCCGCCATTTAAAAAACTCAGGCCGCAGTCGGTAACCTCGCGCATACAGCCGGGCAGTGACGTCATCGTCTGCGCGGAAATGGACGAACAGTGGGGATACGTCGGGGCTAAATCGCGCCAGCGCTGGCTGTTTTACGCGTATGACAGGCTCCGGAAGACGGTTGTTGCGCACGTATTCGGTGAACGCACTATGGCGACGCTGGGGCGTCTTATGAGCCTGCTGTCACCCTTTGACGTGGTGATATGGATGACGGATGGCTGGCCGCTGTATGAATCCCGCCTGAAGGGAAAGCTGCACATAATCAGCAAGCGATATACGCAGCGAATTGAGCGGCATAACCTGAATCTGAGGCAGCACCTGGCACGGCTGGGACGGAAGTCGCTGTCGTTCTCAAAATCGGTGGAGCTGCATGACAAAGTCATCGGGCATTATCTGAACATAAAACACTATCAATAAGTTGGAGTCATTACCCGTCCAGTAGACCAGAATTTGATTGGAAAATTAACAACGCATAGCGAACTAAGGATATCGCTAATATTACCAGTGATGATAATGTGTATCATTTGCATTTGAGATTTGTTAACATCCCCGCCCACGATAAACCAGTCTGTGGCATTAAAATGACCTGTAAAATGTTCTTCCTGGGCAGAGATACGCGAAAAAAAATAATCCTGACTTCTTTGATAGCGTTATCCAGTCTGAGTCTGATTTCCTGCAACCAGCCTGCATCAGTCAATCTCAATAAACCATTACAGACAGCCCATATCCCTAGCGGGCAAATAATTGATTTAAAAAGCAATAAAACCATTACCCAACAAGAGCTTTTGGCTGAACTTGCGGTTGCCCGCCAGCTTATTGTTGGCGAAAAACACGATAATGCCGAACATCATCAAATTGAGCTCTGGCTTCTTCAAAACCTGCCCACCCAACGGCCACAAGGGAGCGTGCTGCTTGAGATGCTGACGGCAGACCAGCAGCCCCGCGTTAACCAGGTTAAACGCTGGCTGAAAGATGATCCCGTAGTCCGGGATGGCCGCGTTCAGGAACTGCTTAACTGGCAAAAAGGGTGGCCCTGGGAGATGTATGGCGACGTAGTCATGCAGGCATTACGTGCGCCTTACCCTCTACTCAGTGCCAACATTGACCGGGATCGAGTCATGGCGTTGTACAAAAAAAATGAATTTCCTGAAGGAAAAAAATCCACAGCACCTGCGGTACAAGGCGCTCTGCGCGCAACCATCATCGCCATGCATGAAGGCAATATTGAAGGACAGCAACTGGCGTCAATGCTCTCTATTCAGCAGCAGCGGGATCGCTACATGGCTCGCCAACTTCTCAATGCCCCGACTCCGTCGTTGTTGATTGCAGGAGGTTATCACGCGTCAAAAAGCATCGGCGTACCGTTACACGTGGAAGATCTCGCCCCTGGCACCCAGCCTGTGGTGTTGATGCTGGCAGAAAAAGGAATGAACATCACCGTAGATCATGCTGACTACGTGTGGTTCATGACGCCAGACACTGCAAAACGGTAAATCATGGATGATGAATATTCTCTACCTTCCACGCCCAGCAAAATGGAGCAGCTGGTTTATCTTTTCACTGCTGCTTCACGCACTGCTTTTCCTTGCATTTGTCTGGCGCTTTTCCGAGGTACAGGTCGCTACGCCTCCTGCCCCGGCGATAATGTTGCAATGGGCCGATAATATCGAGGCTCCTTCTTCTCCACTTCCGCTTCCGGTGGGAATAGCTCAGCAGGAATCCGCAGCGGCAGAAGAAAAGCAGCAAGCAGAGGACAGACAGCAGCGTCCCGTCACTGAAGACAGGGATGCGACCATTGAAATAACCCGGAAAAAAAAGGCATCCGACGGGGAAAAGAAAAAGCCACGTCCGCCGCGTAAGATAAAGGATCAAACCAGCGACAGTAGCCATGCAGCCGTTTCCAGTAATGCCGCACCTCAGGCCCCGGTTGAATCATCCCGTATTGCTGCGCCTTTCAACAGTGACTCAGCAAAGCGAGACAATTCCAACACGTCCTGGGAAAGCAGAGTGAAAGGCCACCTTAACCGTTATAAACGTTACCCAGGTGATGCCCGAAAACGCGCACGAACCGGCACAGTCATAGTAACTTTTACCGTTAACGCGCAAGGCACCGTTGTCAGTCATTCTCTGGCAACATCTTCGGGAACCCTTTCTCTCGATCGCGAAGCTGTTGCTGTTTTAGAACGTGCTCAACCACTTCCTAAACCACCAGCTGAAATATTAGAAGGAGGCTTCTTTAAAGTAAAAATGCCGATCACCTTTGATCTGACGGAGATTAGGGAAAATTAGTGACGCGGGTTCGCTTAACTGAAATTTTATATTGATTTTGATGCTGAAAATTTTATCAGCCTTCACTGCTATCGAAAAATCAAGAAAATGCCAAAGGGTTGTTATTAAAAAATAAACACAGATCTGATTCTTTTATTTATTACGATATTTATAAGGATATTTATGACCATTATTAAACTGGCCATCGGCTCGGGCATTTTATTGCTCAGCTGCGGCGCTTACGCAGAATCCATCAGTGAAAAAACAGGTGGTGATAAAAAAGGAGCGGCAGAATTCAGCCCGCTCAATGTTTCTATCGGGAAGACAACCAGTGAGCAGGAAGCTCTTGAGAAAACAGGCGCGACCAGTTCGCGGACTACGGACAAAAACTTGCAATCACTCGATGCAACGCTGCGCAGCATGCCCGGTACTTATACCCAAATCGATCCGGGACAGGGAGCAGTCAGTGTGAATATTCGCGGCATGAGCGGATTTGGCCGCGTAAACACGATGGTGGACGGTATCACCCAAAGTTTTTACGGCTCCTCAACCTCAGGCACTACGGCGCATGGCTCAACCAACAATATGGCTGGCGTACTAATTGACCCTAATTTTCTGGTCGCCGTTGATGTTACACGCGGTGACAGCAGTGGCTCGGCAGGCGTCAACGCCCTGGCCGGTAGTGCAAACATGCGTACTATTGGCGTTGACGATGTGATATTTAACGGCAATACATATGGCCTTCGTTCACGTTTCTCAGTCGGCAGCAATGGGCTCGGGCGCAGCGGAATGATCGCCGTCGGTGGAAAAACCGACGCATTTACTGATACAGGCAGCATTGGCGTTATGGCCGCTGTGAGCGGCAGTTCTGTTTACTCTAATTTCTCAAATGGCTCTGGTATTAACAGCAAAGAGTTTGGTTATGATAAATATATGAAGCAGAATCCAAAATCTCAGCTTTATAAAATGGATATCAGACCAGACGAATTTAACAGCTTCGAGCTTTCCGCCCGAACCTATGAAAATAACTTCTCACGCCGCGATATAACCAGCGACGACTATTACATTAAATATCATTACACACCTTTTTCTGAATTAATTGACTTTAACGTAACGGCCAGTACCAGCCGCGGCAATCAAAAATATCGCGATGACTCGCTGTATACTTTCTACAACACCTCAGCGCAAAACCGTTCTGATGCGCTGGATATCAACAATACCAGCCGGTTCACTGTCGCAAACAACGACCTGGAGTTTATGCTGGGCAGCAAACTGATGCGTACCCGCTATGACCGGACCATTCATTCAGCAGCGGGGGACTCGAAAACGAATCAGGAATCGATAGAGAACAATACCTTCGCCCCCTCCGGTCAGCAGGATATTTCAGCGCTGTATACCGGGCTGAAGATTACGCGCGGCATCTGGGAGGCTGATCTCAATCTCAACTACACACGCAACAGGCTCACAGGATACAAGCCCGCCTGCGATACGCGCGTCATCTGCGTGCCACAGGGAAGCTACGATATTGATGATAAGGACAGTGGCTTCAATCCTTCGGCGCAGCTTTCTGCTCAGGTAACACCGTGGCTTCAGCCGTTCATTGGCTACAGCAAATCCATGCGTGCTCCGAATATCCAAGAGATGTTCTTCTCTAATTCAGGAGGTGCATCCATGAACCCATTCCTGAAACCTGAACGTGCAGAAACCTGGCAGGCGGGTTTTAACATTGATACCCGAGGTCTACTGGTTGGACAGGATGCCCTGCGCTTTAAAGCTCTGGCGTACCGCAGCAGGATCCAAAACTACATCTACAGCGAGTCTTTTCTGGTTTGTTCAGGAGGTCGTAAATGCAGTATGGCTGAAGTGATTGGCAATGACTGGGGGAACATGAGCGATGAATATAGCGATAATATGTACATCTACGTTAACTCTGCAAGCGATGTTATCGCAAAGGGCTTTGAGCTGGAAATGGATTATGATGCCGGTTTTGCCTTTGGCCGACTCTCTTTCAGTCAACAGCGAACAGACCAACCCACCTCCATCGCCAGCACTTATTTTGGCGCAGGTGATATAACCGAACTGCCCAGAAAATACATGACGCTGGATACCGGCGTTCGCTTCTTCGATAACGCGTTGACCCTGGGTACTGTCATAAAATACACAGGTAAAGCTCGTCGCCTGTCGCCTGATTTTGAGCAGGATGAACATACCGGCGCAATCATCAAACAGGATTTGCCACAGATCCCAACGATTATCGATCTCTATGGTACTTACGAGTACAACCGTAACCTGACCCTGAAACTGTCGGTACAAAACCTGATGAACAGAGATTATTCGGAGGCGCTGAATAAGCTCAACATGATGCCGGGCCTTGGTGACGAGACCCAACCGGCTAATTCCGCGCGCGGCAGAACCTGGATATTCGGCGGGGATATCCGTTTCTAATGACAATTTCTGCCTGGTTCAGGCAGTACGTATTCTCTCTTATTTCAATTTTATTGTAGGAACGAAAATGACTCTTTTTACTTTATCCAAAGCACCGCTATACCTGTTAATTTCACTGTTTTTACCGACAATGGCTATGGCTATCGATCCACCTGAACGCGAACTTTCTCGATTTGCCCTAAAAACGAATTACCTTCAGTCCCCTGACGAAGGCATCTATGAACTGGCCTTTGATAATGCCAGTAAAAAAGTGTTTGCCGCAGTCACCGATCGTGTAAATCGTGAAGCGAATAAAGGTTATTTGTATTCGTTTAATTCAGATTCGCTGAAAGTCGAAAACAAATACGCAATGCCATACAGAGCATTTTCACTGGCGATAAATCAGGATAAACATCTGCTCTATATCGGGCACACCCAGTCAGCGTCCCTGCGTATTAGTACGTTTGACCTCTCTACCGGCAAACCGGTAAGGACCAGCGACAGGTTAAGTTTTAAAGTGGAAAACGCCGCAGATTCGCGTTTTGAGCATTTGCGCCATATGGTTTACAGCCAGGATTCCAATACCCTGTTTGTGAGTTATAGCAATATGCTGAAAACAGCCGGGGGCATGAAGCCTCTGCATAAGCTATTAATGCTCGACGGAACGACGCTTGCCTTAAAAGGCGAGGTTAAGGATGCTTACAAAGGTACTGCGTACGGTCTGGCGATGGATGAAAAAACGCAGAAAATCTACGTTGGCGGCAGAGATTACATCAATGAAATTGATGCGAAAAATCAGACACTGCTGCGTACCATCCCGTTGAAAGATCCGAAACCACAAATCACAAGTGTGCAGAACCTGGCGGTGGACTCCGCTTCTGACCGTGTCTTTGTGGTGGTATTCGACCATGACGATCGCTCCGGCAAAAAAGATGGACTCTATATTTTTGACTTACGCGACGGTAAACAGCTTGGCTATGTACACACCGGAGCCGGAGCTAACGCGGTGAAATACAATCCGAAATATAATGAACTGTATGTCACCAACTTCACCAGCGGCACCATCAGCGTAGTGGATGCCACTCAATACAGCATCACCCGCGAATTTAACATGCCGGTCTACCCAAATCAGATGGTGTTATCGGACGACATGGATACCCTTTACATTGGAATCAAAGAAGGTTTTAACCGCGACTGGGATCCGGACACGTTTGTAGAAGGTGCCAAAGAACGCATTCTAAGCATTAATTTGAATAAGTCGTGATGAAAGAAAGCACATGATAATAACGCCGTTCCTCCGCTAAATGGCCGGGGGAGCGGCGTTATTATATTTCAGTAGCCCTGTCGCCGGTCGCTTCTGCCGTTTCTCTTAACCGCATTTTGGTTATTGCATTTACTCCATCGCAGAATTGCCTATTTCTGTGAGCATGATCTGCCGCTTCAACCTTCCTTTAAAACGCCAACTCGATCATGAAATTAAATCAACCCTACGATCTCAGAGTTGATAATGAGAAATATTATCGCCAATATTCGCGTTATCACAACTGATGTAAACCCATGAAATATTCATGGTTTATACGTTCCACGGCGTTTACCGCTACGGAAAACGCAGCAACTTGCTGCCTCTTTAACTCACTGAACCGCATCTTTAGGCTGATGTTTGTCAGCCCCTGCGCAGGAATGATGATGATCACCAAAAAATATACTCTCTGGGCACTGAACCCGCTGCTGCTTGCCATGATGGCTCCTGCGATGGCGCAACAAACCGATGACGAATCCATCGTCGTTTCCGCTAGCCGCAATAACCGCACCGTCGCTGAAATGGCACAAACCACCTGGGTGATTGAGAACGCCGAACTGGAGCAACAGATCCAGGGCGGCAAAGAGCTTAAGGATGCACTGGCGCAACTGATCCCCGGTCTTGATGTCAGCAGCCAGAGCCGAACCAACTACGGCATGAACGTGCGTGGACGTCCGCTGGTGGTGTTAATTGACGGCGTGCGTCTGAACTCTTCGCGTACCGATAGCCGTCAGTTGGATTCGATCGATCCGTTCAACATCGAGCATATTGAAGTGATCTCCGGGGCTACCTCGCTGTACGGCGGCGGCAGCACCGGCGGGCTTATCAATATCGTGACCAAAAAGGGCCAGCCGGAAACCCAGGTTGAGTTTGAAGCGGGTACCAAGAGCGGCTTTAACAGCAGTAAAGATCACGATGAACGCATTGCTAGCGCCGTCTCCGGCGGCAATGACCATATCTCAGGGCGGATGTCGGTGGCGTACCAGAAATTCGGCGGCTGGTATGACGGCAATGGCGACGCAACCCTGCTCGATAACACCCAGACCGGCCTGCAATATTCCGATCGGTTGGACGTGATGGGCACCGGTACGCTGAATATTGATGAGACTCAGCAGCTTCAGCTGGTCACCCAATACTACAAAAGCCAGGGCGATGACGATTATGGCCTAAATCTGGGTAAAGATTTCTCGGCACTCAGTGGGGCAACCAAGCCATACGTCAGCAGCGGCCTGAACTCTGATCGTATTCCCGGCACTGAACGCCATTTGATGAGCTTGCAGTATTCCAATAGCGATTTTCTGGGTCAGGAGCTGGTCGGTCAGGTTTACTACCGCGATGAGTCACTGAAGTTCTACCCGTTCCCCAGCATGAATAAGAACAATGAATTGACCTCGTTCTCTTCATCCCAACAGGAAACCAATCAGTACGGCGCGAAGCTGACGTTAAACAGCACACCACTGGATGGCTGGCAGTTAACCTATGGGCTGGACGCCGATCATGAGCGCTTTACCTCAAATCAGATGTTCTTCGACGTGGACAAAGCCAATGCCTCCGGCGGGCTGAATAACCAGCAGATTTATACCACCGGGCGCTATCCGTCCTACGACATCAGCAACCTGGCCGCCTTCCTGCAATCGAGCTATGACATCAACGAGATCTTTACCTTAAGCGGCGGCGTGCGCTACCAGTACACCGAAAACAAAGTCGATGATTTCATTGGCTATGCGCAGCAGCAGCAAATTGCCGCGGGCACGGTCAACTCTGCCGATGCAATTCCCGGCGGTTCCACCGATTACGATAATTTCCTGTTTAATGCCGGGCTGTTGGTTCACCTCACCGAGCGCCAGCAAACCTGGTTTAACTTCTCGCAGGGCGTGGAGCTGCCTGACCCGGGTAAATATTACGGGCGCGGCGCTTACGGTAAGGCGGTTAACGGACATCTGCCGCTGACCAACAGCGTGAACGTTGATGACAGTGCGCTTGAAGGGATCAAGGTGAACTCGTATGAGCTAGGCTGGCGCTACACCGGCGACAACCTGCGCACCCAGATTGCGGCCTACTACTCTCTGTCTGACAAGAACGTGCAGGCGAATAAAGATCTGACCATCAGTATTGTTGACGATAAGCGCCGCATTTACGGCGTGGAAGGCGCGGTGGATTACTTTATTCCCGATAGCGACTGGAGCACCGGCGCTAATTTCAACGTCCTGAAAACCGAGTCGAAGGTTGACGGTCAGTGGCAGAAATATGATGTGAAGATCGCCAGCCCGTCGAAAGCGACGGCGTACATTGGCTGGGCGCCGGATCCGTGGAGCCTGCGCGTGCAGAGCACCACCTCGTTTAAACTTCGCGACGAGGCCGGTAATCAGCTTGAGGGTTACACCACTATCGATGTGTTGGGCAGCTATCAGCTTCCGGTGGGTAAACTCAGCTTTAGCGTCGAAAACCTGTTTGACCGTGACTACACCACGGTGTGGGGGCAGCGCGCGCCGTTGTATTACAGCCCGGCTTCCGGCCCGGCTTCGTTGTACGACTATAAGGGGCGTGGGCGGACGTTTGGTTTGAATTATTCAGTGCTGTTCTAAGTACAAAACCCCTGTAGAGATACAGGGGTTTTCGCGTTTTCAGAACTTCATCGCGCTTAGTTGAAGACCATCCCACCGTCAATCAGCAAGGACTGGCCTGTCATGTAGTCTGAATCTGGGCCAGCAAGATAGGATACGCAGGCGGCCACATCTTCCGGCTCGGACAACCGGCCAAGCGTAATGCGTTTAGCAAAGGTTTCTGTACCGTAGCCGAGCGGTTTGCCTGCGGCCTCAGACACCTGACGGTCGATTTCAGCCCACATTGGCGTTTTGACGATACCCGGGCAGTAGGCATTCACGGTGATCCCAAGCGGAGCAAGATCCCGTGCAGCGGTTTGAGTTAAGCCACGAACCGCAAATTTACTGGAACTGTAGACCGCCAGTTCCGGATTACCGGTATGGCCCGCCTGCGAGCAGGCGTTGATGATCTTGCCACCGTGCCCCTCTTTACGAAATGCGTCAATAGCGGCCTGAATCCCCCAGATCACCCCTTTCACGTTGATGTTATAGACTTTATCGACAATCTCTGGCGTGATCGACTCAATTGGCGTCGAAGGCGCAATACCCGCGTTATTGACGATAACGTTGAAACCCCCTAGCGCGGTGCGGGCTTTCTCGACTGCCGCAAACACCTGTTCACGGTCAGAGACATCAACCTTCACGGCGATGGCCTTGCCACCCTTACGGATGATTTCATCGGCAACGGCGCTGGCCGTCTCCTCGTTATAATCGGCGATAGCGACGGCAAAGCCATCTTTCACCAGGCGAAGCGCAATCGCTTTACCAATCCCCTGGCCTGAGCCAGTGACGAGAGCTACTTTTTGCATTTCTCTATCCTTATCGTGAGTCACAAAATCTGGCTGAGATGGAGCTGGCCCATCAGCAGCGGGTTATCACTGTAGTCGACGGGAATGGCCACCACCGCCGGGCCGTCGACATCCATCGCCGCGCGCAGCGTTGGCTCGAGCGCGTCGGCGCTCTCTACGGCAAAACCTTTCGCGCCGAAGGCGTCGGCATAGGCTTTGAAATCGACCGGGCCAAACTCCACGCCGGAAAGACGCTGGTATTTTTTCTCTTCCTGAATCGCCACCATGTTGTAGGCGTTATCCACCCAGATGATGTGCAGTACGTTGGCGTTGAGACGCACTGCGGTTTCCAGCTCCATACTCGATTGCAGGAAGCCGCCGTCACCAGACACCGAGACCACCTTGCGGCCTGGGTTCACCAGCCATGCGCCAATCGCCCACGGCAGCGCGACGCCCATGGTCTGCTGACCGTTGGAGATCATCACCTGACGCGCCCGGAAACTGTAGAGGTAGCGGGCAATCCAGATGTGGAAGCTGCCCATATCCACCGTGAGCGTCACGTCGTTATTAACGATGTCCTGCATGGCTCGCACGATGCGCAGCGGATGCAGGGCAAACTGGTTGAGCGAAGCGCCACGACTGTCGAGCAGATCGCGCTGATGCTGGCGATCGATGAGAATTTCTGACGCATGCTGGCTCAGAGAGAGCTGGCGTTCGATCCGGTTGGCGAGTAGGTTCAGGGTTTCGGCGATGTCTCCCACCAGCTCAAGATCCGGTACATAGTGACGTTCTTCATAGGCAGGCAGCACATCAATGTGCACAAGCGTAGCGTCGCCGCCGTTCCACATCGACGGTTCGTATTCCACCGGGCTGTAGCCGATGCAGATAATCAAATCCGCAAGATGGAGTAATCTGTCGCCCGCCTGGTTATTAAACAAACCGACGCGTCCAGCAAATCGGCTGAAGTTCTCCTGGTTCACCGCCCCGGCGGCCTGATAGGTGCTGGTCACGGGGATACGGCTTTTTTCCAGCAGCTTACGCAGCGCTGCGCTATTAGCGGGTTGGCTGGCCATCAGCCCCAGCAAAATGACCGGATTTTTGGCGTTTTCGATAAGCTTCGCCACATCGTTAATGGCAGATTCCGGTGCCGGGCCCATCAGCGCCGAGCCGCTGGCAGGCAAAATGGCGCCCGTGGCGGGCTGGTCAACAATATCCTGTGGCAGGCTGACGAATGCGCCTCCCGGTCTGCCATGTTCGGCGGCGCGAAATGCGTTTGACACCACTTCGGCAATCGCATCCGACGAATTGACCTCCACGGCGTATTTGGTCACCGGGCTAAACATGGCGACGGTATCCATACTCTGATGCACCTGTTTGGCTTTATCCGCCCGTTTCACCGCCCCGCCGAGAGCGACCACCGGGTCACCCTCACTGTTGGCGGTAGCAATGCCGGTTATCAGATTCGAACACCCCGGCCCTGAGGTCACCAGTGCGACCCCAGCCTTGCCGGTCAGCCGTCCGACCGCCGCTGCCATAAACGCCGCGTTTGCCTCGTGGCGCACCGGGATAATCTCGATGGAGGAGTCCAGCAGGGAGTCAAAAACTTTGTCGATCTTCGCCCCCGGGATCCCGAATACCTGCTTCACGCCCTGAGCTTCCAACTGTCCGACAACCATATCGGCGCCGTGCGCCCACTGACGTGACTGTTTCTCACTGTTCACGATAGTTCTCCTGTTAGTTTTCGACGGAACGGATCGCTGCATCAAGATTGCTGGGGTGAAGGTTGGCCTGCAAAAAAGCGCTATCGGCAGGCAGGTCAATCATCAGCTTGTGAATTTCACCGAAAGTGAGCACCCCGCTCTCCAGCTGGTAGTCGAGCAGATGGCCCCCGCCCTGGCGGTCGTCGGTGATGAAATGTTCGTGATAACCGGCCACGTTGATGCCCTGCATATGCTGCGGCGTGCGGAACCCAACCAGCACGCCTTCGCGCTGGTTAAAGCGGAACACCGGCTGGTCATCGAGCACGTCGGTCATCGCACGGTACGGTGGCTTCTGGCGTGGGACGGTGCGAGTGTGGGCATGGCGGAAATGACCGTCGATGCGCAATGCGCAGAACAGGTTATCGGAGGGGATTTGCTGGTCGATCAGTTCGTGGATCTGCTGACGGCTGACCGGCGCATTGAAGGTTTTGCGATACTGCGGCTGGAACCAGGTCATCACCGCGAACGGCGTTTTTTGCTCAGGCTTCGCGGCCCGGGCGCTACCGTCGGCGCGCAGCTGGTACACCTGACTGCTGAAGGCAATCATTTCGCCGTCCAGCTCGTTGAAGGTGCCGAGACCAAAATCACCGTGCGCCAGCAGATCGGCGATGGTGGTTTCCCCCTCGTACACGCCGCTTAGCAGCGCGCTCATTAGCGATGTTTGATAGATAACGCTGTCAGGATGCTGAGCAGAGAACCCCCGCAGGGTCTCGCACAAACTGGCCTCACAGTCACAGGCAGATGAATGCATCATGCTCGTCCTCTTCAACTTTATTTAGAAAGGTTAAATAAATGTTGACCCGATTCAGCAGAGAGTTCCAATATAGAATCCATACTGGTTTGAGACGTTTTAGATATGGAACTTCGTTATCTGCGGTATTTTGTCGCGGTTGCACGCGAGCGACACTTCACAAAAGCAGCCAAAGCGCTGGGGATTTCACAGCCCCCACTGAGTCAGCAGATCAAACGGCTCGAAGAGGAAGTGGGCACACCGCTTTTCAGACGCCTGACGCGTGGCGTAGAGCTAACCGAAGCGGGAGAAGCTTTCTACGACGACGCCTGTAAGATCCTGGCGCTGAGTGACGCCGCGCTGGAGAAAACGCGTGGCATCGCGCGCGGGCAAAACGGTAGCCTGTCGATTGGCATCACCAGTTCAAACGCTTTCCATCCCAAAATCTTCACCTTGATCCGCCAGTATCAGTTGCAGAACATGGCGGTGCAGGTTCACCAGGTCGAGGCCAATATGTCTTCGCTGACAGCGATGCTGGCGGAGGGGGAGCTGGATATCGCCTTCGTGCGGCTGCCGTGCGAGAGCAGTAAAGCGTTCGAGCTAAGCATTCTCGACCGGGAGCCGATGGTGGTGGCGCTGCATCGCGACCATCCGCTAGCGGCATGCGGCGATCTAGCGCTGGAAAAGCTCCGCGATACGTCAGTGGTGTTGTTTCCACAGGAGGTTGCACCGGGGCTGTACGACCAGGTTTACAGCTACTGTGAGCGAGCCGGGATTGACGTGCAACATGCGTTGCAGTCATCACAGCTTTCATCTTCCCTGAGCATGGTCTCCGCAGGGGGCGGATTCGCGCTGGTGCCGAAGTCGATGGCGGCCATTTCACCGCCAAATATCACCTATCATGCGTTGAGTTCGCCTGAAATCTACACGGATATTGCCCTTTGCTGGCGGCGGTTTGAACGCTCCCACACGGTGAAACGTTTTTTATCTACGATGAATGCGCAATAACGTTGCATGCGCATTCAGTCTGGAGGTTAAGCGCCTGAGAGACTGACGCTTCGCATTTTCTCGCTTGCTAATAAAAACGCGGTTACCGAGGTCGCATCGGTAATTTTCCCCTCCAGTATTAACGATTTGAACTCATCCATTTTCATCCGTTTGACGGTCAGTCCATATTCTTCATCATCAAGCTGCTGACCGGCGAAAGTGAGCTGCGAGGCGAGGTAAATGTGGTAACCCTGTGTGGAATACCCCTGCGCCAATTTCTGATATCCCACAAACTCAAGCTTTTGGGCGATAAGCCCCGTTTCCTCACGTAGCTCTCCGGCCGCAACCTCTTCTGGCGCGGCAGAGGGCGACATTTCCCAGCTCCCCTGCGGCAGTTCAAGCGTTCTTACGCCCAGCGGATAGCGGAACTGTTCAACGACAAAGATTTCGTCGTCCTGCACCGGCACAATAACGACAAAATCCCCTTTCTCAATAACCGAATAAATCCCCTCGCTACCGTCGGCCCTGCGGATACGGTCTTCTTTGAGAGACATCCAGCGGTTACGGTAAATCTCTTTGGTGGAAAGGGTTGTTATCTCATCGCTCATGGTCATTTTCCTTTGGGCTAATACAGATGCAACGCGGTGGTGCTGTGTAGGGTACGATTAACGAATCCGCATTAAATGTTTGGTATAAAGATACGTTAACTTACCTTGTTGTTAATCAAAAGTGCCAACAACCCATTATGACAAAAGGTTGTGATGTGCCTAAGTGTGAGGTTCGAATGCTAAAAGTGATTGCTGAAGATTTTATTAAACCCGAGCATATTGAAGCCGTGATGCCGTTGTACAAGGAATTGATTTCAGCCACAAAAAGGGAGCCTCTTTGTATTGCTTACGATCTGTATATCGATGAAAAAGATCCGGGCCATTTCATTTTTATCGAGGAGTGGCCCGATCGCGCAGCGCTCGATGCGCATTGTGCCAGTGAGCACTTTAAACGGCTGGTGCCCTTAATTGATAAACATCAGCGTAAAGAGGCGCAATACATACTGATGGAGAGCCGGGTGAGCGAGGATGAATGAGATCTTAGCCGTTAACCCCGCCCCTGACTAAGCTTCGTATTGTTTAGCGTTAATTATTGTGTCGCCGTGCGGTCACCGCCGTCAGTACAGCGGCGCTTAGCAGCAATATTCCGCTAAGTTCAAACGCACACTGCCAGCCAAAATGGTCAAACACCACCCCGCCTAGCGTCGAGCCGAGCGCGATAGAGAGCTGAATTACCGCCACCATCAGCCCACCGCCCGCCTCGGCATCCTCAGGCAGCGTCCGGGCAATCCACGTCCACCAGCCCGTTGGCGCGGCTGTCGCCATCAATCCCCAGAACCCCAACAGCGAAGCAACAATCCAGACACTGTGCCCTGTCAAAACTAACGTCACCGCGATACCGGCCATGAGCAAAGGAATCACTGTCAACGTCGGGTAAAAACCGGCTTTCAAAAACGTTCCGACAACCAATGTCCCGATAAACCCTGCCACGCCAATGGTGAGAAGAATGAGCGATAAAGTGGTGATATCAACGCGGGTGACCGTTTCGAGGAACGGACGCACATAGGTGAATAGCGCAAATTGTCCCATAAAGAATATTCCGCAGGCGAGCAACCCCGTTACCACAATGGTGCGACGCAACAAGCGGAAGATGGAACCGCGTGGTGCGCGGTCTTTATCGATGTCCATCGTCGGCAAGCTAGACCACTGCCAGATGAAAGCGGCTACCGCCACAGGCACCAGGCATAAAAACGCGCCACGCCAGCCGACGGTGGCACCTAAATAACTGCCCAGTGGCGCGGCTACCACGGTTGCCAGCGCGTTACCGCCGTTAAAAATGGCTAACGCTCGGGTAACCTGATGTTGCGGGACAAGTCGAATTGCCGTCGCCGCTGACATTGACCAGAATCCGCCAATAGCGATACCAATCAGCGCTCGTCCCATCATATAAATCAGATAGCTTGAGGACAGCGCGATAATCATGGCCGATACGGCCATCAGCACGGTCATTGCGAGCAGCAGAGTCTTACGATCCACATTCCCGGCAAGGGTCGAGATAGTCAGGCTGGTCACAACCGCCAGCGCCCCGGAGATAGCAATCCCCTGACCTGCCAGCCCTTCGGTGACGAGCAAATCTTTCGCTATCGGCGTCAGTAGGCTGACCGGCATAAATTCTGAGGCGATCAGGACAAAAACACACAGGGTCATGGCAAACACACCGCTCCAGTGGGCGTGTTCTTTTTGCTGGGAGGACTGGCGAGTCAACGTGGACATTGGGCTACATCTCTGATTATTTTTCAAGCGAAGGTATTACGGCAAATGGAATGCCACCCGCTTCTTACGGGTGGCATTTTGACATCACTGACCGAAGGCTTTATTTGAGGTTGGTTTTGAAGAACTGGTCAAATTTGGCAAACGGTATTTTCCCTGCGGCATTGTCGTACAGGTCAACATGGTTTGCGCCCGGGACGACCACCAGCTCTTTATGTTTGCTGCCCACCGCTTTATAGGCGTCTTCAGCAAAGTAGCGCGAGTGTGCCTTTTCACCGGTCACAATAAGCGTCGGGATGGTGATTTCATTGGCGTAGCTCAGCAGCGGCATATTCATAAACGCTAAAGGCGTGGTCGCCGTCCAGGCACCGGTGGAGTTCACGGAGCGAGAATGGAAACCGCGCGGCACACGGTAATAATCAAAGAACTCTTTCAATACCGGATGCGGATCCGCAGGCAGTGCTTCAGGCAGAATGCGATCGCCTGCGGTGACGTTGCCCTTCTCATCGACATAAATATCATGACCAGCGTGGGCGAATGTGCCCTTTTCCGCATCTTTCCAGCGCTGTTCGTTAAGATATTGCAGTACGGCACGGCGATCGGCGGTGGAGTAGCGGTCTTTGCCGTCACCCACGCCATGGCCCATCGCCCGGCTCATGTCGTACATCACGCTGGTAGCGACCGCTTTGACACGCGTGTCCATTGCCGCATCGTTTAATGCCATCCCGCCCCAGCCACAGATACCGAGTAGACCGATACGCTCACGATCGACCTCTTTTTGTAAGCCCAGGAAATCCACCGCCGCGCTGAAGTCTTCGGTATTAATATCCGGAGAGGCCACATTGCGAGGATAGCCACCGCTTTCACCTGTGTAGGAAGGATCAAAGGCCAGCGTCACAAAACCTTGCTCGGCCAGCGTTTGCGCATACAGGCCGCTGGATTGTTCTTTGACCGCACCAAAAGGCCCGCTAACGGCAATAGCCGCAAGCTTTCGATCGCCCCGATCTTTTGGCACATAGAGATCGCCCACCAGTGTTATCCCGTAGCGGGTCGGGAAGGTGACTTTACGGTGTTCGACTTTATTGCTTTGGGCAAACGTTTTGTCCCATTTCTCGACCATCGAAACAGGCAGATTTGGATTAACAGTATCGGCATAACTCATTGTTGTGACTCCGCTTAGTGATGTGCATAACAGTAAGGCCGGTATAACGGCGGTCAGTTTTCTGGTGAAGATTTTCATCAGAGTTCCCCTAAAAAACAGGTTGTGGGTACAGGTTTCATACGGACAACGCTGCGGCGCTTTGTGGCAATGGGGGCATTATAGTGAGCAGAATGAGTGCTGATTAGAGGGGGATAAATGCTAGAATTAATACCATATTGTTATGAATAGGCAGGGTTGGTGCGATGGCAAAACGGGAAAACTACAATGAGCTGTACCTGTTTATGCAGGTAGTACGGGAAGGCAGTTTTACCGCCGCCGCCGCACGGCTTGGACTGGCACAATCCGGCGTTAGCCGTTCGATTCGCGAGCTTGAAGAGCGGCTCGGTGTCCAGCTTCTGGTTCGCACTACGCGCAAGCTCTCATTAACACAGGCCGGTGAGCAGCTTTATCAAACCGCAGAATCCGGCTTTGATGCCCTGGATTCCGGGTTGGCTACACTTGCCTATTATCGACAAACGCCTTCCGGCACCGTGCGCATCAATGCCAGTCAGCATGCGATTGATAAATGTCTTCTGCCAAAGCTGGCGGTTTTCAAGCAGCGATACCCGGATATCCGCCTGGAGCTGATGAATGAAAGCCGCTTTGTCGATATTATCGAGGAGCGCTTCGATGCCGGTGTCCGGCTTGGGCCCGAGGTTGGCAGCGGCATGATCGCCGTGCGCATTACTCCCGATATGGAGATGGCCGTGGTGGGCACGCCCGATCATTTTCGCCGTTACGGTTTTCCACAGACTCCAGCCGATTTAGTCGTCCATCCCTGTATTGCCTATCAGTTTGGCGACGGCAGTCTGTATCAATGGGAAATGGTGCAGGATGATAAAAAAATAACCCACCGACCACAGGGGCAATGGGCCTTATCTGATAGCTATATGGAAGCCGAAGCCGCCCGACTCGGCCTGGGGCTGGCGTATATTCCTGTCGAACTGGTTGCCGATGATTTAGAACGCGGGGCGCTTATCCGGGTGCTGCAACGTTATAGCCTGCGTATGGAAGGGTTGTTTCTGTATTACCCTCATCGCAATGTGTCTCCTGCGCTCAGAGTGGTGATTGATACGCTGAAAATATAAACGAGGGGATGACACCGCTACCCTCGCCTACGGGCAGCGGTGTCGGCGGTTAGAATTGATATTTTAAACCCAGCATCGCAGAGGCGTCACTGTAACCCATATCACCGATATCAACAGCCGTACCGCCCCACAGGTTGAGCGCCGGAGTCAATTGCCCCTGAACGCCCAGTTTCAGTTGACCGACATTGCGCGTACCGGACATGCTGACCGCTTCACCATCCATCCGCATGCCGTATTGCTGCGTGTTGTGGATCCAGTTCGCTTCAACATAAGGTTTGAATTCACGCTGTTTCCCCTCGTCCAGCGATGAATGACCTTTCAGATACAGACGCATGCCAAGTCGCGTTTGAAGATTATCGTTACCGATATCCTGCACTCGGGTGCCGTTATCCTCGGTAAGGGTATGATTTTTCACGCCCATCCAGATAACCTGCGCCTGCGGCTGGAGATACAGTTCGCTGTGTTGAAGCTGGGCAATAGAGGCAATATAGCCGGTCTCCAGCGACGCGGTGAATCCACGGCTTTTATAAGACGCATTTGGCTGACCATTGCTATCGACCTGATTGTTAAACCAATTGTACTGAACCCAGCTATCTGCATAGAGACCGGTTTTCGCTTGCGCATTTTCAAACCAGGTACCGTATAGACCGGTGCTGTAGCCGTTGATCTCTGATTTAGATTGATATCCGGTAAGCATGGAATGGGTATTCGCGTGCTGGTTGGCATACCCTGCCATGATGCCGACATCCCAACGGTCTCGATCGCCGAATGCCCCCTGAATCAGCTCATCGCCCAACTGCACCACATAACGATTCGTTTGGGTTTTCAGCTGATTACCGCCGCTGTTAAAGCGCGTTTGTCCCCCTTCCTGGCGTAACCACAGCTTGCTGTAACCGCGCTGTCCGGTCACTGGATCGATATACTCAGTACCACCTTCGCGATCGTCAAGCGTAAGGTTAAAGAGCGTATTGGCCGCCGCCAGGTTGGCGATATAGCCACCAATTTCAGGACGCAGCGTTTTTGGCGTCGACAACGGTGGTGCAATAGGTTTACCAGGGCTGACTGGAGGTGTAACCCGCGGATTGCGAGGGTGATCGGTGGTCACCGGTGGCGTAACCGGTTTACCAGGCTTAACCGGCGGCACGGGAGGTTTGCCGGGATCCGTTGTCACCGGTGGCGTAACCGGTTTGCCAGGCTTAACCGGCGGCACGGGAGGTTTGCCGGGATCCGTTGTCACCGGTGGCGTAAGCGGTTTGCCAGGCTTAACCGGTGGCACGGAAGGTTTGTCGGGATCCGTTGTCACCGGTGGTGTAACCGGTTTGCCAGGCTTATCCGGAGTTACCGGCGGATTCACAGGCTTACCGGGATCAACCGGTGGTTTTTCCGGCGGGATGACAGGGCCGGTATATTGGTTGGTGAGATACCAATTATTCCCTTTTTGCACCAGCGAATAATCATACAGGCCAGCCACAATACGACCCTTTTGATAGAACGCGGTCGATGACGAGTTGCCTTTTACATCAATCAGTTCAATACCATTGATAACACTCGCACCTTTGCCCCCGAGGTTGGTCACGCTCACCCCGGTACTACCGTCAGTGCTTCCTGCAATATTAACCCGATCGGCCGGGGAATCATCGCCCGCCAACACGCCATTCATTTGCAGCAGGCTGTCGCTTCCCCCGGTGTAGTCACCGGCAATATTCAATTGACTGCCCTGGGTTGTGTCATCCCGGTTAAGTTGCACCGTGCCATCATTACTCAGATTACCGTTGATGGTGAATTGGCTAGACTCCGCAGTGGTCGTTGATGCGGTATCGCCGACCGTCAGTATGGCGCCACTTGCCATCGTCGTCGCACCGACCTGCCCGGTACCCGAGAGTTGGCTATTTTGCTCTACCTTGACCGGGCCGCTAATACCGCCGGTAACGTTAAGGTTACCGCCAGCAACAAGGGTATTGCCGCTATATGTATTCTGACCCGCTAGCGTTAAACTCCCCTCTCCCGCTTTGGCAAAATCACCGCTGCCGCTCATCACCTGAGCGATTGTGGAGTCATGACCGTTGGTGTCAAACGTACCGCCGCCTGCCGCGAGAGTCACCGCACGCTCGGCGGAAAGATTGAGCGAATCATTGATAGTCAGCACGCCACCATCAAAGTGTAAAGCACCTGAAGCGACCCCCAGCGCGCTATCGTCGGCAATCGCAATGGTGCCCTGCTTTATCGTTGTACCGCCGCTGTAGGTATTGCCGTCCATTGCTTCCGGCGTCATGGTCAGTACGCCCTCACCTTGTTTAATCACCTGACCGCTACCGACAATTTGTCCAACATAGCTGCCGTCATCCGGCTGGACTAAAATCAGCGTGCCGTTGTTAATGACATTATCGTTATTGCCAGTTTTAAGGCTGTTGGTAGGCAAACTTTGCGCCCGAGCTTCAACCGTTGCTCCGGCATCGTTGTTACCTTCAGGGTTGATAATAAGCTGGCCGCTGAAGCCATCATTATTCCCGCTTAATCCCAGAGTGCCTTGATCCACGGCGACCCGGTTAAATCCTTCCAGTGAACCGCTGACGTCCCAGCGACCTGCGCCCGATTTCGTTAACGTGGTGAAGTTTTTGATATCACCTCGCAGCGAATCCAGTGAGCCTTGTTGTCCATCCAGCGTTAAATTATTGGTGCCACCGCCGCCGTTGATATTGCCGGTGACTTCCGAACCCGCATAGAAAAAGAGATCGTCATCACCACGGGAAAACTGCAGATCTCCCTCAACACGTCCACCGGTGTTATTTTCAAATCGAATACCGTTACCACCGCTAGTACCGATCACATTTCCACCACCGGGGCGCTGGATAACACCATAATTAACGACATTATTTCGCGTTCCAGATTGCGTATCCTGAAACCAAATCGCCGCAGTTGCCGATGCACTAATCATCCCGTTATTAACGATGGTGTTGCCATATCCCATCACGTTAATAGCTTCGGCCATATTATTGTTGCCGTTAACTATTACCTTACCGGTTTTATCTATATTAATAACGGTGTTATTTTGCGCTTCAATAGTATTTGGCCCCGTTCCCGGATAACCACTCAATCCGCCTCGACTACCACTTGGGGAGTTGGTTACCGTACCACTGACATTAATAGCATTGTCATCACCCACACTTATTGCAGGGTTACCACCACCGTTCAGCGTAGCGTTCTGATTAATAGTAATAGCGGCGCTGTTGGTTTTTGCACCAGCCCCGAGCATCTCATTGGTCTGGTTTTCACAGGTATATCGATTACCGTTGACGGGACACGCAGCATAGCTCTGCCTGATGGCGCTAGTGAGTAGCACCGCGCTGGCAAGTAAAATAAAAGTTTTCTTTTCCATAGGAGATCGTTATTCGATTCAATGACCGAAGCATTAGTGCTAAGCATTTTGTATGATGATAGTAAAATAGACCTCCTGAACTTATTAATCCATCGGTTCTAAGCATTTTCTTAGATTTAAAAGTGTTATATGGATTTGTGATCCAAATGTAAGCAAAACTAACCGATTATATTTTTTATGTGAAAATTAACTTCCCTGCACATCACCGGATAACCATTCAATTATTAGGTATAAATGATATCCCCTCGTTATGCGGAGTTCCTATCGATAATTATATCTTATATATATAAATATAGTTGATGAATTCTAATAACAGCCGACCTTAACTACAATTTAATCTATAGCAATTGCATCTTAATATCACCGTGATATATTCAGGCCTAATTTTAATTATTATATTAATAGTATAAAAAATTAATTATTTTTGATCTAACATTATGTTATTCACTCCCATCGAGTGAATAAACGTAGAGGGTTTACCGTGATGACAAGACGTTCGTTCATTAGACAAGGGCTGGTCAGTTCCACGAGTTTGCTTGTTGCCGGAATGACCGGCATGAGCTTAAGCAACTTTGCCAGTGCTGCACTGAGCCAACAATGGCTGATGCCAGATGAAGGCGCGCCCCATGCCGCCACCTGGATGGCATTTGGCGCGAGTACAGAAATCTGGGAGCCTGACCTACTGCCGGTAGTGCAAAAGAATCTGGCCAGTATCGCCAAAACGATCGCCGCCTATGAACCCGTGCATATGCTGGTGCGCGAAGAGGATTATAATATTGCGGCCAGGCTGTGCGGGCCAAAGGTCAATCTGCAGGTTCAGTCCATTGACGATCTGTGGATCCGCGACACGGGGCCTGTGTTTGTTAAAAATAGCGCTGGCCTGCTCGGCGGCGTTGGGTTTAATTTCAATGGCTGGGGCAATAAACAAGAACATGAATATGATGCCGAAGTGGCTGAGGCCGTGACGGATGCCGCCAAAGCGACCTTTATACGCTCATCGTTGATTCTGGAGGGTGGCGGAATTGAAGTCGATGGCGAAGGTACGGCGATCATTACCGAAAGTTGTGTTATTAACCCAAACCGTAATCCCGGCGTCAGTAAAACGGCGTGTGAGGTTGAGTTGAAGCGCCTGCTGGGGCTTGAGAAAATCATCTGGCTCCCCGGTATCGCAGGTAAAGATATCACCGATGGGCATACCGATTTTTATGCTCGCTTTGCTCAACCAGGTACCGTAGTCGCCGGGCTTGAGAAGGATTGGTCATCATTTGATTATGCCGTGACAAGACGGCATCTGGATATTTTACGCACCGCCACGGATGCCAAAGGACGACGCCTGAAAGTCATCACGCTAGAGGGGCCATCGACTATCCGGCAGAGCGATGAAAGTACTGATTTTGCAGCAGGTTATATTAATTTTTATGTTTGTAACGGTGCAGTTATCGCGCCGGAATTTGGCGACAAGCGAACAGATCGTAACGCATACGCCGCCTTACAGGAGCTGTTTGCAGACCGCGAAATTATTCAGTTAAATATTGATGGCGTGGCAGCGGGAGGCGGCGGGATTCATTGCACAACTCAGCAGCAGCCCGGTTAGTTGCAGAATGCCTGTGAGTGTCGGCTTAACGCTGACACTCACAGAACTAACGGTTCATCCTGTCAGGCGAGTTTATTTTCCTTCCTGTTCAGCAATATACGTTAGTAACTTCAGACTTGATGAATAGTAATCCTCCTGAGCAGTCAGGAAACCACCTTCATTATATTGATTACCTACTGAAATATTTCTGACCGCCATCATTCCTGGCGGCAGAGGATATTCTGCAACTTCATTACTGGTGACATCTATCCAGGCCGGAGTATTCAGCGATGGCATTGTTTGCCAATAGGCCTTGAAAATTCTATTTTGTGGCAGATTTTTCTTATACCAGTTGAGATACAGTGGAATTCGAATGGCATCAAAACTAAAGCGGGCAGGCCAGTCGGTTGCCGGAGCCACACTTCCCTCTTTATTCAACATGACCCAGTCAGTCGGCAATTTATGAGGACCGAAACGCATTGTATCAAGCAGTGATAGGCCATCATCAATGAGTTTTTTCCATTTTGCGCGATGGGAATGGGTATAGAAATCCTGCCATGCTGGGAAGATGAAATATGAAGGGTTGAGGTTAATAAAGTCTTTGTGCTGGAATCCGAATGTTCCCGGCAACATGACGGTTTTATCAGCCCTTGTCACGACCGCTTTTGATAATAATGCACTTTGGATTTTCTCAGATGCTGCAATATAGTCCTGATCGTTCCAGCGTTTTCCGGCGCGTAATAATGCCCAGCCGATGAGTATATCGCCATCGGTAGCGTTATTACGGTCGCTTGATTGGTGTTGTTCTGGGTTAAATCGCCATGCAAAAAGCCCAATATCTTCACGATAAAGATTTTTTTGCGTCCAGCGCCAGAGCTGCTCAAAGGTTGAACGATCGTTGTTAATTTCAGCCAGCAGCATCCCATACCCCTGACCTTCAGAGTGGCTGATTTGCTGGTTTCCATTATCAACTACGCGCCCCTGAGCAATGAAATGTTGCTTGTAGAGTTGCCAGTTTTCGCTATTTTGAGAGGCGAAACTTGTTGCACTGAACATCGATAAAAAACATATAGTTATAAAATACAACAGCGGCTTAATGCTCACGTTATCCTCTCTCAACTTCATATCGAAAAACGAGCAAGCTCGGCTTGCCTTCTACCAGCGTAAACGCTATTTGCTCACTTCCACCTTGAGTGCGCAGCCATTCTTTCCAACACCCTTCCATGAGGGAGGCAAAACCCAATGTCCATGTCGGTAATTCATCCATTTGTCCAGCATGGGGCCACGCAATATGATTTATCGTTAATCCTTGTTCATCCACAATAATATGGACGCGTCCCCAGTTAAATCGGGCGAGCAAATGGTTAACCTCGTCTTCCAAAAGCCCCAAGGTTTCAACTTGCCGCAGCGGAAATTTCAGGGCTAACTGGTTGCCTACGTGTTGCAGGAAAATACGCCCTTCATTTCTATCTGCCGCAGAAAGAATACTGCTGCAAAGTAAGGTACTCAGGTCTTGCCAGCCAGGTACATATTGCTGCTGACGATAATATTCGTCAGTGGTGTCAGATATCGTCATGGTGCGCCTCATTTATCATCAAATGAATATTTCAAATAAAGCTGTGCATTCGCTTCTGAATATTCTCCTACGGTGTCATAGCCCAGGGCTCCACCAACCGACATTTGCGGCGACAGTTTATAATTGCCTTGTAGCTTGACGTTGTAGCTCACACCGCGTGATGTTTTTGCAGCATAGTGAGATTCTTCACCAAATCCAGCGTCGACCAGCCAATCCAGATTGTTTTGCCATTCCGATTCAGTCGGGAAATAGTCACTCTGTTTCTGAGAGTAGGCCTGATACCCCACGGCACCGGATAGCTTGTAGCTCCAGTCACCCGCGTTCCGGCTATATTCAACAGGCACAGATAAACTGATGTAGTTTTGCGGACTGAAATAGCCGCCCTGACCAAAGCTAAAGTTGCTGAGGTTTTCGGCATAGTTCATATAGTCAGCATTAATACCGACTTTAATTTCCTTCTCATCGGTATGCAGTGGACGATAATAGAAGCCCGCATTACCCATCACCGCGCTGTTATCCGCTACGTTCTCACCCTGATATTTATAGTAAGATGCACCACCGTAAGCGCCAGCATCACCGTCGTCATAACTTAAACTCAGGCCGCCACCACTTTTGACAACGGCGCCCCAGGTCTTACCGCTGTATTTGTCTTTAGTCCCCACATAAGAGAGAAGACTGTCGGTAACGGCTCGTCGTTCCAGATTAAATGTCAGTTGAGTATTCGTCGCAACGATCGGCGACCAGCGTAGCCCGCCGACCAGATTTTTCGCGCCCTCGCCGCCAAGAGGCGTGGTTCCAAGATCGGCCTGATACGAATCGCCGCTCAGTGCAACAGAGAGTTCAGTCCCCGTTTTACGCTGCTCACCGCTTGAGTTTGCCGGGAAATCATCAGGGCCATAACTCTGCGGCTGCATGATTTTTTCCTGCGCCAGGTTATAAGCATCCTGGGCATCCGTTTCTTCGTGGGTGGCCACTTCACAAGCGGCAGACGTTGGACTTTGGCACGCTTTAATTCGGGCGTTAGATTTATCTTCCAGCGCCTTACGTGCCGCACTGGCCGCCGCTTTCGAATTGTCTGCCAACGCTTGCGATGACTGCGTCGCTCGCCATGCGGCATTAGCCTGTTGCAACGCACCGGTACCAAAACGATTGCTGGCCTTGCCGGAAGTGCTACCGGCATTCAGCAGCACCGGGGTGACGGCAAATTTCAGGCGTGACTCATCAAAGGGGACGGTGGAGAAGGCTAACGATGCTTTCGTTTCGCTAAGCGCCCCTAATCCATCATCACCATTTCGATCCCTGAGACTTAAGTTTGTTTCAACCCATGAAGAGAGCTTTTCACGCGTTTCATTGAGCATCTTCGTGACCCGGGTCAGTAACTGAGGGTTCTGTGATGATGAAACCGGCGACGAACTTCCCGACGCGCTTTCCCCGCCAACCTGCCATGGCAAGCGGGTATCAATAGGGGTTTTATTGACGAACGGGTTATCCGAGATAGGAAGTCCATCAATTGTGGCATTGTTGCCCGCACTGGCGATGCCTAGCAGTTGTTGTTTCGCCTGACGCAATAACCCCAGCGCGCGTTTTGATTCGCCATTGCTGCGGGCCACACGCGCGGCAAGGAATAAATTCTCTGGCGAGTTTTTATCCTTCAGCCCTTGCATTAATGTCATGGCACGCTGGTTGTCTTTCGCCTTGAGCGCCAGATCGATTGCGCCAGTTCGGGCATCCTGATTTTGCGGGTCCTGCGAAAGCACATATTGATAGATGCTCCCGGCGTTGTCGCTCATATTGCCCGACTGATAAACACGCGCCATCGCCAGCATCAGATCTTTGTTATGCGGATCCTGATGCAGCTGAACAATCAACATATCATAGGCATCAGCGTACTGACCTTGTTCGCGCAGACGATCCGCTTTGTTGATCACCTCACCCATTTTTATATGCGTAATATCTTGCTGGGAACTCCGCGCCAACAATGCCGGGTTACTCAGGATCTGATTGGCTTCGCTCGCGAGGCCTGCGGAATTTAATACGTTGATTTGTTGCGCATAGTCACCAACGCTACCTTTAAGACCGGAAGCCAGATTATGGTGTATAACGCCGAGTGCTCGCTCCGTTTGTCCCGCTTTATATAAACTCTCCGCCAGATGTCCGGCATCGGCAGCGGAAAGCGTTTCTATCCGGCTCAGGGCTAATAATTGCTCAGCAGCACTGGCTCTATCACCTCCCGCAAGAAGCGAGTCGGCGCGCGTAATTCCCTGGTTAAACGTGGCGCGACGATTAAGCTCGCTCATCTCTTTAGTCCACTGACTACGCGGGATCCGGCTCAAGACAGTCGCGGTATCTTCCCACTTTTTATTTTCGCTAAGAAAAATTGCGGCAGCGGTCAGGGAGTCTTTACGGGGGCTGTCTGCTAACGATGAGATTATGGACAATGCCTGTGAACTATCACCCTGCTTTTGTAATACGCGGGCTAAGTCCAGACGTAGCCAGGGGTTTGATGGCTCTTTTTGCAACGCGCTGCGTAGCAGTTGTTCAGCCTGTTGGGTTTCCCCCTGACTTAATGCCTCGGCCGCTTGTCGACGAATAGGGTCAATGCTGGCAGGTTGCCCCGCCATCACCTTCTGACGAAATGCAGGCGGCATCGATTTCAGCAAATTCGCCGCATCATCCGTTTTATGTTCAGCTTTTAAAACATAATATAAGGATTGCATAACATCGGCTGAAGGTGCCTGTTCCGCCAGCGTACGATATGCCTGTTCCGCAGCAGGCAGATCGCCACGGCGGCGCAGAATATCGGCACGGAAAAGGTCAACGGCATGTCGTTCATCACCGCTGCTATTGAGCAATGGTTCGCTGGTCGCTAATGCAGAATCCCAATCTTTATTATTCGCCTGCGCTTTTGCCTGGCTTAAAATGCCGTAGAAATTCGCTTGTCCATAAAGCGTCATCCATTTCTCTTTATCCGGCCCATTTTGAGCAGCGGCACGCTTTAGATAGTCGCTGGCAGCGGTGAAATTGCCTTTGCGCATAGCAATAATCCCCAGCCCGCCAAGAGCATTGCTGTTCCCAGGATCGGCTTCCAGTACTTTCTCAAATGATGTGGTTGCCTGGTCCAGTTGCCCATTTTCAACGGTTTTATAACCGTTCGAAATAATGCTACCGGTGACGTTTTGGGAATAATGTTCTCCGATTTCACGATCGTCAGGCTGCTGTTGTAGCCAGTTTTCAAAAAGGGGACGATCGCCGGCATTGGGATGCAGCCACAGCAGCGCCTGGCGCAGATTTTTTTTCGCCTCAGGATTTGAATGCGATAGCGTTTCCAATAGCGTAATCCCATCGCGTCGGCTCTCTTCCTGATAAGTGAGGATTTTCCCCAGCGCCAGGGTAGTCGCAACATCATGAGGATGCTGCTGATGAAGCTGGCTTAAAGCGTCAATCGCTTCAGGACGGCGCTCAGGTATTGACGCCAGAGTCTGATAATACTCACTGCTAAGCGAAGATTTCGGCTGCCCCTGTTTAAACAACTCTTCATAGATAGTGACCGCAGCAGCGTTATTGTCATGGCTTGAAAGTCGACGCGCTTCGGCTAGACGACCAGGCAATACGGCGCTGGCTGAGACTTCACCTTCCAGTTGAGCTATTTTTGCGCCATCGGGATCGGCCTGACGTAATTTCGCTTTCCAGGCTGCCGCTTCTGCTTTTTTACCCTGCTGTTGCGTATAGAGCGCCATTAAATACAGCGCATCGGTGTTGCCCGGCTCAACGCTCAGTATTTTCTTTAAGGCAAGCTGAGCATCATCTGGATGTTCGCGCTCATGCCAGTACTGCGCCTGTGTAAAAAGTTGTTCGAGTACGCTGCTATTATCTCCAGCAGCATGTACGGGGAAAGATAATGGGAACAGACAGATGCTACTTAAGCCAATCCCATGAATAATTTTATTTAGTTTACGAATTTTCATTTCATATCCATCAATATGGGATTATTTACCGTCGTTATTCTGTTGCTGCCCAATATAATTTTTGAGGCGCATTCGGGACTGGTTATGCAGGTAGAAATACAATGCCAGACCAAGAAGTACAGCAAGGCCGGAGCACAGTAGTCCGAGTACCAGGAAGTGTTGGCTGGCGTACCAGAAGATTTGCAGATACCACGGCATCTGACCGGAAACGTAGTGGGTTCCGATATGCCAGCTGTGTACGCCGTCGCTTTTACCTATCACGGCGATATCGCCTTTAATCGCCGCGTTAATTTTCGGATTACGTAAATCATCAGCCAACAGCGCAAGCTGTTCATCCTGGGTAGCGGTTGCCAGAATCACACTGCGTTTCGGGGCCCATGGCGATTTAAAACTGACAAAACCTCGCCAGTCGGTAGCCGAATTTAAGTAGCGCGATACTTCTGTGTTTTGCTGGAGCCAATTACCTTGTAAATATATTTTCACTTTCTGCAGATAATTCATTGGACGGATATCAATCATCCCGTCGTTATAGTCATAAGGACTTTTGGCGAATAATGCTGACATAAAGGTATGCTGCGTCAGACTGGCGACGACTAAAACATCATTATGTTCCAATGAATCAGATTCCTGCTTGAGAATACTTTCGCCCAGAATAATGTGAACACCATGCGCGGTAACCCCAGTCGCATTCCCTTGTCGAGCCATTAAACTCAGCAAGGTATTAATTTCTGTAGCCCCTGGATGCTCAGCCATCAGCACTACGGTTTGTGACAAATCAGCCAGACGAGAATATGGAAATCCGGCGCCAACAAAATAAGAAAGATTCGGCAACTCGCTAAAATGCCAGGTATGGCTAAGATCGAGGGTTGATGTTGGGTCAATGCTGCTTTTTATGCTGTTGTCATTAAAGACCTGACAAGGTGCCTCTTCATTGGCTTTAACGGCAAAATAGAATTCAAACTGGTTATCACCATAAATCTGCCATGGCTGAATACGCAGCGTTTGCTGCTCCTGACGTGTGTCGCCCCCCACTTTATGCCATAACTTTTCGAGCAGGCCGGTACTGTTGACCGAAACATTTCGCAGAAATCGACCATTCAGCGAAATCCCTAACGCCGACTTATCTTCATCTATCCATCGGTGGGTCGGGAAGTGATAGTTGAGCTTGACTGGCACGGCGTCGCCGTCCCACATAAAGAGATCGGGGGCGGTGCGAAAGGCAATACGAATAGCCTCGTGGCTCAAACCTTCAACGTTCAGGCGGCTGTTTTGCGCGATGAGTTTACTGAATGGAACGGGATGATGCGTATCCACCCAACGATCGGCGTCATAGGCCTGGCGTTTCGGGATATGTTGCGAGGCTACCCCGACCAGGTTCGCGGCCTCTGGCAGTGAATTATGCGTCAGCACATAGGCCGCATTTTTTAGTGCATCGCCATTTTTACCGCTGACGATCAACAATTTATAAATAGGATATTGCGGGTTATCGATAATCTGCAGCGACGCCCTTTTCTCATCAACAATCTTAAGGCTGCCAATAGTATCTCCTGGATGCGCAATAATAATGGCGTTACTTTGGGGTAGTTCACCCAGGCTAACAGGGAGATTTATCCCTTTATAATCAGCGTGGTATCCCAAAAAAGTACTGATGATTGATGCAGCATCCAGTACATCAGCGGTTGGTTTACGGCTAAACACCATCGCAACCTGCTGACGCCCCATTTCAAGAGGATCGATAAACGGCCACGGGAAGCGAGAAAGATCGGGTACGGTATTGAGTCGTATCCCCTGATAATCGATTCGGCTATCCGGCTGGATCGTCAATTGATAGCGCTTTTCACTGTCTTTTTCGCACTGCAACGTCTTGCCGTTTTCCAGCGTGACGCTGATGTTATTGATAGAGACCAGCATTGGCGCAGGAATATCCAGGCTAAACGTCGCATTGTCTTCATCAACCTGGTTCAAAGGTAGCTGGGCCAGCGGTTGACCATTGAGCATCACGTTCAGGTAATGTTGCCCTTCGACAAGCGCTGATGAAGCGTGGATCGTGAGCAGCAGCTCTGCGTTTACGATGACGCGATCATTTGGCAAGGTAAACGTAAACCCGCTTTGTGGCTGATGACCATCAATGGTTAAACCGTCAGTAATTCCGGCATCCTTTAGCGTCAGGCTACCGTTCACGACGGTTTGCGTCTCGGCTTTTGCTTGATCTTCATTTTTTTCCAGCGTATCCGCCGGGATCGGATCCTCTGGAGCAGGAACAGTTTTCTCCGTGTCCGCCGGTTTACTCACCGACTTTTGTTCTCCGGGTCTTGGGAGTAACAGGCTATCGGGAAGATCAAACGCCAGGGGACTGCCGGCGAATAGACTGGCAGCCAGAACAATGATGACACTGCACAGACGTTGAGATAGACGAGTCATCATACGGTCGCCCCCGCTTTGTGTGCCTTACGTGCCAATGCTTTATTGCGGCGCCCACGCCAGAAAATACCCCACAGTCGGCCAGCACTGCTGATAACACCGCCGATTGAACGCAGCAGGCTGTCGTTTTCCTGCGGTGATTCCAGCCATGCATCCGCCCTCGCAAGGACGACGCGAACCAATTCGCGACGCTTATGCAATGCCATATCGCCAAATTGCAGGCGTAGACTTTCATCGTTTGCAAACACTTGCTTCGCGGGAATACAGACCGCTGCCGAATTTAGCAGCAGTTCAATCGCTTCTACACCTTCACCGTTAAACCCGGGCTCTGGGTTAACAACCTGCATCCCGCCCATCGAGAGATCGCGGGATAAAGTGCGTAAGCTTGCGCCGTTGGAATAATGCACGATGGCCGGAATCGCGATATCAATACGAATGCTTTTACGGATCTGTTTGGATTCGTTAGCTACGGCAATAGAGGCCAGGAGAATAATAAGGCTATAGGTTGCCCAACCGACGTTGAGTAACAATACCCAGGGCTCAATCCCCTGATGTAGCTGAGTCGCGAAACGGACAAGGCCCGCAACAACACCAGCAGCAACCAGCGCGGCGGTAATCATGTGGGGCATAACGATGTGGCTGTCAAAATACTCTTTCTCGAGCGTATCGCCTTTATCCGTCACGTTGAATTTCCCTTTGCGTGGCGAAAGGAACGTCACAATCGTTGGGATAACCAGATGGAAACACATCACGGTTTCATACACTTCGCCCCAGAACGAAAAGCGATAGCGCCCGTTGAGACGAGAATTTAGCACCGTTGCCATCACCAGATGAGGTAAGGAATAGGCAAAAATCATGCTCGCGGAAGAGGCAATAATATTGAGATTGCAGAGCAGGTATGCCAGCGGTGCCGTCAGGAAGGCGATACGTGGCAGACCATACTGGAAGTGCAAAATCGCATTGAGGTAGCAAAGGCGTTGCTGCCACTTCAGACCTCGACCAAAGAGTGGGTTATCCAGCAACAGGATTTGTGTCATGCCGCGTGCCCAGCGAGTGCGCTGTATCACGTGCAGCGTCAGACGCTCCGTTGCCAGCCCAGCGGAAAGACGCAGGCCCAGAAACGCAGAGTTCCAACCGAGTCGCTGCATTTTTAACGCGGTATGCGCATCTTCCGTCACGGTCTCAACGGCGAAGCCACCAATTTCCTCAAGTGCACAGCGGCGAATAACCGCACAGGATCCGCAGAAGAACGTCGCATTCCAGTTGTCGTTCCCTTTTTGCACCGGCCCGTAAAAGAGCATCCCTTCATTTGGAGCCTTGCTAGCCGCCGGGAGGTTACGTTCAAACGGGTCTTTCGAGTAGAAATAGTGGGGAGTCTGGATCAGCGCAAGTTTCTCATCACGCAGGAAGCTCCCGACGGTTGCCTGAAGGAAGCCGCGTGTTGCCACATGATCGCAGTCGAAAATGCAGATCAGTTCGCCGTGCGTTTTCTTCATCGCTTTATTGAGATTACCGGCTTTCGCATGAGCGTTATCATCACGGGTGATGTAACCCACATTGGCTTCGGCGGCAAATACGGCGAACTCGCTGCGCTTTCCGTCATCCAGAATATAAACTTTGATTTTATCGCCAGGATAATCAATACACTGAGCCGCCAGAACGGTATCACGGACAATATCGAGGCTTTCGTTATACGTTGGAATATAGACGTCTACCGTTGGCCACAATGAAGTGTCGTCAGGCAGAGGTTCTATTTCGCGCTCCAGTGGCCAAATGGTTTGCATATATCCAAGCAGCATAATTACCCATGCATAAATCTCAGCAAAGAATAATCCCCAGCCCAGCGCCCATTCGATCCATGAATTGAAAGTCAGCGTCGAGGTCGCACGCCAGTAGATATAGCGGGTTGCCATCAGAAGTGATAAGGCGACCAGAGTCGTTGAAACCTTCTTATTTTGGCTGCGACCTGCAATCAAAAGCACCCCAATCATTAGCAAACCAAACAAAAATTGTTTGTGCGCGGTCATAGGGGTCAGGATGATTAATGCCGACGCGGGAACGGCAATCACGATCAATAAAAATGCATAAAAAAGATTTTTCATAATCAGATAGCCGTCAAAGAGTTAGCGAAGGGTCATTGTTACCGACGAGAATATTCAGGCGAGTTGAAATCTTTTCTTCAATGCTATCGATATCGAACAATGCCGAGCTCGCTGGACGATAAGTCCGCAGCGTTTTTTGACTCGCCAGCGCCGCAGGAACCGAGCTGTCATCATGGATTTCACCTAAGACGAGATCGCCCATGCGCTCTTTGAGATAAACCTCAATGTCATGGCTCATTTCATAGCGCGGGTCGATCTTGTTAATGACATAGCAATGCTGGTTGTGATTATCCTGTGGCGTACCTGGAAAGGTGCGATCGGCTATCTTTTCTAGCAGCAGAGGGGCAATACCATCAGCCAGTAAGGTGGTAACTTGCAAATCAATAAGGCTCTGGATTTCATGCAGCGCAAGCTGTGGGCTGGTTGGCATATCAATGATAACCACCACCCCACTTTTCGCGGTAATGTCAGAGATATTTTTCCGGAAGACATCAGGTTTTTCATGGATAAGCATCTGGAAATCAAGGTGCTGTTTCCATGTCACATCGCCATAGGGGAGTAGATACAGGTTAGTATCCACTTTTAAAATAAACTGTCCCCAATCATCGGTATTATCTATATAGGGAACAAAGCCATGCGGCCCAACAAGAGTCAGATTAAAATAGTGGCGAAGGGCATTTTGCACATTCAGATCAATTAATAAAACCTTATTTCCTCGGTAAGCATAGGCGCTGGCAAGATTTGCCGCGAGGGTAGTTTTGCCACTTCCGCCCTGAGGGGAACTAATGCAAATTACTGGCATGAAGTAATCCTCTCAAATAGCATTTTTAGCTGCACATCTCGTTGTTGATTCGAGGGGACCGCAGAATCCGATGCTGGGGTTTTCTGGCTAAAGAGTGAACTGAATCTTTTACTATTCTTCAGCTCCACAGTGGTCGTATTATTTGTGTCATTGGTTAGCAAATCCTTTGGATAAACTTGTGCCGTTGACGACTCAACTGCAGTGAGTCTATTTTCAATGCGAGGAGGTGGTGTAATATTAAAATCTACTTGTGGTTGAACCGCTTCCTCTGGGGAGTTGATATTCCACGGCGGAACATCCTGGAACTCTGTCAGACCAGGCATTTGTGGATAAATAGCACCCGCAACCGCGGCGCCATGGATTCTCTCAAGAACACTCCATTTCTTTAAAATATTGTCACTATTGTATTTCGACAATATTTTATAATTAGACACTCCTGTTGCCTTCCTGAAACCTGTAATGTCGTCATAACCTTGCATGATATATCCTGTCATATCGATGGGGCGTAATGGCGAGTATTAAGGAAATCAAAAGCCCAACGCAGTACGGAATCATTCATGTCTGCTGTATTGATTCAACTTAACAATGCCGCCAGAAAATCTCTTTTGCTGTGAGAAATTATATTTGACGGATATCACAAAAAGAATTTATATCTTAGATATCAATGATTATATGAATCTAAATCTGATTTATAGTTAATTTATAGATAATTATACCACTAGACTCAATAATTACAGAATTATACACTTTGATGGCTGATGAAATCATGAACAGAAAAGACAGGAAAAGCAGCAACTTAGAAATAAAAAAATAACGTTCTACATCAATGAATTAACAGGGATCATTATGAGGCTTTACAATTTGGCATCGTAATAATGAAGGTGACACTTTAAACTGGTTTTAAGATAAAGCTTATGGCTTCATCTTGAAAAAAGCCTTAGTTGAATTATTACCATTGTCAGGTAAAGGGAATTTAAATAAAGGCTTTGATTTGGTTACGGGATAGGTATTACTTGATAGCCATTGTCTAGCTATCGTATACTTAGTATCAAACTAAATTCAAAGGTAAGATTATGCATTATCGGATTAACGAGTCGATAATTTACACTCCTGATGATGGTACGCTAAAGCTTATCGATAACAACAACCGTATCTACTCTGGTGAAATATCACTGGCTCCCACAGCTAATCGCCTACTTGCTATGTTAATTAGCCACCATGGTAGCATTTTACAGCGCGACGAATTATTAGATAATGTCTGGGATGCACATGGTTTAAGAGCATCGAACAACAGCCTTAATCAATATATAAGTGTATTAAGAAGAAATTTCTCTGACATCGGCGTTGAAGATACGGTGATCATCACCATTCCAACCGTTGGCTTTATGTTTAGTAAAGACATATCCGTAATAAGTGAAAATATACCGCCGGATATAAAAAATACACCTATAAAGAATGCGCCATTAGACACTCAGATTCCCCCTGAAGAAACCAAGGGCTCATTCTGGGAAAGACGTAAAAAGGGTATAGTTCTGTCGTTGTTAGCAGTACTAACGGTCGCAAATTTTTGGTATTTAATGCCCTCACAATCGACGGGCCCAGCCTTTGAAAAGCGCTATCTTCTCGGTATGTTAGATTCATGTCCTGTGTACACGTTTTATCAAACGCCAGAATCAAGCACACAAAGCTATATGGAACTGGTGCGCAAAAGCATGGATAAAGCCAATTTCCACTGTCGAGGTTTCAGCGAAATCTTCTTTAAGGTGGAAGATCTGGCATTACATCGGGAAAAGGCAACGATGTTTATAGCAATATGTAGTCGCCTTGAAGAAAACTCGTATTCGAATTGCCGAAGCTATTACACAAACTAAGTGGTTGAATTAATGAAAAAAATTATAGCTATCGTTATCATTGTCAATGCGGCATTTCTTCTGTGGCTCTACGTCATCTATCCACATAGCCATCGCGGGAACCTTGATATTTTTTGTGAGTCGACATTGAATATGAGTAACGATCGCAGTGGTTCAGTCTTCACGTTTGGCGGAACGGTTATCACGCGCTTTAAATCCGATTCAACAGGATATATTGGGTTACTGGGAGCAGCAGAGTATCAGGGCAAAATCTACAATGTCTCTCGAGAGGTAGGTTTTACCTATGAACCCAAAGATGATGATGGTATCTACGCTATCAAACTAGGGACTATCTCACCGATGCAAGCTGACAATATTCCCAATGAGCTTGTTGAATACAACATCACCGGGCGAGCAGGGATTATCAACAGCTATGTGTTACGCCACGCAAATGAGAATACCTGGAGCATCGGTAATATCTATACGCCAATCGTGATGTGTGTAGATAAACGGAGGTAATAAATACGTATGGGAGCATAGAAATATGCTCCTGGTGCTGGTTATTGCTTTGTAGTAAGGCTATTCATCCAGCGGGTAAACTCTTTTCCTAATGTCGGATGAGACATTGCGTGCTCGACAAAAGCTTGCGCAAACCCCAATTTATTTCCGCAATCATGGCTTTTTCCTTCCATCGCGAACGCCTCTACTGGTTGAAGACGCATCAGATCGGCAATGGCGTCTGTTAACTGAACTTCACCACCGGCTCCGGGCTGAGTATTCTTTAGCAGTGGCCAGATGGCTGGTGAAAGCACATAGCGACCCACAATAGCTAAATTAGAGATAGCCGTACTTGGATCGGGTTTTTACACCACATCCATGATCGCCTGGCTTGCCCCCGGGAGAAGCTCCGAGTTCTGACAGTTCGCAATCCCATAGCTACCCACATCACTCCAGGGTACCGGGGAGACCATAACCTGGCTTATTTCAGTTTCCTGATAATTTTTCAACATGGAAGTCAGGTTGCTGCAACGCAAATCACTCTGATATTGATCAATAATAACATCGGGTAAAATGACCGCAAAGGGTGAATCGCCAACGAATGGCTGAGCGCACAGAATAGCATCTCCCAAACCTTTGGCACTATTCTGACGGATTGCGGTAATAGAAACGTCAGAAGGACAAATGGATCTTACTTGCTTTAAAAGCTCAATTTTAGATCTTTGCTGCAAGGTATCTTCAAGTTCATAATGGCTATCAAAGTGATTTTCAATAGCCACTTTGGATGAGTGGGTGACCAAAATTATATTCTTAATTCCTGCCGCGATACATTCCTCAACCACATATTGAATCAACGGTTTATCGACCAGCATTAACATCTCTTTCGGAATTGCTTTGGTCGCAGGTAACATGCGCGTACCAAGACCTGCAACTGGAATAATAGCTTTAGTTACCGAATTCATCATATTCACCAATGGAGATAATATCTTGTATAAACATAGAGATAAGAACCAGACAAAATAGCATGAGGTTTTTGTCTGGATGTTAAGGGTGGCGGTAAGAGGCTCATAAAAATGAGGGGGGTCCCCTTACCACCGAATAAAGACGGTCGACAGAGAGTAATCTATTTACTCAGCATGCCACTCGGCCATTCATTAAATTTAACCGGGCGGCAGAAATAGTATCCCTGTGCTTTTTCACATCCCATTGATGCAAGTTTTTCTGCCACTTCTAGCGTTTCGACACCTTCAGCAATCAGCGGGACATCAAACCCTTTAGCCAGAAGTATCACCGCAGAGATAATGGATTCATTCTTTTTATTATCAAGAACATCCATCACAAAGTTTCGGTCAATTTTTAAGGCATCAAATTCAAGTTTGTGCAAATAAGAAAGACTAGAGAAGCCAGATCCAAAATCATCAATAGAGAGTGTGATTTTATTTTTACGCAGCGTGGAGATGGTTTCTTTTAACTCATGATCGCTTTTAATCATGCTTGTTTCGGTAATTTCGATACAAATATTACTGTTCATCAAGCCAGATTCAGCAATAGTATGCAGAAGATATTCGCAAAAATCAGGTTGGTTAAGTTCAATAATAGAAACATTGATATGGAGTTTAAAATCGCGAGGGCAGAACTTACTCGCAATCTGCTCCGACAGCTCTTTACAGGCTTGCGCGATAATCCAGCGCCCAAGTTGAATTATGAATCCGGACTCTTCCGCTACGGCAATCAGCTTATCCGGTCGAACCATGCCCAGCTCACTGTTATTCCAACGGAGCAAACATTCCGCTTCTCTGACAATCGTTGAATTCAACTGAATGATCGGCTGATAGACCAGATAAAGCTCTTGATTGGCAATGGCACCATATAAATGGTTTAACATACTGATGTTCGTTAACGCTTGTTCACGCAAAACGTTATCGTACATGATGGTGTTGGTATTCTCTGCCTGACGCGCCGCTTGCAAGGCAATGTTTGCGTTAGTAAAGACCGTATTCAGTTTTAGCGTATTGTCGACTGTACTGGTGGCAATACCGATATGCCCCATAAAAACAAAACCGCTGTTTTCATATTCATTCTCTGCATCTTGCATGAGGTTAAGCAGACTAGCGACATAGTTATCCAGCTGCTGTTGGTTTTTAGCTGGACAGCAGATAACAAACCGGTCAATGGTATCGCAGGCCAGCACAACATCTTCATGGAACTGACGGTTAATAAAATCAATAAATGCCTGTAAATAACGAGTGGCATAAGATCGACCTAAGTTATTAATCATTGTTTGAATGTTACTTAGACTAACAATGCCAATGGCACCCACAAAAGTCGGTTTTGTCTGTGTTAATGCAGCCAGCAACCCTTTGCGGGTAAGTAATCCGGTTTCACTGTCGATGTTAATCTGATCTTCTAGTCGCGAAAAAGCGCTATCCAGATCGGTAGACATTTTATATAAAGCACTATTAAGTGAGTTAACTTCATTAAACGACCAACCTTTGTGGTGTTCCATTTTACGGCGTTTAGCGATATCAGGAGCCTGATCAGCAATTTTTTTCAGCGGATTGACGACAACTGAAAGAATTCTATGGGCAATAAAGCAGGCCGCTAAGAAAACTAGTGCCGCGATAAGAATTGTTATATTGCGGTAGCTAGAAATTTTCCCGACCAGTTCATTTTTGGAAACCAGCACAACCATCTGCCAGCCTTTAAGGTTCAGAGAGTCCCCCACCTTGATCACTTTGCAATAATAGCTATTACCATCAACTTCAATTTTATGTATCGCACCATTATCTTGCTTTAAAAAGTCAGCGGTCGCTTTAACTACCGGGACCTGGCTCTGGGAGACTAATGGCAAATCTTCCCCAGATTGCTTCGCCAGTCCGCGGACTTTTTCACTTTGAATGAGTTCAGAGGCAGAGCTTGCGATAATCTGCTGCCTTTCATTAACCAGATAAATTAAACTGTGTTCTGTGGTGGTTAAGTTTGTCAAGTAACGACTCAAGCGGCTTAATCGTAAGTCACTAGATACCACACCAATATACTTTCCCTTACGGTCAACAACCGGGGAACTAAATGAAATACTAACGCCCGGCTCATTATCAACATCAAGATACGCATTACTCCACATAGATGTACGCGATTTATTCACCGCTCTGAACCATGGTCGTTCAAAGAGATCATAGTTTTCAACAGAGTACATTACCGAGCTGGTATCAGTGCCATCATGGAAAAAAAATAAGCGGTTGTCTGTCTCCGCATTTTTCTTGATTTTAAATGTCCAGTTGGTTTCAAGATCACGACTAAACCCTACATAATCGCCATCTACACTACCGAAAGCAATTGAACTGAGTAATGAATCCTTCGTGAACATCTGCGTCATTACTTTATACAGATAGTTGCTTATTTCCGTAAATGTTTTGTTTTTATCATCAGCATCCAGTGTTTTAATAAACAGAGTGGCAATTGAATTTGCTTGCTGAGGAATATTAATATAGTAATTTAAAGCATTCCCAACCGCTTCACCTCGGGTGTTAATAATTCGTTCACTCATCACATTAAGTGTATCGTTTTCACGATAAAACTGGATGAACAAAACACTCACTATAGTGACTGCTGCGAATAAAAAGAAAATGATGAAAATCGCTGTACGTAATGACAGCTGAAATTTTCTGAACATCATTTTTCCTCATTAAAAGTAAATGAATTTTTACCAGATTTTTTAGAGAAATAAAGATTCTGGTCAGCCTGGATCATCGCCTTTTCAACATTGCCATCACACTTAGCGATACCGATCGAAAGCGACGGTGTAAAATTCTTTCCTTCAGGGAGAGGCAGCTTCAGTTCATTAATTGTATTTAGTAAACGATTAGCCGCGGTCTTGGCACCGACATTATCTGTTTTAAATAAGAAAATAGAAAACTCGTCGCCCCCCATCCTTAGAACAACATCATGATCTCGAATATGCGATTTCATACAACGAGCACATTCCTGAAGGACACGATCGCCAAAAGCATGACCAAAGTTATCATTAACCGATTTGAAATCATCAATATCAATGGCAAATATATAGCAAATATTTTCTCGTTCTTTTAATGTACTCATATAACGGCGATTATGGACCCCCGTCAATGCATCAATCATATAGTTCCCTCGTAAAGCACGTAAGGAATAAAAATAATATATCGCTTGAATACTACGGAATAATGCCATCAACGTCGGAATAAAAATAAGTATAATTAGCTGACGTTTATATGATAACTTAGTCTCATTTAATAGATTCTTAGCCAAGATTGTGAACTTACGGTCATCCGTATTAATATCATTATAGATATGACTCTCATTAATATTATGAGATTTCAAGAATACATTTTCAGCAAAATGTTCTTCTTCATACTTGATGGCATCACTGACAGGAGATTTGAAAATATTGCGAACGTATTCATTATAGAGTCCCGACAATTCCTTTTTATAATCCGTAGCATTGTCGTTAAATCTCTGTGAAATTAGTGAATTATTTATCTCTTCAAGGTATGACGTTTTCATGAATGAGATATTGAGAATTGCTTCAATTTCACTATTCATTTTGTTGATTGTTGTGTAAAAAAGAACAAAACAAATCAAACTAACTACGAGCGTGGTGATCGTAACCAGATGATGCCAACTTACAGAGTTGTTAAATGCGTCGTTACGGCGCTTCATAATTTCACCAAATTCGATAATAAGCAGGTGTGTGATTTAGAGTATGTATTGAATAGCCATCCATACGACTAACGGGCTCATGCTAGCGACCGTTAACGCCCTTCCTGACTACATCACTACCAAGGCAGGCATAGCGACGATATGCCTCGGGATGACAGTACAGTACCACCCAGAAACACAAACAGTAATTTATATATGCAAAACCACCATTTAAGGGATTTAAATCTTTATAAGTTGTTATTTATACTTTTTAATACTGGATAATAGCCAATTAACCAGACGATGGCTCTTTTTAGAATTTGCCGTTATTCTTATACGAAAACCTTAGACAGAAAGATTTAATCAATTAATTTTAAATGAAAATTTAAGAAAACCATCACGCCATTCATGCGTCTGACAATGCGCGTGATTGGCGTGATGTCGCGAACAAATATGTTGCGAATGTGGCGATGACGCATCTGCCTGAGGTAGCGATTAAAGAACCGGTCGCCTCTGTCCCTGTCGGGGATGAACTTCGCCGTGTCGGTACAGCAAACCAGATAAAAATCTCAGGCGCTCCCGTCCAGGGCCCGCTGTTTGATTTTGCCCCAGTGATTAACCCGTTCCTGCAAACGCATCTGTTTGGCGATATTTTCGCCCGGGATAACCTCGACTGGCAAAGCCGCGAGCTGGCAACACCACCCTTGAGCGGCTATCTAAAGAAAAATACTATGATATTCGTAACATTCGCTTCTGGCACAAAGCCGACCGTCAGCCCCAATTAAATTAATGAAAACACCTAATAAACCCTAGCTAATTACCCCATCTAATCGAATAAATCACTTTGCGTTATGCTTTTCCTACTCAACGACCAAAGGATAACGTCATGCAAACTGTAAAACTGAACAACGGTATTGAAATGCCTCTGCTGGGCTTTGGTGTGTTTCAGATGTCTGATGCCGCTGAATGCGAAAGAGCCGTTATTGATGCCATCGATACGGGATACCGCCTGATCGACACCGCAGCGTCTTATCAGAATGAAACCCAGGTCGGGAACGCGCTGAAACAAAGCGGTGTCGCCCGTAACGAACTCTTCGTCACCACCAAGCTTTGGCTTCAGGATACAAACTACGAAGGCGCGAAAGCCCAGTTCGAACGCTCTTTGAATCGGCTGCAACTTGATTACGTTGACCTGTATCTGATTCACCAGCCTTACGGTGATGTCCATGGGGCATGGCGCGCTATGGAGGAACTGCAGCAGGCTGGCAAAATTCGTGCTATTGGCGTCAGCAACTTCCATCCAGACCGACTGGCCGACCTTATCGCCTTCAACAAAGTTGCCCCTGCGGTGAACCAGATTGAAGTTAACCCCTTCAACCAGCAGCTGCATGCGGTTCCGTGGAATCAAAGCCGTGACATTCAGCCGGAAGCCTGGGCACCGTTTGCTGAGGGTAAAAATGGTCTGTTCCAGCATCCCGTGTTAACGGCAATTGGTCAGAAGTACGGCAAAAGCGTGGGTCAGGTTGTACTGCGTTGGATCTTCCAAAGAGGCATCATTTCACTGGCGAAGTCGGTGCGAAAAGAACGCATGGAAGAGAACATCAATATTCTCGATTTTGAACTCAGTTTTGAAGATATGCTGCAGATTACAGCTATCGATACCGCAACCAGCGCTTTCTTCTCACACCGCGATCCTGCCAGAGTTGAATGGTTGGCCGGCCGCAAACTTGATGTTTAAGTCGCGATAAAAGAGGTATTCATTCAATGCAAAAACGTTATCTGGGTCAATCCCGACTCGAAGTCTCCGCACTTGGGCTCGGCTGCATGGGCTTAAGCCACGGTTATGGCCCGGCGACAGATACGCGTCAGGCTATCGAGCTCATTCGCGCTGCGGTTGAACGTGGCGTCACCTTCTTCGATACGGCTGAAGTGTATGGCCCTTTCCTCAATGAAGAGGTTGTCGGTGAAGCCTTAAAACCGTTTCGTGACCGCGTGGTCATCGCCACCAAGTTTGGTTTTACTTTTGGCGACGACAACAAGCAGCAGATTTTAAACAGCCGTCCGGAGCATATCCGTGAAGCGGTGGAAGGATCATTACGCCGTCTCAAGACTGATGTTATTGATCTGCTGTATCAACATCGTGTCGATCCGGATGTCCCAATTGAAGACGTTGCGGGAACCGTGAAAGACCTGATCGCTGAAGGCAAAGTTAAACATTTCGGTCTGTCCGAAGCGGGTGCGCAAACCATTCGTCGTGCGCATGCCGTACAACCTGTCACGGCGCTACAAAGCGAATACTCCCTGTGGTGGCGCGAGCCTGAGCAGGAGATCCTGCCGTTACTGGAGGAACTGGGTATTGGTTTTGTGCCCTTCAGTCCATTAGGCAAAGGCTTCCTGACGGGATCGATTAAGCCAGGAACCACTTTTGGGAAGGATGATTACAGAAGCCAAGTGCCGCGTTTCGCCGAGCAGGCGATTGAAGCCAATGAAAAGCTGGTCTCATTGCTGGGTGAACTGGCGGCAGAGAAAGGCGTGACGTCTGCACAAATCGCGCTGGCATGGCTGCTGGCACAAAAGCCGTGGATTGTGCCTATCCCTGGCACCACGAAACTGCACCGGCTGGAAGAAAACCTGGGGGCTGCCGACATCATTCTTTCACAGGATGACTCACGGCAGATAACCCAGGCGCTTGAAACGATTAAAATCGTCGGCGAGCGTTACTCTCCTGAGCACCAGGCCCGCGTAGGCCGTTAATATCTGGACGGGTCTACGGACCCGTTATTCCTGGTAGCGAAGTGCATCGATCATCAGTGCAAAAGCGGGCGGATGCTGCTTACGGCTCGGGTAGTAGAGGTAATATCCAGGGAAAGACGGACACCAGTCCTGCAGAACCTGAATAAGCTCTCCTGACTTTATATAATCCTGCACCCTGTCTTCAGGTATACAGGCGAGGCCAAAACCGGATAACGCCGCATCAATCCTTTCTGCCTGCAGATTAAATGTGACCTGCCCTTCCACTCTGACCCGTAACGGTTTCCCATCCTTCTCAAACTCCCAGTGGTAAAGTCCACCGGCAGTCGGCAGGCGCATATTGATGCACCGATGATTTTGTAACTCGTGCGGCGTTTGGGGTGCAGGGTTTGCCGCGAAATAAGACGGTGCCCCCACTACGGCCATTCTCATGTCCGACCCAATTCTTACCGCAATCATGTCCTTATCCACGCTTTCGCCCAAGCGGATCCCGGCATCAAAACGCCCCTCGACGATATCAACAAAGCCGTTATCAACCACCAGCTCAACGTTGATTTCGGGGTATTCTCTGAGGAAGGGTTTTAACTTGGGCCACACCAGACTTCGCACGGCATGCTCCCCGGCAGATAAACGGATATTGCCGGAGGCAGTACCATTCAGTTGAACAAGCGATTCCAGTTCCTGTTCAAGATCGGCAATTCTGGGTTCAAGGCAGGCAATAATTCGCTCCCCTGCTTCCGTAGGCGCAACGCTTCGGGTCGTGCGGGTCAGAAGGCGGATATTCAGCCTTTCCTCCAGGGCCTTCATCGCGTGGCTGAGTGCAGACTGAGAAACCCCCAGTTTACCCGCTGCTTTGGTAAAACTTCGCTCCCTCGCTACCACAAGAAAGATTTGCAGTTCGTTGAAGTTTTCTTTGAGCATCGGCGATTTCCTTATGGAGGCATTCCCTTCATCGCGCACTCATGAAGGGTGTTCATAGACACAATCATTTTAGCCCTATTACTGACAATAATGATAATTGATATTCTGAGCGTATCGAAAATAGGTCCGAATTATCAGAAGGTTTATCATGAAAATACTCGTTGCAGGCGCGACAGGAAGTATTGGTCTTCATGTCGTGAATAGTGCTATTGAAATGGGCCATCAGCCCGTCGCGCTGGTTAGAAATAAGCGCAAAGTAAAACTACTTCCTCGTCGAACAGATATTTTTTACGGCGATGTTTCGCTGCCAGAAACACTCACCGAATTGCCGAAAGATATTGATGCCATCATCTTCACTCTCGGTTCGGATGGTCAGGGTCGTATTGGTGCCCGCGCTATCGATTACGGCGGCGTGCGTAATATTTTACGAATATTCAAGGATACGCCTGTTCGTATTGGTTTAATGACCACGATTGGCGTGACTGAACGGCTCAGCACCTGGAATCAGCGCACTGAGGTTCATGACTGGAAAAGACGTGCCGAGCGTCTGGTCAGGGCCAGCGGTCATCCCTATACCATCGTCAGGCCCGGCTGGTTTGATTACAACAATGATGATGAGCACAGAATCGTGATGCTCCAAGGGGATCGTCGCCATGCGGGAACGCCGGAAGACGGTGTGATATCTCGAGAGCAAATCGCCCAGGTTCTGGTCAGTGCCCTGACCAACGACGAGGCAAAAAATAAAACCTTCGAGCTGGTGGCTGAACGAGGTGAAGCACAGCAGGATCTTACCCCACTGTTTGCAGACCTAAAGACTGATGATCCACAAAAAAATGATGGCGTTTTAGACATAGACAATATGCCTCTGCGTGAAGAACCTGAGTGCATTATTAACGAGCTGAATTTGCACTCAAAAAATTAACCAATTTAAAATCCTGACAATTTTGTCATATAACGGTCAGTCTAATGACAGCTTAGGTCTGTATATTTGAATATATAGACGGGGGGAGTTTCCCTGATACGAATCCAGTTTTAAACATAGATTTTAAAAGAGGTACTAGATATGAAAGCACTAATTATTACTACATTGGTCATGGGGTTTATTTCAGTGAATGCCGCCTCTGCTGCTCAGGAAATTAACCATGCGGATGGGAAAGAAAAGATCGGTGTCGTCTCAGCCAGCAATGCCTATACGCTTGATGATTTATCGAATGCGCTGTCTCGTAAGGCTGATGAGCAAGGTGCTACATCATTCAAAATTCTGTCTACAACGGGAAAGAACAGGCTACACGGCGTTGCTGAGATCTATAAGTAAATCACTCGCCTCTCGAAAAAGAGGTGTCACCGCTCTCTTACAATGAGCCTCGATTTATATTCAGAGCAAAAGACGATGGCCTTCGCGGCAATGCTGGCGGACCTTCCCAGCCTTCTCAGTTGCACCAGGCCAAGCTTCTGGCGCATCAGCAAAAGAAGCAGCTCATTGACGCGTTGATTTATAGGAATCTTACCCAGTATTAATGAATACCACTCATAGTCCCTATCCTCTCGCCTGGGATTATCAGCATTCAAAAACCCGTTAACATATCTATATCTCTTCATGTCCAACGGATCATCATGTTTAATCAACAGCCAAGTATACAGTCGGCTACAGCTAGAAAAACCGGTCTGTCTTTTTTACTCATTCTCAGCGCTCTGATGGCTGTGACCTCTTTATCAACCGACATTTATCTTCCCGCTATGCCGGTCATGGCAAAAGATTTACAGGGTGATGCAGAGCTGACAATTACAGGGTTCCTGATCGGTTTTTGTATTGCACAACTAATTTGGGGACCGATTAGCGATCGTTATGGGCGTCGTCTACCGCTGTTTATCGGCTTAGGTCTATTCATCATCGGTTCGGTGGGCTGCGCGTTATCAACAGATATTGTGCAAATTGTCTTCTGGCGTGTTTTTCAGGCGTTAGGTGCCTGTACCGGCCCGATGCTGGCTCGAGCCATGATCCGCGACCTGTTTAGCCGTACTCGTGCAGCACAAATGCTTTCGACACTCATGATCATCATGGCAATCGCGCCAATTGCCGGGCCACTAATCGGCGGGCAAATGATTAAATTCACTTCGTGGCACGCCATTTTCTGGCTGCTGGCAGTTATCGGAGCATTAATGTTGATGTCTTTATTCTGGTTGCCGGAGACATTACCTGCCGAAAAACGCTCACAAGCCTCCGTTACAAAAGCCTTTCACAACTACTATGCCTTACTAACCAACGCCAAATACATGCGTTTCACGCTGTGCCTGACGTTCTACTACGTTGCAGCCTACGCCTTTATTACCGGCTCTCCGTTTGTGTACATCACGTACTTTGGTGTAGATCCGCAGCATTATGGTTGGCTGTTTGCGGTAAACATTGTGGGATTGATGGCAGTAAGTATGGTCAACAGACGCCTGGTTCACCGTTATCCATTGGAAACGTTGCTCAGGAATGCCGTATTCATCGCCACTATTGCGGCAATTGTGCTGGCGGTTACAACCGGCCTGGGCGTAGGTGGAATGACCGTAATTGTCGGTGCTGTATTCGTGTTCTTCTCTATGAATGGCATCATCGCAGCAACATCCACGGCTTGCGCACTAGACGCAGTGCCTAATGTGGCTGGCTCCGCATCGGCGCTAATGGGCGCATTACAATACGGCAGCGGCATCATCTCTTCACTGCTTCTTGCTCTGTTCAGTGACGGTACACCATGGACGATGGGCTGGATAATTGCGTTGTTTACAGCAGCCAGCGCCTTGATGGCACTGACCGTTCAGATAAAAAAATAACCACCACACATCCACCACGCTTATGAATTTAACTCATAGCGCCTATTTAAGCAGCGTAATTATCTTTAACCGCAACTTCGTTAATCTGGGTCTATCGCGTGAATACGCAAACGGAAAGTGGCGATAGCTCATGGACATACCCCAGCCTGCAAGGCTGGGGCTTTATTGGAGGCTAACTAAATATTCTTATCGAAGAATACGTCTAACTTTTGCATTGCCTCATCAACATATTTGGGCACCCAATACGTTTCGATATGGGTAGCGCCATCGATCAGGAAGAGTTCTTTGTCCTTCGTACCGGTGGCTTTCGCGAACGCATCTTCCGTCATATAGAGCGTATCCGCTTTTGTACCGGCAATCATCAGCAGCGGTTTATTGATGAGATTGATATGGTCCGTGACGTCAAAGCTCATCAAATCTAACAGGCTGCTGGTGGTGTATTTAAACGTGGAGTTCGGGTGCGCGTGGGTTTTCCAGTAGTACTCGTAGCCCTGGCGATACAAGGCAAAAGGTAATTTAGCAATCTGTTCATCAGTGAGGTTGGCATCGCCGGAGTAAAGCACTTCTCCTCCGGCGGCTTCCTGAGCACGTGCGTCAGATGCCTGCTGAAGACGCTGCTGGATAGTATCCAGCTGTGAATCCTGCATACCGTTGCGGCGCACAAGGCCTGAATTAAACATGCTGATGGTGGCTATCGATTTAAACCGCTTGTCAGTTTCAGCCGCAACAAGTGAATACCCGCCGCCTCCGCAAATACCCAGTAGACCAAGGCGGGCGGTATCTACACCAGGATACTGGCTGATGTAGTCAGCCATGCCGTGGATATCCTCAATGCGATTAGCGGGTTTATCCACGCTGCGCGGCATCCCGCCGCTAGCGCCCTGATACGCAGCATCGGCGGTAATCGTGATGTAGCCCTGCTCGGCGAGACGCTGGGCATACAACCCGGCGACCTGTTCTTTTACGCCGCCATTAGGATGTGCAACCACCACGGTCGGGTATTTTTTGGCGGGATCGTAGTTAGCAGGGGTATAGACATTCGCAGCGATCTGGATGCCATGCAGATCGTATTTCACGGGGTGAATGTTGACCTTACCTTTGACGTTCTCAGTAATGGCACCGTCATAAACGAGTGTGAAGGAATTTTTTTTGTAATCAGCCGCATTGACTGAGGTCACCCCAGCCATTGCCGTGAGTAGCATTGCACTGATAAGCGTGAATTTCATGGTCTCTCCCGATGAGTGTCGGCCTGGTTATTCAGGCTCGCGGAATCAAATTTGCAGGCTCAGATTAGGCGGAGAGGGCTGTCAGCATCGTGACAGAAAAATAACATTTTTGTCAGGAAACGGACTGGGATGGATAAGTGTTTCTGACAGCGCTGTCAGGTAACCGTCAGCTTTATGTTGGCAATCAGAAGGCAGAATGGTCTCGCTTAAATGAGATTCACGTTCAATTTTCTGAGAAAGGAGCAATCAATGAAAAGCCAGAATGACCCAACAATGCCAGAGCGACGCAAGCTATTAGTCGCCGGAGCGGGCATTGCCGCCGCCTCACTGATTCCGCACGTATCAGCGGCGAGCCAATCATCTCAGGTAGATTCATCCAGACAAACCCGCCAACGCAATGCTGCTCCAGGCAAGCGTAAACTCGGGCAACTGGAGGTTTCTGCCGTCGGCCTGGGCGTACAGAACATGAGCCGCAAATACGACACGTCCGTTCCCTTGCGTCCCGAGATGATCAATATCATCCACCGGGCATTTGATGAAGGAGTCACGCTCTTCGACGCCGCTGAAGCCTACGGCCCGTTTGAAGTTGAAAAAATTCTCGGTGAAGGCGTCGCCCCGTTCAGGGACAAAATCGTTATCGCCACTAAGTTTGGCTGGAACATTGACCAACAAACGGGTAAGCGTCTGCCGGGCCTTAACAGCAGGCCGGAGCATATAAAGCAAGTCGTCGAGAACATGCTCAAACGCCTGCGTACCGATCGTATCGACTTACTGTATCAACACCGTGTTGATCCGCAGATCCCAATCGAAGATGTCGCCGGCGCGGTGAAAGATTTAATGGATCAAGGGAAAGTCCTGCACTGGGGGCTGTCTGAAATGGGCATCAACACATTGAGACGCGCCCATGCAGCATTACCCGTGACCGCCGTACAAAGTGAATACTCCATGCTCTGGCGCGGCCCTGAAAAGCAGGTCCTTCCGGTGTGTGAAGAGCTGGGCATTGGCTTTGTGCCATGGAGCCCACTCGGCGTGCAGTTTTTAACGGGCTGGATTGATGAGAATACCCGGTTTGCTACCGGTGATTTTCGTGCGACAGAAACGCGCTTCTCGCCTGAAAATCTGCCACACAACTTACAGCTGGTTGAACTACTGAAATCCTGGGCAATAAGAAAAAATGCCGCCCCAGGACAAATTGCTCTGGCATGGCTCCTGGCGCGTAAACCCTGGATTGTTCCCATCCCTGGCACCACCAATAAAGACCATATGCTGCAAAACACTGCGGCTACCGGTGTGTCACTGACTCTCGCCGAGATGACCGAGCTCACCCGCTCACTGGATACCATCACTATCCAGGGGCAACGTCTGCCGGATGCCGTGCAGGTTTATTCCGATGTTGAAGCACCGTTGAAAAGTTAAGAGGAAATCCCGTTATGCGCCTGTTGTTAGTCGAAGATGAAGAAAAAACGTCAACCTATCTCAACCGTGCGTTGAGCGAGTCTGGATTTACGGTAGATGTCTCTGCAGATGGCGCGGAAGGTCTTCATTACGCGCTAGAGTTCGACTACGACGCGATAATACTGGATGTGATGCTGCCGGGGATGGATGGCTACCGTGTACTTGAGGGTGTGCGAGCAGCTAAACAGACGCCGGTGCTGATGCTCTCGGCACGCGGCTCGGTCGACGAGCGAGTTAAAGGGCTTCGTCTTGGCGCGGATGATTATCTGCCCAAGCCCTTTTCGCTTATTGAACTGGTGGCGCGTATTCAGGCGCTGGTGCGTCGTCGCGCTACGGATGGCGCAGACATTACCCAACTGCAAATTCACGATCTGCATCTCGACCTGCTGGCTCGCCGGGTATTTCGCGCCGGAACACGGCTGGAGCTGACCGCGAAAGAGTTTTCCCTGTTGAGCCTTCTTGCCCGACACCAAGGAGAGATTCTGTCAAAGATGATGATAGCTGAGCAGATATGGGACATGAATTTTGACAGCGACGCCAACGTGGTTGAAGTGGCCATTAAACGACTTCGAGCCAAAGTGGATGCGCCGTTCGATATCAAGCTATTACATACCGTTCGTGGCATGGGGTATGTCCTCGAAGTCCGGTCCGAATAAATGAAGGGGATAAGCATGCCTAAACGTTCCATCTCCGTTCATCTAGCGCTGATGTTTGCCTTATCCGCGCTGCTGATTGTGTCCGTTATCGGTATCCTGCTCAGAAGCTCCTTGCATGACTCTTTGCAAAAGCAGATGCACAACGAACTGTTGTTCCGCGAATCATTAATGAGCCCGTGGATCACTGCACGAACGTCGGCTGACGGCTGGTCAACGCTTGCCAATAAATTTACCGTATTAACCAATTCTGAAGGTGAGCGCGTTCGCTACTGGATAGTGAGCGATAACCCGCGCTTTAGCATGGGGGGAACACCACCGGTAGGGGTTCAGTGGTCTTCTTTGCAGGAGGGCTTTAATAAAGTACCCGGCGCATCGGAAGGCGCATGCTCACTGTTTCTGTTAGTGAAAAAGATCCCCGCCAACGGTGACAGACCTGAGCTGCGCTATATTGTTGCCATCGACTCCACGCCATATATGGGCACACTGAATGCCTTCACCCGGACGTTGCTAATCATAGCCGCACTGGGCGTCGTGATTGTCGCCTTGCTGGGATACATCGTATCAAGGATCGGTCTTCGTCCCGTTGAAGCACTCAGTAAAGAGGCCCAGCATCTCGCGCCGGGAGACCATAGTCAGCGCCTGAATACCCGCGCATTGCCCGAAGAACTACAGCAACTGGCATCATCATTTAATGGCGTGTTAGCGCGTCAGGAAATCGCCTGGCGGCAGCTCGAAAGCTTTAATGCCGATGTTGCGCATGAACTCCGTACCCCACTGACTAACCTGATTGGTCAGACGCAGTTAGGGCTATCACGCCGACGCTCACAGGATGAACTGGAAGAGTTATTGGGCTCTAACCTGGAAGAACTGGAACGCATGACGTCTATCGTTAACGACATGCTGTTCCTGTCTCATGCTCACGCGGGCGAACATGCTTCCCAACTTACCCAGGTGTCCCTGCGAGAAGAAACCCTGAAAACAGCGGAGTATGTTGAACCCTCATTTGCGGAAAAACAGCTTTCTCTGGATGTGGAGGGGGACATCACCGCGCATATCGACCGGCGGTTGTTCCACCGCTCACTGGCTAATTTACTGGAAAACAGCGCAAGACATTCCCCCTCCAACAGCACGGTTACGGTGCGCTTAAGCAAAAAAGGTCATCAGGCCTGTGTTGAAGTTTCAAACCCGGGCGATCCGATAGCACCAGAGCACTTACACCGACTTTTCGAGCGCTTTTATCGCGTTGACACCTCCCGGGCCAGGAGTGATACCCATCATGGGCTGGGCCTGTCGATTGTACGCGCCGTCGCCATTATGCACCGGGGAGATGTCTTTGCCCGTAGTGGAAGTGGCATCAATACTTTCGGCCTCACCTTTGCGATACAAGCGGATAAAGCGGCGGGCAATGCTCAATCCGACGCTGAACCGGGACCAGGGTTAACTGACAGAATTGTCAGGGGGGCGTCAGCCTGACGTCATCATACTCTCGATAAAATCATCGCAGGCAATCCCCTCTTCATTGATAAGGACGCTTTGCATGATTAGACATTTACGTTACCTCGGGCTGTTACTGCCCCTCTTCACATTTTCATCCTGGGCAGCGGAGCAAAATCCTGCTGTCCATATCGCCCCCGCAGGAAGTCAGAACGCGGTGTATGGGCCCGCCGAGAACTTTACCGGTCGCGTCAGGGTTGATCCTCTCTTCAAACCGGATAACGACATCCCTGTTTCCGGGGCTTATGTCACGTTTGAACCCGGTGCGCGTTCCGCCTGGCATACGCATCCGGCAGGTCAGCGGCTGATTGTGACCTCGGGTGTTGGGCTCACCCAACAAGAAGGCCAGCCGGTGCAGGTTATCCGCGCCGGTGACGTTGTCTCTTGCCCGGCGGGCGTCAAACACTGGCACGGGGCTGCTCCCGGCAGCGCGATGACGCATCTGGCGATAACCGGGATTGTGGATGGCAAAAGCGTTAACTGGATGGAGAAAGTGACAGATGAACAATACCACTCCCATTAAAGCATTGGCGGCAGCGGTACTGCTGACCTTTGGTTTTGGTCTCACGGCACATGCTGCACCCGGCAACAAAGGAGCCTCAGAAATGAACCTCGAACAAGCGGTTTCAGATACGCTGTCAGCCCGCCAGCATGCTATCCCGTTGATTGCGGCATCGATGGCCAGCAGTCAGATGGATAAGCTGAATGCAGCCCTGAATCAGGGGCTTGACGCCGGGCTCACGATAAACGAAACCAAAGAGATTCTCGTCCAGCTTTATGCCTATACGGGATTCCCCCGTAGCCTGAATGCACTTAGTGAATTGATGAAGGTCGTCGAAGCACGTAAACAACGTGGTATCAAAGACCTTGAGGGTAAAGAGCCGGTTGCCCCGATCCCTGTCGGGGATGAACTTCGCCGTGTCGGTACAGCAAACCAGACAAAAATCTCAGGCGCTCCCGTCCAGGGCCCGCTGTTTGATTTTGCCCCAGTGATTAACCAGTACCTGCAAACGCATCTGTTTGGCGATATTTTCGCCCGGGATAACCTCGACTGGCAAAGCCGCGAGCTGGCAACGGTTGGCGCATTAGCGGCAACGCCAGGCGTTGAATCACAACTGCTGTCGCATACCCGAGCCAGCATGCGGGTCGGCCTGACTGCCGCGCAGTTGCGCCAACTGGCACTGGTGCTGCGTGAACATGGCGAAAGTGATGCAGCCACGCGAGCTGAAAAGGCGCTACAGCAGGCGCTCGCAAACCATTAGGAGTAGTTGGCTATGGAGCATAATCCCACTCGCCGAATGTTAATCACCGCGCTTGCCGGACTGACGCTGGCGAACGTTTCTTTTGCATCAGCTGCGACCGGAAACGCCAACGTGCAGGGTAAAAGCCGTGTTCTGGTGGCGTACTTTTCCCGCAGTGGAAATACACGGGTCATTGCGGGCGTCATTCACCGTAGCCTCAACACCGACCTGTTTGAAATCGAACCGGCAACGCCTTATCCAGAAGACTATTTCCAGACCGTAGAGCAGGCGAAAAATGAGCGTGAGCGAGGAGTCAAACCGGCATTAAAAAATAGCGTTGCAGATATCTCACGCTACGAGACCGTGTATTTAGGCTTTCCGATCTGGGGGACCAGCGTGCCGCCTGTCGTGCAAGCATTTCTCAGCAGCCACAACCTTGCGGGCAAATTACTCATCCCCTTTATGACTCACGGCGGCTACGGTAAAGGAGACAGCGACGACATCCTTACCCGCCTCGCCCCAATTGCACGTCGGGAAAAACCGCTGGTTATTGAATGCGACCAGGAGCGAAGAACCACTGAAACGGTCACCAGCTGGTTAGAGACAACACGCAGTTAATCGTCCGCATTCATGAGTCTGCCAAATAAGGGCAATCAGGGGTGCTAAATAATTAACGCTGACAACTCAGATATGATTGAACGGCAAACATAACAGAGGATGTAATCTTGAAGACAATCTTAAAAACGCTGGCCATCTGCGTCATGGCGGGTGGCCTGGTGGCTCAGTCGGTATACGCCGAGCCGCTGGTCATTCAGGAACAGGGAAGCTTTTCTGCTGGTGGCACTATCATCACCGCGCCTGGAACATTTGACGCGAAAAAGCCGCTGGATTCTGCTGGCCAAACCTACCATGGCGATCATGCGTCTGTGTTCTACCAAATCCCAGAGAATCCGCATAAATACCCTATCGTCATGCTGCACGGCGCAGGTCAGTTCTCCCGTACCTGGGAAAGCACCCCGGATGGTCGTGAAGGTTTCCAGAACATATTCCTGCGTCGTGGATTCTCAACTTATCTTGTCGATCAGCCACGTCGGGGCAGCCCGGGCGCACGACGGTAGAAGGTACGGTTACGCCTAAACCGGATGAACAGATGTGGTTCAACCAGTTCCGCGTTGGCGTGTGGCCAGAGTATTTTAAAGGCGTTCAGTTCTCTCACGACAAAGAAGCACTGAATCAGTATTTCCGTCAGATGACCCCAAATACCGGGCCGTTTGATATCAATGTCATCTCTGATGCGATGTCCGCCGTCGTGGATAAATCCGGCCCGGCAATCCTCTTCACCCACTCTCAGGGTGGCGGACCAGGCTGGTACACGGCGATGAAAAACAACAAGGTCAAAGCCATTGTAGCCTTTGAGCCCAGCAGCAGCTTTGTCTTCCCGGAAAAAGAACTCCTAGCCCCTATGCCAAGCGCGTTCGACACACTGAAGGGTGAGCCTGTGCCAATGGAGCAGTTTATGGCACTGACCAAAATCCCGATTCTGATTATTTACGGCGATAACATACCGGATAAACCTGTCGCCATGCCAGCACAGGACAGCTGGCGCGTAAGACTGGCAATGGCTCGGGAGTGGCGTGACGTGGTGAACAAGCATGGCGGTGATGTGACGGTGACGCACCTGCCTGAAGTGGGCATCAAAGGGAATACTCATTTCCCGTTTTCTGATTTAAATAATGTGCAGATTGCTGATTTGGTGAGTAAATTTCTGAAAGAAAAAGATCTTCAATAGGACGAAGCGGTATTGAACCTTCATTAATGAGGGCTTAATACAAACATCAGTTTTATCAAACCTCGAACCGGCTTATATGCCGGTTTTTTTTACGCTAACTTTCTGGCTTTCCCGTTGATGTTGAGAGTGCATGTCTATGCTGCATGAAAACACATGAGACCCATGCATCAATTTTAGTCCCAACCCCCGTGATTCACGGGCATTGAGAACAAATCGGCAGTGCATGAAAACCTATGCATTAAGTGAAGCGTGCAGGCGGGCGGGGCTGCGCACGCTGAGGGATAAAACAAGGATAAGGTGCTTTGATTGCGGTATAGCTTAGCGGTACGATAGCTGGTTCTTGTTTGAGTGAAAAGCTTCAACGTTTGCAGTGCTCGCATATTGTTACAAGACCCATGTTGTGAAACATTTTTTTAGAATGTTTCAAAAAAAACCTTACAATAAGGGATATCGGTGTCTCTACTTTGATGAGAACGACGCATAACTCAGAGGGCGGTGAAAAATAATGAAGATTAATCCCCAAGGTGTTGAAATTCAGAATCGCGATGTACAAACGCTTTTTAAATCCTTAGAACGTTCAGAATTAAAACTGGACGATGCAGAGATATTTTTAGACTTCCCAATGTATAAAGGTGATGATGATAATCTCGTAATATCTCAGATCCTAATGGTTAGCCCTTATTACGGCGTGATTGTTTTTTATTCATCCTCTGCAAATGAATATAATATTCCTCAGCTTAACAGAGATGATAAAAGCTTAGAAAGGGTGGCAGGTTTCGTTGTCTCCAGACTAATCAAAAATGATCAGCTACGCAAAGGAATGCTGGGGTTTGCATTACCGGTAAACTCATTATTATTCGCACCATTATTAAATAGCAATGACAAAAACATTGAAAATTTGCGCAACCCTATTGTTACGACGGAAAAACAACTTCTCGATACAATAGCTTCATATGAAAGTAATTTTCCTGAGCGTTTGTTTTTTGAGTCAATATCTACGATACAAGGGGCAAAAGGTTTATTAAAACCGGAAGATCGTAATGCCGAAAGCCTGCCACCTGATTCTAAAGCAGCAAGAATAACTCAAGTTGAATCAAACATTTTAATGTTTGACAGGGATCAGCAAGAAGGATATATCCCAGCATTAGATGGTCCACAACGAATTCGAGGGCTGGCTGGTTCTGGAAAAACCGTTATTTTAGCCATGAAAGTTGCCCAAACGCTTTTAAGGGATGAGACTGGAAAGGCAACCATTCTATATACTTTTACAACTAAGAGTCTCTATCAACATGTCCTAAGGCTTATTCAACGTTTCTATCGAGAGTTTCATGATGACTCAACAAACCTTGATCGCGTAACAGTCATGCACTCTTGGGGAGGGAGATCTAATGCCGGAGTTTATTACGAGGCTTGCAAAGCTTTTGGCCATGACTTTCTCAACTTCCCAGACGCCCAAGTTGAATCAAGAGGAACATTAGATCCATTTGAATATGCATGCAAAAAACTTTTAGACAATGCACAAATCACACCTTTATACGATTATGTTTTTGTAGACGAAGCACAAGATTATGGTATTTACTTCATGCGACTCTGCACTAAACTAGCGAAAAACAAGCAAGTTTGCTTTGGTGCGGATGTCTTTCAAAATATTTTCCAAAAAAGAACACCAACAGCCACGGAAATATTTGATGATGGAACTGAATTCATTAAAGATAAATTCCTTGAGGTATGCTACAGAACTCCATTAGCTATACTTGTAACTGCTCATGCTATCGGTTTAGGTGTGTATGGAAAACAAGTTCAAAAAATTGAATCAGTTCAATACTGGAACGATTTAGGATATTCAGTTACATCCAGACAATCTGGAGAGTTTCAAGAGTCGGAAAAAGTTGAAGTGTTGCGTGAATCCAAAAATTCACCAAGCTTTGCACAACAAGACACTCGAGAATTATTAGCTTTCAATTTTAGCCATAAAGATTTAGATGAAGAAATAAATAGTTTAGTTGCAGCCATAGAAAATGACATTAAGGGTGAAGGATTACTCCCTGAAGATATCATGGTGATTTGTGCCGATGATTATAATTGCCGAAATTATTTCAATAAAGTGACAAGGGTATTGAACTCTAGAGAGATATACACCAACAATGTGCACGCAGAGAAAATATCAATTCATGACTTTAAAGTCAAAGACAGAGTAACACTCACTACAATACACAAGGCGAAGGGAAATGAAGCATATTCAGTGTATATAGTCGGCTCTGATTTCTTATGCCATAACTTGAACATTAGAAACAGAAACCTTTTATTTACAGCAATGACAAGAACAAAAGGTTGGTTATCTGTTTCAGGTATTGGTGATGTTACCAGTGGGTTGAAAAGTGAAATGGAACAATCTGTTAATAATATTCCATACATACGTTTCGATTACCCAACGAAGGAAGAAGCCCAGCAAATTGAACATGATATTACTCATGTTAAGCAAGTATCGTCCAAAGATATTAGCGAGCTTGAGTTTATGCTCAGTAAATTTGGAAGCTTCGAGAACATGCAGAAGTTCATGGAGGAACAATCAGCTAAGAAGGGGAGAAAATGATTTCCTTTCAAGATGTGAGAGCAATAAGTAAATGTACTGATTTCGTTGAGACTTCAGGCTTGCTAGCAGAGTCTAATGGAAGGGTTAATTTACCTTCAAATTACGCTCCCCTATGTAGAAACCTTGCTTATAGGGAGTACTGGGAGCTGCATAAAAGTAACTTTTGGTTTCATATTAAACTCACTGACGAGAGTGTTTTTCTATTTGAAGAAAACAGCTTTAGATTTATTATGAGTCCAATAACAGTTCCTTCTATGGAAGATTACTTTCTAAGTGAATTTGGCGAGGAATGGGATAATTTAGACAGAGAAACCAAATCAAGTTACATTGATTCAGGGTCTTTTAGCGAAGGCTATCAGAATTTTGTAGTATCTGTCTCTGATCACAAAAGTTTCACTCCAGTTCGGCTAGACCAACATCCTTCACAGTACGACCCTATAAACCACCCAGCACATCATTTACATATTGGTTATGAGAATGAGTCTCGGATACCTGTAAAAAGAATTTTAACTCCTTTAGCATTTACTGCATTTATAATATCCACTTTTTATCCTAAGACGTGGAAAGAGATGCATGAATCAGGGTATATAAACAGAGATACAGTAGGAGTATATAAAAACAATCTAGATATTCTTCCGCATATTTCCCCTGAGCATTGGAATGGTGAACTAGAGGAAAGTAGGTTCTATATTTGCTAAATTTAATAAGTGCTAAATAATATATCATTTAGCACTTATTTGTAAACAGGAAGTCCGAATACCACTGTATCATCTCCCTTCTCCCCTCAATATATACAGCATGATTATAGGTTCCTCTTATATTATTTTTATCAACATGAGCCAATTGAATCTCTACCCAAGCAGATATAAATCCTTTCTCATGTAAAATAGTAGACAGCGTGTGCCTAAACCATGCCCTGTTAGCTTTCCCCCATAACCAATACGTTTGATAACTTGGTTAATACTCGCCTCACTCTCGGCTTGTTCGGATCATTCCTCCCTGGAAAAACATAACGATAATTCCCTGTCATAATCTTGAGTTCGTTAAGTAAATCTAACGCCTGAGTCGATAATGGAACAAGATGCGCCCTGCACATTTTCATCCTTTCAGCAGGAATTTCCCAAATAGCGTTATCCAGATCAAATTCTTGCCATAATGCCGCACGTAATTCGATGGTTCTCACGCTCGTAATCATCAGTAATTTCTTGGCTATCTGGACAAGCTTACTCCCAGTGTAACTCTCTAAGGCACGCACAAAATCGGGTATCTCATCAGCTTTTAGGAACGGGAAATGATTGGATTGGTGTACTTCGAGGGCACTGGAGAGATCAGCAGCAGGATTGTACTCCGCCCTACCCGTTGTAATTGCATAGCGAAACACTTCGGAGCAACGCTGCCGCACTTTACGCATTTTCTCCAACGCACCACGTTTCTCAATTTTACGCAGAACGTTTAGCAACTCTAGCGGTTTAATCTCCCCCACTGGCCTTGTGCCAACATAAGGAAAAATGTCGTTCTTAAACGCTTCCATGATGTCTGATGCGTATCCTGTCGACCATTTAGCAGATTTAAGTTGATGCCACTCTCTGGCTATCTTTTCAAAGGCGTTCTCTGACTCTGTTTGCAGGGCCAGCTTTTGCTCTTTTCGAACCTCGCTAGGGTTCTTTCCTTCTGCCACAAGTTTTCAAGCTTCATCACGACGGGAACGAGCATCGGCAAGGGTCATCGTTGGGTAAACGCCAAACGAGATCATCTTGGGTTTACCGGCATAGCGATAGCGGAACCGCCAGCTCTTGCTTCCATTAGGTTCTATAAGCAATGGCAAGCCTTGCCCATCCCCAAGCGTATAGGGTTTATCTTCAGGCTTAGCGCGGCGAATCTGCATATCGTTTAAAGGCATGTATATAGGAATCCAAGACCGAACAGGAACATATACACATTCTGTATCGGATTCTACTGGATGGTTACGGACTACGATGGACTAAAAACTAGTAAAATCGTTATAAAACAGAGTAGTTATGGATGAATACGGACGTTTGGGGAATTTGAAATGGTGCCGATAATAGGAGTCGAACCTACGACCTTCGCATTACGAATGCGCTGCTCTACCAACTGAGCTATATCGGCCCTGCAAGACGTGTTCACGAGCGTGAATCACGGGACAAAAGGTTAAAACTAACAGGGCGATGCGTCAATAGCCTGATGAATCAAGTGCCTACTTTTGCATCGCCCATTATCAATTACGCACGAATGGTATCTTCGCCGAAGCCAATCCACTTGTAGGTGGTCAGTGCTTCCAGGCCCATTGGGCCGCGCGCATGCAGTTTCTGCGTGCTGACCGCCACTTCTGCGCCGAGGCCGAATTGGCCGCCGTCGGTAAAGCGCGTTGAGGCGTTGACGTACACCGCAGAGGAATCCACTTCGTTGATGAAGCGGTTGGCATTGCTCAGGGTGCGGGTGAGAATAGCGTCGGAATGCTGGGTGCCGTGGGCGCGGATATGCGCGATAGCACCATCCATATCCGGCACAATAACCACGTTGAGATCCAGTGACAGAAACTCGTTGTCCAGTTCTTCTGGCTTAAGAGCTACCAGCTTCGCCGGGCCTTTCAGCTCGCGCATAACCGTTTCATCGCCGTGCAGCGTCACGCCGCTTTCTGCCATCTGCTGGCTTAATGCCGGCAGGAAGCTTTCAGCAATGTCCTGATGCACCAGCAGCGTTTCAACGGTGTTACAGGTACTAGGGCGCTGGGTTTTGGCGTTAACGAGAATCTTCAGCGCCGGAGCAACCTCTGCGGAATCATCCACGTAAATATGACAAACACCGATTCCGCCGGTAATTACCGGGATCGTCGATTGTTCGCGGCACAGCTTGTGCAGCCCTGCACCGCCGCGTGGGATCAGCATGTCGATGTATTTGTCCATGCGCAGCATTTCACTGACCAGCGTGCGGTCAGGATTTTCAATCGCCTGAACCGCGGCTTCTGGCAAGCCACACTCTTTTAACGCGCGCTGGATAACGCCAACCGTGGCGGCGTTGGTGCGATAAGTCTCTTTGCCACCACGCAGGATTGCTGCATTGCCGGTTTTCAGGCACAGCGCGGCCACATCGACGGTGACGTTTGGTCGCGCTTCGTAAATCACACCAATGACGCCCAGCGGGACGCGGCGACGTTCGATACGCAGGCCGCTATCGAGCAGCCCGCCGTCAATCACCTGACCAACGGGATCCGCCAACGTGCAGACCTGGCGGACATCGTTAGCAATCGCCGTGAGGCGTGCCGGCGTCAATGCCAGACGGTCGAGCATCGCTTCGCTCAGGCCGCTTTCACGTGCCTGGGTCAAATCGTCAGCGTTGGCGCGCAGAATTTCATCGCTGTGAGATTCCAGATAATCAGCAATAGTTTCCAGAACCCGATTTTTTTCACGGCTGGATAGCAGCGCGAGTTTGTAAGAGGCCTGCTTTGCCGCAATGCCCATTTGTTCCAGCATGTTGAACTCCTTAGCGGGTAATCATGTCGTCGCGGTGAACGGCAACCGGGCCATATTCATAGCCGAGGATGTCTGCAATCTCTTGCGAGTGGTGTCCGGCAATTAGACGCAATGCATCGCTGTTGTAGCGGCTTACGCCGTGCGCAATATCACGACCTTCCAGATTACGAATGCGGATCACTTCACCACGGGAGAAGTTGCCTGTCACGTTTTTAATGCCTTTCGGAAGTAATGAACTCCCCCGCTCCAGAATCGCGCCGGTGGCACCGGCATCAACAATCAATTCACCTGCCGGTGGTGCGCCAAAGATCCAGCGTTTACGGTTTTCCAGCGGCGTGTCCTGCGCATGAAAGCGCGTGCCGACGGAGATGTTCGCCATGACGTCGCCAATCACGCCTGGCAGGCTGCCTGCGGCGATGATGGTGTCGATACCAGCACGGCAGGCAACATCTGCGGCTTGCAGTTTGGTGCCCATGCCGCCGGTACCGAGCCCGGAAACGCTATCGCCGGCAACGGCGCGCAGTTCATCATCAATGCCAAAGACATCTTTGATCAGTTCAGCGTCAGGATTGCTGCGCGGGTCAGCGGTGAACAGACCTTGCTGGTCGGTCAGCAGCAGCAGTTTGTCAGCGCCCGCCAGAATCGCGGCCAGCGCAGAAAGGTTATCGTTATCGCCGACTTTAATTTCGGTGGTGGCGACGGCGTCATTTTCATTGATGACCGGAACGATGTTGTTATCCAGCAGCGCGCGCATGGTGTCGCGGGCGTTAAGGAAACGTTCACGGTCTTCCATGTCGGCGCGCGTTAACAGCATCTGGCCGATGTGAATACCGTAAATTGAAAACAGCTGTTCCCACAGTTGAATCAAGCGGCTTTGGCCGACGGCGGCCAACAGTTGTTTAGAGGCGATAGTCGCGGGCAGTTCGGGGTAACCCAGGTGCTCACGTCCGGCGGCGATGGCGCCTGACGTCACAATAACAATTCGATGCCCAGCCGCATGAAGCTGGGCACACTGGCGAACCAGTTCCACAATGTGCGCGCGGTTCAGGCGGCGCGATCCGCCCGTTAAAACACTGGTGCCCAGTTTGACCACCAGCGTCTGACTATCACTCATGATTCTCTGCCGTTAAAAAGGAAAAAAGATACCAAGCCAACGTTGTAACAGGAGTCAGGCCGCTTGCCAACTGCCAGCATTGAAAGCAGGGATTTTGTTGCGCGGGATCAGGCAGCCTAGTGAGGATTGTTGACAGCTTTATGACAGAAAAAATTAATCATACATTTTTATAATTAATCGAATATTGTCATAAATTTTTAACATGTGCGGGATAAAAACGTTCCTGTTTTTTCACAGTGGTCTTTCACAGCAATTTAAAACATAAAAACCGGGAACGAGAAATGCAAAAAACAACGCTGGCATTAACGATGATGGGTATTATTGCGTCTTCTTCAGCAATGGCCGCCGAAGTTTATAACAAAGATGGTAATAAGCTGGATGTGTACGGCAAAGTGAAAGCCATGCATTACATGAGCGATGATTCCGGCTCCGATGGCGATAAAACATACATTCGTTTCGGTTTTAAAGGCGAAACCCAAATTAACGATCAGTTGACCGGTTATGGTCGCTGGGAATCTGAATTCTCCGGCAATAACGATGAAAGCAACTCTTCACAGAAAACACGTCTGGCTTTTGCGGGTCTGAAATTAAAACAGTTCGGTTCGTTTGACTATGGTCGTAACCTGGGTGCGCTGTACGACGTCGAAGCCTGGACCGATATGTTCCCGGAATTCGGCGGTGAAGCCTCGGCGAAAACCGATAACTTTATGACCAAACGTTCCAGCGGGCTGGCAACTTACCGTAATACCGATTTCTTCGGCGTGGTCGACGGGCTGGATTTAACCCTGCAATACCAGGGTAAAAATGACCGCAGCACCTATGCTACCGCCAACGGTGACGGTTTCGGTACTTCCCTGACCTATGATTTCGGCGGCAGCGACTTCGCCATGAGCGCGGCATACACCAACTCTGACCGTACTGATATCCAACAGGCTAAATCCCTGTCACAGGGCGGAAAAAATGCAGAGTCCTGGGGCACGGGCCTGAAATACGACGCCAATAATATTTACCTGGCGATGATTTATACCGAAACGCGCAATATGACGCCGGTAAAAGGCTTGGTTTCAGCGGATCAAGGTTTTGCTAATAAAGCGCAGAACTTCGAAGCCGTGGCGCAATATCAGTTTGATTTTGGCCTGCGTCCATCCTTGGGTTATGTCCAGATGAAAGGTAAAAACCTGGATAACGGCATTGGCGACCAGGATCTGATGAAATATGTAGATGTCGGCGCGACCTACTATTTCAACAAAAATATGTCCGCATTTGTCGATTATAAAATTAACCTGATTGATGAAGATGACGTGACTAAGCGTCTGGCTATTATGACCGACGATGTGGTTGCAGTGGGTATGACTTACCAGTTCTAATCGCGTCTCCAAAAATAAGATGGCCGGATAAGGTATTACACCCTATCCGGCCATTTGCGTTTTATTGCCCGATGGCACTTCGCTTATCGAGCCTACCTATTGTAATAGCCAATAGAAAGGCCAGCACGTTGGCTGGCCTTGTTATCGGGATGATTTACGCGGTACGTTTTAACGCTTCGTTGGCAAAGCCTTTCGCCGGTTCAAGTCCCAACTCTAACGTCTTCAGCAGATCTTTCACGCGACCATGGAAACCCTGCAATGTTAACTCCAGACGTTCCACCACCTCGGGGTCTTTGATATCCACTTCCTGCCATACCCCTTCTTTGTCAAACAGTCCGAACTGGTAGCTGTAGGTGAAGCATTTTTCATGTGCTTCCATCTCCATCCACCAGCCCCAGAACTCACGCTTCTCCGGTGCAGGCTTTACATTCACGCAAACGGCCAGGCAGTCGAAAAAAAATCGGTTCTCTTCGCACTGTTCTTCGCGGATATAGGGGCCAAGCGCAGCGAACTTCTTAATCAATCTACTCTTCGGGTGTCCACTCGGTAACGTCATTGCGATCTCCTTTAGTGATGCAACTGTTTTACCAAATCAATAGAATTTATCAATATATTAACAAAATCTATTGTTGATCCACGCGGCAATTTCTTTCAGTGCCTTGTCAAAGTTGCGATACACCGGGTTAAACGGGATCGACAGTAGTTTCCCTTGCGAAGATGACGAGACGATTAAACGCGACTCTTCTTCCGGGCTGAATGGATCGTTATCCCAGAATCCCGAAAGCATTGGCGTTGGGCAGCGACGGCCCAGTAACCCTTGGGTTTTCAGCGAGTAGCGGTTTAGTTCCACACGTAGCGCTTCGTCGGAGGCGTCGTGCATTCCCAGACGGGAGGCCAGCACATCAAGATACATTTCCGGGACGCGCCCCTGATGCAGTGGGTCACTCAATAATCCATGTACGACTGGGCCCAAACAGGCGACCGCTTTCAGATTCTGTGCTTCCAGATAAGCCAGGCGCACGGCAACGTTGGCGCCAAAGCGGAAACCAAAGGCCGCCACGCGCGTATGGTCGACCCATGGGATATTCGGCAGCGCGCGGATAACGTGCTGATGTAGCAGACTGGAGTCCTGCGTCAGCTTCCATTTTGAAGAGAAGCCGATAGAGGGCATATCCACGGTCAACATCGCGATGCCAAGCGGTGCAAAGTAGTGTTCATACAGGCTGTAGTAATCCGTCTGTAAGCCATCAAGACCACCGCACATCAGCACCGTTGGGAACGGGCCGTCGCCTTTCGGCATATGCAGGAAGCCGGTAATAGGCGCACCACCGGGGATGGTAAACTCCAGTTCACGCATTTCGCCCGGCAAACGCTTCGCCGCTTCCTGATAAGCACGGTTTCCAAGCGCCTGTGCCTGTTCTGCAAGCTCATCGCCCTTCAGGTGTGGGTAGGCCGCAATGCTATACAGGTTGGACGCGTGCAGCCAGTGGCGGCCGCTGAGCGTTTCGTCCGATTCTTGCATGGCTTTCTGCTGCCAGACCATGGCTTGCGTTGACCATTCGTAAATCCAGTTCCCGCCACGGTAGCCCACGACGGTATCAAACAGCTCTTCGTCAGTACGTTCGGCCTTGCTCATGACAATCCGTGCCTGGACGTCGAGGATCTCCTGAGGCGTCACGCCTCGCCAGATCCACATCAAGCGGTTGATCATGCGGTACCAGTGCGGAACGTTCGCACCGCTCAGCGCGGACTGCATACTGGCAGTGTTACCGGTGTTGAACCGACGCACCAGCGTGGATGTTTCGGGGTGTTTAAAACGCGGCTTGAATAGCGTTTCGCTGAGATTGGCTTCTGGCATCACAAAACCTCCATGGATACGATCTTAGGACTATTGTAACGCGTGGGGCGTTAAAAAGAACAACGCCCGGCATAACCGGGCGTTGGGAGCGCATTTAATGACTGAATTAACGCCCGGAGATTGGTGGTACGAATACCACGCCCATATCCCAGGGTTGTTCAATCCAGGTATCCTGCGGGATATCAACAACATAATCGTTGACCAGTGGGCGACCCGCTGGTTTCGCGAAGATGGTGACGAAATGCGCTTTTGGGTACATTTCACGAATCGCAACGGCAGTGCCGCCGGTATCGACCAGATCGTCGATAACAATAAAGCCTTCGCCATCGCCTTCCGCGCGCTTAAGAACTTTCAGTTCACGCTGGTTGTCGTGGTCATAGCTGGAGATGCATACGGTGTCGACATGACGAATGCCCAGTTCACGTGCCAGCAGTGCAGCCGGTACCAAACCACCACGGCTAACGGCAATAATACCTTTCCATTGTTCAGAAGGCATCAGGCGTGCAGCGAGCTTGCGCGCGTGAATCTGCAACATGTCCCAAGTGACGACGTATTTTTCGCTCATGTGAAAGTGTCCCAGCCTGTGTTATACGGCTTAAAAAGTGTTCAAGGGGGAAATGGGTTGCGCGAGATTATAGAGATCTGACGCACTAAAAACCAGTGTTTAGCGGAATCACAGGCGCTTTTTACGTGGTTTGTTCTACCGCAAGACAGAGAAAGTGGTATTCTCAACCCCATCGCGCAAGCCAGGCTTGTGGTATATGTATGTGCTAACCCTTTACCTGCAAGCGACTTTTGCAGAACGCCGTAAGGAGACTCATCGTGTCTGAACTGTCTCAATTATCCCCGCAGCCGCTGTGGGATATTTTTGCCAAAATCTGTTCTATTCCGCACCCTTCTCATCATGAAGAGCAGCTCGCTGCCCACATCATTGGCTGGGCGAAAGAAAAAGGTCTGCACGCAGAACGCGACCAGGTCGGCAACATTCTGATTCGTAAAGCCGCGACGCCGGGCATGGAAAACCGTAAACCGGTTGTGCTGCAGGCTCACCTCGATATGGTGCCGCAGAAAAACAATGACACCGTGCACGATTTCGCTAAAGACCCTATTCAGCCGTACATCGATGGTGAGTGGGTAAAAGCACGCGGCACTACGCTTGGCGCAGATAACGGTATCGGTATGGCATCCGCGCTGGCGGTGCTGTCTGACGAATCCGTCGAGCATGGCCCGCTGGAAGTGCTGCTGACCATGACCGAAGAAACCGGTATGGACGGTGCATTTGGTCTGCAGTCCGGTTGGTTGCAGGGCGAGATTCTGATCAACACCGACTCTGAAGAGGAGGGTGAGATCTACATGGGTTGCGCAGGGGGTATCGACTTTACCAGCAGTCTGCCGCTGACCCGTGAAGCGATTCCGGCTGGCTTCCAGACCTTCAAGCTGACGCTGAAAGGGCTGAAAGGCGGTCACTCCGGCGGTGATATTCACCTTGGTCTGGGTAACGCTAACAAGCTGCTGGCCCGTTTCCTGGCAGCCCACGCGGCAGAGCTGGATCTGCGTCTGGTCGACTTCAACGGCGGTACGCTGCGTAACGCTATTCCACGTGAAGCATTTGCGGCACTGGCTATCCCAGCGGATAAAGTTGATGCACTAAAAGCGCTGGTTAAAACCTATCTGGACATTCTGCAAAACGAACTGTCAGCGAAAGAGAAAAACCTAAACCTGGTGCTGGAAGCCGTTACCGTTGAAGCAAAAGCGCTGACCAACGCGTCACGCGATGCGTTTGTTCAACTGCTGAACGCCACGCCGAACGGGGTAATTCGCAATTCTGACGTGGCAAAAGGTGTCGTTGAAACCTCTCTGAACGTCGGCGTCGTTTCCTTTACCGAAGATACCGCCATCATTCACTGTCTGATCCGTTCTCTGCTCGACAGTGGGAAAGATTATGTAGTGAGCATGCTGGAATCGCTGGGCGCGCTGGCCGGGGCTCAGACCCAGCCGAAAGGCGGCTACCCGGGCTGGCAGCCAGATGCCAAATCTCCGGTGATGCAGTTGGTGCGTGAAACCTATCAGCGCCTGTTCAACAAGGTGCCGAATATTCAGATTATCCACGCGGGTCTGGAATGTGGTCTGTTCAAGAAGCCGTATCCGAACATGGATATGGTGTCGATTGGGCCAACTATCACCGGGCCTCATTCACCGGATGAGCAGGTTCATATCGAAAGCGTTGGCCAGTATTGGCAGCTGCTGACGGAACTGCTGAAAGCGATTCCGGCGAAGTAAGTTTTAAGCCGTTTCCGGCGGCGCTTCGCTTGGTCGGGCTACATTTTTGCATATTTGTAGCCCGACCAAGCGAAGCGCCGCCGGGAATATCACCGAACTACCTGACCTTTTCCATCCGATAATTCACAAACGTCTCCCCACGCGCCTGAACCTCCTGCTCTGCCACGACAACAAATCCATGACGCTCAAAACACGGCCTGGCGGTGATGCTCGCTTCGACCGTTAACGTTCCTGTTGGGATCTGAACAAATAGCGCGTTAAGCAAAGCGCTGGCAACGCCCTGTCGCGAGAATTCCGGTGCGACAAAGAGCAGATCAATATAGTCGCCAATCGCGGTGATAAATCCGACGGGACGCTCGTTTACGGTTGCCACCAGCACCTGCGATTCCACCATTTTTTGTTGCCAGCGAGCCTCATCAACCTGTGCCCAGGCGGCAATCTGTGATGGTGAGTAGTGCTGGCTTGCGGTTTCACGCACCGCTCGCAGGAAAATCTGACATAGCGCCGGGAAATCACTTTCACGGTAAGAACGGATAAACATGGTTAAATTCCTAAGAGAAGCTGTCGTTCAAGCTGCGGATCCAGCAGCGTGACATGCAGACCAACGAGACGCACGCCGCGCTCAGCGCGTCTTTCTTGCCAGGATTTCCGCGCCGTGGCAATTAAGTCGTCTTTATTGAGCTTCGGCCAGACGTGCTCCTGAGTGGTTTGCTGGAAATCATTAAATTTTAATTTGATGCCCTGGCGAGCAATCAATAAATCCGGTCTGACTTTCGCCAGTCGACGCTCAAGCTCAGGATAGAGCCGTTCGATAATCGCCTCGCAGTCCGACCACTGGTGAATATCTTCTTCCAACGTACGCTCAACACCTATCGATTTGCGTTGACGATCGTTGTTGATCTCGCGTTCATCGATCCCCTGGCTACGCTCCCACAGGATCCGCCCAAATTTACCAAAGCGTTTAAGCAGCATGGCCAGGTCGCTGTTCTGCACATCTTCGCAGGTACGCAGCCCCATGCTTTCGAGCTTCGCGGCGGAGACTTTGCCCACGCCCGGAATTTTACTTAACGGCAGGGTTTTGAGAAATGCGGGGACTTCGTCTGGTGTCAGTACAAACTGACCGTTGGGCTTATTGAGATCGGAGGCAATTTTAGCCAGAAATTTTATCGGAGCGACCCCCGCCGATGCGGTCAGTGCCAGCTCATTAAATATGGTCTGGCGAATCTCCTGTGCCATCAACGTCGCCGAACCGTGGCAGTGTGGGCTGTCGCTGACGTCCAGGTAGGCTTCATCCAGCGATAGCGGTTCAATTAGTGAGGTGTAGCGGGAGAAGATTTCACGAATGTGGTGAGAGGCTTCACGATAAGCTTCAAAGCGCCCGGGTAATAACGTGAGGTGCGGACAAAGCTTTAAGGCCATTCCCGTCGGCATGGCGCTGCGCACGCCAAATTTGCGCGCTGGATAGTTCGCAGTGCTTATCACACCGCGCTGTACGCGACTGCCGCCGATGGCGATTGGAATATCGCGCAGCGCCGGGTTATCGCGCATTTCAACCGCCGCGAAGAAGCAGTCCATATCGATATGGATTATTTTGCGCATTGTTAGCCCTCACTTACCACTGGATAAGTATACAGCACAATAATGGCAAATGAGAAGGATAAGAACTCGCCCAGCGACGCCGGGCGATAGGGATACTACAAAATGCGGTTTTGCTGGCGCTGCGCCTCACGCGCCATACGTTTTTTACGCGCATCGCAGGGTTCAGGGCAGTCGCAGACTTTTTCAATACCCAGTGATGAGATCCCGCCGCAGCTACCTTGCAAGCTTTTTCGCTTCACCAGATATCCCAGCGACATGCCGAAAATCGCTAGCGCGAAAATGCCAAATGTCGCCAGAAATACTGTTAACATCATCAGCCTCCAAAGTCGTCGAGCATGATATTTTCATCCTCAACGCCTAAGTCTTTGAGCATTTTTATCACCGCGGCGTTCATCATCGGCGGCCCGCACATGTAAAACTCACAGTCTTCAGGGGCCGGATGATCCCGCAGGTAGTTCTCGTACAGAACATTATGAATAAAGCCCGTGTACCCGGTCCAGTTATCTTCAGGCTGCGCATCAGAGAGCGCAATGTTGAAGGTAAAGTTCGGATTTTCCCGCGCCAGTTGCTCAAACTCTTCTTCATAGAACATTTCGCGCAGCGAGCGCGCACCGTACCAGAAGCTGATTTTACGCTTGCTGTGTAAGCGTTTGAGCTGGTCGAAGATATGCGAACGCATAGGCGCCATCCCGGCACCACCGCCGATAAAGACCATCTCTGCCTCGGTCTCTTTGGCAAAGAATTCACCAAATGGTCCAGAAATCGTCACCTTATCTCCGGCTTTCAGCGACCAGATATACGAGGACATGATCCCCGGCGGCGCGTCAGGCGCAGAAGGCGGCGGCGTGGCAATACGCACGTTGAGCATGATGATGCCCTTCTCTTCCGGATAGTTCGCCATCGAGTAGGCGCGAAGCGTCGGCTCTTTCACATCCGAGACATAGCGGAACAAATTAAACTTGTCCCAGTCACCGCGGTATTCATCCGGTACATCAAAGTCAGCGTAGGCCACTTTATGCGGTGGACACTCAATCTGAATATAGCCACCAGCACGAAACGGTACGTTTTCACCGGCAGGAATCGCCAGCTTTAGCTCTTTAATAAACGTCGCTTTGTTATCGTTAGAGATAACTTCGCATTCCCATTTTTTCACCCCGAACACTTCATCCGGCAGTTCAATTTTCATGTCCTGACGCACGGCAACCTGACAGGCTAAACGACAGCCTTCTTTGGCTTCACGCTTGGTGATGTGCGAAAGCTCAGTCGGCAGAATATCACCACCGCCTTCTTTCACCTTTACCCGACACTGGCCACAGGATCCACCACCGCCGCAGGCAGAGGAGATAAAGATACCGTTGCTGGATAACGTGTTCAGCAGCTTGTCGCCCGCTGGGGTCTTAATCTGCTTATCCGCTTCATTGTTGATTTCGATAACCACGTCACCTGCATTCACAAGCTTTGATTTGGCGAACAAAATCAGTAGCGATAGCACCAGCACAATCAGCGTAAACATGACTACGCCTAGTAATATTTCCATGATTAACGGCCCTTATAGCTGCACACCGGAAAATGACATAAACCCTAATGCCATCAGTCCGGTGGTGATAAAGGTGATCCCTAAGCCGCGCAGTCCCGCAGGCACGTTTGAATATTTCATTTTTTCGCGGATCCCCGCCATAGCGACGATCGCCAGCATCCAACCGATCCCGGAACCAAAGCCGTAAACGATAGATTCACTGAAGTTGTAATCACGCTGCACCATAAACGATACGCCGCCGAAGATGGCGCAGTTCACGGCGATGAGCGGCAGGAAGATACCCAGCGCGGTGTACAGCGACGGGAAGTATTTATCGAGGATCATCTCAAGAATTTGAACCAGTGCCGCAATCACCCCGATAAAAGTGATGAAGTTGAGGAAGCTAAGATCAACCCCTTCCGCCAGCGCACCATCACGCAGCACCAGGTTGTAGACCAGGTTATTAATCGGTACTGCCAGACCTAACACGACGGTCACGGCGACGCCAAGACCAAAGGCGGTAGAGACTTTCTTCGATACCGCGAGGAAAGTACACATCCCCAGGAAGAACGCCAACGCCATGTTTTCAACAAACACCGCGCGGACAAACAGGCTAATGTAATGAGCCATAATCGGTTACTCCTTTTCTTGCTGTTCCGGCTTCCAGCTACGCAGCGCCCAGATCAGCAAACCGATAATGAAAAATGCGCTCGGTGCGAGCAAAAACAGGCCGTTTGGCTGATACCAGCCGCCGTTTTTAACGGTTTCCAGTACCGTGATACCGAACAGCTTGCCGCTGCCGATAAGTTCACGCAGGAAGCCAACAATCAGCAAAATCGCGCCATAACCCAAACCGTTACCAATGCCGTCCATAAAGCTCGCCATCGGCGGTGATTTCATCGCATACGCTTCCGCGCGCCCCATCACGATACAGTTGGTGATGATAAGTCCGACGAATACCGACAGCTGTTTCGAGGTTTCGTAGGCGAATGCGCGTAATAGCTGATCGACCACGATAACCAGCGAGGCGATGATCGCCATCTGCACAATAATGCGCACGCTGTTTGGAATATGGTGACGGATCATGGAGATAAACATGCTGGAAAACGCCGTTACCAGCGTCACCGCAATGGTCATCACAAAGGCCGTTTCCAGCTTGGTGGTGACCGCCAGCGCCGAACAGACGCCGAGCACCTGTAGCGCAATGGGGTTGTTAGCGATAAGCGGGCCGACTAGCACGCGCTTCATCTCTTTCATATCGCCCTGCTCAGCCATGGTTCAGCCCTCCTTCACGTACCTGTTTCAGGAACGGGCCAAAGCCCATCTCACCCATCCAGAAATTGAAACTGTGTTGTACACCGTTGGCGGTAAGCGTGGCGCCTGACAGGCCATCAACGGCATACAGGTCACCCTGCGGCGCAGCACCTTTCATCACTCTCAGCGCCGGTTGACCGTTATCATCCAGCACCCGTTTGCCAACAAACTGCGCACGCCAGTTTGGATTTTCGATTTCCCCACCCAGCCCCGGGGTTTCGCCCTGGTCGTAGTAGGTAATGCCTTTGATGGTACGACCGTCGGTATCCAGTGCCACAAAGGCATACATCATCGACCACAGGCCGTTGCCATAAACCGGCAGGACAATTTCTTGTATCTGCTGCTTTTCATCTTTGATGAGGTAGATTTCCACCACGTTGCTGCGACGTTTGATGCCCGCCGGGTCCTGGCTCGCCTCAAGCGTCACGCTCTGTTGCGGATCTTTGAGCGCCAGCCCCTGGTTAAACTTCGCCGGGTCACTATCCAGTAGTGCACCGCTTTTTAAGTCCACCAGCCGAGGCGTCACACGCGCAGCGTAGACTTCTGCCACTGCATCGGCGGACATGTTGTCATGCATCAGCCCTGCAACTGCCAGAATATTGCGCTGTTTATCCAGCGCGCGCTGTTCCTGCTGGAGCGGTTTTAGCCCCACTGCCGAACCGGCAACCACGATGGAGCAGACCAGGCAAAGCACCAGCACCACCAGCAGCGTTTTGCCGATGCTATCGTTACTTTTCATTTCAGCCACGCGACTTCCTCCGCTTAATGTTGGCCTGCACCACCAGGTAATCGAACAGCGGTGCAAAGAGGTTGGCGAACAGAATCGCCAGCATCATCCCTTCTGGATAGGCCGGGTTTACTACGCGGATTAGCACGCACATCACACCAATCAACGCGCCGTAGCACCATTTCCCTTTATCGGTAAACGAGGCAGAGACCGGGTCGGTCGCCATAAACATCATGCCAAAGGCAAAACCGCCCAGCACCAGATGCCAGTACCACGGCATGGCAAACATTGGGTTGGTTTCGGAGCCAATCAGGTTAAACAGGGTCGCGCAGGCAATCATGCCAACCATCACCCCGGCTACAATGCGCCAGGAGGCCACGCGGCCAAAGATAATCAAGGCGCCACCGAGCAGAATCATCAAGGTCGAGACTTCACCAATTGAACCCGGGATATTGCCGATAAACGCGTCCATCCAGCTCACCGGTTGGCCGCTGACAACGTTCACCAGCGATTCACCGCCGTGGCTTGCCCACTGGGATAGCGGTGTCGCACCGGAGAAACCGTCAGCCGCAGTCCAGACCAGATCGCCGGAAATTTGTGCCGGGTAAGCGAAGAACAGGAATGCACGTCCGGCCAGCGCTGGGTTTAAGAAGTTGCGCCCGGTACCTCCAAAGATCTCTTTAGCAATGACGACACCAAAGGTGATGCCCAGCGCAGCCTGCCATAATGGCATGGTAGGCGGAACAATCAGCGCGAAGAGGATGGAGGTGACAAAGAAGCCTTCATTGATTTCATGCTTGCGGACAATCGAAAACAGCACTTCCCAGAAACCACCCACCAGGAAAACGGTGGCATAGATTGGGACAAAGAACACTGCGCCCAGCATCATCATGCTAATCCAGCCGGCGTCAGGGGCAAAACTGACGCCCAGCGCTTGTGCCACGCTGTAGTGCCAGTTGGCGGCAATGACCTGCTGTAACTGTTCCGCGCCATACAATTTATGCAGTGCAGGGATGGTTTGCAGCCCCACGTTGTACATCCCCCAGAACATCGCGGGGAAGACAGCGAACCAAACGAGAATCATCATACGTTTAAGGTCGATAGCGTCACGAACGTGCGCCGCGCCTTTAGTGACATGGCCCGGCGTATAGAGCAACGTCGCCATCGCTTCGTATAGCGGGTAGTATTTTTCCAGCTTGCCGCCTTGCGTAAAGTGCGGCTCAACTTTTTCCACTAGCTGTTTTAAGCCCATCACTTAACCTTCCTGCTCAATTTGCGTTAATACACTGCGCAATACCGGGCCGTATTCGTATTTTCCCGGACAGACATAAGTACACAGCGCCAAATCTTCTTCATCCAGCTCCAGACAGCCCAACGCCTGCGCGCTGTCTGTATCACCGGCTAGAAGGTCGCGCAGCAGCACGGTCGGCAGAATATCCAGCGGCATGACGCGTTCATAGCTACCGATCGGTACCATGGCGCGTTCACCGCCGTTGGTGTCCGTCGAGAGATTGAACCGCTTTTTCTTGAAGAAATGACCCAGCGTCGTGCGGGTTATCGAGAATTTATTCCGCCCGGGCGCAACCCAACCGAGGAGCTCTTTTTCACGCCCTTCTTTTAATACGCTGACCTGAAGATGGAAGCGTCCGAGGAAAGCATGTGGCCCGGCGGCTTTTGTGCCGTTCAGCACGGAACCGGAGATGATGCGGTTTTCGCCTTCGAGTAACGTTCCCATCAGCAGTTCGTCAAGATTTGCCCCCAGGCGGGTACGAATTAAACGAGGCTGTTTAACCTGTGGGCCGCCAAGCGCAATGACTCGTTCGGTCCACAGCTGACCTTCGAGGAACAATTTCCCGTAGGCGATAACGTCCTGGTAATTCAGATGCCAGACCTGTTTGTTCAGGCTGACCGGCTCCAGGAAGTGAATATGCGTTCCGACTAATCCCGCCGGGTGCGGGCCGGTAAACTGGTTAAAGGTGACCTGCCCCTGCGAGTGCCCTCCCAGCTTGCCACCGCTGCTCTGGCAGACGTGTACTTTGCCACCCGTCAGGCGCGTCAGCAGGGTTAAACCGGCATTAAAGTCTTCGCGATGAGCCAGAATAATCGGCTCTGGGTCGGCGGCAAGCGGGTTGGTGTCGATTGCGGTCACGAAAATTGCCGCAGGTTCGCTACCGGGCGCGGGAGTTTTACTGAAAGGTCGCGTGCGCATTGCCGTCCATAAACCAGACTCAATCAACTGCGCAGTAACGGCATCACGCGATAGGGTCGCCAATTCGTCAGGAGCATAGCGACTAAACGCGACGGACTCATCGCCATCGACGTCAATCACCACCGATTGCAGGACGCGGCGCTCACCGCGATGAATGGCGCTGACCGTGCCGCTGGCTGGGGAGGTAAAGCGCACGCCGGGAATTTTTTTATCTTCAAAGAGCAGCTGTCCTTTTACAACCCGGTCGCCCTCTTTTACCGCCATAGAAGGACGTAAACCCACATATTCTTCGCCTTTGACCGCCACACGCGTGACCGCGATGTCATCAATACGTTGCTGATCGGGCTGGCCGGCAATCGGTAGATCAAGGCCTTTAGTTATTTTAATCATACTGTTCGCAGGTATCCGTTAACGACGACGTCAACGTAACGTTGAGGTCAGCGTTTTGGTTAACGAGACAAAAGAAAGGAGTGACACCGAAAACCCAATGACATTCCATGATTGGGTAAAGCGAGAAGCTAAAGCATCCTTTCTTACACTGTTTGAGAGTTACTTCATTCACATCCGAAATGCCTATTCCAGGCAGGATAATGACGTAACGAAAGTTTACCATTTTCTCCTTCCCGGATGCAGCAGTTCCGCTTTTCAGCCGGCTAAAATGCGAGCTAATACGCAAAGTACTGAGGATTCGGACAAAGATAGCTAGTGAATCATCAGCTTATCCTACACTCTGTTTTAGACGAGCCATCGGGGTCTGCGCGCAGCACAACGCACCGAGTTGTCGGGGGAATGCGATACGAAATTGTAAACGGCAAACGCTCCTCTTGCGAAAAAATGCGGTGGTGCTAAGGTGAGCGGACAAAAACAGATTTATCTGCTTTTTCTCCCTGTTGCCTCTCCTGGCACGTTAGTTATTTTTATCAAGGAACATGTTGTATGCGCAAAATCGCATTATTTATTGCGATGCTTTTAGTGCCGTGCGTTTCGTTTGCTGGATTATTGAGCAGCAGTGGCCCGACGACGCCAGTCAGCAAAGAATATAAGCAGCAAATGATGGGCTCTCCCGTTTATATCCAGATATATAAAGAAGAGCGCACTCTCGATCTTTTCGTCAAAATGGGCGAAACCTACCAACTCCTTGATAGTTATAAAATCTGCAACTACTCCGGTGGTTTAGGGCCGAAACAACGCCAGGGCGATTTTAAGAGTCCGGAAGGGTTTTATTCGGTGCAGCGTAGTCAGTTGAAACCGGACAGTCGTTTCTACAAAGCGATTAATATCGGTTTCCCAAATGCTTATGACCGTGCGCATGGGTATGAAGGGAAATATCTGATGATCCACGGTGCCTGCGTTTCGGTGGGCTGCTACGCCATGACCGATTCCGGTATTGATGAGATTTTCCAGTTGGTCACCGCCGCGTTAGTGTTCGGGCAGTCGGGCGTTCAGGTGAGCATTTATCCGTTCCGCATGACGGATGCCAATATGGAACGCCATAAATATTCGTACTACAACGAATTCTGGAAGCAACTGAAGCCGGGTTATGACTATTTCCAGCAGACGCATCGCCCACCGATGGTGTCTGTGGCTGATGGTCGTTACGTGGTGAGCAAGCCGCTCAGCCACGAAGTCGTTCAGCCACAGCTGGCGTCAAACTATACGCTCACCGAGGCAAAATAAGCGCCATTCGCCTGGCATAATCTTGTGCCAGGTTTCATTCCCCGTCAGCGGTTGAGTGGCGATTACAGTCACCACATCGTTGGCGGTGGTCTCCTTCTGAAAATCGATTTCTACATCCTGATCCAGAAGCGTTGCGACCCCAAACGGCGCGCGTCGGGTGATCCAGTACAGATTCGTTGAGCAGAACGCCATCACGTAGCGGCCATCCGACAGCAGCATGTTAAACACGCCTTTACCACGTAACTCATCCGTCAGCGACGCGATATATTTGAACACGCCTTGCATATTCCCCGGCGTGCGAGGGTAACGCTGCGTCAGTTTGTGCAGCAGCCAGCAGAAGGCTTTCTCGCTGTCTGTTTCCCCCACGGGACGAAACTGCCCGGTCTCCAATGACTTGTAACCAGAAAGCTGCCCATTGTGGGCGTAAGTCCAGTTGCGGCCCCACAGTTCACGGGTAAAGGGATGGGTGTTTTCCAGCGCCACCATTCCCCGGTTAGCCTGGCGAATATGAGCGATGACCGAGCAGGATTTGATGGGATAGTCCTGCACCAGTTTGGCGATAGGCGATTGATAACTCGGCTGCGGATCTTTAAAGGTGCGACAACCTTTACCTTCGTAGAAAGTAATTCCCCAGCCGTCTTTATGCGGCCCGGTACCTCCACCGCGCTGAACCAGCCCGGTGAAACTAAAGCAGATATCGGTTGGCACATTGGCGCTCATCCCGAGCAATTCGCACATATCACACCCCCACAGCAATCGGGGCCGAAGCCCCGTGACTCTTATGCCTTAACCATCTCTTTTTCGATAAGCATGATCAGGATATGGATAACTTTAATGTGGATCTCCTGAACGCGGTCGGCATAGCCAAAATGCGGTACACGGATTTCGATATCCGCAGAACCTGCCATTTTGCCACCGTCTTTACCGGTCAGGGTAATCACTTTCATGCCCTGCGCACGCGCAGCTTCAATCGCTTTGATGATGTTCGCAGAGTTACCGGAAGTGGAGATGCCCAGCAGTACATCGCCCGCACGGCCAACGGATTCCACATAGCGAGAGAAAACATATTCATAACCGAAATCATTACTCACGCAGGAGAGATGGCTGACATCAGAAATGGCAATCGCCGGGTAGCCCGGACGGTTTTCACGATAGCGACCGGTCAACTCTTCTGCGAAGTGCATAGCATCACAGTGTGAGCCGCCGTTACCGCAGGAAAGCACTTTGCCTCCTGCTTTAAAGCTGTCCGCCAGCAGGACTGCTGCGCGCTGAATGGCGTGGATATTGGCTTCGTCTTTCAGGAAGTTTGCCAGCGTATCGGCCGCTTCATTCAGTTCGTTACGAATAAGATCCTGGTACATGAGGATAATCCTTCAGCATTAATAAAATGGTCATCGGTAGTGTAACGGATAGCGTGAAGACAGAGAAGCAAGCACCGTTCTATTCAGCGGATGTTTGGATTATTGGTGCGCTAAAAAGCGGCAACAATGTGAGCGAGGTTGTAATTACTTTGTAAACACATTGCTAATTAAAATCACATCAACTACAACCATATCATTACAAGTGGTCAGACCTCCTACAAGACAGAGGCATTTCTTATGATGATTTTGAGTGTGGTATTAACGATTGCTTTACTCGGTGTGCTTTTCTATCACCGTGTCAGTTTGACGCTTAGCAGCTTGATTCTGCTGGCCTGGACCGCGGCGCTTGGCGCAGCCGGGCTGTGGAATCTGTGGCTGCTGGTGCCGCTTGCCATCATCCTCGTGCCGTTTAACTTTACCCCGATGCGTAAGGCGCTGATTTCAGCACCGGTATTCCGCATGTTCAGTAAAGTGATGCCACCGATGTCACGCACGGAAAAAGAAGCGATTGATGCCGGTACCACCTGGTGGGAAGGCGACCTGTTCCGTGGCAACCCGGACTGGAAAAAACTTCACGGCTATGCCCGTCCAAAGCTGACGGCGGAAGAACAAGCCTTTATTGATGGCCCGGTTGAAGAAGCGTGTCGCATGGCGAATGACTTCTCAATCACCCACGAAATGGCCGACCTTCCACCGGAGCTGTGGGCTTACCTGAAAGAACATCGCTTTTTCGCGATGATCATTAAGAAAGAGTACGGCGGGCTGGAATTCTCCGCTTACGCTCAGGCTCGCGTACTGCAAAAACTCTCCGGCGTCTCAGGCATTCTGGCGATCACCGTCGGCGTACCAAACTCTTTAGGGCCGGGCGAATTGCTGCAACACTACGGTACCGAAGAGCAGAAAAATCATTATCTGCCGCGCCTGGCGCGTGGTCAGGAAATTCCGTGTTTCGCACTGACCAGCCCGGAAGCAGGTTCTGATGCAGGGGCGATCCCGGACACCGGCGTCGTGTGTATGGGCGAATGGCAGGGTGAGCAGGTGCTGGGCATGCGCCTGACCTGGAACAAGCGCTACATTACGCTGGCCCCAATTGCCACCGTACTGGGTCTGGCCTTTAAGTTGTCTGACCCGGACAAATTGCTGGGCGGCGCTGAAGAGTTAGGCATTACCTGTGCGCTGATCCCAACCAACACCCCGGGCGTAGAAATTGGTCGTCGTCACTTCCCGTTGAACGTACCGTTCCAGAATGGACCGACCCGTGGTCAGGATATCTTCGTTCCAATTGATTACATCATCGGCGGGCCAAAAATGGCCGGACAGGGCTGGCGTATGCTGGTTGAGTGTCTGTCCGTTGGCCGCGGTATTACATTGCCGTCTAACTCTACCGGTGGCGTGAAATCGGTGGCGCTGGCAACCGGCGCTTATGCACACATTCGTCGTCAGTTCAAAGTCTCTATCGGCAAGATGGAAGGGATTGAAGAGCCGTTGGCGCGTATCGCGGGTAACGCCTACGTGATGGATGCGGCAGCAACGCTGATTACCTACGGCATTATGCTGGGCGAAAAACCGGCAGTGCTGTCCGCCATTGTTAAATACCACTGTACCCACCGCGGCCAGCAGTCGATCGTGGATGCAATGGATATCACCGGCGGTAAAGGGATTATGCTGGGTGAAGGCAACTTCCTTGCTCGTGCCTACCAGGGCGCGCCTATTGCCATCACCGTGGAAGGCGCAAATATTCTGACTCGTAGCATGATGATCTTCGGTCAGGGCGCCATCCGTTGCCATCCATATGTGCTCGAAGAGATGGCGGCAGCGCAGAATAAAGATGTGAACGCTTTCGACAAGCTGCTGTTTAAACACATTGGTCATGTCGGCAGCAACAAAGTGCGCAGTTTCTGGTTGGGTCTCACCCGTGGCTTAACCAGCCCGACGCCAACCCGTGATGCGACTAAGCGTTACTACCAGCACCTGAACCGTCTGAGTGCCAACCTGGCGTTGCTGTCAGACGTCTCAATGGCAGTCTTGGGTGGCAGCCTGAAACGCCGTGAGCGTATCTCTGCGCGTCTGGGTGATGTGCTGAGTCAGCTGTACCTCGCCTCTGCCGTACTTAAGCGTTATGACGATGAAGGCCGTAATGAAGCGGATTTACCGTTAGTCCATTGGGGTGTTCAGGATGCTCTGAATCAGGCAGAGCAGGCGATTGACGATCTGTTACTGAACTTCCCGAACCGCTTTGTGGCAGGTGCAATGCGCGTGGTTATCTTCCCGACCGGTCGCCATTACGTTGCGCCATCCGATAAACTGGATCATGCGGTAGCCAAAATTCTGCAAACCCCAAGCGCCACCCGCTCACGTATTGGTCGCGGTCAGTATCTGACGCCAAGCCAGTACAATCCGGTGGGTCTGCTGGAAGAAGCGTTGGTTGATGTGATGGCTGCTGACCCAATCCACCAGCGGATCTGTAAAGAAATCGGTAAAAATCTGCCGTTTACTCGCCTGGATGAGCTGGCGCGTAATGCCCTGGCAAAAGGGCTGATTGACCAGACCGAGGCCGCCATTTTGACGAAAGCGGAAGAGAGCCGTCTGCGCAGCATTAACGTGGATGACTTTGCTGCAGATGAACTGGCGACCAAGCCGGTAAAGCTGCCGGACAACGTGCGCAAGGTTGAAGCCGCGTAACGTTGCCTGTTATTACCCCCTAAGCGGAGCCTGGCTCCGCTTTTTTTTATCCCATTTCCGCTAAGCCACCGAACCTCCTGATAAGGTGTTACAGTTAAAAGATGCCCTGCCCTAAAGGAGCGAATCACCGTGACTGGTTTGAAAATTACCCTTTTGCAACAACCGTTAGTGTGGATGGACGGCCCTGCTAATCTGCGCCATTTTGACCGACTCATGGAAGAGATTGTTGGGCGTGACGTGATTGTCCTGCCAGAAATGTTCACCACCGGTTTTGCAATGGAAGCCGCCGAACAGTCGATGCCGGAAGAAGATGTGATTGCCTGGATGCGAGAGCAGGCGCTGCGCACCAACACGCTGGTTGCCGGTAGCTGCGCACTGCAAACCGGACTCGGGGCAGTAAACCGTTTTCTGCTCGTGGAACCGGGAGGGCACGTGCATACTTATGATAAGCGCCATCTGTTCCGTATGGCTGACGAGCACCATCACTATATTGCGGGCGACAAACGTATCGTGCTGACATGGCGCGGCTGGCGCATTCTGCCGTTGGTTTGCTATGACCTGCGTTTCCCGGTGTGGTCGCGTAACCGGAACGACTACGATCTGGCCCTGTATGTCGCCAACTGGCCCGCCCCACGCTCGCTGCACTGGCAGGCTCTGTTGACGGCTCGGGCGATTGAAAATCAGGCCTATGTGGCCGGATGCAATCGGGTTGGCACCGACGGCAATGGTCATCACTATCGTGGGGATAGCCGGATTATTTCACCGCAGGGCGAGATTCTGGCGACGGCTGAAGCTCATCAGGCAACGCGCATTGACGGTGACTTGTCACTCACCGCATTACATGAGTATCGTGAGAAATTCCCAGCATGGCAGGATGCCGATCCCTTTGCGTTGGGTTAGCGTATTCACCTTCCGGCCTGATTATCTTTCAGGCCGCATAAAATAGTCATGATATTCAACGTGATTCTAAATTCCCTTTCAGGCTAATGGCCTCCGGTTATTAAATACGTTATTGCATCAACTAATATTTATCTGGTGTGTGTACTTTCTGTTCTACACTCATAAAGTGGATAAAATTCAACAACAATGAGCGTTTACCTTAAATATGATCCAGCGATGATTTTTCTTTTTGGCTTATTTTGCACATCAGGTCGGGGTGGTTGTGTCTGCAATATCAATTGGAACAACGATCATGGAAAATACGCATTTAATTATTGTTGAAAAAAGGCTGGTTGCGCGTTTTATGGATATGTTCATTAAGTTTGGACTTATCCTGGCATTAGCCTCTTTCTGTTTTACGGTTTTCTCTCCTTTTCTGAACATGATGCTGTGGGCGATTATTCTGGCGGTCACGCTCTATCCTCTTCATCAACGCTTTTGTGCCTATATGGGAGGCAGACAAGGCTGGGCTTCAACGTTGCTAGTAGTACTGGGGATCCTGCTTATCGTCGCGCCGACGGTCATGATGGTCAGTTCGCTGGGCGAAAGCATCAGCGGCTTGCTCAGCAAAATGGGTAATGAGAACCTGATTATCCCTCCCCCTTCTGACAATATTGCCACGCTCCCGCTCATCGGCGGAAAACTGTATGCGCTGTGGCTTAAAATCTCGCTAGATTTACCGGGATTCCTTAGCACCTATCGCACACAATTCGTTGATATTGCCAAACAGATATTAAGTTTTCTCGCCAGCATGGGAGGCGGGTTATTGGGCTTTGTGGTCTCCTTTGTTGTGGCGGGGATAATCATGGCATGGGGGGCAGCAGGTGCCGTCAGCACCCGACGTATTGCGATACGTATTACCGATGAGAGTAAAGGAACGACGCTGACCAAACTCTGTACCAGCACCATCCGTGCGGTGGCAATGGGGGTTATCGGCGTAGCGCTGATCCAGGCGCTGCTTGCAGGAGTCATCATGGTGTTGGCCGGTATTCCTGCGGTGGGCATCTTCTTTATCCTGGCGCTGATTCTAGGGATCGCCCAGATCCCGGTCGTTCTGGTGACCGCACCGGCGATCGCTATCATGTGGAGCATGGGCGATCATGCTCTGGGGATGAATATCCTTTACACCGTGTTGCTGCTTATCGCCGGGATGGCCGATAACATCCTTAAACCAATCCTGCTGGGACGCGGCGTAGATGCGCCAATGCCGGTGGTTCTACTCGGCGCGTTAGGTGGGATGGCCGCCAGCGGTATTCTGGGCATGTTTATCGGGGCGACATTGCTCTCCATCGGCTATCGCATCTTTATGGCTTGGGTGAATGATGGCCTGGCGAGCGCGTCGGGCAATAGCGATGGACAATGACGGCAAGCGCTTGCAGCCAGTGATTTTGCGGAGAGTGAATCGATGCTGTTGCCCCTACTGATGGGGATGCCGGTAATTCTGTGCAATATGCTGCTACAGTCTCTGGTGTCAGTTTGGTGTATTCGCTTTTATATCAAACGCTTTCATAACAAAGAGGGGGCTTTCGCTGGCGTATTCGCGCTATTTGGCATTATTACCATTGTGTTGCTCGGTAATCTACTGCAGATCCTGCTGTGGGGGATGCTGTTTTTATGGCTGGGCGAATTTAACACGTTGCTGGATGCGGTCTATCACTCGGGCGTGAATTTCGCGACGCTGGGCTATGGTGATATTGTGATGAGCCCACAGTGGAAGCTACTTGGCCCGCTAGAGGCGGTGAACGGAGCGTTGATGATTGGTCTGTCTGGCGCCTGTATGCTTGCAGTATTACAACACCATATTCGCAAGCAGCTAACGATATAACCGGGAAGCGCGTAAAACGACGAAAGCCTGAATCATTTCTGATTCAGGCTTTCTGAATGTGGCGGAACGGACGGGACTCGAACCCGCGACCCCCTGCGTGACAGGCAGGTATTCTAACCGACTGAACTACCGCTCCACAACGTTCCCTTCGGAACGAGGCGAATATTACGGTCTCCCGGTAAAACCGTCAACGCTTTTTCTCTACTTTTGAATCGTTTGCTGCAAAAATCGCCCGAGCGCTTATTTTACCAGCAAAAAAAGCATTTCTAAGACCGCCAGAGGCAGCTCCCACCCTTTTTCTGTACCAGGTCGAGGCGTGATTCATGATTCATCAACTCCTCGTCGGTAGCGTAAACAACGCGTAGCTGGCCTTCTGTACGCACTATGCGTTGAATACCCGTGCTTCCCGCCTGCTGTTGCCCTTCGCCTTCCATCGCAAACTTGATAGACGTTTGACCACCGGTCATCGTCAGATAGACGTCTGCCAGGATCTGGGCATCGAGCAATGCGCCGTGCAGCGTACGTTTGGTATTGTCTATTTCATAGCGCGAGCATAAAGCATCGAGGCTGTTACGCTTGCCGGGGAACATCTTCCTCGCCAGCGCCAGGCTATCGGTGACTTTACAAAAAGTATTGGTCTTTGGAATACCGCGGTTGAGCTTACCAAACTCATAGTCCATAAAGCCGATATCAAACGACGCGTTATGGATGACCAATTCCGCACCACGGATGTAGTCCATAAACTCATCGGCGACGTCAGCAAAGGTCGGTTTATCCAGCAAAAATTCATCGGCAATTCCGTGAACACCGAAAGCTTCCGGGTCCACCAGCCGATCGGGTTTGAGGTAAACGTGGAAGTTATTGCCGGTCAAACGACGGTTTATCACCTCGACGGCACCGATCTCAATGATCTTGTGGCCTTCATAGTGGGCACCGATCTGGTTCATACCGGTGGTTTCGGTATCCAGAACGATCTGTCGTGTAATTGCAGTGCTCATATCAGTCATTTATGTCAGACTTGCCGTTTTACTTTCAATTGCAGATACAGGAAGTCTACCAGAGATGATTAAGCAGGTAGAAATTTTCACCGACGGCTCTTGCCTCGGTAATCCCGGCCCGGGTGGTTATGGCGCTATTTTACGCTATCAGCAGCGGGAAAAAACCTTCAGTGAAGGTTATCGTCTGACGACCAATAACCGCATGGAAATGATGGCGGCTATCGTCGCACTCGAAGCACTCAAAGAGCCGTGCACCGTGGTGTTGAGCACCGATAGCCAGTATGTGCGTCAGGGGATCACGCAGTGGATCCACAACTGGAAAAAACGCGGCTGGAAAACGGCGGACAAAAAACCGGTGAAAAATGTCGATCTCTGGAAGCGGCTTGACGCGGCGCTGGGTAAGCATGAGATTCGCTGGGAGTGGGTCAAAGGCCACGCGGGCCATCCGGAAAACGAACGTTGTGACGAGCTGGCGCGTACTGCGGCCAACTCGCCAACCCAGGATGATACCGGTTATCAACCGGAGGCTTAAGCGTCCGGTTTACGGTATTGCCGTGTCGCTCCTACGGCCTGCTGAATTCGGCCTTTGGCTTTATTTTGTCGCATGGGATTAAGCGTAAGGGGGAAAGTCCGCTTACGTGCCACAATCACCTGCAAACAGCCTAATGCAGGTAGATGCGTGCCCAGCAACGCGCCTCCCTGCTTTGCCCACGGCAGCACCTGAAAGCGGCTGTGGTGCATCACTTCAAAATTAAGTAGGGCCAGCCAGTCTAACTGCCGCGTAAGGGTAAACATTCGGCTGTTGTATGGGACTGACTTGCGCAGAACCGGTACCAGCTTGCGTAACCCCATCAGACTCATTGGGTTAAAACTGCTAATAATGAGCCAGCCGTCGTCGATCAATACACGATCAGCTTCACGCAGCAGAAGATGGGGATCGCTACACCAGGGGAGAGTATGCGCAAGCAGGCAAGCATCGACTGACTTTTCCGCAAACGGCAGGTGCAGCGGATCAGCCATCACCTGCATCGGACTGCCTTCCAGAGAAATATTCACCTGGTGAGAAATGGCACAAGCTTCGGTATTGATCTCTGCGCTCAGATTGCCCACTTTTAATAGGTGGAAGCCATACAATTTCCCCAACCAGGGTTTGAGTTGACGATCGAGAGCCTCACGATAATATTCACCCCAGGGCATTTGCGCCCACGAGACAGGCGCTGAGACTGTTTGAGGTATCCTTGCCGGTTTCATCACAACCTTCCCTACGCTTAAGAGGTAACGAATGAATCTTAACAGTATTCCAGCATTTCAGGACAACTACATCTGGGTTCTGAATGATGAAACAGGTCGTTGTTTGATTGTCGATCCTGGTGAAGCCGCTCCGGTACTAAAAGCGATTGAAGCTAACAACTGGCAGCCGGAAGCCATTTTATTGACGCATCACCATAACGATCATGTCGGCGGCGTGGCTGAACTGCATAGGCGTTTTCCGAATTTGATCGTTTATGGCCCAGAAGAGACCCGCAACAAAGGAACAACAAAAATCGTTGCTGACGGCGATCGTATTAACATACTTGAGCACGAGTTTCATGTTTTTGCCACGCCAGGGCACACCTCAGGCCATGTTTGTTTTTACAGCGCGCCCTGGCTTTTTTGTGGGGACACCCTATTTTCCGGGGGCTGCGGGCGGTTATTCGAAGGCACTGCCGCTCAGATGTATCAGTCATTGCAGCGAATTAATGCCCTACCTGAAGACTCGCTGATTTGTTGCGCGCATGAGTACACACTCTCCAATATGAAGTTTGCTCTGAGCGTTTTACCGCATGATGTGTTCATTAACGAATACTATCGAGAAGTGAATGAGTTACGTGTAAAAAACCAAATGACACTCCCCACAACTCTCAAAAAAGAGCGCAAAATTAATCTCTTTTTAAGAACGGATGATATTGATTTAATTAACGAAATAGACAAAGAAACAAAATTGCTACAATCTGAGCAGCGTTTTGCATGGTTACGGTCAAAGAAAGACAACTTCTGACACTTCTGGGTTGCGTTTTCGAAAGTTCGCCGTTATGATCGCTCGTCTTTTAAGCAACTATTGACACACACATGAAGGCAAAAGCGATATTACTCGCCTCTGTCCTGCTCGTGGGTTGCCAGGCTTCACAGCAAGGTAACGTCCAACAGCACGCACAGAGCCTTTCTGCGGCTAGTCAAGGGGAAGCAAGTAAGTTCGCAAGTCAGGCACGTTGGATGGACGATGGGACATTCGATACGCAGAATCAAGACTTGTGGGCTTATATTGGCGACGAGCTAAAGATGGGAATACCGGATAACTCCCGGGTTCGCGAACAGAAACAGAAGTACTTGAAGAATAAGAGCTATCTCCACGATGTAACTTTACGGGCAGAGCCGTATATGTACTGGATAGCCGGGCAAGTTAAGAAACGTAACATGCCGATGGAACTGGTATTACTACCCATAGTGGAGAGCGCTTTTGACCCGCACGCAACGTCTGGTGCCAATGCCGCAGGCATTTGGCAGATCATTCCGAGCACAGGGCGAAATTACGGTCTGAAACAGACCCGCAGTTATGACGCACGCCGTGACCTCGTTGCTTCCACAACGGCGGCACTGGATATGATGCAGCGCCTGAACAAAATGTTCGATGGCGACTGGTTATTAACTGTGGCAGCGTATAACAGCGGCGAAGGCCGTGTAATGAAAGCAATGAAAGCGAACAAAGCCCGTGGCAAGCCCACTGACTTCTGGTCGCTACCGTTGCCACAGGAAACTAAACTGTACGTGCCTAAAATGCTGGCCTTGAGTGATATTCTCAAAAACAGCAAACGCTACGGGGTTCGTCTGCCTAGCGCAGATGAAAGCCGAGCACTGGCGCGCGTTCGTCTGGATAGCCCAGTTGAGATTGCTCAGTTGGCAGATATGGCAGGTATGCCAGTCAGCAAGCTGAAAACCTTCAATGCAGGCGTTAAAGGCTCAACGCTCGGCGCTACTGGCCCGAAGTACGTTATGGTGCCACAAAAGCATGCAGACCAGCTGCGTGAGTCGCTGGCCTCAAGTGATATTGCTGACCTCCAGCCTACGCTGGTTGCCGACAATACGCCGATGACCAGTCGCAGCTATAAGGTACGCTCCGGTGATACGCTGTCAGGTATCGCGTCACGTTTAGGTGTGACGACGAAGGATCTGCAACAGTGGAATAACCTGCGCGGCAGCAATGTGAAAATCGGTCAGAGCTTAACGGTAGGAGCAGGCAGCAGCGCTGCGCGTCTTGCCGATAACAGTAGCATTACGTACCGTGTACGTAAGGGTGATTCTTTGTCGAGCATTGCTAAAAGGCATGGCGTTAACATTAAAGATGTGATGCGCTGGAATAGCGGTACCGGCAATCTGCAGCCGGGCGATCAGATCACGCTGTTTGTGAAAAACAGTGACCGACCTGATTCCTGATAGGTAACAAATAAAAAGGCACCGATTCCCCCGGTGCCTTTTTTATTACTTCATCCTACTTACCTGGGCTAAATTCCACAATCAGCGGATTATGATCCGAAGCTCGAGTCACCAATACGGATGCTTCATTAACGTTAAGCCCCCGGTAGAAAACAAAATCAAGCGGTCGGCCAAATGCGCGTCGACGCTGATCGTCATCAAAGCGAACCGGACGCAATGACATGTCACGCGCAAAACGATAAAGCGCATTCATGCGTGGACGGCTCCAGGCATTGAAATCCCCCGCCATGATCACCGGACCGCTGTGCTGGGCTATCTGCTCACCAATAGGCATCAGTTGCTTACTGTAAACATCAACCCCAAGACTGAAGTTAACGGCATGGATATTCACCACCATCAGCAGTCGTGAGTCGGGAAGTGGGTAAACGGTCACTAACGCCGATTTAGCCAGCCGGAGAATGGGCTCGCGTTCACGCAGCGGGCAGCAGTATACGGGCTGGGCCGCAGACAACGTCATAACGCCAGAAGGATGATGCGGCAGCGCAAAAGCAGGGACCTGATCGGCGGCCAGATAATTAGTAGTCGCAAACTTCACCAGCTCAGGAGTGGTTTGCGCTTCTTGCAGTAAGACCAGATGAGCATCTTTACCAAACTTATTCAGCACTGACAGCCATTCGGCTCTCTGCTGTTTAAAGATGTTCCACACCAGGATACGAATATTTTCATCAGTGCTTAACGGCTTACCCACCGACATTGCCTGGCTGATGCTGGTATATGCGCCCGGTGGAGGTAAAATTCGCTCCACAGGCTGTCCGGCAATATAGCGCATGGCATAGGTATTTTTTCGCACTTTATTTAATAACCTCAATAACGAAAGAACCCGCCTGCTTCCAGGAAGGTTCTTCTTTTATAGGGGCTTTTGCGCGCGGTTTCAACGCTATTTGTGATAAAGCCGAGTTAACTTTTGTAAGCCTGTGCTTACTCTTTCAGCCTTAACTCTGTGCCACCCGAGCCGTTTTATCCAAACGCCCACTCAGGCCGGTAAGCAGCAGCGCGACAATCACAATCATCGCACCAATCCACGGGGTTTGTGCCAGGCCGTAATGCTCAACCGTTTGGCCACCAATAATTGACCCTAGTGCGATACCCACGTTGAAGGCTGCGATGTTCAGACCCGATGCGACATCAACGGCCGCCGGTGTATATTGTTCCGCTTTCTGCACAACGTACACCTGCAAACCCGGCACGTTACCAAAGGCAAAGATCCCCATCACCAGAACCGTTGCCAGCGCGGCATACTGAATTGAGGCGGTAAACTGGAATACGATTAACAGTGCAGCGAGTGCGGCAAAGATAAACTTCAGGGCTGGTACCGCACCGTGTTTATCAGCAAGCTTGCCTCCCCAGATATTACCGATAGCCACTGCAATACCGTAACCCAATAAAATCAAGCTGACTGCATTCGGTGTGAAGCCGGCAAGATCTTGCATCATCGGCGTCAGGAAGGTGAAAGCGGTAAATACACCACCATAGCCAAGTGCCGTAATCGCATAGATCATCAGCAAACGCGGATGGGTTAATACCTTCAACTGTTCTGACAAACTCGCGGCTGCGCGGCTTGGGATATTACGTGGCACAAGGATCGCGCTGGCGATAATGGCAATAACACCCAACATAGAGACTGCAAGGAAAGTTTCGCGCCAACCAAAGTGTTGGCCGATGAACGTTCCCAGCGGGACCCCCGTTACCAGCGCAACGGTCAGGCCGCCGAACATGATGGCAATTGCGGAAGCGGCTTTCTCTTTCGGCACAAGGCTCGTGGCAATCGTTGAACCGATTGAGAAGAACACGCCATGCGCGAGGCCAGTTAGCAGACGCGCAATCACTAAGGTCATATAACCTGGTGCCTGCCAGGCCAACAGGTTACCGAGGGTAAACAGTACCATTAGCGCCAACAGCAGCTGTTTGCGCGGCAGTTTTCCCGTCAAAGCCGTTAGCACCGGCGCACCGATAGCCACACCCAGCGCGTAGATAGAAACTAGCAGCCCCGCAGAGGGCAGAGAAATAGATAATTGTTCAGCAATGGTCTGAACCAGACCGACAATCACAAATTCGGTTGTGCCAATAGCAAAGGCACTGATCGTTAAGGCAAGTAGCGCCAGCGGCATAATTTACTCCACATCATCAGGATTAAGATGACACGTAGTATGCCGGGATGTTTAAATAACAAAAATATTCAAAATCTCAATATAATTTTGCTTCAGGTGCAATAATGCGAGCAACATCAGATGAAATCGCTATCTTTGTCGCGGTAGTGGAAAGTGGCAGCTTCAGCCGGGCTGCAGAACAGCTTGAGCTCGCCAATTCGGCGGTTAGCCGGGCAGTGAAGAAGCTGGAATCCAAGCTCGGCGTCAGCTTACTCAACCGTACAACGCGTCAATTAAGCTTAACGGAAGAAGGCGAGCGCTATTTCCGCCGGATGCAGGTCGTACTGCAGGAAATGGCGGCGGCAGAAAATGAGTTGCTCGATACGCGTAATACTCCACGAGGCCTTCTAAGAGTCGATGCAGCTACGCCTGTCATGCTGCACTTTCTAATGCCGCTGATTAAGCCTTTCCGTGAACGTTATCCTGAGATGACACTGTCATTAGTGTCATCAGAGACGTTTATCAATTTGATTGAGCGTAAAGTTGATGTGGCTATTCGCGCCGGGACGCTAACGGACTCCAGTCTGCGAGCGCGCCCACTGTTTACCAGCTATCGGAAAATTATTGCATCACCCGAATATATTGCGCGTTTTGGCATGCCGGAGAATGCAATAGATCTTAAAGATCATCAGTGTCTGGGCTTTACCGAGCCAACCTCGTTAAATACCTGGCCGGTATACTGCTGCGATGGGCAGTTTATGGAAGTCAGCTGTGCGGTTTCATCCAACAGCGGTGAGACGGTTAAGCAGCTGTGTCTTAACGGTAACGGTATCGCCTGTTTATCGGATTATATGGTAGATAAGGAGATTGCCAGCGGGGAATTTATCGAGCTGCTGGCTGATAAACGATTGCCTGTCGAAATGCCGTTCAGCGCGGTTTACTATAGCGACCGGGCGGTTAGTACTCGAATCAGAACGTTTATTGATTTTCTCAGCGAATATATGAAGGAAAAACGGTAGCGTTGATGCTTTATGACTCATGCCAGCCTGGAGCATCTCCAGGCGAGCAGAGGGTTTTAAGAGGGTTAAAGCACTGTTAGTCCCATTGGGGGGCAAGGCCTTCCGGGCTAACCAGCCTGTCATTCATATCCAGAGATGCAATTGCTTTCTTATCTTCTGCATCAAGCTGCAAATCCAGCGCCAGCAGGTTGCTTGCCAGGTTTTCACGCTTAGTTGAGGATGGGATCACCGCATAGCCTTCACCCATCGCCCAGGCCAGAATAACCTGCGCAGCCGTCACGTTGTGCTTATCCGCAATATGAGAAATCACTTTATCTTTCATAGCCTTACCATAGGCTAACGTCATATAAGATGTGATATGGATACCTTTTTCAGAGGCCCAATCAACCACTTTACGGTTTTGCAGGTACGGTGATAATTCTATCTGGTTGGTTGCGATATTTTCTACACCAACCGCTTTTATAGCCCGCGCCATCAATGGAATAGTGAAGTTAGAGATACCGATCTGGCGGGTCAGCCCCTGTGCTTTCGCTTCCAGAAGTGCTGCCATAAACTCTTCTACTGATACAGCATCTTTCGGTGATGGCCAGTGAATCAACGTCAGATCAACGTAGTCTGTACGCAGCTTTTCCAGACTTTCTTTCAAGCTTGAAATGAGTTTTTCTTTACTCAGATTCTCGGTCCAAATCTTGGTCGTAATAAACAACTCTTCACGTGCGACACCACTTTCAGCGATAGCCTGGCCAACAGCCGCTTCGTTATCATAAATTTGTGCAGTGTCGATAGCGCGATAGCCCAGTTCCAGCGCCGTTTTTATAGAAGCGATAACCACATCATCTTTCAGACGGAATGTACCGAGACCAAATGCAGGGATTGTCATTATTTTCCTCTTTATTTACCAATATAGGTTAACTAAGAACCATTATGACGAACGCAAGGATGGGAAAAAAGATCGTAAAACGCAGAGGATTTTTGCTAAATCAGCAACAATAAAACAGCAGATACAAAAAAGCCCTGAGCTAATGCTCAGGGCTTTCAATAAGTGGCGGAACGGACGGGACTCGAACCCGCGACCCCCTGCGTGACAGGCAGGTATTCTAACCGACTGAACTACCGCTCCACCGAATTTCTTTGTCACTACCCGGATTATTCATCCCGGTTTACTGCAATTTGATGCCTGGCAGTTCCCTACTCTCGCATGGGGAGACCCCACACTACCATCGGCGCTACGGCGTTTCACTTCTGAGTTCGGCATGGGGTCAGGTGGGACCACCGCGCTGTTGCCGCCAGGCAAATTCTGTTTATCAACACGCATCTCTGCATGTCGATTTAATCTGTCTCAAGCTGAATATCGTGTCTCATCACCAACAAAACACCTTTGGCGTTGTAAGGTTAAGCCTCACGGTTCATTAGTACTGGTTAGCTCAACGTATCGCTACGCTTACACACCCAGCCTATCAACGTCGTAGTCTTCAACGTTCCTTCAGGACTCTCAAGGAGTCAGGGAGAACTCATCTCGGGGCAAGTTTCGTGCTTAGATGCTTTCAGCACTTATCTTTTCCGCATTTAGCTACCGGGCAATGCCATTGGCATGACAACCCGAACACCAGTGATACGTCCACTCCGGTCCTCTCGTACTAGGAGCAGCCCCCCTCAATTCTCCAGCGCCCACGGCAGATAGGGACCGAACTGTCTCACGACGTTCTAAACCCAGCTCGCGTACCACTTTAAATGGCGAACAGCCATACCCTTGGGACCTACTTCAGCCCCAGGATGTGATGAGCCGACATCGAGGTGCCAAACACCGCCGTCGATATGAACTCTTGGGCGGTATCAGCCTGTTATCCCCGGAGTACCTTTTATCCGTTGAGCGATGGCCCTTCCATTCAGAACCACCGGATCACTATGACCTGCTTTCGCACCTGCTCGAGCCGTCACTCTCGCAGTCAAGCTAGCTTATGCCATTGCACTAACCTCCTGATGTCCGACCAGGATTAGCTAACCTTCGTGCTCCTCCGTTACTCTTTAGGAGGAGACCGCCCCAGTCAAACTACCCACCAGACACTGTCCGCAACCCGGGTAACGGGTCTACGTTAGAACACCAGCCATTAAAGGGTGGTATTTCAAGGTTGGCTCCATGCAGACTGGCGTCCACACTTCAAAGCCTCCCACCTATCCTACACATCAAGGACCAGTGTTCAGTGTCAAGCTATAGTAAAGGTTCACGGGGTCTTTCCGTCTTGCCGCGGGTACACTGCATCTTCACAGCGAGTTCAATTTCACTGAGTCTCGGGTGGAGACAGCCTGGCCATCATTACGCCATTCGTGCAGGTCGGAACTTACCCGACAAGGAATTTCGCTACCTTAGGACCGTTATAGTTACGGCCGCCGTTTACCGGGGCTTCGATCAAGAGCTTCGCCTTACAGCTAACCCCATCAATTAACCTTCCGGCACCGGGCAGGCGTCACACCGTATACGTCCACTTTCGTGTTTGCACAGTGCTGTGTTTTTAATAAACAGTTGCAGCCAGCTGGTATCTTCGACTGATTTCAGCTCCATGGGTAAACCACTTCACCTACATATCAGCGTGCCTTCTCCCGAAGTTACGGCACCATTTTGCCTAGTTCCTTCACCCGAGTTCTCTCAAGCGCCTTGGTATTCTCTACCTGACCACCTGTGTCGGTTTGGGGTACGATTTGATGTTACCTGATGCTTAGAGGCTTTTCCTGGAAGTGCGGCATTTGTTACTTCAGCACCGTAGTGCCTCGTCATCACACCTCAGCGTTAATAAGAGTCCGGATTTACCTAAACTCTCCGCCTACATGCTTAAACCGGGACAACCGTCGCCCGGCTAACATAGCCCTCTCCGTCCCCCCTTCGCAGTAACACCAAGTACAGGAATATTAACCTGTTTCCCATCGACTACGCCTTTCGGCCTCGCCTTAGGGGTCGACTCACCCTGCCCCGATTAACGTTGGACAGGAACCCTTGGTCTTCCGGCGTGCGGGTTTTTCACCCGCATTATCGTTACTTATGTCAGCATTCGCACTTCTGATACCTCCAGCACCCCTCACAGGACACCTTCAACGGCTTACAGAACGCTCCCCTACCCAACAACACATAGTGTCGCTGCCGCAGCTTCGGTGCACAGTTTAGCCCCGTTACATCTTCCGCGCAGGCCGACTCGACCAGTGAGCTATTACGCTTTCTTTAAATGATGGCTGCTTCTAAGCCAACATCCTGGCTGTCTGAGCCTTCCCACATCGTTTCCCACTTAACTGTGACTTTGGGACCTTAGCTGGCGGTCTGGGTTGTTTCCCTCTTCACGACGGACGTTAGCACCCGCCGTGTGTCTCCCGTGATAACATTCTTCGGTATTCGTAGTTTGCATCGGGTTGGTAAGTCGGGATGACCCCCTAGCCGAAACAGTGCTCTACCCCCGAAGATGAATTCACGAGGCGCTACCTAAATAGCTTTCGGGGAGAACCAGCTATCTCCCGGTTTGATTGGCCTTTCACCCCCAGCCACAAGTCATCCGCTAATTTTTCAACATTAGTCGGTTCGGTCCTCCAGTTAGTGTTACCCAACCTTCAACCTGCCCATGGCTAGATCACCGGGTTTCGGGTCTATACCCTGCAACTTAACGCCCAGTTAAGACTCGGTTTCCCTTCGGCTCCCCTATTCGGTTAACCTTGCTACAGAATATAAGTCGCTGACCCATTATACAAAAGGTACGCAGTCACCCTGATAAATCAAGGCTCCCACTGCTTGTACGTACACGGTTTCAGGTTCTGTTTCACTCCCCTCGCCGGGGTTCTTTTCGCCTTTCCCTCACGGTACTGGTTCACTATCGGTCAGTCAGGAGTATTTAGCCTTGGAGGATGGTCCCCCCATATTCAGACAGGATACCACGTGTCCCGCCCTACTCTTCGAGTTCACAACACATGCATTTTTGTGTACGGGGCTATCACCCTGTATCGCCGGACTTTCCAGACCGTTCCACTAACACACATGCTGATTCAGACTCTGGGCTGCTCCCCGTTCGCTCGCCGCTACTAGGGGAATCTCGGTTGATTTCTTTTCCTCGGGGTACTTAGATGTTTCAGTTCCCCCGGTTCGCTTCATTACGCTATGTATTCACGTAATGATAGTGTGTCGAAACACACTGGGTTTCCCCATTCGGAAATCGTCGGTTATAACGGTTCATATCACCTTACCGACGCTTATCGCAGATTAGCACGTCCTTCATCGCCTCTGACTGCCAGGGCATCCACCGTGTACGCTTAGTCGCTTAACCTCACAACCCGAAGATGTTTCGTAAAACATTCCGCAGTTGCGAAAATTTGAGAGACTCGAACACACCGCTTATCTGTTCTTATTACGGAGAACAGACACAGTGTGTCGTTTCAATTTTCAGCTTGATCCAGATTTTTAAAGAGCAAAACTTCGCAGTGAACCTTTTCAGGTACACTCTGAAGTTTTTTTTGTTTTGTTCGCAGTAAAAGGATGGTGGAGCTATGCGGGATCGAACCGCAGACCTCCTGCGTGCAAGGCAGGCGCTCTCCCAGCTGAGCTATAACCCCATCGTAACACTAATCTCTGGATACCCTAATTCGTTTCCGGGCAAGGCGTGGTGACGCGAAGCATACTTATGTATGTGAGCGTCGCCGCAACGCAGCACGGAGGCGAATTTGGTAGGCCTGAGTGGACTTGAACCACCGACCTCACCCTTATCAGGGGTGCGCTCTAACCACCTGAGCTACAAGCCTGCAGAGATTTTTACTGCTAATTTTCATCAGACAATCTGTGTGGACACTTCAAAGCACGTTTCTTTAAGGTAAGGAGGTGATCCAACCGCAGGTTCCCCTACGGTTACCTTGTTACGACTTCACCCCAGTCATGAATCACAAAGTGGTAAGCGCCCTCCCGAAGGTTAAGCTACCTACTTCTTTTGCAACCCACTCCCATGGTGTGACGGGCGGTGTGTACAAGGCCCGGGAACGTATTCACCGTAGCATTCTGATCTACGATTACTAGCGATTCCGACTTCACGGAGTCGAGTTGCAGACTCCGATCCGGACTACGACATACTTTATGAGGTCCGCTTGCTCTCGCGAGGTCGCTTCTCTTTGTATATGCCATTGTAGCACGTGTGTAGCCCTACTCGTAAGGGCCATGATGACTTGACGTCATCCCCACCTTCCTCCAGTTTATCACTGGCAGTCTCCTTTGAGTTCCCGGCCGAACCGCTGGCAACAAAGGATAAGGGTTGCGCTCGTTGCGGGACTTAACCCAACATTTCACAACACGAGCTGACGACAGCCATGCAGCACCTGTCTCAGAGTTCCCGAAGGCACCAAAGCATCTCTGCTAAGTTCTCTGGATGTCAAGAGTAGGTAAGGTTCTTCGCGTTGCATCGAATTAAACCACATGCTCCACCGCTTGTGCGGGCCCCCGTCAATTCATTTGAGTTTTAACCTTGCGGCCGTACTCCCCAGGCGGTCGACTTAACGCGTTAGCTCCGGAAGCCACTCCTCAAGGGAACAACCTCCAAGTCGACATCGTTTACGGCGTGGACTACCAGGGTATCTAATCCTGTTTGCTCCCCACGCTTTCGCACCTGAGCGTCAGTCTTTGTCCAGGGGGCCGCCTTCGCCACCGGTATTCCTCCAGATCTCTACGCATTTCACCGCTACACCTGGAATTCTACCCCCCTCTACAAGACTCTAGCCTGCCAGTTTCGAATGCAGTTCCCAGGTTGAGCCCGGGGATTTCACATCCGACTTGACAGACCGCCTGCGTGCGCTTTACGCCCAGTAATTCCGATTAACGCTTGCACCCTCCGTATTACCGCGGCTGCTGGCACGGAGTTAGCCGGTGCTTCTTCTGCGAGTAACGTCAATCACTGCGGTTATTAACCACAATGCCTTCCTCCTCGCTGAAAGTACTTTACAACCCGAAGGCCTTCTTCATACACGCGGCATGGCTGCATCAGGCTTGCGCCCATTGTGCAATATTCCCCACTGCTGCCTCCCGTAGGAGTCTGGACCGTGTCTCAGTTCCAGTGTGGCTGGTCATCCTCTCAGACCAGCTAGGGATCGTCGCCTAGGTGAGCCATTACCCCACCTACTAGCTAATCCCATCTGGGCACATCCGATGGTGTGAGGCCCGAAGGTCCCCCACTTTGGTCTTGCGACGTTATGCGGTATTAGCTACCGTTTCCAGTAGTTATCCCCCTCCATCGGGCAGTTTCCCAGACATTACTCACCCGTCCGCCACTCGTCACCCAAGAGCAAGCTCTCTGTGCTACCGTTCGACTTGCATGTGTTAGGCCTGCCGCCAGCGTTCAATCTGAGCCATGATCAAACTCTTCAATTTAAGTGTTTGATGCTCAATAAATTAAACTTCGTAATGAATTACGTATGTTCACTCGTTGAGACTTGGTATTCATTTAGCGTCTTGCGACGTTTAAGAATCCGTATCTTCGAGTGCCCACACAGATTGTCTGATAAATTGTTAAAGAGCAGTGCAACACGGCTTTCGCTCACTGTTGCGAGGTGGCGTATATTACGCTTTCCTCTTTCAGAGTCAAGCATTTAATTTCGCTTTTCTCTGTCGGCGTTCTCTTAAGAACCCCTGCTGCCCCGGCGGCTTGCTTGCCGTTGTTCCGTCTCAGTGGGGCCGCATTATAGGGAGTTAATTCAGGCTGACAAGAGGAAAAATGCATTTTTCTTTCAACCGCTCACCTTTTCGCCTTTTTGCCGCTTATTTCTGCTTTTTGATAGCCGCAGGCAGGTCTGCCAGGCTGTTAATCACCCAGTCGGCGGCTTTTTCAGCCTCTTCCGTCACCGGTTTGCCAGTACGCACCAGTACCTTCATGCCAACATTCGCAGCAGCGGCCGCCTGCATGTCTTCAATTTTGTCGCCTACCATATAAGAAGAAGCCATATCGATATCCAGATACTCTTGCGCTGACTTCAACATACCGGGATGCGGTTTACGACAGTCACACACCTGGCGGTATTCTTCTACACTCCCCTGAGGGTGGTGCGGACAAAAATAGATGCCATCAAGATCGACACCACGGTCTGCTAATGACCAGTCCATCCATTCCGTCAGCGTCTCGAACTGCGCTTCGGTAAATTTCCCGCGAGCGATACCAGACTGGTTGGTGACCAGCACCAGCGCATAGCCCATCTCTTTTAGTTCGCGCATAGCATCGATGACGCCATCGATAAATTCAAAATTGTCGATTTCATGGACATAGCCGTGATCGACATTAATCGTGCCATCACGATCGAGAAAAATTGCGGGTATGGACTTTGCCACCGTGTCACTCCTAATAATGCATGTGCTTTTATTATCGCATGTTTCGTCTGGCAAGAAAGTGTCGATCTTATAAAGAAGATTGATTTAGCCGTCTAGATGCCTTAACATCCGTTTTGTTGACGGTCATCGCCCGTCTCTGGCAGAACAAAATGCCGTGGATAACACCTAACCGATAATAAATAATCTAATGATTAAACTTTCGAATATTACAAAAGTGTTCCAGCAGGGGCACCGTACGATACAGGCGCTGAATAACGTCAGCCTGCATGTGCCCGCCGGGCAAATTTATGGCGTCATTGGCGCATCCGGTGCAGGTAAAAGTACGCTGATTCGCTGCGTGAACCTGCTTGAGCGCCCAACCGAAGGCAGCGTAGAGGTCGGAGGCCAGGAGCTTACTGCATTATCTGAAGCAGCTTTAACTAAAGCGCGCCGTCAGATTGGCATGATTTTCCAGCACTTTAACCTGCTCTCTTCCCGTACCGTCTTTGGCAACGTCGCGCTTCCTCTGGAGCTCGATAACACGCCGAAAGATGAAATCAAACGCCGCGTGACCGAATTGCTTGATCTCGTGGGCTTGTCGGATAAACACGACAGCTACCCAGCGAACCTTTCCGGCGGTCAGAAACAGCGTGTGGCCATTGCGCGAGCACTGGCGAGCAATCCAAAGGTGCTGCTGTGCGATGAAGCCACCAGCGCGCTCGACCCGGCAACAACTCGCTCTATTCTCGAACTGCTCAAAGACATCAACCGTCGTTTGGGTTTAACCATTTTGCTCATCACCCATGAAATGGACGTGGTGAAGCGCATCTGCGACTGTGTTGCAGTAATTAGCAACGGTGAACTGATTGAACAGGATACGGTGAGCGAAATGTTCTCCCATCCGAAGACGCCGCTGGCGCAACAATTCATTCAGGCTACGCTGCATCTGGATATTCCAGAAGACTATCAGGCACGCCTGAAAGAGCAGCAAATCGCTGATAGCGTGCCAATGCTACGCATGGAGTTTACCGGTCATTCGGTCGACGCCCCGCTGCTGTCAGAAACTGCGCGTCGCTTTAACGTCAATAACAACATTATTAGCGCGCAGATGGATTACGCGGGCGGCGTGAAGTTCGGCATTATGCTGACCGAAATGCACGGTACGCCTGAAGATACGCAAGCAGCCATCGCCTGGTTGCAGCAACACCATGTAAAAGTAGAGGTACTGGGTTATGTCTGAGGCCATGATGTGGTTACTGGCGCGTGGCGTCTGGGAAACGCTGGCGATGACATTCGTGTCAGGCTTTTTCGGCTTCGTGATTGGTCTACCGGTTGGCGTACTTTTATATGTCACGCGCCCAGGACAAATCATCGAGAACGGCAAGGTTTATCGCGTGCTTTCTGCGCTGGTGAACATCTTCCGTTCCATCCCGTTCATTATCTTACTGGTGTGGATGATTCCATTCACTCGTGTCATTGTCGGAACGTCTATTGGTTTACAGGCCGCCATTGTGCCACTGACCGTGGGTGCCGCACCGTTTATCGCCCGTATGGTCGAAAACGCCCTGCTGGAAATTCCGGGTGGCTTGATTGAGGCCTCACGTGCGATGGGTGCAACGCCGATGCAGATCGTCTGTAAAGTTCTGCTCCCGGAAGCCTTGCCGGGGCTGGTGAACGCAGCAACGATTACCCTGATTACACTGGTCGGTTATTCCGCCATGGGTGGTGCAGTCGGTGCCGGTGGTCTGGGGCAAATTGGCTATCAATACGGTTACATTGGCTATAATGCGACCGTGATGAATACAGTGCTGGTATTACTTGTTGTTCTGGTTTATTTAATTCAATTATCTGGCGATCGTATCGTTCGGTCAGTGACTCATAAATAGCGTTACACACAACACAACTCAAAAGTTTAAGGATATAAGCATGGCGTTCAATTTTAAAACCTTTGCGGCAGTGGGTGCTCTGATTGGTTCTCTGGCACTTGTTGGTTGCGGTCAAGATGAAAAAGATCCAAACCATATTAAAGTCGGTGTGATTGTCGGTGCGGAACAGCAGGTTGCTGAAGTTGCCCAGAAAGTAGCGAAAGAAAAATACGGTCTGGACGTCGAACTGGTCACATTCAACGACTACGTTCTGCCGAACGAAGCGGTGAGCAAAGGTGATATCGACGCCAACGCCTTCCAGCACAAACCATACTTGGATCAGCAGATCAAAGACCGTGGCTACAAACTGGTTTCTGTTGGTAACACCTTCGTTTACCCAATCGCAGGCTACTCCAAGAAAATTAAATCTCTGGACGAACTGAAAGCGGGTGACCAGATTGCCGTACCTAACGACCCAACTAACCTTGGCCGTACTCTGCTGCTGCTGCAGGCACAGGGTTTAATCAAACTGAAAGATGGCGTTGGTCTGCTGCCAACTTCACTGGATATTGTTGAAAACCCGAAAAACCTGAAGATTGTTGAACTGGAAGCTCCACAGCTGCCACGTTCTCTGGACGATGCACAAATTGCACTGGCCGTTATCAACACCACTTACGCCAGCCAGATCAATCTGACGCCAGCGAAAGACGGTATCTTCGTTGAAGGTAAAGATTCTCCTTACGTGAACATGATCGTATCGCGTGAAGATAACAAAGACGCTGACAACGTGAAGAAATTCGTTGAGGCTTACCAGTCTGACGAAGTTTACGAAGCAGCAAACAAAATCTTTAACGGCGGTGCTGTTAAAGGCTGGTAATTTTATTCCCCATAAATAATTTCTTATAAAGACGGGCGCATGCCCGTCTTGTCATTTATGCAATCACCTGATTCAATAGCCCTCCAGGTCTACCCTTTATAGAGGAATTATTATGCGTGCTTTACCGGTCTGTTTATTAGCACTCCTGTTAGGTGGTTGCTCCATGCTAAACAGATCTCCTGTTGAACCTGTCCAAAGCACTGCGACCCCCGTCAAAACGGAGACCGCAAAACCTAAAGCGCCACGTGCGGCACCTGTCAGAATTATAACGAACGCAGAAGATCTGGTCGGTAAACCGTTCCGTGAACTGGGTGATGTTTCCGGTGATTCATGCCAGGCGACAAACCAGGATTCTCCACCGAATATTCCAACTGCTCGCAAACGCATGCAGATTAATGCCTCCAAAATGAAGGCAAACGCCGTGTTGCTACACAGCTGTGAAGTCACCAGCGGTACGCCGGGCTGTTATCGTCAGGCGGTATGCGTAGGAACAGCTCTTAACGTAAGTGCTAAATGAGCAATTTCTCATTTGAGCAAATAGGCGTTATCCGCTCTCCTTATAAAGAGAAGTTTGCCGTACCTCGCCAGCCGGGATTGGTCAAAAGTTGCAGCGGTGAACTGCATCTGGTGCCTCCCTATAACCAGGCCGATGCCGTACGCGGTCTGGAAGCATTTAGTCATCTGTGGGTGCTATTCGTTTTCCATCAAACGATGGAAGGCGGCTGGCGCCCAACCGTACGCCCTCCCCGACTTGGCGGTAATGCGCGTATGGGTGTCTTTGCCACGCGCTCAACTTTTCGCCCCAATCCAATTGGTATGTCACTGGTTGAGTTACGGAATATCCGCTGCCATAAAGAACATGTCATTCTGGAGCTGGGTGGTCTGGATTTGGTAGATGGTACACCGGTGGTCGATATAAAACCCTATCTGCCATTTGCCGAGTCTTTGCCCGATGCCCGAGCCAGCTATGCGCAGGATGCGCCGCATGCGGGTGTCAACGTCACCTTTAGTGCCGAGATAGCCCAACAACTTATTGGGCTGGAGAAACGTTATCCGCATCTTCGTCAGTTTATTACCGAAGTGCTGGCGCAAGATCCTCGCCCGGCCTATCGTAAAAACGAGGAAGAAGGGAAAACCTACGCCGTCTGGTTGCTGGATTTTAACGTTCGCTGGCGTGTGACATTATCAGGATTCGAAGTCTTTGCCCTGGAAACCCGGTAATTTCTCCGCACTCTCTTTTGACATTTCTTTCTCGCTGGTAAACTAAATCACTTTGTTTTTGTGCCAGGCCCGTTTTGAGCCTGTTCTGTCGTCCAACTGGAACCGTAACAACATGCGTACTAGCAAATACCTGCTCTCCACCCTGAAGGAGACACCTGCCGACGCCGAGGTTATCAGCCACCAGCTGATGCTGCGCGCCGGGATGATCCGTAAGCTGGCCTCCGGGTTATACACCTGGCTGCCGACCGGCGTACGCGTCCTGAGAAAAGTCGAAAAAATCGTGCGTGAAGAGATGAACAACGCCGGTGCAATCGAGGTGTTAATGCCGGTGGTTCAGCCCTCTGAACTGTGGGAAGAGAGCGGCCGTTGGGAGCAGTACGGCCCGGAACTGCTGCGCATTGCTGACCGTGGCGATCGTCCATTCGTCCTCGGCCCAACGCATGAAGAAGTCATTACCGACCTGATTCGTAACGAGCTGAGCTCTTACAAACAGCTGCCGCTGAACTTCTACCAGATCCAAACCAAATTCCGTGACGAAGTGCGCCCACGTTTCGGCGTTATGCGCTCCCGCGAATTCCTGATGAAAGATGCTTACTCTTTCCATACTTCTCAGGAATCCCTGCAGGAAACCTACGACGCGATGTATGCGGCTTACAGCAAAATCTTCAGCCGTATGGGTCTGGATTTCCGTGCGGTACAAGCTGATACCGGTTCTATCGGTGGCAGCGCTTCACATGAATTCCAGGTGCTGGCACAAAGCGGCGAAGATGATGTGATCTTCTCTGATTCTTCTGACTACGCGGCAAACATCGAGTTCGCAGAAGCCGTTGCGCCAAAAGAACCCCGTTCTACAGCCACTCAGGAAATGACGCTGGTTGATACGCCAAACGCTAAAACCATCGCCGAGCTGGTAGAACAGTTCAATCTGCCTATCGAGAAAACGGTGAAAACGCTGCTGGTGAAAGCAGTGGAAGGCAGCAAGTCTCCGCTGGTCGCTCTGCTGGTTCGTGGCGATCACGAACTGAACGAAGTGAAAGCCGAGAAACTAGCTCTTGTTGCCAGCCCGCTGACCTTTGCGACCGAAGAAGAAATTCGCGCGTTAGTTAATGCCGGTCCAGGCTCGCTTGGCCCAGTTAACCTGCCAATTCCGGTTGTTATCGATCGGAGCGTTGCAGTGATGAGCGATTTCGCCGCAGGCGCTAACATCGATGGTAAACACTACTTCGGTATTAACTGGGATCGCGACGCTGCAACACCAGAAATTGCCGATATCCGTAACGTTGTCGCAGGCGATCCAAGCCCGGACGGTAAAGGCACCTTGCTGATTAAACGTGGTATCGAAGTCGGCCACATTTTCCAGCTGGGCACCAAGTACTCTGAAGCGATGAAAGCCTCAGTGCAGGGTGAAGATGGTCGTAACCAGACTCTGACCATGGGCTGCTACGGTATTGGGGTGACTCGCGTGGTGGCTGCAGCCATCGAGCAGAACTTTGACGATCGCGGCATTCTGTGGCCAGAAGCGATTGCACCGTTCCAGGTTGCCATTCTGCCAATGAACATGCACAAATCCTACCGCGTGCAGGAGCTGGCTGAGAAGCTGTACGCTGAACTGAGTGGTCTGGGTATCGAAGTGTTGATGGACGATCGTAAAGAACGCCCTGGCGTGATGTTTGCGGATATGGAACTTATCGGTATCCCACACACTATCGTGCTGGGTGACCGTAATCTCGACAACGACGACATCGAATACAAATACCGTCGTAACGGTGACAAACAGCTGATTAAAACCGGCGACATCGTGGATTACCTGGTGAAAGCAATCAAAGGTTAATCCGGTGACACTCCCGGAGTCGGTGCTAACGCACCTCGTCCGGGCTACCAAATATAGGTCTCGTATTCTACGAGGCCTTTTTGTTAGTTATTGCAATCCTTACCCGGAACAAACTTACCTTCTTTACTGGCGGCAAGCGTTTTCACCATCGCACCGGTATCCGGATTTGGCTCAAGGGTAAAGTGCCCTTCCACCACCAACAATACCGGTTTGCTGTCGCTACCTTTCGCGGCAGCGTAATCACGTTCGAGCTGCGCGTTATTGGCTACCGCGACGCGCTGTCCAGTTGCACAATCGGTAAAGGTGGCAGCATCTGCCATATAGAAGTACATCCCGCGCATCGCCATTGGCGTCTTCGGCAGGCTGGCTTTCACCGGCTCAAGCGTATAGTTCAGCTTAGATTCGATGGGATTGCCTTCTTGGTCGAGCATCTCAAGCTTGTCACCCTTCGCCCGGTAAAAGGATTTCTCGCCCTCACTGTCGGTCAGTACCAGCTTATCAGCGGTACGAGCCCACTTACCGTAAGAACCAAATGAAGATGGCTCGCGATCCACGCCCTGATAGCGTTCATTCATGACCCAGGTGCCGTCCTTATCAAGGAACAGCGATGTTTCGATGCCTTCACAGTCGGCACACGGAATAACACCACGCCAGCTCTGCTGCATTGGCGTTAATTCAGCGGGTTGTGTCGGTTTTGAAGCGGCCATATCCGCATTGTTGCAGCCGAAAAGGCCAAACAACATCCCCGTGGCCGCAATGGCTAATATCGCTTTTTTCACCCTCAATTCCTTATTCTTATGACATCCACGTTCAGCTTAATAGCTAACTTTCCCGCGCATCGATTTCACCGAAGATTTCTGCGCTTTTGAGGTTAATCGGCGCTCTTTTGACGCCCGGGTTGGGCGCGTAGGGCGACGACTCTTCTGTTCTGTGGTTAACGTTTGAAAAAGCGCAACCAGGCGAGCGATTGCCGCTTCGCGGTTCATCTCCTGGCTACGATACTCCTGCGCCTTAATGATAATCACACCGTCAGCAGAAATTAAGTGGTGACTGGCGGCAAGAAGGCGTTCTTTATAATACTCTGGCAGGCTGGAGGCCCGGATGTCAAAACGCAAATGAATCGCCGTCGAGGTCTTATTTACATGCTGACCGCCCGCGCCCTGCGCCCGGATGGCCGTAATGGTCAACTCATCATCCGAAATACTCACCTGCCCGGAAAGCGTAATCATGCAGGCGTCTGCCACGCAGTAAAATGAATTTCCAGATTATTCTGAGCATCAGATAACCAGATAGCGCCCTCTTGAAGTGTAGCCTGTAGCGTCATGGTGCGTTCAGCGAAAGCACTCACTTTTGCCAGCTGTTCATCATCCAGATACCAGATGCTGAGGTTCTTAAAGCCCGCCAGTTTGCTTTTATTCTGCTGCCACCAGATCTCTGCCGAACGGCTGTTATACGTAAACAATGCGACTTCCTGCGATTGGCTACAGGCTTTCTTGATCCGGCGTTCGTCCGGCAGACCCAGTTCAATCCACAGGTCGATACCCAGGTGATCGTTGCGCAGCCACACTTCAGGCTCATCCTCAGACGAGAGGCCACGGGTAAACTGCAGACGCTCATCTGCATATTTAATCCACGCCAGCAGGCGCAGCATCATGCGCTCCTGAGTTTCGGAAGGGTGACGAGCCAGCGTTAAAGACGCATCCAGAAACTGGTTACGATCGATATCCGCTACATTGACCACCGCTTTATAAATTGTTGCTTTCAGCGCCATGGGGAAACTCCTGCAAAAAATGGGGCTCATTGTAGCGAAATTAGGGGCAAAAGGCTGTCCCGAATTACATCCGCCGATGCTCATCTCGCTGATAATGCTTAAATGAGTATGATATAGTCACCTTGCTAAACGGAGATTATCTTCATAGGCTTAATTGAAGCGCTGACAGGAGGGCATGTGGACAATTATTGTGAATTAATTCGTCAACGCTATGCGGAAATTGCCAGCGGTGACTTAGGGTATATCCCGGATGCGCTGGGCTGTGTGCTTAAAGTTTTGAACGAAGTTGCGGCGGATGACGCCCTTTGCGCGTCAGTCAGGGATAAAGCTGCTTATGCAGCGGCAAACTTACTGGTGAGCGATTATGTCGATGAATGATACTTATCAACCCATCAATTGCGATGACTATGACAATCTCGAGCTTGCCTGCCAGCACCATCTTGTTCTGGCGCTGGAACTAAAAGACGGTGAAGTGCTGCAAGCCAAAGCGCACGATCTGTTATCTCGAAAGAACGTCGAGTATCTGGTTGTCGATAGCGCGGGCGAACTCCGCGAATTGCGCCTTGACCGTATTACCAGCTTCAGCCACCCGCAAATCGGCACCGTGGTGGTTAGCGAGTCATAATGTCACAACGGGTAGCTTAGCTGCCCGTTCTTTTCCATCTGAGCTGTATCCCATTACCAGCATCACAAGCCCCCTCTTGCGTCACAAAATAACCCGCTGCCGCAATGAATGTTTCACCATAAAAAAGCAGCGGCGTGGTATCACGCAACCAGGGCGGTACACCGAATTCCTGCCAGATCTTCTTCAGCTTGCGTCCTCCGTTACGCCCGACAATATGCAGCTTTCCCGACGCACTAAAACGCACCGTGACCACTTCATATTTGTGCGGGGCGCGGATATCTCCGCCAGCCACCAGTGATAACTCGCCAAGGTTATCCGGCAGGGAAAGGGGGGACGCAATATCAGGCCATGTCAGCACCGTCTCAGTTTGACTGATTTGCGTTTTTACCCACCACAATTGCTGCTGGAAGCGGCGCACTTCAAAATCGCCTAAATTCAGACACGGCGAGGCATCTTCCCGCGCTAGCGCGACTTCCTGCCACAATCGTCCAAGCATCGCGCGAGACGGCATTGGCGCATGATGTAAGGATAACCAGCGCCGCAGGATGGCGGCACGCTTCGGCGCACTCATCTCTATCATCGGCGCAATGGTCAGCGCCCCTTCGTCTGACAGCAACCGCGAAAGTTCATCTGCCAGCAGTTCGTCCAGTAACTGTTCCTGTTCGCCACACAACGCTGCGCTGCGCGCCAAAGCCCTGGCAAAATGTGGCCAGCGGGCATTGAGCTGCGGTAAGACCCGCAGGCGCAGGAAATTGCGGTCGTAAGCATCGTCCTGGTTACTCTCGTCCTCGATCCACGTCAGCGCATGCTTTTGCGCCCAGGCCAGAAGGGTCTCACGCGAATCATGCAGCAAGGGACGAATCAGCCGCGTATTGCCAAACGCCGCATCGACCGGCATCGCCGATAATCCCGCGGGGCCACTACCGCGCTTGAGTGCCAGTAGCAAGGTTTCACTCTGATCGTCCAGATGCTGAGCGGTCAGCAACACCTCCCCCATCTGCAACGTCTCGCGGAATGCCTGATAGCGCGCTTGTCGGGCTTCAGCTTCCAGCCCTGCGCCACTTTGCACAAGCTGTACTCTTTCGACCACCAGCGGCACCTGCCATTCTTCACATACCCGCTGGCAATGTGTCTCCCAGCTATCTGCATTAGCGCTGATTCCGTGGTGGATATGAATCGCCCGTAGCACCACGGAAGAGTCCTGCTGTCGCCAGCAGACTAGCTGATGCAGGAGCACCGTTGAATCCAGCCCACCGCTAAATGCCACCAGAAACTGGCGGTGCGGAGAGAGTCGTTGCACAAGTGAAGGTTGAGTCATCGTCATATCATGAAAGAGAGTATCGCCCGGCACGTTACCCGCCCGGGCAGGCGCTGACAAGCCTTACTGCTGATATAACTCCAGCGGCAGGCCATCAGGATCGTTGAAAAACGTAAAACGCTTGTCGGTATACGGATCGATACGAATATCTTCACAGGCCACGCCGTGCGTGTTCAAGTGTGTGACGGCAGCGTCGATATCATCAACGCTGAATGCCAGGTGGCGCAGCCCACAGGCTTCCGGGCGGCTAGGACGCGCGGGAGGAAATGGGAACGAAAACAGCTCAATCACATACTGGCCGTTTAATGCCAGATCGCCCTTCCACGAATCACGGGCTTCACGGTACACCTCACTTTGCAGCGTAAACCCGAGGATGTCGCAGTAAAAAGCCTTACTGGCGGCGTAATCGGTCACAATAATCGCCACATGATGAATCTGTTTTAATCCCAGCATTATCTTTCTCCGTTAACCTTGTCCCAGCACGTTACCCGCGCAGACAGCTATCACGCAACCCCTTCAGGGGTTTTTAGGACTCGCACACGGTAGACGCCATTTTCATCGCGCTTCGCACCGTGAATATCGGTCTCAAAGCCCGGATAATGTCGCCCAACGGAACAGAGCATCAGCAGAAAATCGAGCACAGAGCGGCTCTCTGCGGTGATCATCTCCCCCGGCATCAACAGCGGCACGCCCGGTGGATAAGGCAGGATCATGTTAGCCGAAATACGTCCGACAAGGTCCTCCAGCGCGATGGTTTCCACCTCACCTTTAATCTGCTTTTGCCAGGCGCGGTGCGGCGTGAGTTTCATTTCCGGCAACACATCAAATGCCCGCAGCATCAGGCTTGGCAGATCGTGTTGACGGATCAAGCGGTGGATCCCTTGCGCCAGATCCTGAATACGCATATTACGATAAAAATCAGGATCTTCGGCATAGAGATCCGGCAACATATTCTTCACCCGCAGGTTGAGATCGTAGGCTCGCTTAAATTCGGTCAGACCGCGCAATAATCCCATTGCTCGGGTTTTATCAATGCCGATACTAAACAAGAACAGCAGGTTATAGGGGCCAGTCTTCTCTACAACCACGCCATGTTCGTCGAGGTATTTCGCCACTAGCGCCGCTGGGATCCCTTCGTCGCTCATGTTGCCTGACTCATCCATACCGGGAGTCAGAATAGTGACTTTGACCGGGTCGAGGAACATATGCTCGGCGTCGGCATCGCTAAAACCATGCCAATTTTCACCCGGCGACACCGGCCAGCATTTTGCTTCATCAATCTCCTCCGGCTGCCAGATATCGAAGAACCAGCTGTCGGACTCTTCGCGCAGACGCTGCACTTCTTTGCGAAAATGCAGCGCTCGCTCCACCGAACGGTTAATCAATCGCTTTCCTGCATTGCCGCGCAACATCGCCGCCGCCGTCTCTATTGAGGCCACAATCGGGTAACTTGGCGATGTGGAGGTGTGCATCATAAAGGCTTCGTTAAAGGTGTCCTCATCGTAATCACCTTTAATGTGGATCAGCGAGGCCTGTGATAACGCGGCCAACATCTTATGTGTCGACTGGGTTTCATAGATGACTTTCCCCGGTACGCGCTCACCGCTCATCCCGCTTTTACCCTGGTAGATCGGATGGAAATGGGTATAGGGCACCCAGGCAGAGTCAAAGTGAATTGAGGGCACATCGAGAGTCTGTTTGATCCAATTCGTGTTATATAGCAAGCCGTCGTAGGTCGAGTTGGTGATCACCGCATGTACCGGCCACTGCGCATCAGCGGTGTTATCAACCTTCTGTTGTAGGCTGTCGCGCGTAAATTCTCGCTTCGGAATACCGCCCAAAATACCCAGCGCATTGCGTGTTGGCTTCAACCACAGCGGTACAACGTCGCTCATCATCAGCAGATGCGCCAGTGATTTATGGCAGTTACGGTCAATCAGCAGCGTACTGCCGCTGGGTGCGGCATACATGCCAACAATTTTATTCGAGGTTGACGTGCCATTGGTGACCATATAGCTCTGCTCTGCCCCAAAGGTGCGGGCAATATATTCCTCAGCCTCAAGATGCGGGCCGGTATGGTCAAGCAATGAACCTAATTCGGTCACAGAAATAGAGACATCGGCTTTTAGCGTATTAGCACCAAAGAAATCATAAAACAGGCAGCCTACCGGGCTTTTCTGGTAGGCCGTGCCCGCCATATGGCCCGGCGTACAGAAGGTATATTTGCCTTCGGTAACATAGGTAAATAGCGCTTTGGTAAAAGGAGGGGTGATGTTATCGAGATATTCAGTGGTGTACTGGCGGATGCGTGTCGCAATATCGTCGGCCTGGCCCAGCGCATATTCAAAGAACCACAGCGCCATGCGCATGTCATGCGCACTGACATCCATGGTGGAGTGAGCATTAATGAAGGCATAGAGTGGCAGGTATTCATTGAGCTGGTTTATTTCGCCGCAGAGATCGACGCTGTATTCATCCCAGTCGAAAATAACGCCGCTAATACGCGGGTTGTGCTCAATTAATTTCAACAGGTCAGCGCTATTTTGTGGCCAGATGATTTTAAAACCTTGTGCTAGCAGCGCGGTCTCAAGCTCTTTTATCGGCTCATCTTTATAGTAAACGCCGTGTGGCCCCATAATGGCGATAATATTCATGCTTCCCTCCTGGATAATCCTGATGAAAGCATAATAGCAATCATGCCAGTGCATCGCACTGGCATGATTCTGGATCTTACATCGCCTTCCAGGCATCTCCCCACGCAATACCTGCGCCCGGTTCGTAGTATGTCGGTGCAACATTGCACCACGCACCTTCTGGCAACGGTTTACATTGGTACAGCGCGCCGTGGTTATTGACGATATCCCCCGCCTTCCAGGTCTGTCTTGCGCTCCAGGATGGATAGCTGACAGAACCGCTTTCATCTTCCCCAGTAGCTTCATCCGTGCCCGCCGCTTTAGCCTTTACATTCAAGGTATAGGTGGTGGTAGTGGATAATGAGCCATCGCTTACCGTCATGCTCACGACATACTGCGCATCTTTATCGCTTTCAGGTGCCGCAAAAGAGATAACAGCTTTGTCCTGGCCGCTCAGCGTCTGTCCATCTTGTGACATCCAGGTGTAGCTCAGTTTGTCACCATTGGCATCGGTTGAGCCTGCGGCACTGAGGGAAACCTGGCTACCCGCTTCAACTGCGCCCACCGGGCCAGCAATCTGCGCTACAGGAGCCACGTTGACGGTTGGGGCTGGCGTGGTATCTTCAGTGGTATCAGCGGCCGTATCCGCCTCGCCGTTATCATCAACCACATTCACGTTGAAGTGCTTCTGAACACACTTCGTGTAGTCGCCTTCTTTAAAGGCGCTATAAGGTGTCTGATAACCGACCAACTGACACGTATTGGTTTTACCATCTGGGGTCTCAGCGCTCCATCCCCAATCCATTTCCCAGTAGATTGGCAGAGCACCCGCACCGCCTTCATCAAACTGCTTCATGTTCTTACAACCAAGAACTTCATCGTCAGCAATCGGTACTTTAAGATAGTTGGCGAACTCTTTGTAGTAAGCAATACGATTAAGTGATTGCGCATTTTCAGCCGCACCACCGCACTCAACGCCGCCGTTAATAATCTGGATGGTTACGCCAAACCCGTCGACTAAACCATTCGCTTTATCGTGATCGTTCGGCTGCCAGGTGCCATCAATAACGTGCAGCATGGATGGCTTCGGCGGCTGTGGGTAAACAAAGAAGAAGACGGCGCTGGCCAGGTTCATCCAGGTATCAGCCACCAGCTCTGGTTTATCCAGCAGTGGTCGCACGTCACCGCCATACATGGCGTCAGAGAATGGACCATAGTTGTAGTTATAGGAGAGCTGTTTCGCTCCACGGCCAAAGTAGCTCAGATAATCACCATCTTTATCTTTACCACAAGGCCAGGTTTGTCCCTGCCAGATATCCGGGTTACACTCGCCGTTATAGCCGCCCTTCTGCCCTTCAACCCAACCCATTTCACGCAGATAGACCAACGCCTGACGCCATTCTGGAATATCACGCCAGCTTTCATGTCCACCTGTTTCCTGGGCGAAGTGCGCAAACATCGTTGCCAGAGATTTACGACATATGGCATCGCTGTCACGACCATCGGTATAGGTGCCACAAACGGCTGGGAATTTACCAATCGCTTTCAGGAAGTTAGCATAGGTGTATTCCGGTGCTCGCATGGGGAACAGATATTCCCAGTCCTTCTCGGTCAACATACTCTCAACGCGTTTGACGTTTGCAGGGTTAGCCGCTCGACCCGCTTCAATCTTCTCAACGTCGCTGTTAGAGAGCGTTTGAATGGAAGATTTGACTGAATTCATCAGCGGGAAATCGGTTAAAGCTTTTTCTTTTGCCGCGAGTTCACTCGCCTTAATGGTGGTTGCCTCGGTTGCCCCCAGCAGCGGTGCCGCATGAGCAGCCCCAAGACTTAACATAATCCCTGCGGCCACAGCGCTTAGTGAAATAATTTTAGATGATGCCATAGTTGTTCTCCTTTTCTCCTTGTTGGCTGCCTGTACTGGCTTAATGCCCGGCAGTTGTTGCAGTGTTGTCGGAGAACGACATCATTGGCTAATCACTTTCCCTCTTTTCAATCTCAGCAAACATCACATAAAAAAAGGGCCGGAAAATCCGGCCCTTAGAAAAATAAATGATGTGATAATCAGGCGTAGCCGTAGCTCATCAGACGCTGATAACGGCGATTGAGCAGATCTTCTTTGCTCAACACATCGAGATCGGCAAGATCGGCAAGAATCTGCGCTTTCAGCGATGCCGCGATGGCTTCCGGGTTACGATGCGCACCGCCCAAAGGTTCCGGGATGATGGAATCGATAAGCTTCAGCTCTTTCAAACGCGGGGCAATGATACCCATCGCTTCAGCCGCCAACGGCGCTTTATCTGCACTTTTCCACAGAATAGAAGCACAGCCTTCGGGAGAGATAACGGAATAGGTGCTGTATTGCAGCATATTCACTTTATCACCCACACCAATGGCCAGCGCACCGCCGGAACCACCTTCACCGATAACGGTACAGATAACCGGAACGCTCAGACGGGACATTTCACGCAGGTTACGGGCGATAGCTTCAGACTGACCGCGTTCTTCTGCGCCGACGCCTGGGTATGCACCCGGGGTGTCGATGAAGGTCACGATAGGCATGTTGAAGCGCTCGGCCATTTCCATCAGACGCAGGGCTTTACGGTAACCTTCCGGTGCCGGCATGCCGAAGTTGCGACGAATCTTCTCTTTGGTTTCGCGCCCCTTCTGATGACCAATGATCATCACCGGACGACCGTCCAGACGTGCGATACCACCGACGATAGCTTTATCATCAGCATAAGCGCGATCGCCCGCCAGTTCGTCAAATTCATCAAACGCCAGACGGACATAATCCAGGGTGTACGGACGCTGTGGGTGGCGCGCCAATTGGGCTACCTGCCATGCGCCGAGATCGGCAAAGATTTTGCGCGTCAGCTCTACGCTTTTTTCGCGCAGACGATGCACTTCTTCGTCGATATTAATATCCAGCTTCTCATCATGACGGCTAACCGCAGTCAAAGAATCGATTTTTGCTTCCAGCTCTGCAATCGGCTGTTCAAAATCAAGGAAATTCAGACTCATAGTATTCCTGTATTAGTCAAACTCCAGTTCCACCTGCTCCGAACCGATGAGGCCACGCAAATCGTTGAGTAAACGATCGCTCGGAGAGACACGCCAGGTTGCACCGAAACGCAACCGCGCACGTGCATCCGCCCTCTGATAGTAGAGATGTACTGGAATGGTTCCCGAACGATGGGGTTCCAGAGACTGACGGAGTCGGTTTAAAAGCTGGTCATCAATTTGCCTGTCCGTCAGCGAGATAGCAAGCCCGCGAGCGTATTTTTCCCGGGCTTCGTCAATGTCCATCACTTCGCGGGCCATCATTTTAAGGCCGCCGCTGAAGTCATCAAAGCTGACCTGTCCGCTGACGATAAGTATGCGGTCGTTTTCCAGCAGATGCTGGTATTTTTCCAGGGCTTCGGTGAATAACATCACTTCTAGCCTTCCGGATCGGTCATCCAACGTACAGATGCCGATACGATTGCCTCGCTTGGTGACCATAACCCTTGAGGCAATCACGAGCCCCGCAGCCGTGGTGACTTTACCACGTTCTGTCGGATGCATGTCTTTTAGCCGATAGCCGCCGACATAGCGCTCAATTTCTTTCAGGTATTGGTTGATTGGGTGACCCGTTAAGTATAACCCTAACGTTTCCCGCTCACCTTCCAGTACCGTATGTTCAGGCCAGGGCATACAGTTAGCATAAGACTGCTCAATCTGCTCTGGCTCTTCGGCTAACACACCGAACATATCCGCCTGACCAATAGCTTCCGCTTTCGCATGCTGATCGGCCGCTTTTAACGCATCGCCCAGCGAATTCATCAGCGCCGCACGGTGTGGCCCAAGGCGGTCGAACGCCCCGGACATAATCAATTTTTCCAGCACTCTGCGGTTAAGCTTTTTCGTGTCGGTACGCGCGCACAGGTCAAACAGCTCGCGGAAATAGCCCCCGTTATTGCGCGCTTCAATGATCGCTTCAATCGGGCCTTCACCGACGCCTTTAATCGCGCCGATACCATACACGATTTCCCCGTCCTGATTAACGTGGAAATGATATAAACCGGAATTGATATCTGGCGGCAATATTTTCAGCCCCATCCGCCAGCACTCATCCACCAGCCCTACCACCTTCTCGGTGTTGTCCATATCGGCAGTCATTACCGCCGCCATAAACTCGGCCGGGTAGTGCGCTTTCAGCCACAGCGTCTGATAAGAGACCAGCGCATAGGCTGCGGAGTGAGATTTGTTAAACCCATAACCGGCGAATTTCTCCACCAGGTCAAAGATTTTCATCGCCAGTTCGCCATCCACGCCGCGGCTCTTCGCACCATCTTCAAAAGTGCCGCGCTGCTTGGCCATCTCTTCCGGCTTTTTCTTACCCATCGCACGACGCAACATATCCGCGCCGCCGAGAGTATAGCCGGAAAGCTCCTGGGCAATCTGCATAACCTGTTCCTGGTACAGGATAATGCCATATGTCGGTTCCAGCACCGGCTTCAGACATTCATGCTGCCACTGAACATCCGGGTACGAGATTTCTTCACGTCCGTGCTTACGGTCGATAAAGTTATCTACCATTCCCGACTGTAGCGGGCCCGGGCGGAACAGGGCCACCAGGGCTATCATATCTTCGAAGCAGTCAGGTTGTAGACGTTTAATCAGATCTTTCATGCCGCGGGATTCAAGCTGGAAGACCGCAGTGGTTTCCGAGCGTTGCAGCATGTCGAAGCTTTTCTTATCTTCCAGTGGAATGGTCGCGATATCCAACGGCGGCTCACCGTTGCGTTCACGGCGGGCGTTGATCATCTCCAGCGCCCAGTTGATGATAGTAAGCGTACGCAAACCCAGGAAGTCGAACTTCACCAGACCGGCGTATTCCACGTCATTCTTATCAAACTGGGTAACCGGGTGCAGCCCCTGTTCATCACAGTACAGCGGCGCAAAATCGGTAATTTTAGTCGGAGCGATAACCACACCACCGGCGTGTTTACCGGCGTTACGGGTGACCCCTTCAAGCTTGCGAGCCATATCGATCAGCGCGCGAACTTCTTCATCTGCCTCGTAAATTTCGGGTAACTGGGGTTCCGCTTCAAAAGCTTTCGCCAGCGTCATCCCTGGGTCTGGCGGCACCAGTTTTGAGATACGATCAACGAACCCGTACGGATGCCCCAGTACGCGACCCACGTCGCGGATAACCGCTTTCGCCGCCATCGTACCGAAAGTAATAATCTGCGATACCGCATCACGCCCGTACATTTCGGCCACGTGTTCGATAACCAGATCGCGTTTCTCCATACAGAAGTCAACGTCGAAGTCAGGCATCGAGACACGTTCTGGGTTCAGGAAGCGTTCGAACAGCAGGTCAAACTCCAGCGGATCGAGGTCGGTAATTTTCAGCGCATAGGCTACCAGCGAGCCCGCGCCCGAACCACGTCCCGGCCCAACCGGTACGCCGTTGTCTTTTGACCACTGGATAAATTCCATCACGATCAGGAAGTAGCCCGGGAAGCCCATCTGGTTGATAACTTTAAGTTCAATTTCCAGACGTTCATCGTAAGGCGGGCGTTTCTCCGCGCGCTCTTTTGGATCGGGGAACAGAAATTCCAGGCGTTCTTCCAGACCTTCATGCGATTTGGCTACGAGGAAATCCTCGGTGGTCATTTCACCTGTCGGGAACTGTGGCAGGAAGTATTCGCCAAGACGCACCGTAACATTACAACGTTTTGCTATCTCAACGCTGTTTTCCAGCGCTTCCGGGATATCGGAGAACAGCTCGCACATCTCGTCTTCGCTACGCATATACTGCTGCGTGGAGTAGTTGCGCGGGCGTTTAGGATCATCGAGGGTGAAACCATCGTGGATCGCCACGCGAATTTCGTGCGCGTCAAAGTCACCGGGTTCAAGAAAACGAACATCGTTGGTGGCCACAACCGGCAGGCCGCGTGTTTCCGCGAGCCTGACCGCTGCATGAAGGTAAGCCTCTTCATCCTGACGACCGGTACGAATGAGCTCAAGGAAATAAGCGTTTGGGAAATGTGTTTCGTAAAACTCGGCGCATTGCTCAACCAATGCCATATTGCCGCGCAGTAAAGCACGGCCGACGTCGCCCATACGCGCACCGGAGAGCAGAATTAACCCTTCTTTTAATTCCACCAGCCAATCACGATCGATAATTGGCCCTGCCGCACCGTAACCGCGCTGATAGGCTTTCGAGATGAGCAGCGTCAGATTTTGATAGCCAACGTTGTTCGCCGCCAGCACCGTCAACTGGGTGAGTTCATCACCAAACAGTTCGCTCTGGACGTGAAAGTCGGCGCCAACAATTGGTTTGATACCAGCACCATGCCCCGCTCCGTAGAACTTCACCAGGCCGCAGAGGTTGGTAAAATCGGTGATCGCCAGCGCAGGCATGCCCAACGCGGCCGCCTTTTTTACCAGCGGCCCGGTTTTCGCCAGCCCATCGATCATGGAGTAGTCGCTATGCACCCGCAGGTGCACGAAACGTGGTTCAGCCATTATTAAATTCCGGTTTACTTATCTCGGTACGGATATCAGGACATCAGTCCCAATACGCGTTTGACGGGAGCAAAGCTGCGTCGATGATGCTCGGTAGCGCCATATTGCGCCAGCGCTTCAAGATGGAAAGCGGTTGGATAGCCTTTATGCTTGGCAAAGCCATACTGCGGAAGCACGCTGTCTAGCTCAGTCATTTCCGCATCGCGCGTCACTTTAGCGAGAATAGACGCGGCGCTGATTTCTGCCACGCGGCTATCCCCCTTGACGACCGCCATCGACGGCATGGGCAATGCAGGGCAGCGATTACCGTCAATCAGCACATATTCTGGCGCAATTGAGAGCCCCGCAACGGCGCGCTGCATCGCCAGCATGGTGGCGTGCAAAATATTCAGTTCGTCGATTTCGTGCGGCTCTGCGCGGCCAAGACTCCAGCACAGCGCTTTCTCCTTAATTTCGTCGAACAGCGCCAGACGGCGTTTTTCACTTAACTTTTTTGAGTCATTCAGCCCAATAATAGGGCGCGTGGGATCCAGGATCACCGCCGCCGTCACGACGGCGCCAACCAAAGGGCCCCGTCCGACTTCATCCACACCGGCAACTAAGTGGGTATGGGGGTAAACAAATTCAATCATTGTGCTAGCTCCAGCACCGCATCCGCAGCCTGTTCATCGGCATTGCAGCGAATTTGCAGGTGCAGTTCACGGAACGTGTCATGCATCGCATGGCTGGTTTTACCATTCGCCAACAGCGGCTGTAGCGCCTCAGCAAGCCGCTGCGGCTGACATTCGTCCTGTAACAGCTCTTTGACCAGTTCGCGACCGGCCAGCAGGTTTGGCAGAGAAACGTAGTCGGTTTTCACCAGACGTTTTGCCAACCAGAAGGTAAAAGGCTTCATGCGATAGCCGACAACCATCGGGCATTTTGCCAGCATGCATTCCAGCGCCGCCGTACCAGAGGCAAGGAGCGCTGCATCGCTGGCGATCATCGCTTCACGCGCCATGCCATCCAGCATATGCACGGATAGGTCGGGCGCCACTTCGGCTTTGATACGCTCAAACTGTTCACGACGTTTCGCATTCACCAGCGGCACCACCACTTCAAGGTCGGGGTACTGCTGGCGCAACAGCTGTGCGGTTTTTAAAAAGTCGGCGCTGAGCATTTCCACTTCGGCGCCACGGCTGCCAGGCAGCATCGCCAGACAGTGGACGTCGTGGGCAATGCCCAGCGTATCGCGCGCGGCGTTTTTATCGGGATCCAGCGGCATAGCATCTGCCATGGTATGGCCGATAAAGCGGCACGGGACGTTAAATTTGTCATAAAACGCTTTTTCAAAAGGCAGAAAAGCCAGCACCATATTGGTGGATCTGCCAATTTTGAAGACGCGTTTCTGGCGCCAGGCCCAGACTGATGGGCTGACATAGTGGATAGTTTTGATCCCCTGCTTCTTGAGATTACCCTCAAGAGTAATGTTGAAATCGGGGGCATCAATGCCGACAAAGACATCGGGCTTGAGATCGGTGAAGCGTTGGGTCAGGTCAGCGCGAATGTGCAGCAAACGACGCAGTCGCCCCAGCACTTCAACGATGCCCATCACTGCCAGCTCTTCCATTTCATACCAGGCTTCACAACCTTCGGCCTGCATCAGCGGGCCGGCAACGCCGACGAAGCGTGCGTTAGGCACTCGCGCCTTGAGAGCGCGAATGAGACCTGCACCAAGAATATCGCCGGAGGTTTCTCCGGCGACCAGGGCAATCGTTAAAGGACGCTGCTCTGTCATTAACGAATCAGGCCACGCGTAGAGCGGGCAAAGAAATCGCTAAATGGCTGAACTTCCGGATATTGCTTCGCCAGTTCGGCGATTTCCGGTTTTGCTTCGTCCAACGTTTTGCCACTGCGGTACAACGCTTTGTAGGCATTGCGGATCGCGGTGATAGCTTCACGGCTAAAGCCGCGACGCTTCAGGCCTTCGATGTTGACGCCAAACGGCGTCGCATGGTTGCCCTGCGCAATAACGTACGGCGGAACGTCCTGAGCAACGCCAGAACAGCCGCCAACCATCACGTGTGAACCAATAATGCAGAACTGGTGCACAGCGGTCATACCGCCAATGATGACAAAATCATCAAGCGAAACGTGTCCCGCGAGGGTTGCGTTATTCGCCAGAATACAGCGGTCACCTACGGTGCAATCATGCGCCACGTGGGCGTTGATCATCAGCAGGTTATCGCTGCCCACCTTCGTCAATCCACCGCCCTGTTCTGTGCCACGATGAATGGTGACGCTTTCGCGGATGCGGTTGCGATCGCCAATTTCCACGCGAGTTGGTTCACCAGCATATTTAAGATCCTGGTTAACTTCCCCGATAGAGGCGAACTGATAGATCTCGTTATCACGACCAATTTTGGTATGGCCGTTAACAACAACATGAGACTTCAGTACGGTACCTTCGCCAATTTCGACGTTAGGTCCCACAATACAAAACGGGCCAATGTGAGCTTTAGCGCCAATAACGGCACCGTCTTCCACAATGGCGGTAGGATGGATAAAGGCGGTTTTATCAATCATGGATTAGGACTCCCGGCTACGCGCACACATCATCGTTGCTTCGCAAACCACTTTACCGTCGACCAGCGCAACGCCTTTAAAGCGAGTCAGGCCACGGCGGGTTTTCTCGAAGGTGACTTCCATAATCATCTGATCGCCAGGCACGACAGGACGCTTGAAGCGCGCTTCATCAATACCCGCGAAGTAATACAGTTCGCCTGGCTCCAGTTTTCCAACGCTTTTAAACGCCAGAATACCCGTTGCCTGCGCCATGGCTTCCAGAATCAGCACGCCGGGTAAAATCGGCTTGCCAGGGAAGTGTCCCTGGAAAAACGGCTCATTTACGGAAACATTTTTCACTGCGCGCAGAAAACGACCTTCTTCAAAATCCAGCACACGGTCTACCAGTAAGAACGGGAAACGGTGCGGCAGAAGTTCTAAAATCTCTTCAATGTGCAGAGTATGAGTGTCAGTAGTCAAAATACTCTTCCTGTCTAAATATACTAAGGGGCAATAATAACACGGCCTGGCGGATTACAAGAATACCGACAGGCCGGAAATGAAAAGCTAAAAATGATGATTAGTCTTGATTATCGAGTTTGCGTTCAACAGCTTTTAAACGCTTGCTCATTTCACCAATATTCATCACTAGTGCAGCGGTTTTACGCCAGGCCTTATTCGGCTGGAGCGGGATACCTGACGAGTAAACGCCCGGTTCGGTAATAGGACGCATCACCATACCCATACCGGTCACTGTCACTTTGTCGCAAATTTCCATATGACCGTTAATCACGCTGGCACCGCCAATCATGCAGTAACGACCAATTTTCAGGCTACCGGCCATGATAACACCGCCAGCAACGGCGGTATTGTCACCAATCACCACGTTATGCGCGATCTGGCACTGGTTATCAATGATAACACCGTTACCGATCTGCGTATCGTCGAGTGCGCCACGGTCGATCGTCGTACATGCACCGATCTCCACGCGGTCGCCAATGATCACGCGACCCAACTGAGGGATCTTCACCCAGTTGCCACGATCGTTAGCGTAGCCAAAACCATCCGAACCAATAACGGTGCTGGATTGGATCAGGCAATTCTCACCGATCTCGACTTCGTGGTAAATGGTAACGTTCGCCCACAAGCGTGAACCGGCACCAATTTTTGTTTTTTTACCAACGAAACACCCCGCCCCAATCACAACGTTATCGCCAAGCACAACGTCAGATTCAATCACCGCGTTCGCGCCGATCGAAACGTTGTTGCCGAGCAATGCGGACGGACTGACCACCGCGCTCGGAGCGATATCCTGCGCCGGCTGTGGCGTGGTATCTAAAATTTGAGCCATACGTGCGTAAGTCAGGTAGGGATTCTTCACTACCAGCGCAGCGCCTTTGGCAAAAGGCAGTAAGTCTTGCGTCAGAACAATCGCCGACGCTTCGCAAGCGGACAGATGATCACGGTACTTGGGGTTAACCAGGAACGTGATATGACCCGCCTTAGCGGATTGCATGGACGCGACAGCGGTGATGACGATATCGCCATCACCGTGTAATTCCGCATCCAACTGCTGAGCTAGATCAGCCAGTCGAATAGAAGGCATTACTTATTTAACCTGTTTCAGTACATCAGCGGTGATGTCTTTTACATCGCTGCTGTTGAATGCAACGGCATTAGCGTCAACCACCAGGTCGATGCTCTGGCTTGCAGCAACGGATTTCACAGCAGTCTGGATACGAGTAACCAGTTTGCCACGTTCTTCGTTGGTGCGACGCTGACGGTCCTGTTCAAAGGACTGTGCTTTCTGAGAGAAAGACTGACGCTGTGAAGAGATGTCTTTTTCCAGTTTAGAGCGATCGCTACCGGCTTTCATAGACTGCAGACGCTGCATTTTAGACTGCAGGTCGCCTTCCATACGCTGAAGTTCACCAGCGCGGCCTTTGAATTCGTTTTCCAGCGTGCTGGAAACACCGGTTTTCTGTGCAACTTGCTGGAACAGGCTACCCATATTAACAATTGCAATTTTGTCTGCTGCCTGAGCAGATGCGGCCATTGCTAAACCCAGACCCGCTGCGACTAACCACTTTTTCACAATAATACTCCTTACCATCCCATATGTACCCGAAGGTACTGTTCTTTTGGTGGCCCGGAGGCCACCTGACGCTATGCCTAATGTCAGCAAAACTGCACTGAACACGCATTCCTTTGCAATGAGCAATTACCAGGTTTTACCAATGTTAAACTGGAACTGCTCGGCTTTGTCTCCACTGTATTTCTTATACGGCTGGGCGTAGGAGAAGACCAACGGCCCTAATGGGGACATCCATTGTAATGCGATACCTGCGGACATACGGATATTGCCTGGATCGCTGTAGTCTGGAACGCCCGCATTTTTCATATCTGCCGTGTTCTGCCAGTTGGTATCCCAAACGGTACCTGCATCCCAGAAGAACGACGTACGCACGGAGTTCGCGTATTTATCACTGATAAATGGCGTTGGTACAATCAGCTCAAGGCTGGCAACGGCCATGGCGTTACCGCCGACGGCGTCATCAGACTTACAGTAACCACCGGACTGGTTACAGTTATCCAGACCAGACGCACCGTAATAAACCGCTTTCGGACCGATGGTGTTGGACTGGAAACCACGCACGGTGCTAGAACCACCGGCATAGAAGTTTTCATAGAACGGCAATTCTTTGCTGCCGATCCCGTCACCGTAACCCCACTTGGTACGACCCAGAACCACCCACTGATGATCGTCATCAATTGGGAAGTAAGACGCCGTATCCATGGTCACTTTGTAGAACTCGTTATCGGAGCCCGGGATCGTCACTTTACCATTCAGGTTGACACGCGAACCGTCCGTCGGGAAGTAACCGCGGTCGAGTTTGTTGTATGTCCAACCGTAGTTGAAGGTGAAGTCGTTTGCCGAGAAACCGTTATCGTCGCTGGTTTTACCCGCCGTCTGACCGATAGAGTCCAGATAACGCCACATCGCTACCTGCGGTTCCATATTGGACAGGTCGTTATGGACATAGCCCAGACCCGCACGCAGTGAGTTGTATTCGTTAATCGGGAAGCCTAACGTGCCATCTACACCATAACTTTTGTTGGTATAGGAAGACAGGTCAGCATCATCAGCTTTAAAGTCATTGTAGAAGACACGACCGCCAAGGCTAACGCCATCAACCGTAAAGTACGGGTTGGTCACAGAAAGCTCGGTGTAGGTCTGGTAGTCGTTCTTGGTACCGTTGATACCGACAGAGTAACCGGTACCTAACCAGTTATCCTGCTGAACGCCCGCCTGGAAGCTCACGCCGCTTTCAGTACCGTAACCGATACCGAAGTTGAAGCTACCGGTGTTACGTTCTTTCACCTTGTAGACTACGTCAACCTGATCCGGGCTACCCGGTACACGCTGAGTGTCAGTGTCGACGGTTTCGAAGTAACCCAGACGGTTCAGACGATCTTTACCCTGGTCAACTAAATCGCCGCCCAACCACGCCCCTTCCATCTGACGCATTTCGCGACGCAGAACGGAGTCTTTAGAGGTGTCGTTACCTTCAAAGCGAATGTTACGTACGTAGAAACGGTTACCCGCATCGACGTTGATGTGTAACTTAACGGTTTTATCCGTATCGTTAATTTCAGGCTGTGACTGTACGCGTGGGTACGCGTAGCCGTAGCGACCAAGAAGTTTCTTAATGTTATCTTCCATTTTGGTCACTTTCGCGCCGTTATACAGCTCGCCCGGCTCGATCTTGGTCAGACCCTCAATTTCCGCTGAGTGCCCAGCCAGATTCCCCGTCACCTGCACGCCAGACAGTTTGTACTGGTCGCCTTCGGTGATGTTAACGGTGATGTAGATGCCTTTTTTATCTGGCGTCAGGCTCACCTGCGTGGAATCGATGTTGAAACGGGCGTAACCGCGATCCAGATAGTAGCTGCGCAGGGTTTCCAGGTCACCCGACAGCTTCTGTTTCTGGTATTTACGATCGCCGACCACGTTCCACCACGGCACTTCATCACGCAGCTGGAAAGTGGAGATCAGATCTTCCGTGCTGAACGCGTGGTTACCCACGATGTTAATCTGCTGGATCTTCGCGGAAACCCCTTCCTGGAAGACCAGTTTCAGGTCAACACGGTTACGTGGCAGCGGAGTCACCACCGCTTTCACGCTCGCACTGTACTTACCGACGCTGTAGTAGAAGTCTTCCAACCCCTTCTCAATGTCAGACAGTGTAGTACGGTCGAGAGATTCACCCACGCGGACGCCAGAGGCTTCAAGGTTCTGCTTAAGCATGTCATCTTTCACCGACTTGTTGCCGGAGAAGGTAATGCTAGCAATGGTTGGGCGTTCTTTGAGTTGCACCAGCAATACATCGCCGTCTCTCAGAACGCGGACGTCCTCAAAGTTGCCCGTCGCAAACAGGGCACGGATGGTATTACTGATATCGTCGTCATTGACGGTATCGCCAGGACGTACAGGCATGCTGAGAAGGGCCGCACCAACAGCAACTCGCTGCAAGCCTTCGAAATGAATGTCCTTCACCACGAACCCGTCAGCACCGTATACGGTCGCGCTGCTAAAAAGCAGCGTCGCTATAAGCAACTTTTTCATCGCCATCGTTATTATGCGTTCTTCCTAACACTCTCTTACAACCGAGAGAAATCATTGAAAAGTGCAAGCCCCATTAACATCATCAGCAATATCGAGCCGATGCGATAACTAAAGTCTTGAACTCGCTCGGATACCGGGCCGCCTTTTAGCTTCTCTATCGCCAAAAACAGCAAGTGACCCCCGTCTAATACGGGGAGCGGGAACAGGTTGATAATGCCTAGATTCACGCTGATGAGTGCAAGAAACATCAGATAGTAAATCAACCCAAACTCCGCAGACATCCCAGCCCCTTGAGCGATAGAAATCGGCCCACTGAGGTTGTTCAGTTTGACGTCACCGGTGATCAATTTTCCCAGCATACTGACCGTCAACTTCATCAACTGCCCGGTTTTCTCCGTAGCTTCGACGATTGCGCTAAACGGCCCATACTGGCGCACTGTTTTGTATTCCTCAGGCAGCGGGATAATTTTTGGTACTACCCCTGCGAACCCTTCTGCCTTTCCGCTACCGGGTTTTGTATCCGGTATCAGAGTCAAAGACAAGAGACTCCCTTGTCTTTCGATCCCCAACTGTAACGCTTTGCCTGGGTTGTCACGCACCAGCGTAACAAACGTCAGCCATTGTGTCAGCGGTTGACCGTTGACTGTAACGATCCGATCCCCTGCTTGTAAACCGGCTTTACGTGCCGCAGAGCCAGATTGCACTTCCGCTAACACAGACTCAATTTGCGCACCACGAGGACGAATCCCCAGCGAGGCCACAGGATCTTCTTTATCTGGCTCAAACGCCCAGTGACGGAGATTTAGGATTTTATCCTGCCGCTGGTCACTGCCGAAAGGGGCAACGGTGAACGTAGTGCTTTCATCACCGATTTTCGCCACTAACGCCATGCGAACAGCATCCCAATCAGGCGTTTCGATACCATCTACCGCTTTTAGTTCCGTGCCTGGTGCAATTTGTGCTTCCGCTGCGATCGAGTTGGCGGTTATTTCACCAACAACCGGACGAACGCCAGGGACACCGATGATAAACACCAGCCAATACGCGAAGATGGCAAAAAGGAAGTTTGCAATGGGACCGGCAGCAATCACGGCGGCACGTTGACCGACCGTTTTATTATTGAACGCCATATGGCGCATTTCTGGGGCAACGGCGTCAACACGCTCATCAAGCATTTTAACGTAGCCGCCCAGAGGAATGAGGGCAATAACAAATTCGGTACCGCGTTTATCAACGCGGCGCCAGAGCGCTTTCCCAAATCCAATGGAGAAGCGCTCTACACGGATACCACAGCGCCGAGCAACCCAGAAATGACCAAATTCATGTACGGTGATCAATACGCCTAGCGCGATAATAAACGCGGCCAGGTTCCAGAGAATACTCAGCATAAGTCCATCCGTTAAATCGTCCTGAAAACCAGCAGCAACAGACACGCGAAGACTGGAACCGCCGCCGTCAGGCTGTCAATTCGGTCAAGTATCCCACCGTGACCTGGAATCAAATTGCCGCTGTCTTTAATACCCGCTTCACGTTTGAACATACTCTCAGTGAGATCGCCCAATACCGAAGCCAACGCAGCAATGATGGAACAGGTTAACAGGATGGATGGTGCAACGTCCAGATTTGCCCATACGCCATAGGCCCAGGAGATAACCGCCGCCGTGACCAGTCCCCCGATAAAGCCCTGCCAGGTTTTCCCTGGAGAGACCTTCGGTGCCAGCTTATGTTTGCCAAACAATTTACCAAACATATAGGCGCCTGAGTCTGCGCCCCACACCAGGATCATCACGTAGAGCAGCCACAGCGCACCACTGTAGTGGTTTTCGTCATAATGCCAGGAACGCAGTGCCAGCATTCCCCAGAAGAAGGGAACAATCGTAGCAATACCGAAAATCAGACGCAGCGCTTTTGAGTGACGCCAGAACGCAGCGGATGCCGGATATGAGAGAACAAGCACCAGCGCAACCACCCACCAGATAAGGGAAGCCCATAGCGATCCCTCAACGACAGGTTGATGAATATTGTGGTGATATTCCGGAATCAAAAATAGCATCACCGCCAGCAATAGGCCGCATAATACCGCTAACCACACGCGCTGAGTACGCGAAGTGAAACCGCTAAATTGCCCCCATTCCCATGCTGCCAGCATGCAAACAACCAGCGTGACAATAGCAAAGCCACCGGGTGGCAGCAAAAACAGGGCTGCAATAACAACCGGTATTAAAATCAATGCAGAAATCAGGCGATACTTCAGCAAAAGCTACCCCCATCAGGCTTTGTCGCCACCAGGCTCGGTACCGCCGAAACGTCGCTCTCGATTAGCAAAAGCATACAGCGCACCCTCAAAGTCTTGTTCATCGAAATCGGGCCAAAGCACATCTGTAAAGTAAAGTTCAGCATAGGCAATTTGCCAGATAAGAAAATTACTGATCCGATGTTCTCCCCCGGTCCTAATCACTAAATCAACGGGAGCCAGTTCATGCATACAGATTTGCTCAGTGAGCAACTCTTCACTGATTTGATCGGGGCGGAGTACCCCTTCCTGAACCTGTTCGGCTAAGCGCTGAACTCCCTGAATAATATCCCATCGGCCGCCGTAATTTGCAGCGATGTTCAATGTTAACCCCGTATTATTTTCCGTGAGCGCTTGCGCTTTACGGATCCGCTCTTGCAGACGCGAATTAAACCGACGGGTATCGCCAATAATCCGCAACCGAACGTTATGGCGGTGCAGGCTTTTCACTTCGCTGTCCAGAGCCCAAACAAACAGCTCCATCAACGCACTCACCTCTTGTTCCGGGCGGTTCCAGTTTTCACTGCTGAATGCGTAGAGCGTCAGTGCCTCAATACCATGACTCGCGGCGTAAGCGACAGCACGGCGTACGGATTTCGCCCCGGCTTTATGTCCAAAGGCGCGAATCTTACCTTGCTTCTTCGCCCAGCGGCCGTTGCCATCCATAATGATCGCCACATGACGGCAACCGTGGGTAGGCTGATTCTCACTGGTTGGTTGATTAGCAGACAACATAACGCGTTATTAATCCATGAAAAGGGATGAGCGGTACCCCGGAATACAGCTATACATTTTATCCTCCGGTTAGCCTGAAGGATTTTACGTATCTTTGTCTCGCAAAAAAGCCGTGCTAAATCACGGCTCTCCCAATCACACAGCCAAAATGCAGGGCGATTGGGTGGCGCAGACTATATCACTGAAGCCAGATGCTAACAAATGCCGTGATGGTTTGAATGCTGATTCTGTTCTCATTACCGGACGAAATGCTTCGCCTGCGCAGTCGCTTCTTCGCGCGCCCTGACATCAATAGCCAGCACCGCCTCCACGCTCTGCGGTTCGCTGAGGTCAAGGTGTTCGAGCACGGCCAGATTGACCGCCGCAATATCAGTAAAGCGAATTTGACCGTCGAGGAAAGCGGCTACCGCAATCTCATTTGCCGCATTCAATGCGGTGGTCGCTGCCTGTCCTTGTTCAAAGGCTTCCATCGCCAGTTTCAGGCAAGGATAGCGGGCATAATCCGGCTCACTGAAGCTCAAAGCGCTCATCTTGCAGAAATCCAGCGGTTTAGCACCGGAGACCACGCGCTGCGGCCAGGCCATTGTGTTCGCAATTGGCGTTCGCATATCAGGCTCACCCAACTGTGCCAGCACGCTTCCGTCCTGATAACGCACCATTGAGTGAATAACCGATTGAGGATGAATCAGTACTTCCATCTGCTGCGCTGAAGCATTAAACAGCCAGCGGGCTTCGATGTATTCCAGACCTTTATTCATCATAGTGGCCGAGTCGACGGAGATTTTACGCCCCATTGACCAATTCGGGTGGCGACATGCCTGCTCAGGCGTCATAGCGCTCAGCTCGGCGATTGGCGTTTCCCGGAACGGACCACCAGATCCGGTCAGCAGAATGGAGGATACTCCATGCTGTGCGAGGTCAGCGTACCCTAAGTCACGCTGAAAACTTTGCGGTAAACTCTGAAAGATAGCGTTATGTTCACTGTCCACCGGTAAAAGCTGGGCATTATGTTGTTTTACCGCTTCCAGGAACAGTCGACCGCAGGTGACCAGCGACTCTTTATTCGCCAGTAGAATAACCTTGCCCGCGCGGATGGCCGCAAGCGTTGGCAACAGACCGGCCGCACCAACAATCGCCGCCATCACCTGATCCACCTCGTCCAGCGCGGCGACATCACAAGCCGCCTGCTGACCGCTCAGGACTTCCGTTTGGCTACCGTGTTCACGCAATGCCAGCATCACGGCGTGGGCGCTACGTGCGTCATCCATCACCGCGTAACGTGGAGAAAACTCCAGACATTGTTCGATCATTCGATCGACGTTTTGGCCAGCCACCAGCGCCGTCACCGTAAAACTTTCGGGATTGTGGCGCACCACGTCCAGCGTGTTGCAGCCAATCGAGCCTGTTGAGCCCAGAACAGTTAATCGCTTCATGAGAGGTCCGGAATAGATAAATTTACTCTATGGATTTCAAGCTGGCGGAAAGCGGCAAGTGATCGCACCTACGGCTTGAAAGACGACGAGTAAAAAGCAAAACGCCGCCAGCAAAGCGGTTACGCTTCCTGTACGGCGTTTATCACACAGCTTGCAGACAGATTAGAACTGCATCAGTTCCGCTTCTTTCTCTGCCAGTGCCGCTTCAACTTTCTTGATAGCAGCATCGGTCATTTTCTGCACGTCTTCCTGAGAGCGGCGATCGTCGTCTTCGCTGATCTCTTTATCTTTCAGCAACGCCTTCACTTTATCGTTCGCATCGCGACGGACGTTACGCACGGAAACGCGCGCCTGTTCAGCTTCACCGCGAACGATTTTGGTCAGGTCTTTACGACGTTCTTCGGTCAGCGCTGGCAGTGGGACGCGAATGTCGGTGCCCGCAGAGCTTGGGTTCAGACCGAGGTCAGATGCCATAATCGCTTTTTCAACGGCTTGACTTAAAGAACGGTCAAATACGTTAATTTTCAGCGTACGGGAGTCTTCTACCGTCACGCTTGCCAGCTGGCGAAGCGGAGTTGGGGTGCCGTAATACTCAACGACAATGCCGTCCAGCAGGCTAGGAGAAGCACGACCGGTGCGAATTTTGCTGATTTGGTTTTTGAATGCTTCTACGCATTTTTCCATGCGTACTTCCGCATCTTTTCTGATGTCGTTAATCACGTTACGAATCCTTGAAAACTAGTCTCAGTCAGACCAGACAATGACACATTGCAAAGAATGCGCTAAGTATAGTCTCGTTTAAATCAGGCCACAGAATATACTCGTCGTCTTTCAAGCCGCGGATGCGTTTTGTCCCGCAACTCGAAATCCATAGAATCAATCAATTCTGCCAGGTAAATGTGAATCTTACCCGGAAATGGCCGCAACGGAAATTATTCCGTAATTAAAGTGCCTTCTTTTTCGCCCATGACCACGCGACGTAATGCGCCTGGTTTGTTCATGTTGAATACGCGAATTGGCAATTTGTGGTCACGGGCTAGCGTAAATGCAGCCAGATCCATAACTTTCAGTTCTTGTTCCAGTACATCGCTGTAGCTCAGCTGATCGTACATGGTCGCGGACGGATCTTTTGCCGGGTCAGCGGTGAATACACCGTCAACTTTCGTGGCTTTCAGCACAACGTCAGCTTCGATTTCGATACCACGCAGGCACGCTGCGGAGTCGGTGGTAAAGAACGGGTTGCCAGTACCGGCGGACAGAATCACGACGCGGTTGTTACGCAGCAGGCTAATAGCCTCTGCCCAGCTGTAGTTGTCGCACACGCCATTCAGCGGAATCGCTGACATCAGGCGGGCGTTCACATAGGCGCGATGCAGTGCGTCACGCATTGCCAGGCCGTTCATGACCGTTGCCAGCATGCCCATGTGGTCGCCCACAACGCGGTTCATACCCGCTTTTGCCAGACCTGCGCCACGGAACAGGTTGCCACCACCAATGACGACACCCACCTGAATGCCCAGCTCAACGAGTTCTTTAATCTCTTGCGCCATGCGGTCAAGAATACTTGCGTCAATCCCGAAGCCTTCAGTCCCCTGCAATGCTTCACCGCTAAGCTTAAGCAGAATACGTTTGTAGACAGGTTTTGCGTTGGTAGCCATTTTCTTTCCTGAGAGTGTCACGAATGGGATGGTAAAAATTCAGGTGACATCATGCGATCCTTGCCGGTAAGCCCCTATAGGAGCTGGCTGATTTCCACATGACGATTTTCGTTACTGTATAAATCTTTGCAACATAAAAGAGAGCCGCCCTCAGGCGGCTCCTTTACAGCAATTAAGACTGCTTAGACATTGCAGCAACTTCTGCTGCGAAGTCAGTCTCAACTTTCTCGATGCCTTCGCCCACTTCAAAGCGGATGAAACCAGTCACGTCAGCGTTGTGCTCTTTCAGCAGCTGGCCAACGTTTTTGCTTGGATCCATAACGAACGGCTGACCGGTCAGAGAAACTTCGCCGGTGAATTTCTTCATGCGGCCTTCAACCATTTTCTCTGCGATTTCTTTTGGCTTACCGGACTGCATCGCGATATCCAACTGAACCTGGTATTCTTTCTCTACCACTTCAGCAGATACGTCTTCTGGTTTAACGAATTCTGGCTTGCTTGCAGCAACGTGCATTGCCAGATGTTTAACCAGTTCTTCGTCAGCGCCAGTTGCAGCAACCAGAACGCCGATGCGAGCACCGTGCTGGTAGTTACCCAGAACTTCACCTTCCAGGGCAGCTACACGACGGATGTTGATGTTCTCACCGATTTTAGCAACCAGGGCAACACGTTCTTCTTCGAACTGTGCTTTCAGAACGTCAACATCGGTGATGTTACCAGCAACCGCTGCGTCCAGTACTTTCTCAGCAAAGGCCTGGAAACCGCTATCTTTAGCAACGAAGTCAGTCTGGCAGTTAACTTCCAGAATGAATGCGATGTTGCCATTGATTTTAGTTTTGATCACGCCGTCAGCAGCAACGTTGCCTGCTTTTTTCGCTGCTTTGATAGCACCGGATTTACGCATGTTTTCGATTGCCAGCTCGATATCGCCGTTAGCTTCAGTCAGTGCTTTTTTGCAATCCATCATGCCTGCGCCAGTACGCTCACGCAGCTCTTTTACCAGGGATGCGGTAATTTCAGCCATTCTAAAATCCTCGGAAGATTTGATCTGCCCGGCCTAAACCGCACAGATTTAAAAGTAAAAAAGGGGGCCATAGACAGGCCCCCTAACCAAACGTGTACTACCTGGTTTATAAGGGCTCTAACGAGCGTGCCTTATTACTCAGCTTCTACGAAGCTTTCTTCCGCTTGGGAAGCCAGATCCTGGGAACGGCCTTCACGAACGGTAGCAGCAACTGCGCTCAGGTACAGGGTCACAGCACGGATTGCATCGTCGTTACCAGGGATAACGAAATCAACGCCATCTGGATCAGAGTTGGTATCAACGATAGAGAATACTGGGATACCCAGGTTGTTCGCTTCTTTGATAGCAATGTGTTCATGGTCAGCATCGATTACGAACAGTGCGTCCGGCAGGCCGCCCATGTCTTTGATACCGCCCAGGCTGTTTTCCAGCTTGCCCAGTTCACGAGTGCGCATCAGCGCTTCTTTTTTGGTCAGCTTGTCGAAAGTACCGTCTTGAGACTGAGTTTCCAGATCTTTCAGGCGTTTGATTGACTGACGAACGGTTTTCCAGTTAGTCAGCATGCCGCCCAACCAGCGATGGTTCACGAAGAACTGGTCGCAGCTGTTAGCAGCTTCTTTCACAGCTTCGCTTGCAGCGCGCTTAGTACCAACGAAAAGGATTTTGCCTTTGCGAGAAGAGATCTTGTTCAGTTCAGCCAGAGCGTCGTTGAACATTGGTACAGTTTTCTCAAGGTTGATGATGTGAACTTTGTTACGTGCGCCGAAGATGAAAGGCTTCATTTTCGGGTTCCAGTAACGGGTCTGGTGACCAAAGTGTACACCAGCCTTGAGCATGTCGCGCATGGAAACAGTTGCCATGGTAAAAACCTCTATAGATAAAGTTGGGGTTAAGCCTCCACGTATCCCATATTACCGACCCCTAAGGGCACCCCGGAATATGTGTCGATACGTGTGTGTTATTACACAAAGTGAGATTTGTCGCTTCCAGCCAAAACATTGAGCGGAAGTTCGGCGCGCTTTATACCATAAAATAGACCAAGACACCAACAGTTGTTATCACCACAGCAGGGCACGAAAGGCGAAGTTCAGAATGATTCTCAATTTGGCAGGGGGTGCTCCTGGCTGTTAACATTGACATCACTAATACTCAATTATTGTCGAAACAATCGACACTGATGGACATATTCCATGGCAATCTCTATTAAAACCCCTGAAGATATTGAAAAAATGCGCGTTGCCGGCCGTCTGGCTGCCGAAGTGCTTGAAATGATCGAACCGCATGTGAAACCTGGCGTCACCACTGGTGAACTGGATCGCATCTGTAACGATTATATCGTCAACGAACAGAAAGCAATTTCTGCTTGCCTGAACTATCACGGCTTCCCAAAATCGGTCTGCATCTCGATTAACGAAGTGGTCTGCCACGGTATCCCTGATGATGAAAAACACCTGAAAGATGGTGATATCGTCAACATTGACGTCACGGTCATTAAAGACGAGTTCCACGGCGACACTTCCAAAATGTTTATCGTCGGCAAACCGACCATTCTGGGCGAACGTCTGTGCCGCGTGACCAAAGAAAGTCTGTACGTCGCACTGAGAATGGTTAAACCTGGCGTCAACCTGCGCGAAATCGGCGCAGCTATCCAGAAATTCGTCGAAGCCGAAGGTTTCTCCGTCGTCCGTGAATACTGCGGTCACGGTATCGGCCGTGGTTTCCATGAAGAGCCGCAGGTCCTGCACTACGACTCTCGCGAGACCGATGTTGTATTGAAGCAAGGCATGACCTTCACCATTGAACCGATGGTTAACGCCGGCAAGAAAGAAATCCGCACCATGAAAGACGGCTGGACGGTAAAAACTAAAGACCGGAGCTTGTCTGCGCAGTACGAGCATACTATTGTGGTGACAGACAACGGCTGCGAAATACTGACATTACGCAAGGATGACACCATCCCGGCGATAATCTCGCACGACGAATGATAAGAAGCCGGCGAAAGCCGGTTTTTTTTTAGGTAATCGTTTTTTCTTATGGGTGGTGTGATGACGAATTTTATACCTGAACTGGCCTGCACAATTCTCCCCACCCTACCCGGCCAACCTGAGTACCCGGTCACCTGGTCGGAGAGTAGCCTGACCTGCGCGGAGATCAAACCCCGCCTGGATGATTTCCAGCATTGGCTGGGCGAGGCCTTCGACAATGGCACATCAGCCGAACAGTTGCTTGAAGCCCGCACCGAATTTATTGACCAATTGCTACAACGCCTGTGGTTACTCTACGGCTTTGGTGAAGTTGACGACGCCGCGCTGGTCGCCGTCGGGGGATATGGCCGCGGTGAACTACACCCGCTCTCTGATGTGGACTTGCTGATCCTAAGTCGCACCAAACTCGCCGACGACCAGGCGCAGAAAATTGGTGAGTTACTCACGCTGCTGTGGGATCTCAAGCTGGAAGTGGGTCACAGCGTGCGTACACTGGAAGAGTGCCTGCTGGAAGGGCTGTCAGATTTAACCGTCGCCACCAACCTCATCGAGTCACGCCTGTTGATTGGCGACGTCGCGCTGTTCCTCGAATTGCAAAAAAACGTCTTCAGTGAAGGCTTCTGGCCCTCAGAAAATTTCTTCCCGGCGAAGGTTGCCGAACAAGAAGCGCGCCACCAGCGTTATCACGGCACCAGCTATAACCTCGAACCCGATATTAAAAGCAGCCCCGGCGGCCTGCGTGATATTCAGACTCTTCAGTGGGTCGCACGCCGCCACTTTGGCGCCACTTCGCTCGACGAGATGGTCAGCTTTGGCTTCCTGACTGAGGCCGAGCGTAATGAACTCAACGAGTGTCTGCACCTGTTGTGGCGCATTCGGTTTGCTCTGCACCTGGAACTGACTCGCTACGACAACCGTCTACTGTTCGATCGCCAGCTCAGCGTTGCCCGCCGCCTGAAATACGAAGGCGAAGGCAACCAGCCGATTGAACATATGATGAAGGATTTCTACCGCGTCACCCGTCGGGTGAGTGAACTCAATCACATGCTATTGCAGTTGTTTGATGAAGCAATCCTTGCCCTGACCGAAGATGAAAAACCTCGCGCCATCGATGATGATTTTCAGCTACGCGGAACGCTTATCGACCTGCGCGATGACTCGCTGTTTATCCGCGAGCCGCAGGCTATTCTGCGTATGTTCTATATGATGGTGCGCAACAGCAATATCACGGGGATCTATTCCACCACCCTGCGCCATCTGCGCCATGCGCGTCGCCACCTGACCGAGCCGCTGTGCTATATCCCCGAAGCACGTTCTCTATTCCTGAATATGCTACGCCACCCCGGTGCAGTCAGACGTGGCCTTCTGCCGATGCACCGCCACAGCGTACTATGGGCCTATATGCCGCAGTGGTCCTATATTGTCGGTCAGATGCAGTTTGACCTGTTCCATGCTTATACCGTTGATGAGCATACGATTCGCGTGCTGCTGAAGCTGGAAAGTTTTGCGAATGAAGAAACGCGCCCGAATCACCCACTGTGCGTTGATCTCTGGCCTCGCTTGAATCATCCGGAACTGATCCTGATTGCCGCGCTGTTCCACGATATCGCCAAAGGACGCGGTGGCGATCACTCGGTGCTTGGCGCACAAGACGTGCTGAAATTCGCCGAACTGCACGGTCTAAATTCACGTGAAACGCAGCTTGTTGCCTGGCTGGTACGCCAGCATTTGCTGATGTCGGTCACCGCGCAGCGTCGTGATATTCAGGATCCGGAAGTGATCAAACAGTTCGCCGAAGAGGTGCAGACCGAGCACCGCCTGCGCTTCCTGGTGTGCTTGACGGTGGCCGATATCTGCGCCACCAACGAAACCTTATGGAACAGCTGGAAGCAAAGCCTATTGCGCGAGCTGTACTTTGCCACCGAAAAACAGCTCCGTCGCGGCATGCAAAACACGCCCGATATGCGCGAACGCGTGCGCCATCATCAGATGCAGGCGCTGGCGCTGCTGCGTATGGACAATATCAATGAGGAAGCGCTGCATCAGATCTGGAATCGCTGTCGCGCCAACTACTTTGTGCGCCACACGCCAAACCAATTGGCATGGCACGCCCGTCACTTGCTTAAACACGACTTAACCCAGCCGATGATCCTGCTGAGTCCGCAGGCGACCCGTGGCGGCACGGAGATCTTTATCTGGAGCCCGGACAGGCCATATCTGTTTGCCGCCGTCTGCGCAGAACTCGACAGACGCAATCTCAGTGTTCATGACGCGCAAATCTTTACCACCCGCGACGGTATGGCGATGGACTCCTTTATCGTTCTTGAGCCCGACGGTAGCCCGCTCTCCGGCGATCGCCATGAGGCGATTCGTTTAGGGCTTGAGCAGGCGATTACTCAGCACAGCTGGCAGCCACCTCAACCGCGTCGTCAGGCAGCCAAACTGCGCCACTTTTCCGTCGATACCGAGGTCAATTTCCTGCCAACCCATACCGACCGTCGGTCGTTTCTTGAGCTTATCGCCCTCGATCAGCCCGGGCTACTCGCCCGCGTCGGACAGGTGTTTGCCGACCTCGGAATTTCGCTCCACGGGGCCAGAATTACGACAATTGGTGAACGAGTAGAAGATTTATTTATAATCGCCACCGCCGACCGGCGTGCCCTTAATAATGTGCTGCAACAAGAAGTACAACAACGGTTGACAGCAGCCCTCAATCCAAACGATAAAGGGTAACGATTTTTTATTAGTAAATGGAAAGAGTAAACAATGCAGCAATTACAGAACGTTATTGAGTCCGCCTTTGAGCGTCGCGCCGACATCACGCCGGCAAATGTGGATACCGTAACCCGCGAAGCGGTCAACCAGGTTATTTCTCTGCTGGATTCCGGCGCGGTGCGTGTCGCTGAAAAAATTGACGGCCAGTGGGTCACTCACCAGTGGCTGAAGAAAGCGGTTCTGCTCTCTTTCCGTATTAACGATAACCAGGTTATCGACGGTGCGGAAAGCCGCTACTTCGATAAAGTACCGATGAAATTCGCCGACTACGACGAAGCGCGTTTCCAGAAAGAAGGTTTTCGCGTGGTGCCACCGGCAGCCGTTCGTCAGGGTGCTTATATTGCACGTAACACCGTACTGATGCCGTCCTACGTAAACATCGGTGCTTACGTTGATGAAGGCTCTATGGTGGATACCTGGGCAACCGTGGGTTCCTGCGCGCAGATCGGTAAAAACGTTCACCTTTCCGGCGGCGTAGGTATCGGTGGTGTACTGGAGCCTCTGCAGGCTAACCCAACCATCATTGAAGACAACTGCTTCATCGGCGCACGCTCCGAAGTCGTTGAAGGTGTGATCGTGGAAGAAGGTTCCGTTATCTCCATGGGCGTCTACCTGGGCCAGAGCACCAAAATCTACGACCGTGAAACCGGTGAAGTCTTCTACGGCCGTGTGCCTGCAGGCTCGGTTGTCGTTTCCGGCAACCTGCCGTCTAAAGACGGTAAGTACAGCCTGTACTGCGCGGTAATCGTGAAGAAAGTAGACGCGAAAACCCGCGGTAAAGTGGGTATCAACGAACTGCTGCGTACTATCGATTAATAAGATATGAAAAGCGGGGGCTACCCCGCTTTTTTTTATCCTCACGCTGGCGGAAAATGATTTTTTCGTTAATTATTCAATAGTTAATTTAGATCAAGGGTACCGCTATGTACGATAATCTGAAAAGTTTGGGCATTACCAATCCTGATGAAATCGATCGTTACAGCCTCCGGCAGGAAGCCAACAACGATATCCTGAAAATCTATTTTCAAAAGGATAAGGGTGAATTTTTCGCCAAAAGCGTGAAGTTCAAATATCCACGCCAGCGTAAAACCGTGGCCGCCGATGGCATTGGTCAGGGCTTTAAAGAAGTTCAGGAGATCAGTCCTAACCTGCGCTACATTATTGATGAGTTAGATCAAATCTGTCAGCGCGATCGCACGGAAGTCGATCTGAAACGTAAGATCCTTGACGATCTGCGTCATCTTGAAAGCGTCGTCACCAATAAGATCAGCGAAATTGAAGCGGATCTGGAAAAACTGACACGTAATAAATAAGTTTTAGTGCCATTTTTCCCCGGCGGCGCTGCGCTTAGCCGGGCTACAAATAGGCACGATTGTAGCCCGGCTAAGCGCAGCGCCGCCGGGTTTTATCACCGTTGTTCATCTAACTGCAACGCAATATACAACAGCAAACGATCGTCAAAATTCCCCAAATCCAGCCCAGTCAGTTCCGAGATTCGATTGAGTCGATACTCCAGCGTGTTACGGTGAATAAACAGCGCCTTCGAGGTCGCTAATGGCTGGACGTTATGGCGGAACCAGGCAGCCAACGTACGACGCAGCAGGCCGTTGTTATCCATCGCTTTCAGGCGCAGTAATGGGCGGGAAAGCTCGTTAGCTTGCCAACCGCCACGCAAACTGTCCAGCAGCACCGGTAACATCAAATCCTGGTAAAAATAGCTGCGGCTTTCGGGCATGCGCTGCTTGCCGACCATCATCGTAGTGCGAGCAGTACGATAAGAACGAGCAATACTCCCTGGGCCAGTGAAGTAGTTACCCAGCGCCACGCGAAAACGCAGATGCCCGTTCTCTTTCATCCGCGATATTAACTGCTCAACCCGTTTCTGATGATCTTCCGCATCCCAGCGCCCAAACGGATTTAATGCCGGTTTCAGCACTACCATTTCGGTCAGCGACACAATTGCAATCAGGTTATTCCGCTCCGGGGTCGTCAGCGCGTTTTGCAGTTGCTGTAGCTCCGCCATCGCGCTATCCACGCCCAACTGCCCGCTATCGACCTCCACCACCGCAGCCACACGCGGCTGGTTAAGGTCAATGCCCAGACGCTGAGCCCACTCGGTCAGCGCAGGGGTATTCTCCTCGGCCTGAATAAGGTTCATCACCAGCTCTTCACGCAGGCGGCTATCCTGGGCTAAAAGGTGCATCAGACGCGACTGCTCTAGCATCATCTCCGCCGTCATGCAGACCAGTTCACCGTATTTGCGCAGCGTCTCCGGCTCACCGGTCAGCCCAATAACGCCGACAATCTCGCCTTCAAGACGCAGCGGCAGGTTAATCCCCTGGCGTACTCCATGCAGGTGACGGGCGACCGCATCATCGATATCGACCACACGTCCCTGAGACAGCACCAGCAACGCACCTTCGTGCAATTCACCAATACGCTCGCGATCGCCGCTACCAATAATGCGCCCACGGGCATCCATTACGTTGATATTGGTATCGATAATGCGCATGGTACGCGCCACGATATCCTGCGCCATTTTAGTATCGAGATGCCAACTAGCCATGAACCCCTCCTGTGAGCAGGTTACATGATAAGAAAGAAGATAAAGACCCGCACTGTGCAAATGCACAAAGCAGGGTTGAGATCTATGGAGTTGTGGGGAGCTTCACATTACGGCGGGATAAACCCTTCCCCCAGTATGGGGAAAGGGTTTGATTTTAGATTACTGCATCAACAGGTAGATAGAGGTATCGCCACGCTGGATATTCAGCGCCAATACCGAAGGTTTGCTATCGAGGATTTTACGCAGCTCGGCGATGTTTTTCACCGCTTGCTGGTTAGCGCCAACAATAACGTCCCCTTTCTTCAGGCCAATTTGCGCCGCTGGCGTACCCGCCTTCACGGTGCTCACGACCACGCCCTTATCCTGACCCTTGTTGCTCATCTCAGCACCTTCAATACCGCTGAAGATAGAGCTGGAATCAACCTGATTCTGACTGCTCTGCTGCAGTTCGATTTCCACCGTCACCGGTTTACCATCACGCTGCAGGCCGAGGCTGATTTTGCTGCCGATTGGCATTGTACCTACCTGCGCGCGCAGTGCTGCAAAGCTGCTGATAGGTTTGCCGTTCAACGTGGTAATCACATCACCGGCTTTAATACCCGCTTTCGCCGCAGAAGAGTTTGGCAGAACCTGGCTTACGAACGCGCCGCGCTGAGCGTCAACTTTCATCGCTTTCGCCAGCTCAGAGTTCAGCTCGGTCCCCATAATGCCCAATTCACCGCGTTTAACCTGACCAAATTTCACCATCTGGTCAGTCAGGTTTTTCACCATGTTGCTTGGGATAGCAAAACCGATACCGATGTTACCGCCGTCCGGTGCGAGGATCGCGGTGTTAATACCGATAAGCTCGCCGTTGAGGTTAACCAGCGCGCCGCCGGAGTTACCCCGGTTGATCGCCGCATCGGTCTGAATAAAGTTTTCATAGTTTTCAACGTTCAGGCCGCTACGGCCCAGCGCGGAAACAATACCGGAAGTCACGGTTTCACCCAGACCAAACGGGTTACCGATTGCCACGGTGTAATCACCGACGCGCAACGCGTCAGAGTCCGCCAGCTTAATCGCCGTCAGGTTTTTCGGATCCTGAATTTGGATCAGCGCAATATCAGAGCGCGGGTCTTTACCCACCACTTTCGCGTCAAATTTGCGGCCATCGCTCAACTGAACCTTAATCACGGTGGCGTTATCAACCACGTGGTTGTTGGTGACGACATAGCCTTTCGCCGCGTCAATCACCACCCCAGAACCCAGGGCCATAAATTTCTGCTGCTGTGGGTTGCCACCGCCGTTACCGCCCTGAGGACCACCGCCCTGGCAGAACGGAGAACTCTGGAACGGTGAACCGTCCTGACAGAATGGTGAATTGTCACCAAAGAATTGCTGGAAGTTACGCCCCATGCGCGGGGTATTTACCGTTGTGCTGCCTTCAACATTAATGCTGACGACAGACGGCATCACTTTTTCCAGCATCGGCGCCAGGCTCGGCATTGGCTGCGCAGCAGACGCGGTTGAAGATGCCGTCTCGGCCGCGCTAGCGGACAACGGAGACAGAGCCAGACTTAAACTAAGAGCCAGTGCACTCATTGCTAACGTGGTTTTTTTCATGTGTTTCAATCTCAATTTCAGATTACGCAAAGTTACGATGTTCGTGACTAATCAGATTCACTTTATGGCACTAAGTTCCCTGCAATTGCACTTGGGAAAGTAAAAATTTATTGAGCGTCTTTACAAAACTTATGATTATTCTACCGCCATCAAGCGACGATATTCATCCCATGCGTAGAGGTCAGTCATTCCGCTGATATAATCCTGAAGCAGGCGACAGCGATAATAATATTCCATGACCGGAAATTCCACATCGTCACGTGATATTTTATTAACTGCCTCAACGTAAGCTAAACGATGACGCGTTGAGAGCTTGCAAAAAAGCCGGGATTCTATTGGCAGGTGCCTTACTCGCTCATGTTCAACCAGTTCACTAAATTCACTCAGCGATAATTTTAACAGCGGCGCATAAATATCGAGTAAACCACCGATCACCCGGTAGCCCTGCAATTCAAGCTGCTCGACCTCCGGATGGCTAAACACATGTTTTATTGCCACATTTTTATATAAGGCCAATAACTCGCTATAGCTACTTTCATCTTCAAGAAGCGCGTGATTAAAATCACCATCAAAAATCTGCGGCAGATTATCGATAAAGCGCTGTGCAGCATACGGCACCAGCTTATTTAATGTATTCACGCGCAAATACATAAAGAACTGATCTTCAGCACTCCGACTTAATGAATTCGCCCGAGATTTATCCCACGCACTCTCGACAACCTGTGCGAACAGCGAGCCTTTTGTATGAGCGGGCCAGGCATCATATAAGTGCTGGTAAAGCTGTTCAACGCTAAAGATTCGTTTTTCTACTGCATCTTCAAGGTCAGCAACGCAATATGAAATATCATCCGCTGCTTCCATAATCCAGGTTAATGGGAAACGATTGTAAGGCGCCAACTCCAGTTCTTTACGCAGGCGCTCAATATACTGTTCTTCTGCCAGGTAATAACCCGGCTTTTTCATTAAGTAGCTATGCGTTTTCGGTACATCATTCGCCCACCAGGCGGGACGGGTGTATTTTAAAATACACCCTACCTGCGCCCAGGTCAGATTCATGCGCATCAGGGTATGTACCAAGCGGATGCCCTGGGCATTCCCTTCAAAATGACACAAATCCTGCCGTACTTTGCTACGCAGCAGGTTAAGCGCGTCTTCACCTTCCCGCAGCTTGAGATCGATAACTTCACAGCGATCATGGCTTTGCGGCTGCTGCCGTGCATCTTTCGGCGCCAGACGCTGGCTAAACCAGTCGTTGATCGCCGCCTCGCCAAAGTGACCAAAAGGCGGATTGCCAATGTCATGCATCAGGCACGCCATCTCAACCACGCTTTCAAACGGCCCGGTCAGTTCATCAAGTCCGTAGGTCGCGAGCAGATTTTTCTCTTTCAGGCGGCTCAGAATCTCTTTGGCAATATAGCGACCCACCTGCTGCACTTCCAGCGAGTGCGTCAGACGTGTGCGCACTGCGGCATTGCGCTCCAGAGGGAATACCTGCGTTTTCTGCTGCAAACGACGAATAGCCGGCGAGTTAATAATGCGCCCGCGATCGCTTTCAAAAATGCGCAGAACTTCATGTTCTGAACCTACGCCTTGAGGTGAACGATAGCGCCGACGCCAGTTAATTTTATTGCGGAAATCAATCTTAGCCATAACCTCTCCGTCGCGAGAAATGCGCTTCCCCTGAACCGCATGATAGACTATGCCTTTAAACATGGCACATCGCGAGTAAATCTATGAAAATCGGCATTATTGGCGCAATGGAAGAAGAAGTTACGCTGCTGCGTGACAAAATCGAAAATCGTCAGACCATCACCCTTGGCGGTAGCGAAATCTACACCGGGCAGTTGAACGGCGTTGACGTCGCGTTGCTGAAATCCGGCATTGGTAAAGTCGCCGCCGCAATGGGCGTAACCCTGTTGCTGGAGCGCTGCCAGCCGGATGTCATCATTAATACCGGTTCCGCAGGCGGCCTCGCACCGACTCTGAAAGTGGGCGATATTGTGGTCTCTGACGAAGCGCGCTACCACGATGCCGACGTCACCGCATTCGGCTACGAAATAGGTCAAATGGCCGGGTGCCCTGCGGGCTTTAAAGCGGACGACAAACTGGTTGCCGCCGCTGAAGACTGCATTAAATCTCTCGACCTGAACGCAGTTCGTGGCCTTATCGTGAGCGGCGACGCTTTCATCAACGGTTCCGTTGGGCTGGCAAAAATCCGCCACAACTTCCCGCAGGCGATTGCCGTTGAGATGGAAGCCACGGCGATTGCTCACGTTTGTCACAGCTTTGCCGTACCGTTTGTGGTCGTACGCGCAATCTCAGACGTTGCCGACCAGCAGTCCCATCTGAGCTTTGACGAGTTCCTCGCGATAGCGGCGAAGCAGTCAACGCTGATGGTTGAAACGCTAGTGCAGAAACTGGCGCGTGGCTAAGCGACTCATGACAGGGCTACTGGCCCTGCTGCTTAGCGCTCCGGCGTGGCTATACGCCGCGCCGCGGGTTATCTCCCTCTCCCCAGCCAATACCGAACTGGCCTTTGCCGCCGGAATAACGCCCATCGGCGTGAGCGCCTGGTCTGACTATCCGGCCGAAGCCAAAAATATTGAGCAGGTAGCTTCCTGGCAGGGCATTAATCTGGAACGCATTGTCGCGCTGCATCCCGATCTGGTGCTGGCGTGGAAAGAAGGCAATGCCGAACGCCAGGTGAATCAACTGCGAGCGCTTGGGATCACCGTATTATGGGTCGATAACCATCGTATTGAGGACATTGCCGCCTCATTACGTCAGTTGGCGAAATGGAGTCCTACGCCCGATAAAGCCGAGCAGGCTGCCGCCGCACTGCTACGCGACTACACGCAGCTCAAAGCACAGTACGCCAACGCGCCGAAGAAACGAGTGTTTATGCAGTTTGGTTTCAATCCCATTTTCACCAGCAATAAAAGCGCGATTCAAAACCAGGTGCTGGAGATTTGCGGCGGTGAAAACATCTTCGCCGATAGCCGCGTCTCATGGCCGCAGGTGAGCCGTGAACAAGTGTTAATGCGCCAACCGCAGGCCATTGTCGCCGCAGGCGATGAGAGTCAAATTCCGAAAATTCAGCATTACTGGGCCAGTCAGCTCACAATCCCTATTATTCCCCTTAATAGTGACTGGTTTGAGCGAGCAAGCCCACGTATTATCCTCGCCGCAAAACAACTCTGTACTGCGTTAGAGCAGGCTCATTAACGGGATAATTGGTCATGCTGGTTTACTGGCTGGATATTGTAGGCACCATCGTTTTCGCGGTCTCTGGCGTATTGCTGGCGGGCAAGCTGCGCATGGACCCGTTTGGTGTGCTGGTGTTGGGCGTAGTCACCGCCGTCGGCGGCGGGACTATCCGGGACATGGCGTTGGCCAACGGCCCGGTATTCTGGGTTAAAGATCCAACCGACCTGGTCGTCGCCATGGTGACCTGTATGTTAACCATCGTGCTGGTGCGTCAGCCGCGCCGCTTACCCAAATGGGTGCTGCCGGTTCTGGATGCTGTCGGCCTGGCGGTATTCGTTGGCATTGGCGTCAACAAAGCGTTTATCGCTCACTCTGGGCCACTGGTTGCAATATGCATGGGTGTAGTCACCGGCGTCGGCGGCGGGATCATTCGTGACGTGCTGGCGCGTGAAATACCGATGATCCTGCGCACTGAAATCTACGCCACGGCCTGTATTGCTGGCGGCATTGTTCACGCCACGGCCTATTACACCTTCAATATTCCGCTGGAAAACGCCAGTATGATGGGGATGGTCGTCACACTCGCTATTCGCCTGGCGGCGATCCGCTGGCATCTGAAGCTGCCCACCTTCGCGCTGGATGATAACGGGCGCTAACAGCAACGCCTGTGGTAGCCCGGCCAAGCACAGCGCCGCCGGGATGAGCACCGAGCCGGCCCCGGCGGCGCTGCGCTTGGCCGGGCTACATGTGAAATTGCCCGCCAAAAGGCGGGCAATTAGAATTCACAGCGTAGTGCCACTCAACGCATCAGATGCTGAACGACGAACCACAGCCGCAGGTGCTGGTCGCGTTCGGGTTAGTCACGATAAAGCGTGAACCTTCCAGCCCTTCAGTGTAATCCACGGCACCGCCCACCAGATATTGCAGGCTCATTGGGTCAACTACCAGGCCTACGCCCTGTTTCTCGATAGTCATATCGCCGTCGTTGATCTGGTCATCAAAAGTAAAACCATACTGGAAGCCACTGCAACCGCCGCCCGTGATATACACGCGCAGTTTCAGGTTTGGATTTTCTTCATCCGCTATCAGGAATTTTACTTTTTTGGCTGCGGCGTCGGTAAACTCCAGCGGCAGCACTACGTCATCACTCATTTTTTGCTCCCATTAATACTGCAGGTCCAGGTTAATATTCACCCGACTCTTTGTGTCATTATCTAATACCCGAGTAAATCGTTCAAGTATTCTCCGGCGCCGACTGTCGGGCTTTCGCCTCTTGCTCGGCTTCTTGCTTGGCCAGGGTTCGCGCCAGGATCGTGGCGTAGAGCGGCTGTCCGCCGAGGAACTGCGCTAATAGCGTGGCACCGAGTCCGGTAATAATCATTGGCAAAATGAGCTGGTAATTATCGGTCATCTCCAGCACCAATACGATTCCGGTGAGTGGAGCACGCACCGAGGCCGCCAACAGCGCGCCCATTCCGGCAATAGCAAAAGTGCCCGCTTCCAGATGGTAGGCTGGAAACAGACTCATCGCCGCCATGCCAAATGCCGTCCCCAGCAGCGTGCCCAATGCCAGCATCGGCGCAAAAATCCCGCCAGGCGCACCAGAAGAGAAACACAGCAATGTGGTTAATACGCGGGCAACAAATAAGAACAGCAGCGCGCCAACGGTATAGTTTCCTGCGGCGGCAATCGGGATAAGGCTGAATCCACCGCCTGACGCAGCCGGTTGAAACAGTCCAAGAATGCCGCAGCCGCCGCCAATCAGACCGCCAATCAGCACCCATTTCTTAATATTGCCGCCATGAATGCGAAAGAACATATCCTGGGTTTTCAGCACCAGCGTGTTGAACAGCGGCCCGACGCAACCAAAGATAATCCCCAGCACCAGGTACAGCCACAGCGTATTCACCGGCGCATTGGTCAGTTTACCGACTTCAATCACCGGCGTTTCACCATTGAAGATACGGAACACCACGCTCGACATAATGACGCCGACGAACACCGCTTTAATCGAAATCAGGCTATAGCGAAACTGCGGACGCATCTCTTCGATGATAAACAAGATGCCTGCCAGCGGCGCATTGAAGGCCGCCGACAGCCCCGCCGCCGCACCGGTCGCCAGCAGCGTATGACGCGACTCTTCGCCACGCTGGCGGAAGATGTCTCCGACCATGCGCCCGATATTGCCACCGATTTGTACCGTCGGCCCTTCACGTCCAAGCACCATACCCGCACCGAGCGTGCCCATGCCACCGACAAATTTTACCGGCAACACGCGCCACCAGCGCACCGGACGCAGTTCTTCCAACGCACCTTCAATTTCGGGGATCCCCGAACCGCCAGCCTCTGGCGCAAAGCGGCGTACCAGCCAGTAGCCGAGCATAGCCAGCAGGGCTGATAAAATAAATGCCAGCGGCCAGACGATAAACCAATGATCGGCAACTTGCGCCAGCGTGCCAATGCGAATGTTTTGGACCCAGTTCACCGCATGTTCAAATGCGACGCCCACTAACCCAACCAGGGTACCGACAATTGCCGCCGACAAGAGCACCATCAGCGGCGTTTTATCGCGGTTCAGCAGTTTACGCACCACATCGCGGCGGCGTAAACGAACAATCCGTTGTGCCTCTAAAGGGGTTATCTCAGCTTTCATACCGTTATCATTAATTGGTAATACAAATAGGAAGGGAGGGTATTTTACCCAGACATGTGCGCTACGTCGCGAAAAAATTGCGCCATGAATGCTTTGTTACTGCGAGGTGAAATTTTAGTTCATTACCGGTTAGCGTGAACCAAAAGAAAATGGAATTGAGGGACTTTCAAATTGAAGATGCCTCCCAAAGGGAGGCATCTGTTACTTAAAACGATGGCTTACTCTTCAACAACAACTTTCTTTTTGCCGACAAAGTTATAGATAACCAGCAGGGCAAAGATACCAGTAATCGTCATGGTTATCGTGCCTGGCGTCATAAAACGAGCCATGTTGCCAAGGATAATCCCGACGACGCCGAAATCGGTATCGGAGAACGTGGTGTTGGTTAACCCGAGCGCACCGAGCACCGGAATCAGCGCAACAGGTAAGAACGTGATGAGAATACCGTGCGCAAATGCCCCGATAATCGCGCCGCGTTTCCCGCCAGTCGCATTACCAAACACGCCCGCAGTCGCACCACAGAAGAAGTGAGGAACAACGCCTGGAAGAATAAGTACCCATTTCAGTTGGCCCAGAATAAACAGCCCAACCAGCCCGCCGATAAAGCTCGAAATAAAGCCAACCAATACCGCATTAGGGGCATAGGGGAAAACAATTGGGCAATCCAGCGCTGGTCGTGCATTCGGGACCAGACGTTCAGAGAAGCCGGTAAACGCTGGCACGATCTCAGCCAGGATTAAACGCACCCCTTGCAGGATAATGAATACCCCAGCCGCAAACGTGATCGCCTGAATAAACGAGTACACCAGGTAGTTCTGACCGTTACTGAAATGACTTTCAACGTACTCTTTACCGGCTGAAATCGACAGCACCAGATAAATGATCATCATGGTCAGCGAGATTGAAATCGTACTATCGCGTAAGAAGCTCAGGTTCTTAGGCATATTCATCTCTTCGGTAGATTTAGAACCTTTACCGACGACAGAGCCAATCCATCCAGAAAGCACGTAGCCAATCGTACCGGTGTGCGCCAAAGCAACCTGATCGCTACCGATAATTTTACGCATATAAGGTTGCGCAATGGCAGGAAAAAAGGCCATCAGCATACCCAGCGCCAGCGAACCGGTATAAATAAGCTGTACGCCTTCGAAACCAGCAACAGAGAGAATAATCGCCACCATACAGGCCATGTAGAAGGTCACATGCCCGGAAAGGTAGATATATTTCAATCGTGTGAAACGAGCAACAACGATATTCGCGACCATACCAAACGCCATAATCAGCGTAGTAGGCGCACCATATTTCTCCAGCGCAATGGAGACCATGGCTTCGTTGTTTGGGATAATACCCTGTACATCAAAGGCTTGTTTAAAGATATCACCGAGTGGCGTTAGTGAGCCAACCAGGACCATCGCCCCGCCGGATAACACCAAAAAACCCAGTATCGTTTTAACGGTACCTTTAATCACATCAGGGAAGGATTTTTTTTGGGCAACCAAACCGAATAATGCGACCAACCCGACCAGGATTGATGGCACCTTCAGGATATCGACAATAAGTTGTACTAAGTTTTGAACAAACATATTAACCTCTGTAGCAGGGTATTTTTCTTGCCCGACTTAATTATTGCTGATCAAAGTAGTCTTTTATTTTTTGTTCAACTTCGTTCAAGTCGATAATATTATTGATAATAATAACTTTATCGGCTGGAAGGTTGGCGCTGAAGGCGATGTCTTTTGCCATCACGAAAACATCCGCCAGATCCGGGGTTACTGAACCCAAATCAGAATGGTCAACGTCAGCCGTCACATTAATTTTTTTGAGCACTTTCTTGATGTTCATTTCCATCATAAAGCTGCTACCCAGACCGGAGCCACATACCGCCATGATTTTCATAGTAGACCTCGTTATTTTTCGCTTAAGGTATATTTAACAAGAAGCTGGCGCTTCACCGAGCAAAATCGCCTGCAACTGCGCTGAACTTTTGCTATCAAAAATTTGCTGCATGACTTCGTCATCAGAAAGCACTTCGGCCAACTGCGAAATCATTTCAATATGGCTGTTACTGTCCGGTGCTGAGAACATAAAAATCGCATCAACCGGATCGTTTTCTTCAGAATGAAACTCCACCGCCTGACCCAGTTTCACAATAGACAATCCCAGCGCCATTGCCCCCTGTTCTGGCCGCGTATGCGGCATCGCAATACGTGGTGCAATAACAAAATAGGGACCGATCTCTTCTTTCTGTTTGATAATCGAATCGATATAGGCCGGGGAAATCGCCCCTTCCTCCAGCAGTGGACGACCTGCAATCTGAATCGCTTCTTTCCAGTCCGCGACGGACTCAACATACTGAACTTTGTCTTTATTCAGCCAGTTAGATAATGTTGGCATGGATGTTACCTATCGTTCTTAATAAGAAAAAAGGGGTGGCTAAAGCATGTTACGTGCCGTTTCAGTCACATTTCCTACCGTAAAACCAAAGTATTTGAAGAGCACGCTGGCTGGCGCTGACTCACCGAATGAGTTCATGCCAATCACTTTTCCATCAAGACCTACGTAACGCTCCCAGAACCCTTCAATACTGGCTTCAACGGCCAGGCGGCGGCGAACCTGCTTCGGCAAGACGGATTCTTTGTACTGTTCGTCCTGCTTATCAAAACGTTCGGTACAAGGCATCGACACTACACGGATCTGATGACCTTCCTGCTGCAAGGTACGAGCAGCGGCAACCGCCAGTTCAACCTCAGAACCTGCTGAGATCAATATCAATTCCGGCACACCTTCGCAATCCACCAGCACATATCCACCGCGGGAAATCGCCTTGAGCTGCTCGTCGTTGCGAGACTGTTGCTCAAGCGGCTGACGGGTCAGCACCAGCGCCGACGGCCCATCTTTTCGCTCAATCGCCTGCTGCCACGACACCGCCACCTCAACCTGATCGCACCCGCGCCAGGTTTCCATATTCGGCGTTAAGCGCAGTGACGCCAGCTGTTCGACCGGCTGATGCGTTGGGCCATCTTCACCGAGACCAATCGTGTCATGGGTATAGACAAACACCGAGCGAATCTTCATCAGCGCCGCCATGCGCAGCGCGTTGCGGGCATATTCCATAAACATCAGGAACGTACCGCCGTAAGGAATAAACCCACCGTGTAGCGCCAGACCATTCATGATGGCTGACATGCCAAATTCACGGACGCCATACGAGATATAGTTTCCAGCGGCATTGTCAGCGCTAAAATCGACGGACTTCTGGTGCCGGGTCAGGTTTGATGGCGAGAGATCCGCCGACCCGCCCATCAACTCCGGCAGCATATCCGCAAGGAAATTCAAACATTTCTGGCTAACCTGACGCGTAGCCAGCGCTGCCGGATTTGCCTGTAAATCATGTACATACTGATGGATATTTTCGGCCCATTCCGCAGGCAGTTCGCCCTTCATACGGCGAGTAAATTCAGCGGCCAGTTCAGGCCACTGCTTCGCATAATCGGCAAACAGGGCATCCCACGCTTGCTGATCCTGCGCCCCTTTTTGCGTCGCATCCCAAGCGTCATAAATATCTGCCGGGATCTCGAATGCAGGATACGGCCACTGCAATTGTTCGCGAACCCGTGCAACTTCATCGGCACCCAGCGCCGAACCGTGGCACTCATGGCTGTCCGCTTTATTCGGTGAACCGAAACCGATAATCGTTTTGCAGCATAAGAGGCTTGGCTTATCAGTGACCTTTTTGGCTTCCTGAACAGCGGCATCAATGGCCTGCGAATCGTGGCCATCAATACCATCAATCACATGCCAACCGTAGGCGCGAAAACGTGCCGCAGTATCATCTGCAAACCAGCCTTCGACATGACCATCGATAGAGATACCGTTGTCATCCCAGACGGCAATCAGGTTCCCCAGCCCCAGAGTACCGGCAAGGCTACAGGCTTCATGGGAGATGCCTTCCATCAAGCAGCCATCGCCCAGGAACAACCAGGTGTGGTGATCGACGATATCAAACCCAGGTTTATTAAATTCAGCGGCCAGCGCTTTTTCGGCAATCGCCATCCCAACGGCATTGGCAACCCCCTGCCCCAACGGGCCGGTGGTGGTTTCCACGCCTGGGGTATAACCATATTCTGGATGGCCCGGCGTACGAGAATGGAGCTGACGGAAGTCACGAATATCATTCATGCTCAGGTCATAGCCGGTAAGGTGCAACAGAGAGTAAATCAGCATGGAGCCATGACCATTCGACTGAACATAACGATCGCGGTTGAACCATTGCGGATTTTTCGGGTTATGGCGAAGGTGACGACGCCAAACCACTTCAGCAATATCGGCCATTCCCATCGGTGCGCCCGGGTGACCGGAGTTGGCTTTTTGAATCGCATCGACGCTCAGGATCCTGATGGCATTCGCTAACTTTCTGCTGCTCATACGTCTCTCTCTTAACCTGGATTTTACGTTCAATAATCACGTTTCTGGGGTTTTGTCCCCGGGCCAACATGAACAGACATGTCGTCAGAAACCTTTGTTTTTATGATGATAAATTATGGCTTACTGACATCTACCGCCTATACGAACTCGGTAAAAACGGGAAGAATAAACATTAAAATACAATTGATTACTTATATTTATTCCGTTTTTACTGCATTCTTACGAGCAACAACATAAGTCTATACATGTTTCACTTGTCTAGTCATCTCGATGATGCACATAGACGTGTCCAGATACAATATGCAAAAATGGATTTTATTGAGATGCGGTGTTTGTTGATCCAAATTCGTTAACTTGCTCACAATCTGACGTGAACGGTCTGGTCGATAGAAAACAAAGTCAGGCATACATGTAGGCAGGATTCAGCTCACCTTGGTTAGGAACAAAGTCGATGGTCGATGGCATCACAGAGAAGCAAAAAGAGGTAGTCGATTACATTCTCAGGAAAATAAAGACCGACAACCTTTTACCTGGGGATAAACTGGATACCGAGATTGCGATTGCCAAAAATATCGGCATCACGCGGGCGACGGTGCGGGAAGCGACGCGTCTGCTTATCGAGCAGCAGCGTATTTATCGCGTGAAAGGCTCCGGTCTATTCGTCGGTTCTATTGGTAAAAGTAATCATTCGGGACGGTTTCATGCCCTCTCCCCTTTTGATTTTCAGGCGCAGAAGAATGGTCACAAAGGCGTCAGAAAAGTCATTAAATTCAGCATAATGAAAGTGCCAACCCCGGAAATGGCGCAGTCATTACGCATCAAAAATAGCGACCAGATTTATAAAATTTTACGCCTGATGTGCTTTGACGATATTCCCGTGGCGCTTGAGCATATCCATCTGCCGGTTAATATGTTCACCAGCATGGAATTAAGTCAGCTCGAAATATCAAAATATAGCTATATCGAAAGTATCACAGGGAAAAAAGTCCAGCGCCGCGATCAGAATTTAACGGCCCTCAATCTTCACGATGAAGACATTATTAATCTCTTGAATCTTCAAGATAATGACGCCGTGATGGAACTGGATGAAACGGTTTATCTGGATGATGGGACGCCTTGCGAGGTCAATATTGCCATCATTAACACGCGTATTTTCCCACTGCGACAAAATTCGAGCCGCTCGTAAACCGACTCTTAACGATTAAGCTCCCGCTACGTAAAATCTGGCCGTAAGATCTCAGAGGCGTTAAACCCCGCCTGGTGTTCATCCAAAACGGCCAAAAATTTCATAACCTCCGCGGAATAATTTAGAATAACGGGCAACACCTTCTTCACAAACCAGGATCCTGGCAATGAGCAAATCTGAAAATCTGTATAGCGCTGCGCGTGAACTTATCCCGGGCGGCGTGAACTCGCCAGTACGTGCCTTCACCGGCGTGGGCGGTACGCCACTGTTTATCGAGCGTGCGGACGGCGCGTACCTGTATGACGTTGATGGCAAAGCCTATATCGATTATGTCGGTTCCTGGGGGCCGATGGTACTGGGCCACAACCACCCGGCTATCCGCAACGCGGTCATCGAGGCGGCAGAACGCGGCCTGAGCTTCGGCGCACCGACCGAGATGGAAGTGACCATGGCGAAACTGGTGACCGAACTGGTGCCGACCATGGACATGGTGCGTATGGTGAACTCTGGTACGGAAGCGACCATGAGCGCCATTCGCCTGGCTCGCGGCTTCACTGGTCGTGACAAAATCATCAAATTCGAAGGCTGCTACCACGGCCACGCCGACTGCCTGTTGGTGAAAGCCGGTTCCGGCGCGTTGACGCTCGGCCAGCCAAACTCACCGGGCGTGCCAGCCGATTTTGCTAAACATACCCTCACCTGCACCTATAACGATCTGGCCTCCGTTCGCGCCGCGTTTGAACAATTCCCGCAGGAAGTGGCTTGTATCATCGTTGAGCCGGTCGCGGGCAACATGAACTGCATTCCACCACAACCCGATTTCCTGCCGGGCCTGCGCGCGCTGTGCGACGAGTTTGGTGCACTGCTGATTATTGACGAAGTGATGACCGGTTTCCGCGTGGCGCTGGCGGGTGCTCAGGATTACTACGGCGTGGTACCTGACCTGACTTGTCTTGGCAAAATCATCGGCGGCGGGATGCCGGTGGGTGCATTTGGCGGTCGTCGTGACGTGATGGATGCTCTGGCACCCACCGGCCCTGTCTATCAGGCGGGGACGCTGTCCGGTAACCCGATTGCTATGGCGGCGGGCTTTGCTTGTCTGACCGAAGTGGCGCAGCCGGGCGTACATGAAACCCTGACCGCGCTGACCAACCAGCTGGCGCAAGGTCTGCTGGATGCGGCTCGCGAAACGGGAATCCCACTGGTCGTGAATAACGTCGGCGGTATGTTCGGGATCTTCTTCACCGATGCCGAAGAAGTGACCTGCTATCAGGACGTGCTGAAATGCGACGTTGAGCGCTTCAAGCACTTCTTCCATCTGATGCTGGAAGAAGGTGTGTACCTGGCGCCATCGGCGTTTGAGGCGGGCTTTATGTCTATCGCCCACAGCGAAGATGACATCAATAACACCATCGACGCCGCGCGTCGGGTGTTTGCGAAGCTGTAGTTTGAGTGTCGCCCCGGCGGCGTTACGCTTGGCCGAGCTACCGCATAGAATGTAGCCCGGCCAAGCGCAGCGAAGCCGGGAAACCTACCGGCTTTGCTTTCTCAACAAATAGATAAAATACGGCGCGCCGATAAAGGTCGACAGCAGTCCCGCAGGAATCTGATACGGAAACATCAGCATCCGTCCACACCAATCAGCAAACACCAGCAGCAAACCACCAATTAGTGCCGAAATCACAATGTGCGGCATCGTGCGTCGGAATCCCATCATTCGCGCAATATGCGGCGCCATCAATCCAACAAAGCTTAACGGGCCAATGGTCAACGTAGCCGCGGCGGTCAGACATGCCGCCAACAGCAACAGGCCAACACGCGCAGGCGTTAGCGCCATACCAATTGAACGCGCCGTCTCACCGCCGAGCGGTAAAATCGTCAGCCATCGGCGGCACAGCGGAACCAGCATCAACAGCACGGCCATTGCTATCGCCGATTGCACCACCTGTTTACCCGTAGCGTTATAGGTTGAGCCCGAGATCCACGTCAGAATTTGCGCCATTCGCGGGTCGCCGCTGGCCTGCAACATCATCAGCAACATGGTAAACGCGGTGCTCAGCGCCATCCCCGCCAGCAGCATACGGTGTGGCGAGAAACCGCCGCGCCCGGCGGCAATCAGGATAACCAGCAGCGTCACCGCAGCGCCAACGCTTCCGGCCGGCAGCAACCAACCAAAAGCGTTACCCGGCACCATAAACAGCATCAACACCACGCCGAACGCCGCACCAGAGCTTATCCCCAGGACTTCCGGGCTTGCCATCGGGTTACCGGTCAGGCGCTGGATAATACAGCCCGCCACCGCCAGCATCACCCCGGCAATCAGCGCGGAAGCGATACGCGGCCAGCGCCACTGCAACAACTGGTCGAGCAACTCACCGCTAGCCCAGTGCCAGCTAGTGGCATCACGCCCCAGCGACAGCGCGACAAACACCGCCGCCAGTAAAATCGCCACCCCGCCCAGCGCAAACCACTGCACATGATGACGTTCACTGGCAACGCTATCGCTCGCATTCATCGACGGCGCGCTCATACTGCGCAGGCGTGGCAGAAGCCACAGCAGTAGCGGTGCGCCAATCAGCGCCGTCACCGAGCCGGTGGAAACTTCCATCCATACGCGGGTCAGCCACAAAATTAACTGGTCAGAAAGCCACAGAATCAGCGCACCAATCAGCGGAGCCAGCAGCAAACGCGAGAGTAAACGTCGCGCGCCGAGCATTTTCGCCAGTAGCGGTGCAAACAGGCCGATAAAACCGATAATCCCCACCGCGTTAACCAGGAAAGCACTGATCACAATCGCCAGCGTTAACGCTCCCAAACGCGCTAATGACAGCGCCAGGCCGAGGTTACGCGCCACGCCATCGTCCAGCCCCATTAAGGTCAACGGGCGCAACAGCAGCAGCGTCAGCATCACGCCGCCCAGCAGCTGTGGCCACAGACGCTGTACCACGCTCCAGTCGGTTTGCGTCAGCGTACCGGTGCTCCACAGGAACATGCTCTGCAATTGGTCGTGATGGAAAAGTACCATCAGTTGGTTGATGGCCCCACAGTAGAGGCTGACCACCAGCCCCGCCAGAATCAACGTCACCGGCGAGAGACGTTTACCCCACGCCACGCCAAACACCAGCGCTCCGACGATACACGCGCCCGCCAGTGCGGCAAACTGCGAGGTCAGCACATCCGGCACCGCCCACAGCGTCGTGACGGTCATGCCCAACTGTGCGCCGGTGGCAACGCCGAGCGTCGTCGGCTCGGCCAGCGGGTTACGCAGCACTTGCTGGAACAGTACGCCGACCAGCCCTAATCCAGCGCCGACTAATAGCGAAATCGCCAGACGCGGCAGCAGGCTGTAATGGAACAGCATCTGGTCGATGGCGTCGATATCCGGCTTGCTTGCCGCCTTAAACCACTGCGCGTTAGGCAACGCAATGTTGAAGTTAAACCAGGTCAGTACCAACGCGGCAATAAACAGCGTCAGTAACAGGATGGCGGCAAACGGTGAGAATTTTGCGTTCACGCTTTGCCTCCCAATGCGTTATCCAGAATGCGGGCAAAGTGCATCGCCGACAGCGTAGCGCCGTAGAACCATACCGCCGGAACCACCTGCATACGGTTGGCACGAACGAACGGCATCGCCTGCCACAGCGGGGTGGCGGTAAGCTGACGCATTTCAGCGGCATTACCGTGATCGAAACACAGGACGTCGACATCTTTGTAAGCCGCCAGACGGTCGATTCCAACCGCCGTGCTGCCCCAGAAGTTTGTTTCCCCCTGCCAGGCGTTTTTGACGCCTAGGCGGTCGAGCACTTCCTGGAACAGACAGTTGGGGCCGAATACCAGCATATGGCGCGGGTCGAGCAGCGACATCATCAATAATGGGCGATCGCCACGCTGTTGAAAGCGCGGTTTCAGGCTGTCGATAAACGCATCAAATTCAGCCAGATGGCGCTGTGCCACCGCCTGTTTGTCGAGCATATCAGCCATCTCTAGCAGCGAACGCTGTGCCTGAGCCAGCGGCTTTTTACCGTCGCTGAAGGCAAAGCTGCGACCGGGCGCGATTCTGGCGAGGATCTCCGGCGAGGGGCCATAACCCGCTGACCAGACCAGCATGGAAGGCTTCATCTGCGTCAACAGTTCGAGATTAGGTTCGGTGCGTAGCCCCACATCAATGACCGAGTCCGGCAGTGCTGGTTCGTTAACCCACATCCGGTAGTTCGGGATATCCGCCACGCCATAGGGGGTGACGCCCAGCGCCAACATCAGTTCAACGGGTAGCCATTCCAGCGCCACGATACGTTCAGCGCTAATCGGCGCGGCCTGCGCCTTTTGCATCTGCCACAGCAGCGGCGAGAGCGCCATCGCCGTCAGCAAACGGCGGCGGCTAATCAGGTTTGAAGCGGTCATCAGTAGACAAAACTTACCGGTGCGGCACCGGCTGGATGAGGCAGGATCCCCATTGGGATACCGTAGATTTTTTCCAGCGTTTCACTGCGCATCAGCTCATCAGGCGTGCCCTGAGCAATCATCTCACCGCCGCGCAGCGCGACCAGATAATCACAGTAACGCGCCGCCATGTTGATGTCGTGCAGCACGGCAATGACCGTCAATCCACGCTGTTCGCTCAAGCGATGAATCAGCGCCAGCACGTCAACCTGGTGCGCAATATCCAGCGCTGAGGTCGGTTCGTCGAGCAGCAGGCAGCGGCTATCTTGCGCTACCAGCATGGCAATCCACGCGCGTTGACGCTCCCCGCCAGAGAGGCTGTCCACCAGGCGCTGCGCCAGCGGTTTCAGGCCCACCAGCGCTATAGCTTCATCGACTTTTTCACGGTCAGCTACGCCAAATCGCCCTAACGCGCCGTGCCATGGATAGCGACCAATCGCCACCAGTTCACGCACCGTCATCCCTTCTGCGGGCGGCAATTGCTGCGGCAGATAGGCAACCTTGCGGGCAAACGCTTTGCTGTTCCAGCTCGCCAGCGGCTGGCTATCCAGCAGAATCTCGCCTTCCGACGGTGGCTGATGGCGGCCCAACATTTTCAACAAAGTTGATTTGCCCGAGCCGTTGTGGCCGATAAGTCCGGTCACTTTGCCCGCAGGGAAGGTTAAGGAGAGTGGATGTAACAGGGTGCGACCAGGCACACGGAAAGCCACCTCGTCCAGAGAAAAAGTGGTGTCGGAATGAGTAGTGTTGTCCTGCATAACCGTCAACATGTTAAAGGGCGCGGAAAACCCGCGCCCTTGAGGTGGTTAGAAACGGAACGTTGCGGTGGCAACAACCTGACGCTCTGCGCCCCAGTAGCAAGCGTATTCGCTATAGCAGCTGGAGACGTATTCACGGTTAAACAGGTTATTGACGTTAACAGCAACGGATGAACCCGGCAGGCCGAAGCGAGACAGTTCGTATTTCACCATTGCGTCAGCCACGGTGTAGCCGCCGACGTTAAACGAATCATTTTTCTTCGCCGCGTCATTTTTGTAGTAGCTTACCGTCGAACCGGTGTAACGCACGCCCGCACCAAAGGTCAGTCCGCTGAGCGCCGTGTCGTAGAAGGTGTAGTCAGTCCACAGAGAGGCTTGATTACGTGGAACCTCTGCCGGGCGTTTACCCTTGAAGATGGTGTCCTCAGTGTATTCAGCATCGTTATAGCTATAGGCTGCCGTCACGTTGATATTTTCGTTAACTGCCGCTTTTGCTTCCAGCTCAAGACCACGGGAACGAATTTCGCCTGCCTGTACGCTGTACAGACCGGTTGAGTCGTTCGGGTCAGACGTAAGGTTTTTGTCTTTGGTGAGCTGGTAAATTGCCGCCGTCAGGACCACCGGCATATCTTTCGGTACGTACTTCACGCCAGCTTCATACTGCTTGCCGCGAGACGGATCGAACGGCTTGCCATCTTTTGTTGAGCCAGACGTCGGTTCGAAAGATTCGCTGTAGCTGAAATACGGAGAGATTCCGTTATCAAACAGATAGTTCAGACCACCACGCCAGGTAAATTGCTGGTCATGATTCTGCGCCAGAGAGTTGCTGGAGCGGGTCAGGGTTGAGGCCATCGCGTAGTCATAGCGACCACCCAGCGTCAGCACCCATTTGTCCCATTCCATCTGATCCTGCGCATACAGACCGGTCTGTTCCATACGGTTAAGTACCGCATACGGGAAGTTAACGGAAACGTTCGGATTACCGTACTGCGGGTTGCTCATATCCAGCGGGCTGGCTGAACCATACTGAGCGTCAATATCGTTACGCATGCGTGAATAATCCACGCCGGTCAGCAGCGTATGCGCTACATCGCCAGTCGCGAAGTTAGACTGCAGTTGGTTATCAACGGTGAAAGTATTGAGGTCTTCATCAGAACGAACGTACTGACGATTAATTTTACCCGGCGCGATATAGCCATAACCGTAAACGGAACGATATAGTGTTTTCACCTGGTCGTAGCGCAGGTTCTGGCGCACGGTGAAGGTATCGTTAAATTCGTGCGAGAAGTTGTAGCCCACCATCTGCTGACGGCGCTGCATCTTATTATCACGCTCACCTTCGTTGAAATCGGTCGGCAGCTTGTGCGCATTACCGTTAGCATCGTAATAAGGCACAACCGTACCTTCGCGCGGTAACCAACCGTAGTAACCCGCATTCGGGTCGCTCTGGAAGTTGCTCAGGAAGGTGAAGTCGGTTTTATCATCCGGGCGCCAGCTAAAGGATGGAGCAATGGCATAGCGATTCGATTTCGCCATCTCCTGCTGCGTATCCTGGCTGCGGCCTAAACCGGTCAGACGATAGGACCATACACCATCGTCATCAATTGCATCACTGAAGTCAAAACCGGTCTGCCAGAGGTTATCTGTGCCCATTTTGAACTGAATTTCACGCAGCGGCTCGGTCGTCGGACGCTTGCTGACCATGCTGACGATACCGCCCGGGTTGCTGTTGCCGTACAGCACGGACGTTGGCCCACGCATCACTTCAACACGTTCGAGGAAATACGGGTCCATCGAAATTTCAGAGTAGTTATTGCCCTGAAGCTTCATGCCATCCAGATACTGGTTGGTGTTAACGGTGGTCGGCGCAGTAAAACCACGAATAGAAACAACATCATATGTTGATGAGCTACCACGAGTCGAGAACACGCTTGGCGTATAGGCCATCGCATCTTTGACGGTCGTCGGCTGACGAATATCCATCTCTTGACGGGTAATCACAGAGACAGACTGCGGGGTCTTCTCAATCGAGGTATCCGTTTTGGTTGCCGTCGCAGAATGCTTAGCGGCAATCGTTGCTGCCGGGCCCCAGGCGCTTTCCTGAGAAACAGGAGCGGCGGTAACGGTGATGGTTTCTTCTTTCGGTTCAACTGCCGCCTGTGCGTAAACAGACATGCCGCTAACCGCTGTGGCGACTACGACTGCGATTTTACGCAGCGAGTTGTTTGGCTGAGCAGTTTTAAGACGCGCCATTGGTATATCTCTAATGAAGTGAATGATAACGTAAACGAGAATTATTATTATAACCGAAGCATAATAGGACAGCCGACGGACGCATAGCAAGTGATATAAGCCCCTACCATAATTAAGGGGTTAAGAAATAAACAGATGAAATAAAGGCGTTAAGAAAACGATAAAAAAAACCTCTGCGGTTAACAGAGGTTCAGTGTCGATGGGTGCCCGAGGCCCCGGGGGCGGCGTAAACGCCTTGCCCGGGCTACAGATTGGTGTAGGCCGGATAAGGCGTAGCTGGCATCCGGCAATCTGCTCTGGTGTCCACAGTATCGACTAGTTACCGCCGAACATATCTTTAATCCAGCCCGCTACGCCGTCGCTGTCTTTCTTCTCTCCCGCAGGCGGCTGTTGTTGTTGCTGCTGCTGTTGCGGTTGAGAAGAGGACGAATCAAACGGATTCGCTGACTGCTGCTGTTCAATCGCCTGCTGGCTCTGCTGGCAGAGCGCATCCGGGTCGGTTGTCCAGACCGGCAGCATACGCATTCCGCCACCACCGCAGATAAAGTTGCCGTTTTCATCGACGCCCATATCCACCACATCTTCCGGCGCGGTGAGATTCAGCGCGATAGGCGACTGGCTGGTCAGGTAGCGTTGATAAATAGACATCGCTCCGCTAGCACCGTACAGCTTGGTCGGCTGGTTATTATCACGACCCACCCAAGTGATCACCACTTCACGACCATCAATCCCGGCAAACCAGGTGTCGACGTTGTTGTTGGTGGTCCCGGTTTTACCGGCCAGATGCAGATTCGGGTATTTCGCTCCCAGTTGACGACCAGTACCGCGTTGAACAACCTGCTGCATCGTCCACAGCGTCATATACGCCGCCTGTGCCGGAACGGCACGCTCAGCCTGCGGGAAGCTTTGATACAACACGGTACCGTCTTCTGCAATGACCGAGCGCAACGCTGACAGCGTCGCACGGTTACCACCGCTAGCAATGGTCTGGAACGCCTGCGCCACTTCAATCGGCGTTAGGTTCAATGCCCCCAGCAGCATTGCTGGAACCGGATGCAACTGATCTTTTGGTGCACCCAGCTTCTGCCAGGTATCGGTGACCGCCGGCAGACCCAGCGCCATCCCGAGGTTAACGGTTGGCACGTTCATCGAACGGGTCAACGCATCCACTAGCATCACTTGACCACTGTAGCGACGATCGTCGTTCTGCGGTGACCAGACCTGACCATTTGGCTGGCGCAGGGCAATCGGTGCATCGGCAATCCAGGTGTTGAGGCGATACTGATTCGGCTGGCTGAGCGCGGTCAGATAGGTTGCCGGTTTTGCCAGAGAACCAATCGAACGACGCGCCTGCATCGCACGGTTGTAACCGGCGAACTGCGGCTCGGCACCGCCAACCATCGCGCGAACTTCACCGCTGAAGCGGTCAACGACCACCATCGCAGTTTCCAGATCGCTCAGCTTGCGCTGTTTCTTCAGTACCGGAATACCTTCAGTTGCCGCTTTTTCTGCCGCATCCTGCGCCACCGAGTCAAAGGTGGTGAAGATTTTCACCCCGGACAGGTCTTTGACCTTATCGCCCAGTTTTGCCTGCAGTTCCTGACGCACCATCTGCATAAACGCTGGCTGTGGTGAAATCACCCCACCGCGCGGCTGTACGCCCAACGGACGTGCGCTCAGCATGTCGTAGAGTTCCTGGTCGATCACTTTCTGCTGTTGCAGCAAGCGCAGCACCAGGTTACGACGTTCCAGCGACAGTTTCGGGTTACGCCACGGGTTGTAGATCGACGCCCCCTTCACCATCCCCACCAGCAGCGCCTGCTGGTCGAGGCTCAGCTCTTCCACCGGGCGGCCAAAGTAATAAAGGCTTGCCAGCGGGAAACCGCGAATTTCATTGTCGCCGCTCTGACCGAGATAGACCTCGTTCATATACAGCTCAAGGATACGGTCTTTGCTGTAGCGCGCATCCATGATCAGCGCCATATAGGCTTCGTTAGCCTTACGCCAGTATGAACGCTCGCTGGAGAGGAACAGGTTCTTCACCAGCTGCTGCGTCAGCGTACTCGCCCCTTGCACCGTGCGTCCGGCGGTCAGGTTGGCCAACATCGCACGACCAATCGAGTAGAAGCTGATGCCGTCATGCTCGTAGAAGTGGCGGTCTTCGGTGGCGATAAGCGTGTCCACCAGCAGATCCGGGAAACCGTTACGCGGCACGAACAGACGCTGCTCGCCGTTTGGCGAGGACATCATGGTAATAAGCCGCGGATCGAGTCGGAAGAAACCGAACTGGCGGTTGCTGTCCATATTCTCGATGGTTTCCAGATGATCGCCATCAAAGGTCAGACGCGCGCGCACCTGCCCTTCTTTACTGTCCGGGAAATCGAACGGGCGGCGGATCATCTCGATGCTGTTGGCCTGCACGGTAAATTCACCGGGACGCGTCATCGCCGTCACCTGGCGATACTGCGTTGCCGTCAGCAGCTGAACCATCTCTTTCTTACTGATGGACATATCCGGCTCAAGGTTGACCATGCGGCCATATACCGCCGCCGGAAGCTGCCAGACTTTGCCATCAATACGGCTACGGATTTTTTGATCCAGGTAGACACCGTAAATCGCGATCAGTACCGCAAAGACAATGCCCAGTTTGACCAGGAACCACAGCCAGCGGCGTTTGCCACGGGGTTTGCCGCCTTTGCCGCCACCTTTACGCGAGCGCGGTTTTTCTTCTTCGTAACCATCATCATCGTCATAATCGTCGTCATACTGCTGGCGACGGCTTACCTTTTGTTTTGCCGGACGTGCAGGCTTTCCTTTACGTCCAATTGGCTCGCGGTCATTCCCCGCCATGCTTTCTCTCCGCAACATTCAGGCATAAAGGCCTGATTCTCAATTCTTCTGTCGTTTGACAGAAGAAGATATCTCTCAATTTTGTGCAATACGTCCCCTCTCCCTTGAGGGAGAGGGAGAACATCACGAATACTTTTTCGTCCGCCGCGTCGGTGCTGTGTTCGCCGGATCGTCAGGCCAGACGTGTTTCGGGTAACGCCCTTTCATCTCTTTTTGCACCTCGCGGTATGCCCCTTGCCAGAACGCGCTTAAATCACGCGTAATTTGTAATGGACGTTGCGCGGGTGAAAGCAGCTCCAGCACCAGCGCCACTCGCCCTTCGGCAATCGTCGGCGTGCTGGCTTCGCCAAACATCTCCTGCATCCGTACGGCTAATGCCGGAGGATTTTCATCATCGTAACGAATCGGTATTCGGCTTCCCGTCGGCACAGTGTAATGAGTTGGCAGCGAACTCGCCAGACGTTGTCGTAATGACCAGGGCAAGCGTTCGAAAAGCGCCTGCTGAATATCCAGCGATTTCAGCCCACGCAGGGAGTGAACGCCGGTCATATGCGGCAGTAGCCATTCCTCAAGCGAATCCAGCAATGAGGCATCATCCACCGCAGGCCACGCCTCTTCCGGCAGCCAACGCGCCGCACACCGTAAACGCAAGCGTAGCTGCCTGGCCTCGCTCGTCCAGTTAAGCACGTCCAACCCTTTCTCGCGAATTCCGGTCAGCATCGCCTGATGAAGTTCACTCTCAGACGGCTTTGCTAGTGGACGTACGCTCAGCGTTAATTGGCCAATCTGGCTACGGCGCAGCGCTTTGAGCGTGCCCTGGGCATCATCCCACTCGACGGTGTCAGATTGTTGAAGCAATGTTGGGCAGCGGGCGATTAATGCGTCGATGTCCAGCGCACAGGCCTGCAAAATCCGCGCATCCGGCGAGGCATTTCCTTGCAGCAGCAGCGGCGCTATCAGCCACTCGTGGCGATTTAACGCATCGTCGGCGTCGAGCATCGCCCCCATGCCGTTTGCCAACTGGTAGCGCCCTTCCTGCCCACGCTTGCGGGCGATTCTATCCGGGAATCCCTGTGCCAGCAGCGAGGGAATCGCCTCACTGTCCACCTGCCCTGCGAGGCGATTAAGCCTTTTGCACAGTTGCTGGCTGCGCTGTTGCCACTGACCCTGCGGGCGCGAAAATGCCTGGAGCAGATCATGGTTTGTTCCGCGCGGCGGCTCTTCGAGAATCGCTGCCAACCGTGCCGCTGTAGCGACTTCATCATCGCTGTTTGCCGCCACCAGCATCGCCGCCAGACGTGGATCGTTCCCCAACGAAGCCATTTTCTGACCTTTCGCCGTTAAACGTTCATCTTCCAGCGCATCAAGCTGCATCAACAAGCGACGCGCTGCCGCCAGGTTAATAGCAGGCGGGTTATCCAGCCAGCTCAACTGGACCGGATCGGTACATCCCCACTGCATCAACTCCAGCAGCAGCGAGGAGAGATCGCTTTGTAAGATTTCCGCATCGCTTTGCGCGCTCGCGCGCTCGGCCTGATCTTTTGCCAGCAAATGCACGCACACGCCGGGCTCCAGTCGCCCGGCGCGTCCGGCGCGCTGGGTCATTGAGGCCTGGCTTATCCGCTGGGTGAGTAAGCGCGTCAAACCGCTACGCACATCGAAACGGGCAACGCGCTCCTGAGCACTGTCGACCACCAGACGAATACCTTCAATGGTCAAACTGGTTTCGGCAATGTTAGTCGCCAGCACCACTTTGCGCTTCCCGGCCGGGGCAGGAAGAATCGCCTGCCGCTGTTCATTAAGCGACAGCGCTCCATATAAAGGACAGAGCAGTACATCATCCGCCACCCGCTCGGCAAGATGGTTTTGTACGTGCTGAATTTCCCCCACGCCGGGCAAAAATAGCAGCAGCGAACCGCTTTCATTGCGCAATAGCTCCGCCGTAGCGATGGCGACCGCTTCATCAAAACGTTGATGTGAGGGCAATGACTGATAGCGGCGCTCGACCGGGAACGCGCGCCCTGCGGAAATAATCGTTGGTGCGTGGGGCAGAAGACGCTGGAGCTTGTCGTTATCAAGCGTAGCCGACATGATGAGCAGCTTGAGATCGTCACGCAGCCCCTGCTGCACGTCGAGCAGCAACGCCAGTGCAAGATCCGCCTGTAAGCTGCGTTCGTGAAATTCATCAAGGATCACCAACCCCACGCCCGACAGTTCGGGATCTTGCTGGATCATGCGCGTCATGATCCCCTCGGTCACAACCTCCAGCCGGGTTTTCGCACTCACGCACGTTTCGGCACGCATCCGGTAGCCTACCGTTTCCCCCGGTTTTTCGCCCAGCAGTTCCGCCAGACGCTGTGCGACGTTACGCGCCGCCAGACGACGTGGTTCGAGCAGTAATATGCGCCCCCGAATCCCGCCATCGCGTAAAATTTGCAGCGGCAGCCAGGTCGATTTACCCGCTCCCGTTGGCGCATTGAGCAGTACCTGCGGGGATTGTCGTAAAGCGATAAGAAGTTCTGGGAGGATGTTTGCGACCGGCAACAGGGACACGAATGGCTCCAGGGGTTAACATTAAACGGCGGACATTGTAGCATCGCGTCAATTCATAACCGAGTACCCACGATGTCTGAGTCTAAAAGACTGTTTTTCGCCGTTGAGATCCCCGCGAAAATTCAGAAGCAACTGGTGCAATGGCGAGCGGATAATTTCCCGCCCGATGTCGGTGTGCCGGTAACAGCCGCCAACATGCATATGACGCTGGCGTTTCTTGGCGACGTCAGTGCGGAAAAACAACGTGCGCTGGCCGCGCTTGCTGGACGCATTCGCCAGCCGGGCTTTACGCTGCATCTGGATGATGCCGGGCAGTGGTTACGTTCGCGCGTTGTGTGGCTCGGTACGCGCCAGCCGCCGCGCGGCTTGTTACAGTTGGCGAATATGTTGCGCGCTCAGGCCGCCCGTAGCGGCTGCTATCAAAGCCCGCAACCGTTTCATCCACACCTCACGTTGTTGCGCAATGCCGGTCAAGCGGTGCCTATTCCCGCCCCCGGTTTTCATTGGGACTTTCCCGTTACCGAGTTTGTGCTCTACGAATCGCGTTATGCCGCAGGCCGCACCCGATACACGCCAGTACAGCGCTGGACGCTCAGCGAATAATTAAGGAATTCCGATGCAGTTTATGCCGCCGCTCCAGTCCGCCACGCTCATCAAACGCTATAAGCGTTTCCTGGCTGACGTCATCACTTCGACGGGCGAAATCTTCACGTTGCATTGCCCTAATACCGGCGCAATGACCGGTTGCGCAACGCCAGGCGATACCGTGTGGTATTCCACATCAGAAAATACTAAGCGTAAGTATCCGCATACATGGGAATTAACTCAGACCCAGAATGGGGCTTTTATATGCGTCAATACGCTCCGGGCGAATACATTAGCTAAAGAGGCGATAACGCTTGGGAACATACCCGAACTTACTGGCTACAACACCCTGAAAAGTGAAGTGAAATATGGCGAAGAAGGTAGTCGAATCGATATAATGTTACAGGCAGATGATCGCCCTGGATGCTATATTGAAGTGAAGTCAGTGACACTTGCCGAAAATGAGTTTGGCTACTTCCCCGATGCAGTCACGGTGCGGGGTCAGAAGCATTTACGCGAACTGATGGGCGTTGTGGCGAACGGAGAGCGCGCCGTTTTACTGTTTGCAATCTTGCACTCAGCCATTGAATATTTCTCTCCGGCACACCATATTGATGCTAAATACGCAAAGCTATTGAATGAGGCCCACAAAAAGGGGGTAGAGATTTTGGCTTATAAAGCGGAACTTTCTGCCGATAATATGACTCTGATATCGCCGTTACCCGTCTCGTTATCCACGGGTGAATTTGCATAGAAAGTGTTCGGGCTGCGGCGCAAATACGCTTTTCCTCACAGCATTGTCAAGTGTTACGTTTAGATAATTGCCATACGGAAAAGCATCTGTTATTTATAGCGGCCTGATTTTTCCCCCGAACACGGGGATCGATAGTGCGTGTTAAGGAGAAACAACATGCAAGAAGGGCAAAACCGTAAAACATCGTCCCTGAGTATTCTGTCCATCGCAGGGGTGGAGCCGTACCAGGTGAAACCGGGCGAAGAGTATATGAACGAAGCCCAGCTAGCGCACTTCCGACGTATTCTCGATGCGTGGCGTAATCAACTTAGGGATGAAGTCGATCGCACCGTGACCCATATGCAGGACGAAGCGGCAAACTTCCCGGACCCGGTAGACCGTGCCGCGCAGGAAGAAGAATTCAGCCTCGAACTGCGTAACCGCGATCGTGAGCGTAAACTCATCAAAAAGATCGAGAAGACGTTGAAGAAAGTCGAAGATGAAGATTTCGGCTACTGCGAATCCTGTGGTGTTGAAATTGGTATTCGTCGTCTGGAAGCACGTCCAACGGCTGACCTGTGCATTGACTGCAAAACGCTGGCAGAAATCCGCGAAAAGCAGATGGCAGGTTAATCGAACGCTAACACTCTATCTTCAAGGCGGGAGTCACTTCCCGCCTTGTTGTTTTTTGTTGCTATAAAATCATGTTATCAAAACCGTATATCGGGCGTTTTGCCCCCTCACCTTCCGGTGAACTGCATTTCGGTTCGCTGATTGCCGCACTTGGCAGTTATCTGCAGGCTCGTGCCCAGCAGGGCGTCTGGCGAGTTCGTATTGAAGATATCGATCCTCCTCGTGAAGTTCCCGGTGCTGCAACGACCATTTTGCAGCAGCTGGAACATTACGGCCTGCACTGGGACGGCGACGTTCTGTGGCAGTCTCAACGTCATGATGCCTACCGTGAGGCGCTGGCGTGGTTAAAAAATCAGGACCTGTGCTATTTCTGCACCTGTACGCGGGCGCGAATTCAGAGTGTGGGTGGCACCTACGACGGCCACTGTCGGACGCTGGGCAACGGCCCTGAAAACGCCGCATTACGCTTGCGTCAGGTGCATCCGGTTCTGGCCTTTAACGACAGGCTACGCGGCACGATTCAGGCCGACGAGCGACTGGCGCGCGAGGATTTTATTATCCATCGCCGTGATGGTCTTTTTGCTTATAACCTGGCGGTGGTGGTCGATGATCATTTCCAGGGGGTGACTGAAATCGTCCGTGGCGCAGATTTAATTGAACCCACTGTGCGGCAAATTTCGCTCTACCAGCAGTTTGGCTGGCAGGCCCCTGACTATATTCATCTACCGCTGGCATTGAACGAGGAAGGTGCTAAACTTTCCAAGCAAAATCATGTACCTGCTTTGCCCATTGGCGATCCACGTCCTGTTCTTATACAGGCGCTGCGCTTTCTGGGGCAGGTGATTCCAGCGCAATGGCAGGATTTAAGTACGGCGCAATTATTGCAAAATGCCGTCATTCACTGGTCGCTCACTGCGGTGCCCGATACAGCGAAGATCAATCCGCCATTCTCAAATGGGTTATGCTGAGCTATGATTAGCCGCTATTTTTTTGTCCTGGATACTGATATTACCGAGGTGCACCATTTTTACCCGAGTCGCTAATTTCTGCCGCAAGGTGCTAAGCCGTGAGGAGAGCGAGGCTGAGAACGCCGTTGCTAAACCTGCTATGACCGTCATTCCGCGCGAGCAGCACGCTATTTCCCGCAAAGATATTAGCGAGAACGCCCTCAAGGTTCTTTATCGTCTGAATAAATCAGGCTACGAGGCTTACCTCGTCGGCGGCGGTGTCCGCGACCTGCTTTTAGGCAAAAAACCGAAAGATTTCGATGTGACCACCAGCGCCACTCCAGATCAGGTGCGCAAGCTATTCCGCAACTGCCGTCTGGTCGGTCGCCGTTTCCGTCTGGCCCACGTTATGTTTGGCCCGGAAATTATCGAGGTCGCCACTTTCCGTGGTCATCATGAAGATGGTCAGTCTGACCGTACCACCTCCCAGCGTGGGCAAAACGGCATGCTGCTGCGTGATAACATCTTCGGCTCCATCGAAGACGATGCCCAGCGCCGCGACTTTACCATTAACAGCCTTTACTACAGCGTGGCCGACTTTACCGTTCGCGACTACGTCGGCGGCATGCAGGATTTGTCAGATGGCGTCATTCGCCTGATTGGCGATCCTGAAACTCGCTACCGTGAAGATCCGGTACGCATGCTGCGCGCCGTACGTTTCGCCGCCAAGCTGTCTATGCGTATCAGCCCGGAAACCGCAGAGCCTATCCCACGTCTGGCGACCTTAATGCACGACGTGCCGCCGGCACGCCTGTTTGAAGAAGCGCTCAAGCTGCTTCAGGCCGGCTATGGCTACGAAACCTACACGCTGCTGCGTGAATACAATCTGTTCCAGCCGTTGTTCCCGACCATCACCCGCTACTTCACCGAAGAGGGTGATAGCCCGATGGAGCGCATCATTGCGCAGGTGCTGAAGAACACTGACAACCGTATTCACAATGATATGCGCGTCAATCCAGCATTCCTGTTCGCTGCGATGTTCTGGTATCCACTGCTCGAAATGGCGCAGAAAATTGCCCAGGAAAGCGGTCTGGTCTACCACGACGCCTTTGCGCTAGCGATGAACGAAGTGCTGGATGAGGCCTGTCGTTCACTGGCGATACCAAAGCGCATTACCGCGCTGGTGCGTGATATCTGGCAGCTACAGCTGCGTATGTCCCGTCGTCAGGGGAAACGTGCCTGGAAGCTGATGGAGCATCCAAAATTCCGCGCTGCCTACGACCTGCTGGCATTGCGTGCTGAAGCGGAAAACAACCACGAGCTACAGCGTCTGACACAGTGGTGGAGTGAATTCCAGGTCATTGCGCCACCGGCGCAAAAAGAGATGCTCAATGAGCTGGATGAAGAACCCGATTCCCGCCGCCGTCATCGTCGCCCACGTAAACGCGCACCGCGTCGCGAGGGTAGTGCGTGACGCTGGCGTATATCGCACTCGGCAGCAATCTCGCCTCTCCGCTGGAGCAGGTGAATGCTGCCGTACAGGCCATCGGGGAAATCCCTGACAGCCACGTGGTTGCCGTTTCATCGTTCTACCGCACGCCGCCGCTCGGCCCACAGGATCAGCCAGATTACCTGAACGCCGCCGTGGCGCTGGAAACCGCACTAGCACCCGAGGTGCTGTTAAGCCATACCCAACGCATTGAACTCCAGCAAGGTCGCGTACGCAAAGCCGAACGCTGGGGGCCGCGCACTCTCGACTTAGATATCATGTTGTTTGGTCAGGAAATTATCCACACCGATACGCTGACCGTGCCGCATTATGACATGCACAACCGCGGCTTTATGCTGTGGCCGCTGTACGAAATCGCCCCTTCTCTTCATTTCCCTGACGGTATCACTCTGCAACAGCGTCTTGATGCTCTGGCGGCCGAAAAACCGGCTCGTTGGTAGTACACACCTCTCATTTTTAGCGATCCCTGCTTTACGCGTTATCGGTTGCCTAAAATAATTGCCCCCCTGAATACGGCTGTTAAAATGCCGGATAATTCGACCTTATCATCAGGATTTTTTATGAAACCGACCACCATCGCTTTATTGCAAAAATACAAGCAAGAGAAGAAACGCTTCGCGACGATTACGGCCTACGATTTCAGTTTCGCCAAACTGTTCGCGGACGCGGGTATTAACGTCATGCTGGTCGGTGATTCACTGGGTATGACGGTGCAGGGGCACGACTCTACGCTGCCGGTGACCGTTGAAGATATTAGCTATCACACCCGTGCGGTACGTCGTGGTGCACCGAACTGCCTGCTGCTGTCCGACCTGCCGTTTATGGCTTATGCCACACCCGAGCAGGCATTTGAAAATGCGGCAGCGGTGATGCGTGCCGGTGCCAACATGGTCAAAATCGAAGGTGGCGCATGGCTGGTTGATACCGTCAAAATGCTGACCGACCGCGCGGTGCCGGTTTGCGGACACCTGGGGCTGACGCCGCAATCAGTGAATATCTTTGGCGGCTATAAAGTGCAAGGCCGCGGCGATGCCGGGCAAGTGTTACTGGACGACGCTCTGGCACTGGAAGCGGCGGGTGCGCAGCTGCTGGTACTGGAATGTGTACCGGTTGAACTGGCAAAACGAGTAACTGAAGCGCTGTCTATTCCCGTCATTGGCATTGGTGCAGGCAACGTGACCGACGGGCAGATTCTCGTCATGCATGATGCATTCGGTATTACCGGCGGCCATATTCCTAAATTTGCTAAAAATTTCCTCAGCACGGCAGGCGACATGCGTGCAGCGGTAGAGCAATATATGGCTGAAGTAGAGTCCGGGGTTTATCCGGGCGAAGAACACAGTTTCCATTAAGGAGTCATGTTGTGTTGATTATTGAAACCCTGCCGCTGCTGCGTCAGCATATCCGCCGTCTACGTCAGGAAGGTAAACGCGTTGCGTTGGTGCCAACAATGGGCAACCTGCACGATGGCCATATGACGTTAGTTGAAGAGGCAAAAACGCGCGCCGACGTCGTGGTCGTCAGTATCTTCGTTAACCCGATGCAATTTGACCGTGCCGAGGATCTGACTAACTATCCGCGCACTCTTCAGGAAGATTGCGAGAAGCTGAACAAGCGTAAAGTGGATTACGTCTTTGCGCCTGCCGTCGCAGAAATCTATCCGCAGGGTACTGAAAACCAGACTTTCGTGGAAGTTCCTGGTCTCTCAACGATGCTTGAAGGGGCCAGCCGTCCGGGGCATTTCCGTGGCGTTTCCACCATTGTCAGCAAGTTATTCAATCTGATTCAGCCGGATATCGCCTGCTTCGGTGAGAAAGATTTCCAGCAGTTGGCGCTGCTGCGCAAAATGGTGGCCGATATGGGCTACGACATTGAGATCGTTGGAGTGCCAATTATCCGCGCCAAAGACGGTCTGGCATTAAGCTCCCGCAACGGTTATCTGACCGCTGAACAGCGAAAAATCGCTCCAGGGCTATATAAGGTGTTAAGCAGCGTATCCGCGAAGCTGAAGGCCGGTGAGCGAGAGCTCGAAGAGATCATCGCCATCGCCGAGCAGGAGCTGAACGAAAAAGGATTCCGCGCCGACGATATTCAGATCCGCGATGCAGATACCCTGCTCGACCTCACCGACAACAGCAAGCGGGCGGTGATTTTGATGGCGGCGTGGTTGGGCAAAGCGCGGTTGATTGATAACCAAAGCGTAGAGCTATAAAAAAGTAGCCCGGCCAAGCGAAGCGCCGCCGGGAGTGGTTCGGTGCCAATCCCGGCGGCGCTTCGCTTGGCCGGGCTACAGGAATATTTTCAGCGTGTAATACGTGACGATACGCAATTTATGGTAAGCAGGCTTAATCGCATCTAGACACCTGGTTTAAATGGGGCAATACTGCTTGCGAAATTTCTCAAGGCAGTCGAGAACTGCTTTGTTTCCGTTAAGAATTAAAGGTAGACGCTATGATTCGCACTATGCTGCAGGGCAAACTCCACCGCGTTAAAGTTACGCAGTCTGACCTGCACTACGAAGGTTCCTGCGCCATCGATCAGGACTTCCTTGATGCCGCCGGGATTCTGGAAAACGAAGCTATTGATATCTGGAATGTGAACAACGGCAAGCGTTTCTCAACCTACGCCATTGCGGCAGAACGTGGCTCTAAAATCATCTCGGTTAACGGTGCAGCGGCTCATAATGCTGATGTCGGCGATATCGTGATTATCGCGAGTTTTGTAACCATGTCTGACGAAGAAGCGCGGACATGGCGTCCGAACGTTGCCTATTTCGAGGGCGACAACGAAATGAAGCGTACGGCTAAAGCCATTCCGGTACAGGTTGCATGATAATAGAATAGCCTTGATATATCCATCGAGGCTATTATTTATTAAATCAATACCACTTAATTTCAAAATATATATAATACAAGAACCATTAATAATATTTATTTTAATAAAACCGATTTTACCACCCCCATAAAAAATACTCAACTTCGCAATTCTAAATCTCACTTCAATTAAATATCATCGTTATTTCTTTCCACACCACGATAGAATGCCCACTCCTAATATATTTAGGTGACTCCCGACGCTGTATTTCTCGGGGATATATAATTTTATATGGATATTAATAACATGAATAAATTGACCATTGCTGCCGCCTCCGTTATTTTCGCACTTGGTTCTGCCTCTGCGTTTGCGGATGATATTGGTCTGATTACCTTTGATGGCGCCGTTACCGACACCACCTGCACCATTACTACCAACAACGGCGTCGACGCCAACAACGTCACCATCACCATGCCGGTGGTGAAAAAAATCGACGTTGAAGGGACAACTATTGATGCGGGCGTGGGTTCTAAAGAGTTCGAACTGAAGCTGACCGGCTGCCCAACAACGCTGACTAAAGCCTCAGCAACCTTCACTTCCCAGCAGTTCGCAGAACTGTCTAACGGCACATTGAAAACAGATCCAAGCGTAACGGGTCATGCGGACAACGTTAGCCTGGCACTGTTCAACAACAGCACTAGCAACACCGACCGTATCCAGGTTGGCCTGCCTGCAAACAACACTCAGATTGCTGCGCTGGAGGAAGGCGTTGGCGTACTGGCCTACCGTGTTGTCTACGTGCCAAGCGCTGACTGGGTCAAAGGTACTAACGACATCACTGCAGGTAAAGTCAGCAGCAACGCCACCTTTACCATGACTTACCAGTAATCGCGACGTCGTTTAATGGAATATGCGCCCGCCTCCGTTTGTGGGCGCATTGCAAGGAGCAATGATTATGAACCGAGTTATTCACCAGACTCTCGTCTCGCTGGTTTGCATTAGCGCCGCGCTCAGCGCATCGCGCGCCAGTGCTGATATTGTTATTTCTGGTACCCGTGTTGTTTACCCGCAGTCATCCAAAGACGTAACCGTCAAAATGGAAAACCGCGGTAATAAACCGCTACTGGTACAGTCATGGCTGGACGATGGCCGCGATACGGTGAATCCGCAAGAGCTGAAACTGCCGTTTATCGTGACCCCGCCGGTATCACGCGTTGACCCATCAAAGGGCCAGACCGTGCGTATTACGTGGACCGGCCAGCCCCTGGCCCAGGATCGAGAATCGCTGTTCTGGTTTAATGTGCTGGAAGTCCCGCCGAAAGCGAAAGACGCCGACGCCCAGAACGTCCTGCAGTTGGCTTTCCGTACCCGTATAAAGATGTTTTTCCGCCCGGATGGTTTGCAGGGCGATCCCGCCGTTGCTGCTGGTAATCTGAAATGGTCGCAACAGGGTACGTCGTTAATAGCCAATAACAGCAGCCCTTATTATATTTCCATGGCGAGCGCCACCATCACCATGAATGGCAAAAAAATCGAAGTGGATTCTCACACTATTCCACCACTCTCAAATGAGACCGTTCCGGTCAAAAATACGCCCAATGCTTCAGGCGGGAAAATAGAATACACCGCAATTAATGATTTTGGTGGAACAGAGAAACACCAAGCCACCATTAATTAATTTAAGTGCTGAGGGATATCAGCCTTTAAGAAGAGACAGGGAAATATGCTTTTTCGTCGTTCATTATTGTGTACAGCTATCTATATTGCATTCCAGTCTTCAGTAATGGCGGAAGAAGCACCTTCATCTCCGGCAGATGATGTTGAATTTAACGATCAGTTTTTATTCAACACCGGTGCAAATATCGACGTTGGTCGTTTTTCGAAAGGCAATCCGGTTCCACCTGGCACCTATAAAACGCAGATTCTACTCAATGGTCAACGCAAAATGCTGGGCGATTTTACCTTCAACGATAACGGCACATCGCGCGCCACCCCCTGCTTTACCAGCAAGCTACTCGCGCAAATTGGGGCTAAAACCGAAGGGATGGATCTCGAATCTGACGCCTGTATCGATCTCGCCCAACAGTATCCGCAATCTACATGGAATTATGATATCGGCACGCAGGAGCTATCGCTCTCAATGCCGCAGATATACGTCCTTAACCGACCTAATGGCTTTGTTGATCCCTCGCTTTGGCAGGATGGTATTCCCGTTGCGATGTTTTCCTATGACCTCAATAGTTGGCACTCAGAAAACAGCGGCAGCAACTCAGATTCAGCCTATGCCGGATTAAAATACGGTGCCAACCTCGGCGCATGGCATCTACGCGCCAAAGGGAACGCGAACTGGGATCAAGATAACGGCAGTGAATACACCAGCCAGGATATCTATCTGCAGCGCGATATATCTTCACTACGCTCACAGTTTCTGGTCGGTGACTCATTCACCCGTGGCGAGGCCTTTGATTCCTTCAGCCTGCGCGGCGTGCGTTTTTATAACGATGATCGCATGCTTCCGGGAGGTGCCTCCAACTACGCGCCAGAAATTCGCGGCGTCGCCAAAAGCAACGCCAAGGTCACCATTAAGCAAAGCGGTAATAAAATTTACGAAGCGACCGTCCCGCCTGGGCCGTTTGCTATCAACGATCTCAGCACCACCGGCTACGGCAGTGACCTGGAAGTTGCGATTGAAGAGGCTGACGGCAGCGTCCGTACCTTCTCCGTTCCCTACTCTTCCGTCACGCAGATGCTGCGCCCGGGCTATGGTCGTTGGGATATCGGTGCGGGCGAGCTGCATGATAATGGCTTAAAAGAGAAGCCCCGTCTGGGCTATGCCACCGGCTATTACGGTCTGAATAACACCTTTACCGGCTATGCGGGCGTTCAGTATATGGACGTTGGCTATTACGCGGGTCTGCTGGGTATTGCCACCAATACGCCGGTCGGCGCGTTTGCCCTCGACGTGACGCACTCAAACACGTCTATTGACGAACTAGACACCCTCACAGGTCAGAGCTACCGCGTGACCTGGAGCAAGCTGATTGAAGATTCGCAAACCTCTTTCAACATTGCCGCCTATCGTTTCTCGACTGAAAACTATATGTCCCTGCGCGACGCTGCCACGCTGAACGACAACGTAAAACATAACCGCTCAGATTCAAATAATGAATTCAGCAACTTCCAGCGCATGAAAAACCAGTTCCAGATCAACATCAACCAGCCGGTATCCCTGTGGGATTCCAGCAGCGGTAACCTGTATGTCAATGGAAGCTGGGAGGACTACTGGAACAAGACTTCACCAACCTCACAATACTCGGTTGGCTATAGCGATTCTTTTTCGTGGGCCAGCTACAGCCTTTCCATTCAGCGTACTTATAACGAATACGGTGATAAAGACGACAGCGTTTACTTAAGCCTGAGTATCCCGCTGGAAAACTTGTTCGGTCGTAACAAAAGGCCGCTCGGTTTCTCCACCGTGAACATGAGCGTCAACAGTGACATGAAGTCGAACAATAACTTCGCCACCAGCGCCAACGGTAATACCGATGACTATCGCTTTAACTATAGCGTTAACACCAGCGCCAACCGTAGCGACAGCGGCTCGATTAACCAGGTCGGCGGTTACGGCAGCTACAACAGCCCGCTGGGGCCACTGAGCGTGTCGGCTTCCGCATCCGATGATAGCAGTCGTCAATATTCATTAAGTTACAGCGGCGGCATGCTGCTGCACTCCGGTGGCCTGACGCTGGCACCGAACAGCATCGGCGATACCGACACGCTGGCGCTGGTTCACGCGTCCGGTGCCAAAGGCGCACGCTTAACCAATGGCGATGGCGAAATTAACCGCTTTGGCTATGCCATCCAGCCTTATCTGTCCGCTTATCGGGAAAATAATGTGGGCGTGAATATCGACAAAATGGAACAAGACGTCGAGGTGAAAAACACCAGTACCGTCGTGGTTTCCCGCAGCGGCGCCGTAGTACGGGTGGATTTCGAAACCGATGAAGGTCGTTCACTGCTGCTGGAACTGCAACGTACCGATAACGGCTTTATCCCGCTCGGTGCGGATGTACAAAACGAAAAAGGTGAATCTATCGGGACCGTCGGACAGGCCGGTATGGCATACGTTCGCGGTGTCGTTGATAGCGGCAAACTGCTTGTCATCTGGGGCAGCGGCAGCGACGGACGCTGCACCGTCAACTATCAGCTCGATAGCGAGAAAGCTGAACAGAAAGTTGGCCTTACCCGTCTACTGAGTAACCAACGTTGCCAGATGTAATGGCATTATTTTTACAGGGATTATGAAGATAATGAGACTGAAAAAACTCTACCTACTGGGCTGTAGCGGACTGCTGTTCGCCACCGCATACCCAACCCAGGCGACATCGCTGGATGTCACCTTTACCGCAACGCTGCGCGAAACCACCTGTGATATGGCTATCGAAGGCGGCAGTGGTAGTGGTCAAAACAACACCATCCCCATTGGCTCGGGTGGAACCGTCAGCCTCGATAAGATTGTCAACGGCGACAGTTCAGCACAGGCGACCTTTAAGCTGAAAATCACCGAATGCCCTGATAGTTTACAGGGGTTAAAAACCACCATTACGGGAACAACCACCACGTCCAACACCGTTATTGATAACGGTTCATCAGCGAGCAATGCCGCAGAATCTATCGGTATTAGCATCGCCAGAGTCTCCGCCACCGATGCACCTTTTACGATTAACGCCAGTTCAGATAATGGCCGGATAGTCTGGAGCAGCCAGGAAATCAGCGGTAAAGAAGTACCGTTAGTCGCCATGCTAGTTGAAACCTCTTCGGGCAAAGGTTCTACCGGTGACTTTAGCGCCGTGGCGACCTTCAACTTCACCTACGAATAATCATCAGAAAAGGGATCTCTTGATGAAAAAATTATCATTTCTGGGCGGTGTTGCCGGTGTAATGCTTTTCTCCGCTCACTCTTTTGCCACAATATCCGGTACCACCAGCGTTTCGGCTACCTTTACCACGACTATCTCGGCGGGCACCTGTACGGCGCAAATTCAGAACACCGGTGGTCAGGCTATCAGTACACTGGATTTCGGCGAGGTCTTTAAATCAGATCTGGTCAATCAAAGTCGCAGCGAGCCGTTCAAAGTGGCCTTTACCGACTGCGCGGGTGTCAAAACCGCCAGCTATCAGGTCGTCGCCGGTACCGGGGGTGGGTGTTCAGGGCCAAGCACTAACGGAGATTCATTCTCTGCTGGCAACGCCACCGGTTTTGAAGTCTGGCAAGGCGTAGCCGGAACAGGAACGCTGCTAAGCTGCAATACAAAACCCGCGCAAACGCTCACCATGAGCGGCAGTAAGCTCGATGTTGCTTTCGCCTCCCGTATTGTTATCGCCAAGGATAGAACGATTTCCAACGTCACGGCAGGCAGCGTCAGCGCGCCGGTCACGTTTGTTGTCACCTATCAGTAAACCAAGAGGAGTAGAGCCGTCATGCCATTCAACATCCAAATACTCTCTTCACTAGGGAGAGCACTACTGATAATGGGAGTGACTGGCGGACTCTACACTGCCCCCTGCTTTGCGGATGAGGACGCGGGAGGTCTGGACGTTACCCTCACCGCTAACGTCGTGGAGAACACTTGCCAGATCTCCCTCTCAGATAACGGATTAGTTCATTTACCTATCGTTTCACGGAGTTGGTTTTACAACGGCGACGGCACAACACGCCTGCAGCCGGGCGATGCCGATAGCGGCACGCTGTTTAGTGTCAACGTTGAAAGCTGCACTAATGATACGGCAACGGTTAACACAATGGTGTTCCGCTTTCAGCCGCAAAACGGCACCTGGCCTGCCGAGAGCCAGCAGGTATTTATCAACGACACCCCCGCGGCCACTGGCGGAGCGGAAAACGTCGGTATCGTGATTTTCTCCAGCAGCGATAACCGTAACGTCGTCAATAGCGACGGCAGTTCATCCGTCGCCATTGATGTTTCAACATCAGCCAACTATCTGACCCGTTACGACTTTTACGCCCGCTACCAGAATACCGGCATCGTGAGCGCCGGAAAGGTCACCAGCCATGTGCTGGTCGATGCTATTTATCAATAATCAAGGAAGATGACATGATTAAATACCTACTACTCCCGGTAACGTTATTAGTCCTGAGTTTTAATGTTAGCGCGAGAGAGTGTCACCTCGGACAAAATGGCCAAGCTGGCACCATGGCGCTGAACGGCGGGGGGACATACCCAATTTCATTTCACTCTGTGGCCGACGACATCTCAGGCTCCATACACGAACTCACCTATTTTGACCCGTCACTTGACCATGAGCTCTGGACCTATTGCGATGCCGGAAATGACGGTATGGCATTTTATATGAATACCACTGAAGCCTCGAGAGTCAGCGCGGCCGATGGCAGGGCGCTTTATCCTACCAATATCGACGGTATTTACTATGCGGTAAAACTCTACAGCACCGGCGGTGGCAGCGGTTATTTCCCATCGGCAAATGGGGGGTCATGGGTCATGGTCGACAGCGGCAGCGAAAGCTATTGGAGCAGTAAGCAAATGAAAGCTACCGTGACGCTATATCAGGGCGGTGGGTTTGCTGGAAACGTTAACAACGTCAGCGCGATTACGCCAAAAGACTCTCGCACGCTGGGACAAATCCGTATTGGTACAGCAGATTCTGATGATAACAACCCGTGGACCATTAACGTTACGCCCACCAGCTTTAGCGTGCCGGTTTACGCAGCGACGTGCAGCGCGGTATCAGTCAATAGTGGCACTAACAACGTTGATTTCGGTGAGCTCATGATGTCATCGCTGCGAGATCTGTATTGGCCCGGCAGGGACTTTACCTTCCAGTTGAAGAACTGTAGCAATACGGTCTGGACGCGTTTTAAGCTTACCTCAACTAACAGCACTACTGACGGCAACGGCTTTACGCTGCTTAAAAATACACTTAGCGGCAGCACGGCTGCGACGGGTATTGGCATTTATGTGCAGGCTAACATACTGACTCGTGATGGTAACGGAGCCTTCAAGCCCGGTGCAGAGATATGGAGCCCAATGACGACCGTGAGCAACAGTGTCAGTTTTGATTTACCCTTTCATGCCAGTATTTACCCGCTAAATGATGGCAGCACGATAACCCCCGGCAACTTCAAAGCCATCGGCACCTTCACCATCGACTACTTTTGATTACCCCTGCGGCTGGTTACTGACCAGCCGCGACATGGTCTCCAGCGAATCCGTTCTTAAAATATACAGTCTCTTCAATAAGAACGGATTATCCCCCGGCTTCACCTTCCCTTTCACCGTCGTCACCGCCAGATGGAAACCTGCATCATTCGCCGCCTTTATCGCCGTGGCGTTGTAGCCGCCAAACGGGTAAGAAAGGTACAGCACATGCGGGTTAAACTGCGCCAGCGCGCGCCGCGAATGTTTAAAATCAAACAACACATTATGATAGCTGCGGCTAAGCAGAATGGGTCTGCGGTAACCATCAACACGGTGCAGGAAATGGGTGTGTGACTGGAAATCGAATACGTCCTTGATCCCTTCTAGCTCAGAAACGCTCATAAACTGTAGCGATTTCGGTGCCCATTTTTGCGGGTGACGCTTAATGCGCGATGAAACAATAAATGCCGTCGCTTTCATCCCATATTGCTTCAACACCGGGTAGGCATAGCGGCTGACCGATTTTAGCCCATCATCAAAGGTTACCACCACCGCACGCGCGGGCAGGTTAGCCCGGTTATGCACGTAATCTTCGAGCTGGTATATCGTCAACGTGGTGTAGCCCATATCACGCAACCAGGTCATCTGGTTGCTGAAGGCTCGCACCGACGTGGTGGTGGAAGTATGGCGAAAACGGGTATTTTCTTCGTCACGTAGAATATGGTGGTAGGTCAGGACAGGAATGCCGTTATCAAGCTGGGCATCTAACGCGCTGACATAAGCCAGACGCTCGCCAATACGAATTTGATACCAGGTTTGATTGAGACGGTCTTTAAGCCGGTTAATCACCGGGTAACGGAGGTTTTCGGCCAGCATACCAAATGGCGCGCTGCCAACGTCCGGCGCGTTATAGACCGGGGTATCTTTCCAGGTCAGCAGATTCTGGTTGCTCAGCGGTTTATTTAAATCGCCCAGCCCATCCTCCACCCGCTGACGCCCCTGCACCGGTTCCAGATGCCCCTTATCAATAAAGCCTTTGCCGAAACCAAAACTGAACGTGTTGTAATCCTCAACGCCCGGCTCAATGGCAATAATTTGCCCCGCCCGCAGATTGCCGACCGTCACGGTCTTGTTACCAATCTGCGCCCAGATGGTGGCATCCTCGGTCGTTTGCATATAGCGCGCAGGCAAGGCAGCAGCAACGCTGCCGGAAAACAACAGAAGAACAATGATAATACGTATAGCCATGAGCAATAACCGAAGCGGGAACCGACTACCTCATTGTAACAAAAGCGACATCAATACCAATGTTTAAGGCTTATACAGATCATGAAGTAAAACGAAAGGCGGATTTTTCTGCTGCTGATGCCATAGGCTGGTAACTCCCGGTGTTCCCAGCTCCACGATATGCTGACGAAAGACGCTACTGCTCATCGACTCCCGCAGGGGAATCATTTGCTCCAACAATGCATAGTGGATACCGGCGATCACTTCGCAGCCGCTGTGTTTATGGCTCATCTGCGACGCCACGCGATAAGGTGCGGCTCCCGCGTTGTCCGTCAGGAAAATGACCCCGTCACCAGAATCGGTTTGGTACAGCGCTTCACACATCATGCGACTGAGCATATTGGCACTCAATCCGCGCCAATAATTGACGGCCCGGCACTGTGGCAACGGCCCATATTTTTTTTCCAGACGATCCAGCAGTTCCTGTGCTGTATCGTCATGGCAGGAAATCACCCAACCCAACATAACTTGCCTCCTTAGCAGGCAAGTAGTTTAGCGGAGCAATCGATTAAGAGGGGTGATGACTGTCAAAGAACGCTTCCCGGCAGGATTTACCTGCCGGAAAATACAGCAGATTTAGCTACGCAGACCGCGTCCACGTTGGATCAGATACCAACACAACAGGTAGAACGCCACGATGAATACCACCAGCACACCAACGGTTGTCACCAGCGGCACATCGTTAATACCAAGGAAACCGTAGCGGAAACCGCTAATCATGTAGACGATTGGGTTTAAGTGCGACAGCGCCTGCCAGAATGGCGGCAGCAGCGTCAGCGAGTAGAACACCCCGCCCAGATAGGTCAGCGGCGTCAGCACGAAGGTCGGAATCAGGCTGATGTCATCAAACGTTTTGGCAAACACTGCGTTGAGTAACCCCGCCAGTGAGAACAAAATGGCCGTCAGCACCAGCGTCAGGGCAACAAACACCCATGAGTGAACCTGGAATGGCACGAAGAACAGCGAAATCGCCGTGACCAGAACCCCCACGCACAATCCTCGCGCAACACCACCGCCGACAAAACCGGCGATAATCACATGCGTCGGCACCGGCGCCACCAGCAGTTCTTCAATGTTGCGCTGGAACTTGGCACTAAAGAACGACGACGCCACATTGGCGTAGGCGTTAGTGATCACCGCCATCATGATAAGGCCCGGCACGATAAACTGCATGTAGGTAAAACCATGCATTTCACCAATCCGTGAACCAATCAGATTACCAAAAATAATAAAATAGAGCGTCATGGTGATGACGGGCGGCACCAGCGTCTGGATCCAGATACGCATAAAGCGGTGGATCTCTTTCGCCCAGATGCTTTTCAGCGCGACCCAATAAAGGTGCATCATGCGCGATCTCCTTGTTTTTCATGAACCAGCGATACGAACAGTTCTTCGAGTCGGTTGGCTTTGTTACGCATACTCAACACCTGAACGCCCTGTGCGCTCAACTGCGCAAAGACGCTGTTAATCCCCTGCTCACGCAGCACTTCAACTTCCAGCGTTGAAGTATCCACCAGGCTGTACTGGTAGCCTTCAAGCTTCGGCAGCGGGCTTTTTGGCGCAAGGTCGAGAATAAAGGTCTCTGATTTCAGCTTGGAGAGCAGATTCTTCATCGAGGTGTTTTCCACCAGTTCGCCGCGCTGGATAATGCCGATATTACGGCACAGCATTTCTGCCTCTTCCAGATAGTGGGTGGTGAGAATAATGGTGGTGCCTTTGTCATTGAGATCTTTGAGGAATCCCCACATGGAACGGCGCAACTCGATATCCACGCCCGCCGTAGGTTCATCCAGGATCAGCAGTTTTGGCTCATGCATTAGCGCACGGGCAATCATCAGGCGACGCTTCATCCCGCCGGAGAGCATCCGCGCGCGTTCGTTGCGTTTTTCCCACAAATCAAGCTGCTTGAGGTATTTTTCGCTGCGGATAACCGCATCTTTGTGCTCTACGCCGTAGTAACCCGCCTGGTTCACCACGATTTGCTGCACGGTTTCAAATGGGTTGAAGTTAAATTCCTGCGGCACCAGTCCCAGCTGGCGTTTGGCATTCACCACGTCCTTTTGCAGGTCGTAGCCAAAGACGCTGACGCGCCCGGAAGTTTTATTCACCAGCGAACTGATAATGCCGATGGTCGTTGATTTACCTGCGCCGTTCGGCCCCAGAAGCGCGTAAAAATCACCGGCTTCGACTTTTAAATCTATCCCACGCAGCGCCTGTAAGCCGCCAGGATAGGTCTTCGTCAGTTGCTCTAATTCCAGTGCAATGGTCATCGGTTTTTGCTTACCTTACATTCTGATACTTGATATCTGGTTTTAAAAAATCAGGAGTTGCCCTATATTAGCCCAACGCAAATTACTGGGTTAATGCCTCCATGAACGACATAGATACACTCATCAGCAACAATGCACTATGGTCAAAGATGCTGATAGAAGAGGATCCCGGATTTTTTGAGAAACTGTCGCAAGCGCAAAAGCCGCGCTTTTTATGGATTGGGTGCTCAGACAGTCGCGTACCCGCCGAACGTCTGACCGGGCTCGAGCCAGGCGAACTGTTTGTTCACCGCAATGTGGCGAACCTTGTCATCCACACCGATCTTAACTGCCTTTCCGTGGTGCAGTATGCCGTTGATGTGCTGGAAGTTGAACACATTATTATCTGCGGGCACTACGGCTGCGGTGGCGTTCAAGCGGCAATCGAAAACCCGGAACTGGGTTTAATCGACAACTGGCTGCTGCACATCCGCGATATCTGGTTCAAACATAGCTCATTGCTGGGCGAGATGCCGCCGGAACGTCGTCTTGATACGCTTTGCGAGCTGAACGTAATGGAACAGGTGTATAACCTGGGACACTCCACCATCATGCAATCAGCATGGAAGCGTGGTCAGAAAGTGATGATTCACGGATGGGCTTATGGGATTCATGACGGCCTGCTGCGCGATCTTGACGTAACAGCCACCAGCCGCGAAACCCTGGAGCAGCGTTACCGCCACGGGATTTCCAATCTCAAGCTCAAGCACATCAACCATAAATAAGGGCAATAACCCCTTGTAGCCCGGACGAGGCGGAACGCCGACTCCGGGGCAGTTCGGTGCATATCCCGGCGTCGCCATGCTCGGCCGGGCTATACCACCGTCAGCGCCATCAGGCACCGCGACAAACTTACTCGTCCAGCATCACCACTTTGCCCACATACGGCAGATGACGATAACGCTGAGCGTAGTCGATACCATAACCGACCACGAACTCATCCGGGATGGCAAAGCCGACAAACTCAACCGGCACTTCAACTTCGCGGCGGGTCGGTTTATCCAGCAGAGTACAAATCGCCAGTGACTTTGGTTCACGCAAGCGCAGAATCTCGCGCACTTTCGACAGGGTGTTACCTGAGTCGATAATGTCTTCAACGATAAGCACGTCTTTGCCACGAATATCTTCGTCGAGATCTTTGAGGATTTTCACATCGCGAGTGGTAGACATACCGCTGCCATAGCTGGAGGCCGTCATAAAATCGACTTCGTGCGGAACCTGCACTTCACGGCACAGGTCAGCCATGAACATGAACGAGCCACGCAGAAGACCCACCAGCACCATTTCGCTGCCGCTATCTTTATAGCGCTCGTTAATCAGATGACCTAATTCGGCGATACGCGCTTTGATCTCCGCTTCCGGGATCATCACTTCAACAGTATGTTTCATTTAACTAACCACATGATTTTAAATGTACATCACTCAACCTGTTAGCCCAGAGCCACAAGGTTGATCAGCAAGCGGGAAAGTATACCAGCAAAACGAATCAGGCGGCTAATTCGATAATAAAGCTCAATTTGTGATTTCGATCACACTTGTTAAATCCTATAATGAAATGAAAGCAATAATTAACAAAACAAAACGGGCACATTTCTATGGCAGAAACAAAATATCAACAATCACGGTTACTCGTGAGGCTAACAGCCCTCTTTGCCGCATTCTGCGGGCTGTATCTGTTAATCGGCGGTATCTGGCTGGTCGCTATCGGCGGCTCCTGGTACTACCCTATCGCCGGCGTGGTGATGTTGGGTATTACCGCAATGTTATGGCGTGCGAAGCGCTCGGCGCTGTGGTTGTACGCCGCGCTGCTGCTCGTCACCATGATTTGGGGCGTCTGGGAGGTCGGCTTCGATTTCTGGGCGTTGACCCCGCGCAGCGACGTACTGGTCATCTTCGGCGTATGGCTGATTTTGCCGTTCGTCTGGCGTCGACTGGTCGTTCCTTCCAGTGGTGCCGTTTCCGCTCTCCTCGTCGTGCTGTTGATCAGTGCCGGTATCCTCACCTGGGCGGGCTTTAACGACCCGCAAGAGGTTAACGGCACGCTGAGCGCTGACGCCACGCCTGCCGAACCTATCTCACCGGTTGCCGACCAGGATTGGCCAGCCTACGGACGTAATCAGGAAGGTCAGCGTTTCTCGCCGCTCAAGCAGATTAACGCCGAGAACGTGCACAAGCTGAAGGAAGCGTGGGTATTCCGCACCGGCGATCTGAAGCAGCCAAACGATCCGGGTGAAATTACCAACGAGGTCACGCCGATTAAAATCGGTAACATGCTCTACCTGTGTACCGCTCACCAGCGCGTGTTCGCGCTCGACGCGGCCACCGGTAAAGAGAAGTGGCACTTTGACCCACAACTGGGTACCGACCCGAGCTTCCAGCACGTGACCTGTCGCGGCGTGTCTTACCATGAAGCCACCACCGACAATGCGTCACCTGACGTGGTTGCCGATTGTCCGCGCCGCATTATTCTGCCGGTCAACGACGGTCGCTTGTTTGCGCTGAATGCTGATACCGGTAAGCCGTGTGAGTCCTTTGCCAACAAAGGTATTCTCAATCTGCAAACCAATATGCCGGTCACCACGCCTGGCATGTATGAACCGACTTCACCACCTATCGTCACCGATAAAGTGATTGTGATTGCCGGGGCGGTCACCGATAACTTCTCTACTCGTGAGCCGTCTGGCGTTATCCGTGGCTTCGACATCAACAGCGGTAAGCTGCTGTGGGCGTTCGATCCGGGTGCTAAAGATCCGAATGTTATCCCGGGTGATGAGCATCATTACTCCCTGAACTCGCCGAACTCCTGGGCACCTGCTGCCTATGATAAGAAGCTGGATCTGGTTTACCTGCCGATGGGCGTGACCACGCCGGATATCTGGGGTGGTAACCGTACGCCGGAGCAGGAACGCTACGCCAGTTCGATTGTGGCGCTGAATGCGACGACCGGTAAACTGGTGTGGAGCTATCAGACCGTTCACCACGATCTGTGGGATATGGACATGCCGTCACAGCCGACGCTGGCGGATATCACCGTCAACGGTAAAACCGTTCCGGTGGTTTATGCTCCAGCAAAAACCGGCAACATCTTCGTGCTGGATCGTCGTAACGGCGAACTGGTGGTTCCGGCTCCGGAAAAACCGGTTCCACAGGGTGCGGCAAAAGGCGATTACGTCAGCAAAACCCAGCCATTCTCTGATTTGAGTTTCCGTCCGAAGAAAGATCTGACCGGCGCGGATATGTGGGGCGCCACCATGTTTGACCAACTGGTGTGCCGCGTGATGTTCCACCAGATGCGCTATGAAGGCATCTTCACCCCACCGTCTGAGCAAGGCACACTGGTATTCCCGGGTAACCTGGGGATGTTTGAATGGGGCGGTATCTCTGTCGATCCGAACCGTCAGGTAGCAATTGCCAACCCAATGGCGCTGCCGTTTGTGTCAAAACTGATCCCACGTGGCCCGGGTAACCCGATGGAGCCGCCGAAAGATGCGAAATCCAGCGGTACCGAGTCTGGTATTCAGCCACAGTATGGCGTGCCGTTTGGCGTCACGCTAAACGCATTCCTGTCGCCGTTTGGCCTGCCGTGTAAACAGCCAGCCTGGGGTTACATTTCTGCGTTGGATCTGAAAACCAATCAGGTTGTGTGGAAAAAACGTCTGGGTACGCCGCAGGATAGTCTGCCCTTCCCAATGCCGGTTCAGCTGCCGTTTAATCTGGGTATGCCGATGCTGGGCGGCCCAATTTCCACAGCCGGTAACGTCCTGTTCATCGCGGGTACCGCAGATAACTATCTGCGTGCGTTCAACATGAGCAACGGCGAGAAACTGTGGCAGGGACGTCTGCCAGCGGGCGGTCAGGCGACACCAATGACCTATGAAGTGGATGGCAAGCAGTACGTGGTCATCTCCGCAGGCGGTCACGGCTCGTTTGGCACCAAGATGGGCGATTATATCGTGGCTTACGCTTTACCTGACGACGCGAAGTAAGTTTCCTCTCTCGTCATCATTAAAAACGCCCGCAAACCATGCGGGCGTTTTTTTATGGGTGGATAAGTAGTAGCGCTTATTGAGTAAATTTCAGCGACAGTAACGAAGCCTTCGCCGCATCCTGATACTGCTCAACCAAATCTTTGGTCATATTGAACGCCACCTGCACCGCTTTATCGTTTTGCGATGTCATCAACATCATATTCAGGATTTCAGTATCCGGGGCCTGGGAGCGGAAGGTAATTAGCCAGGCTTTATGCCCGTCGACCGTCACGGCTTCCGCCTGCGGTTTGAAGTTGGCGAGCATTTTCACCGTCGCCTCTTTGGCCATATCGATCTGTGAAGCAGGTAGCGCATGACGTCCGGCGCTAATCCCTAACGACGCTTTACCACGCTCATCGCCGTAAATCACCTGCGGGCGGTTTTCAGAAGGGTATTTAATTTTCGCCATGTCGTCAGACATTGGCGTCAGCGTTTGCGGAATTTCGATACTCAAATTGAGCTGCGGGATATTCTGGCGTTGCATTTTCATTTCAGCATGCGCTGAAATCGCCACCATCATGACAAAAGATGCGGTGAGTACCTTGCGGAAAAGATCCATTCTAACCTCATGATTTATTGTTAATCACGTCAGTATATCCGCAGGGCTAATGAATGAAATGACCGATGTCCATTTTAAGAACATCCTGTTTTACCGGATGGCAAATATGCCATCCGGCCATTTTGTTACACGGTAAATCCGAGCATCATGCCGGTATCTTCATGCTCCAGCAGGTGACAGTGCGCCATATACGCCTGCTCTTTCGATGCCTCATGGTCAAACTTCACCAGCACTTCACTGACGCCGCCTTCGACGCGTACCGTGTCTTTCCAACCTGAACGGTGCGCCGCAGGAGCCTGACCGTTTTCACGCAGAATACGGAATTGGGTGCCGTGGATATGGAATGGATGCAGCATCATGTCGCCCTCGCCGGAAATCACCCAACGCTCGTACTGACCTTTGGCGGCGGCAAACATCGGGACGTTCATATCAAACGCTTTGCCGTTGATCCGGTTCGCGTTGTGGAAATCAAATCCACCACCGCCGTGATGCATGTTGCCCATGCCGCCGTGATCCATTTTCATACCGCCGTGGCCCATCATATTGCCGTGATCCATGCCGCCCATGGCCTGGTTGCCGTATTTCTTCATCAGCGCCTGCATCCCCATCATGTCGAGCATCGGGTCCATAGAGAGCTGAAGCTTACGTTCCGTCAGGCCATCGAGCGCCGGGATTGAAGGCATTGAAACCAGCGAATCAGGCAGCTTGCCGGAGCCCGGAATGCCCACTGGTTGGATGCGCAGTATCGGCAGCGCTTTATCGAACGGCGCAATCGCCATCCCCATTTGGTTAACCGGCAGCGTGACGAGATCAAACGGCTTGCCGTCACGGGCATCAACCAGCACTTCAAAACGTTCGCCCATCAGCATCGGCAGTTCACTTACCTGCACCGGTTCTGGCAGCAGGCCGCCGTCGCTGGCGACCACGTACAGCGGACGCTTATCGCTGGCGGCAAGCGTCAGTGAACGGGCATTACAGCCGTTTAGCAGACGTAAACGCAGCCAGCCGCGTGGTGGCGTGTGCTGTGGGTACTGCACGCCGTTGGTCAGTAGCATATCGCCAAACCAGCCCACCGCCGCGCTCATGATGTCCAGTTGGTAGTCAATCTCACCGGCTGGCGTGAATTTTTTATCCTGCATGATCACCGGAATATCATCGATACCCCACTGTTTTGGCAGCAACAGCATCTGGCTGTCTTCGTCTTCAATAAGCACAAGCCCCGCCAACCCCATGGCGACCTGATAGCCGGTTTTACCGTGCTGATGCGGATGGAACCAACAGGTCGCGGCGCGTTGGGTCGGGGTAAAAGTGACCGTCCGACTGGCGCCCGGTTTAATAATCCCCTGCGGCCCACCGTCCACATCCCCTGGGACTTCCAGACCATGCCAGTGCACGGTGGTCTCTTCCGGAAGATGGTTACGGATATTGACCGTGATAGTTTTGCCCTGCTGAAGCTTGATGGCGGGCCCTAATAGGTCGCCGTTATAGCCCCAGGTGGTTGCCGCTTTACCGGCAAATGAGGTCTTTCCAGACTGCACGTTCAGCAGGATTTGATTATTCGCGTCAGCGGTAAGTAAGGGAGGAATGGGCAGCGTGGTTCTCTCAGCGGCAAAGACCGCTCGACTCCACAGAGGCAAGGCGCTGGCGACGCTAATAGCGGCACCTAATTTGATAAAATCACGACGATGCATCGTTACATCCTTTTCGGCTGCTGGTGGTTATTTGAGCTTAAACCCTCCCCCTGCAGGAAGGTCAAGCATAAAGCATTGAATAATGCTCCCCGTCCCCTTGGGAAGTATGTTAACGTTGAATATCGACGATGTAAGGTAGAAGAAATGAAGACGTTTTTCCGCACTGTACTGCTTGGATCGCTGCTGGCGATGTCCAGTTCCAGTTATGCATTAAGCGAGTCTGAAGCAGAAGATATGGCCGATCTTACGGCTGTGTTTGTGTTCCTGAAAAACGACTGTGGGTATCAGAATCTCCCTAACACGCAAATTCGTCGCGCCCTGGTCTTTTTTGCCCAGCAAAACCAGTGGGATCTGAGTAATTACGACACGTTTAACATGAAGGCGCTGGGTGAAGACAGCTACCGCGATCTCAGCGGCATTGGCATCCCAACGGCGAAGAAGTGTAAAGCGCTGGCGCGCGATTCGTTAAGCCTGCTGGCTTACGTTAAATAGTTCGTGTGGCGGAGCCCGCAGGCTCCGCATCAATTACCGTTGCTGTAAAAACTCACGGTACGCTGCAACAACCTGCAGAAAATCCTCTACGCCGCAAAGCGACAGGCTTTCTTCGTCGTAGTAGTTCATCCCGTCTTCCATCTCGTCACCCGAAAACTCCAATTGATTGGCGCGAACCATCACTTCTTCGCCGTCCAACCACAGAGTGTATTCATGCCCGGTGCGCTGCCATGAACGTTCGCTGCCTTTTACCGTACGTGCGGCCTGCTCGACTTCATCCAGCAGCGAGAGGTTATCTTTAACCTCTTCATTAAACCAGTGACCGACCACTTCGTGGCCCATCGACATACGTACTTTTACCCCTCCGGTAACGTCGCGCAGAAATTCGTATTCCATGATCTGTTCCTCAACAAAGGCAATGCGTCACCGCTGCATTGTACCTATAGGTAATTATCGCAGTCTGGAGGAATAAAAAAAGCGTAGCGGCAGGAGTAATAGAAAATAAAAAGGGTGAGAGCCAAAACCCTCACCCTTGTAGCCCGGCCAAGCGCAGCGCCGCCGGGGACCCCGGAGTCAGCGCTTGCGCGCCTCGTCCGGGCTACGATATTTAGACTGCGGTCTGGAAAATCACGCTGTCCGCTTTCTCGGTGTACTCAGAAAGCTGGTCGAAGTTCAGATAACGATAGGTATCGACAGCCGTCTTATCAACCTGCGCAACATAGGCCTGGTATTCATCCGGCGTAGGCAGCTTACCGATAAGCGCCGCAACCGCCGCCAGCTCAGCCGAAGCCAGGAAGACGTTAGCACCGGTGCCTAAACGGTTCGGGAAGTTACGGGTTGAAGTGGAAACCACCGTCGCGCCGTCAGCAACACGCGCCTGGTTACCCATACACAGGGAACAGCCAGGAATTTCAATACGCGCACCGCTCTTACCAAACACGCTGTAATAACCTTCTTCGGTCAGCTGTGCCGCATCCATACGGGTTGGCGGAGCCACCCACAGACGGGTTGGCAGCTGGCCTTTGTGGGTATCCAGCAGCTTACCGGCAGCACGGAAGTGGCCGATGTTGGTCATGCAGGAACCGATAAAGACTTCGTCGATCTTCTCACCCTGCACATCAGACAGCAGACGTGCATCATCAGGATCGTTAGGCGCACACAGGATTGGCTCTTTAATATCCGCCAGATCGATTTCGATCACTGCCGCATATTCTGCGTCAGTATCCGCTTCCAGCAACTGTGGATCCGCCAGCCATTTTTCCATCCCCTGAACACGACGTTCCAGCGTACGGCGATCGCCGTAACCTTCCGCGATCATCCACTTCAGCAGGACGATGTTAGAGGTGAGGTATTCAGTGATTGGCGCTTTATCCAGCTTGATGGTACAGCCTGCCGCAGAACGCTCAGCAGAGGCATCCGCCAGCTCAAACGCCTGCTCAACTTTCAGCTCCGGCAAGCCTTCGATTTCAAGGATGCGGCCAGAGAAGATATTTTTCTTCCCTTTCTTCTCGACGGTCAGCAGACCTTCGCGGATGGCATACAGTGGGATCGCATGAACCAGATCGCGCAGGGTGATGCCTGGCTGCATTTTGCCTTTAAAGCGCACCAGCACAGATTCAGGCATGTCCAGCGGCATCACACCCGTCGCCGCAGCAAACGCGACCAGACCGGAGCCTGCCGGGAAGGAAATCCCAACCGGGAAACGGGTGTGGGAGTCACCGCCAGTGCCAACGGTATCTGGCAGCAGCATACGGTTCAGCCATGAGTGAATAATGCCGTCGCCTGGACGCAGAGAAACACCGCCGCGGTTCATAATAAAATCAGGCAGCGTATGGTGCGTCGTCACGTCAACCGGCTTCGGATACGCGGCGGTATGACAGAAAGACTGCATCACCAGATCGGCTGAGAAGCCCAGACAAGCGAGGTCTTTCAGCTCATCACGGGTCATTGGGCCGGTGGTGTCCTGAGAGCCAACCGAGGTCATTTTCGGTTCGCAATATTCGCCCGGGCGAATACCGGTCACGCCACAAGCGCGGCCAACCATTTTCTGCGCCAGAGAGAAGCCTTTGTTGCTGGCTTCAACCGGTTTCGCGATACGGAACACATCACTGTGCGGCAGACCCAGCGCTTCACGCGCTTTGGTGGTCAGGCCACGACCGATAATCAGTGGAATACGACCACCCGCACGGACTTCATCAATCAGTACGTCGGTTTTCAGTTCGAATGTCGCCAGCAGTTCATTGGTTTCGTGGTTACGCACTTCACCTTTGAATGGGTAAACGTCAATCACGTCGCCCATGTTCAGCTTATTCACGTCAACTTCAATTGGCAGCGCGCCCGCATCTTCCATGGTGTTAAAGAAGATAGGTGCAATTTTGCTGCCCAGCACCAGACCGCCGCCACGCTTGTTTGGCACGTGCGGAATGTCGTCGCCCATGAACCACAGAACGGAGTTGGTTGCTGATTTACGTGAAGAACCGGTGCCGACAACGTCGCCAACATACGCCAGCGGGAAGCCTTTTTTCTGCAGCAATTCGATCTGCTTGATAGGACCCACAACGCCAGGTTCATCCGGGCTAATGCCTTCACGGGCGTTTTTAAGCATCGCCAGGGCGTGCAGTGGAATATCCGGACGGGACCATGCATCCGGAGCCGGAGACAGGTCATCAGTGTTAGTTTCACCGGTCACTTTGAAGACGGTAACGGTAATTTTATCAGCAAGCGCAGGACGATTCAGGAACCATTCGGCATCGGCCCAGGACTGGATAACTTGTTTAGCGTAGGTATTGCCCGCTTTGGCTTTCTCTTCTACGTCGTAGAAGTTATCAAACATCAGCAGCGTCTGAGACAGCGCTTTAGCAGCGATAGGTGCCAGTTTGGCATCGTCAAGTGCATCAATCAGCGGATGGATGTTGTAGCCACCCTGCATGGTACCCAGCAGTTCGACGGCTTTTTCAGGGGTAATCAATGGGGAAGTGGCTTCGCCTTTCGCGACGGCAGCAAGGAAGCCCGCTTTAACATAGGCGGCTTCGTCCACGCCCGGCGGTACACGATTGATCAACAGGTCTAGCAGGAATTCTTCTTCGCCAGCAGGCGGATTCTTTAGTAGCTCAACCAGGCCGGCCATTTGGGTTGCATCTAAGGGTTTGGCAACAATCCCTTCGGCGGCACGTTCAGCTACGTGCTCACGGTATTCTTTTAGCACGACGGTATCTCCTCGCTCTCATTGTCATATGCGGTCGGCGATCTCTTCACGCTCCTGTGAGACAGCAGTTTGTAGGGTAAAAGCCCGATACCGCGAGGGCCAGCATAGCAGGATTTCTGAAGGGTGTTAATCCGTTTACAAAAAAGCAACATTAAATATTTGCTGAATCGTTAATGTTGATATAACAGATTAAAAAAAGCCTTTTTACGATGGAAAAAAACCATTCCATACGCAGGTGATTCATCGTTTTGTTACGTCTGTATTACAGATAAACGAAGATAAATGCGGCGTGCGGTCGTGACTTTTCGTCCTCGTCACATCCTGAATTTATTTTTATACAGTCTGATTTCCTACCAACGATGAAAATCCCTGCTTTAATCAAAAAATAAACAATAGCCTCATTATACTCGCGGCATATCCGACTCTCTGATACGGACAGCGTAGTTCCCTGGAGAACCACCATGAATTTGCCCACTAAGTCCTACTCGAGTATCGCACTGATATGCTGTGGCGGGATACTCGCCGTCGCCGCCACGCTTTATCTCAAAAGCCGCGAGCCCGTGACGCCAGACGCGCCACCAGCCGCTGCTGTGGCGGCACCCGTGACACCATCGGTAACGTTGCCGGCACCAGAAGCGCCGCCTACTGTTGCGGCGACATCCACTAATACTCAGCCCTTTACCAAGGCCCAAATCACCCAATGGGTGGCGCCTATTGCGCTCTATCCGGACTCCTTGCTCTCACAGGTACTGATGGCCTCAACCTATCCGGCAAGCGTCGTTCAGGCGGTTCAGTGGTCTAAAGATAATCCCAACCAACAAGGAGATGCCGCCATCAAAGCCGTGGCGGATCAACCCTGGGATGCGAGTGTGAAATCGCTGGTCGCTTTCCCACAGCTAACAGGAATGATGGGTGAAAATCCCCAGTGGGTGGAAAATCTCGGTAACGCCTTCCTTGCCCAACCGCAAGATGTCATGGATGCTGTGCAGGATTTACGTAAGCTAGCCCAGCAAACCGGTTCGCTAAAATCGACCTATCAACAAACCGTCACCACGACCTCTGCCCCTGCGCCGACCTCCACCGCTAACGCTGGCACAACCTCGGTTTCAACCACTAAGGTTGCCGCAAGCCCCGAACCGACGGTGATCCGCATTGAATCAGCGAATCCTGAAGTGGTGTACGTGCCGAATTACAACCCAACGGTCGTTTACGGCAGCAACTGGCCTTATTCTTCCGCCCCACCGGTCTACCTGCCGCCACCTCCTGGGCAACAGTTCGCCGACAGCTTCGTTCGCGGTTTTGGTTACAGCCTGGGCGTCGCCACCACTTATGCCATTTTCAGCAATATCGATTGGGATGACGACGATCATCATCACGATGATGACTATCATGGCGGCGGTCGGGGCTATCAGCACAACGGCGACAACATCAATATTAACGTCAATAATTTCAACCGCATCTCCGGGGAAAACCTGAAAGGGCAGAATATCGCCTGGCAGCATAATTCGGCTTATCGCGGCAACGTGCCCTATCCAAATGATAACGTCGCCCAACGCTTCCATCAGACAAACGTACCTGGCGGACTGAGTAGTACGCGAAAAGAGCCGGGCATCGTGTCTACCCGCCCGACGAATGTCGCTAGTGGGCTAAGCTCCCCGAACCGCGATAGCCAGCGGCAAGCAGCGATGTCGCAAGTACAACAGCGTACCCGAAACGATAACTACGCCGCTGCACCGGGCTCACGTGATGCCCAGCGCCGCGCAGCATCACAGCAGTTAAGCCAGAAAGTTCAACGGGATAATTTCCGTGGCTATGACGCACCGGTTAGCCATTCCCAGCGCCTGGCCTCACAAACTCGCTCATCGCAGACGCACGCCGCGCCATCTCGTGCTACCGCACAGCGCGTTCAGCAGTCAAATCTGAATGCAGCTCAACGTCGCACCAGCAATGAATCTCCGCGACTTAAAACAGAACAGCGCAGTACGCAGCAGCCAGGCAACGCGGGACGACGGAACAGTGCGCTCAGCGGCAACGAAAGCCGGGCACCAAACTGGCAAGCACAGCAGTCTCGTGGCCTGCAAAGCCGCCAGGCCTCCGGTCTTAGCAGTGAGCGGCAGTCTCGCGCTTCACAGGGTAACCGTGCCTCCAGCGTAGGCGGCGAACGAAATGGCGGTGGGCTTTCCGGGCACCGAGAGCTTCATCGACGCTAGAGGATAATGTGATGAAAAAGCAGATAAAAATAGCTTTGCTGGCGCTGGCCATGTCGCCACTAATGAGCTTTGCCCAACAGAGTTTTAGCAGCCCCGATCTCGCGGCCAGCGCGTTAGTTAACGCGGTAACAAACAAAGATCATGTCGCGTTAACTAACCTGCTCGGCGATGACTGGCAGCAGTTTTTACCCCCGGACGGCGTTGACCCAGAGGCTGTAGACCGTTTCCTGCGCGACTGGAAGCTTAACCACCATATCGTCACCACATCCACTACCGCCTGGCTGGACGTGGGCAACGATGGCTGGCGTCTCCCCATTCCAATGGAAAAAAATGATCAAGGCTGGATGTTCAACATCGCCGCCGGAGAAGATGAGATTCAGACCCGCGCCATTGGACGTAATGAGCTATCGGCCATTCAGGCAATGCATGCCTATGTCGATGCTCAGCAGGATTACTACCAGTTAAACCACGCCTGGGCGCAAAAAATCATCAGTACCGACGGTAAGAAAGATGGCCTCTACTGGCCAATCGCACCGGGAGAAGTTCCAAGTCCTCTAGGGCCAAACTTCAGCCCCTCAGTACCGGGCGAAGGCTACCACGGCTACCGTTTTCGCATCGTTAGCACAGGTGATAAGGGTGACGTTGCCCTACTCGCCTGGCCGGTTGAATGGGGTAAGTCTGGAGTAATGAGCTTTATGGTCAATCAAGACGATCGCGTGTATGAGGCAGATTTGGGGGAGGAGACTGAGCAGAAGGTGCAGGCGATGAATCAGTTATCACCTGATGCCAGCGTGGGATGGAAAGTGTCAGATGAGCCGTTAAACAATCAATAATATCACTATGCTTACGGGTACGCTGGTACCCACATAGCCTGTCAATCTCGCTACGCGCTTCACTACAGATAGACAGAACTTGGGAATATCAGCATAAAAAAAGCGGCCGTTAAGCCGCTTTTTTCTATGGTAGCCCGGACGAGGCGCTACTGGTCAGAAGAATTACTTCTTCTTCGCTTTCGCGTTTGGCAGGTCGGTAATGCTACCTTCAAAGATTTCAGCCGCCAGGCCCACAGACTCGTGCAGAGTCGGGTGCGCGTGGATAGTCAGCGCGATATCTTCAGCATCACAGCCCATTTCGATCGCCAGACCGATTTCACCCAGCAGCTCGCCGCCGTTGGTACCGACAATCGCACCACCGATAACACGGTGAGATTCTTTGTCGAAGATCAGTTTGGTCATACCGTCTGCGCAGTCGGAAGCGATAGCACGGCCAGAAGCAGCCCACGGGAAGGTGGCGGTTTCATAGCTGATGCCTTTCTCTTTCGCTTCTTTCTCAGTCAGACCCACCCAGGCAACTTCTGGATCAGTATACGCAATCGATGGAATCACTTTCGGATCGAAGTAGTGTTTCTTACCTGCGATAACTTCAGCAGCAACGTGGCCTTCGTGAACACCTTTGTGCGCCAGCATTGGCTGACCGACGATATCGCCGATAGCAAAGATGTGCGGTACGTTGGTGCGCAGCTGTTTGTCGACGCGGATGAAGCCACGGTCGTCAACTTCTACGCCAGCTTTGCCCGCATCGAGGTTTTTACCGTTCGGTACGCGACCGATAGCCACCAGTACGGCGTCATAACGCTGTGCTTCTGCAGGTGCTTTTTTGCCTTCCATGGAAACGTAGATACCGTCTTCTTTTGCTTCAACGGCGGTCACTTTGGTTTCCAGCATCAGGTTGAATTTCTTGCTGATGCGTTTGGTGTAGACTTTAACGATGTCTTTGTCGGCTGCCGGAATAACCTGGTCGAACATTTCAACCACGTCAATCTCTGAACCCAGCGCGTGGTACACAGTACCCATTTCCAGACCGATGATACCGCCGCCCATAACCAGCAGACGCTTTGGTACTTCTTTCAGTTCCAGCGCGTCAGTGGAATCCCATACGCGTGGATCTTCGTGCGGAATAAATGGCAGCTCAATCGGACGGGAACCCGCCGCGATGATTGCGTTGTCGAAGTTAATTACGGTTTTGCCGTTTTCGCCTTCAACTTCCAGGGTGTTTGCCCCGGTGAATTTACCCAGACCGTTTACCACTTTCACTTTACGGCCTTTCGCCATACCAGCCAGACCGCCGGTCAGTTGAGTGATAACTTTTTCTTTCCAGGTACGAATTTTGTCGATATCGGTTTTCGGCTCGCCGAAGACGATACCGTGTTCAGCCAGCGATTTGGCTTCTTCGATAACTTTTGCTACGTGCAGCAGCGCTTTAGAAGGGATACAGCCAACGTTCAGACAAACACCGCCCAGGGTGCTGTAACGTTCTACAATGACGGTCTCCAGACCTAAATCCGCGCAACGGAAGGCAGCAGAATAACCTGCCGGGCCCGCCCCAAGTACCACGACCTGAGTTTTAATTTCAGTGCTCATCATGACCTCTATCATTTGTATCCGGCGGTCTGACGTTATTGTTATGACGCCCATCTTCCACCGGGTCGTTCTATCCGCAAGTATTTTACAAAATTGTTAACAATTTTGAAACAACAAACGGCAACCGATTTGTCTTTAGCACGATAACCTCATTAACTTCATGAGATTACCAGAAAAAAGCCGGCCGTCGGGCCGGCTTTTTCACTTACATCACCAGACGGCGAATGTCAGACAGCGTGTTGTTGATGATGGTAATGAAGCGAGCACCATCAGCACCGTCAATCACGCGGTGGTCGAAGGACAGAGAAATCGGCATCATCAGACGCGGAGTAAACTCTTTACCATTCCACACCGGCTCAATGGCAGATTTAGAAACGCCGAGGATAGCCACTTCAGGCGCGTTAACAATCGGTGCGAAGTGGGTAGTACCCAGGCCGCCGATGCTAGAGATAGTGAAGCAACCGCCCTGCATTTCGCCGGCAGTCAGCTTACCATCACGCGCTTTCTTAGAGATCACCGTCAGTTCACGAGACAGCTCAGTAATGCTCTTCTTGTTCACGTCTTTGAAGACCGGAACAACCAGACCATTTGGCGTATCGACCGCAACACCGATGTTGATGTATTTCTTCAGCGTCAGACGCTGCGCATCTTCAGACAGTGAGCTGTTGAAGCGTGGCATCTGTTCCAGAGCGGCAGCAACGGCTTTCATGATGAAGACCACTGGGGTGAATTTCACATCCAGTTTGCGCTTCTCAGCTTCGGCGTTCTGCTGTTTACGGAACGCTTCCAGATCGGTGATATCGGTTTTGTCGAAGTGGGTAACGTGTGGGATCATCACCCAGTTACGGCTCAGGTTCGCACCGGAGATTTTCTGGATACGACCCAGTTCCACTTCTTCGATTTCACCAAACTTGCTGAAGTCGACTTTCGGCCAAGGCAGCATGCCCGGGATACCGCCACCCGCTGCTGCCGGTGCAGATTCCGCACGTTTAACCGCGTCTTTCACGTAAGTCTGAACGTCTTCGCGCAGGATACGACCTTTACGGCCAGTCCCTTTCACTTTCGCCAGGTTCACACCGAATTCGCGCGCCAGGCGACGAATCAGTGGCGTTGCATGGACGTAAGCGTCATTTTCAGCAAAGTCAGATTTACCCGCAGCTTTCGCAGCCGGTGCAGATGCCGCGGCTGGAGCTGGTGCTGCGGCCGGAGCCGGAGCAGCGGCTTGCGCCGGAGCGGCTGCAGGTGCAGCGCCTTCAACTTCGAAGACCATAATCAGGGAGCCGGTAGACACTTTGTCGCCAGTGCTGATTTTGATTTCTTTCACGGTACCCGCGAACGGTGCCGGAACTTCCATAGAAGCTTTGTCGCCTTCTACGGTAATCAGTGACTGCTCAGCGGCAATTTTATCGCCGACTTTAACCATCACTTCAGTGACTTCAACTTCATCACCACCGATATCCGGTACGTTCACTTCTTTCGAGCCAGACGCTGCCGGAGCCGCTGCTGCCGGTGCAGCAGCCTGAGCTGGTGCCGCGGCTGGCGCGCTACCCGCCACTTCGAAGACCATAATCAGCGAGCCAGTAGACACTTTGTCACCGGTGTTGATTTTGATCTCTTTAACCGTACCCGCGAACGGCGCTGGGACTTCCATGGAAGCCTTGTCGCCTTCTACGGTGATCAGAGACTGCTCAGCCGCTACGGTGTCGCCCACTTTAACCATGATCTCAGTGACTTCAACTTCGTCGCCACCGATATCAGGTACGTGTACGTCTTTCGCCGCAGCCGCAGCAGGTGCTGCTGCCGGAGCCGCTTCTTTCTTCTCTTCTGCCTTGGCAGGTGCAGCAGCTGCTGCACCGTCGGCGGAATCGAAAATCATGATCAGTTTGCCAGTCTCGGTTTTGTCGCCGACAGAGACTTTGATCTCTTTAACAACGCCAGCCTGTGGAGACGGGACTTCCATAGAGGCTTTGTCGCCTTCTACGGTGATCAGCGACTGTTCAACTTCAACTTTGTCGCCTACTTTGACCAGGATCTCGGTGATTTCAACTTCATCAGCCCCGATGTCCGGTACATTGATTTCGATAGCCATGTTTCTTTTACCTCTTACGCCAGACGCGGGTTAACTTTTTCTGCATCGATATTGAATTTAGTGATGGCATCAGCAACCACTTTCTTATCGATTTCGCCACGTTTAGCCAGTTCGCCCAGTGCCGCTACAACCACGTAAGAAGCATCAACTTCGAAGTGGTGACGCAGGTTTTCACGGCTGTCAGAGCGGCCAAAGCCGTCGGTACCCAGTACGCGGTAATCATCAGCCGGTACATAAGTACGAACCTGCTCAGCAAACAGTTTCATATAGTCAGTGGAAGCTACCGCTGGAGCGTCGTTCATCACCTGAGCGATGTACGGAACGCGCGGAGTGTCCATTGGGTGCAGCATGTTCCAGCGCTCACAATCCTGGCCATCACGCGCCAGTTCAGTGAAGGAAGTCACGCTATACACATCAGAACCTACGCCGTAGTCTTTCGCCAGAATCTCTGCCGCTTCACGGACGTGACGCAGGATAGAGCCTGAACCCAGCAGCTGAACTTTACCTTTGCTACCTTCGATGGTTTCGAGTTTGTAGATACCTTTACGGATACCTTCCTCGGCACCTGCAGGCATTGCCGGCATGTGGTAGTTTTCGTTCAGGGTGGTGATGTAGTAGTAAACGTTCTCTTGTTTCTCACCGTACATACGTTCCAGACCATCATGCATGATGACCGCAACTTCGTACGCGTAAGACGGATCGTAAGAGATACAGTTCGGGATAGTCAGAGACTGAATATGGCTGTGACCATCTTCGTGCTGCAGACCTTCGCCGTTCAGCGTCGTACGACCGGAAGTACCACCGACCAGGAAGCCGCGAGCCTGTTGGTCGCCAGCCTGCCAGCACAGGTCACCGATACGCTGGAAACCGAACATAGAGTAGTAGATGTAGAACGGAATCATCGGCAGGTTGTTGGTGCTGTAAGAGGTCGCAGCCGCCAGCCAGGATGCGCCTGCACCCAGTTCGTTGATCCCTTCCTGCAGAATCTGACCTTTCTCGTCTTCTTTGTAGTAAGCAACCTGCTCACGGTCCTGCGGGGTGTACTGCTGACCGTTCGGGCTGTAAATACCAATCTGACGGAACAGGCCTTCCATTCCAAAGGTACGCGCTTCATCGGCGATGATCGGCACGAGGCGGTCTTTGATGGATTTGTTCTTCAGCATCACGTTCAGAGCACGAACGAACGCGATAGTGGTAGAAATTTCTTTGTTCTGCTCTTCCAGCAGCGGGCCGAAATCTTCCAGAGTCGGCAGCTCAAGCTTCTCATCGAAGTTAGGCTGACGAGTCGGCAGGTAGCCGTGCAGCTTCTGACGCTGGGCGTGCAGATAGGTATGCTCTTCAGAACCTTCTGGGAAGGTAATGTAGGACAGTTTTTCAACTTGCTCATCGGTAACAGGCACATTGAAACGATCGCGGACGTAGCGTACGCCGTCCATGTTCATTTTCTTAACCTGGTGAGCAATGTTTTTACCTTCAGCGGTATCACCCATGCCGTAACCTTTGATGGTATGGGCCAGGATGACGGTTGCTTTGCCGGTGGTTTCCTGCGCTTTTTTCAGTGCAGCGAAGACTTTCTTCGGATCGTGACCACCACGGTTCAGCGCCCAAATCTGCTCGTCGCTCCAGTCAGCAACCAGGGCAGCAGTTTCTGGGTATTTACCGAAGAAGTGCTCACGAACGTAAGCGCCATCTTTGGATTTGAAGGTCTGGTAGTCGCCGTCAACGGTTTCGTTCATCAGCTGGATCAGTTTACCGCTGGTGTCTTTACGCAGCAGTTCATCCCAACGACCGCCCCAGATAACCTTGATAACGTTCCAGCCAGCGCCTGCGAAGATGCCTTCCAGTTCGTTAATGATCTTGCCGTTACCGGTGACCGGGCCATCAAGGCGCTGCAGGTTACAGTTGATAACAAAGACCAGGTTGTCCAGTTTTTCACGGGTGGCGATGGTGATCGCACCTTTAGATTCTGGCTCATCCATCTCGCCGTCGCCCAGGAAGGCGTAAACGGTTTGCTTAGAGGTATCTTTCAGGCCACGGTGTTCCAGATATTTCAGGAATTTAGCCTGGTAGATTGCACCGATTGGACCCAGACCCATAGAGACGGTCGGGAACTGCCAGAAGGTTGGCATCAGTTTCGGGTGCGGGTAAGAAGACAGACCTTTACCGTGAACTTCCTGACGGAAGTTGTTCATCTGCTCTTCGGTCAGACGGCCTTCCAGGAATGCACGTGCGTATACGCCCGGGGAGATGTGACCCTGGAAGTACACCAGATCGCCGCCATCTTGTTCGTTGCGAGCGCGGAAGAAGTGGTTGAAACACACTTCATAGAAAGTCGCTGAAGACTGGAATGAAGCCATGTGGCCGCCCAGCTCGAGGTCTTTTTTAGACGCACGCAGCACGGTCATGATGGCATTCCAGCGGATAGCAGAACGAATACGACGCTCCAGCTCCAGATTGCCCGGGTATTCCGGTTCATCTTCAACGGCAATAGTGTTGACGTAACCGCTCGCCCCTGCACCAGCAGCTACCTGAACGCCGCCTTTGCGCGCTTCAGAAAGCAGTTGGTCGACCAGATACTGAGCACGCTCAACACCTTCTTCACGGATGACCGATTCGATCGCCTGTAGCCAGTCGCGAGTTTCGATCGGATCCACGTCATTTTGTAAACGTTCTGACATGGGGGGTATTCCTTATCTATCTAATACGTTGAGTTATCTGGAACCTGTCCCATTGTGTTCTTGGGTAAGAGCACAATAAGACAGGTTCTGCGTTTAGTTGCCGCGCGTTAATGAGCGCTTTATTTACAACATCTTCTGGTTAACTTGCTGCCAGAAAAATCATTAATTCTTGCGTTGCTCCAGGCGGCGTAAGGCGCGTTCACGACGGCTTTCCTCACGGCTTCGGTCCAGGAGAATCTCTTCGATAAACGCCAGGTGACGATGGGACGCTTCACGCGCTTCCTCCGGCTTCCCGGCGACAATCGCTTCAAAAATACGGCTTCGATGGCTGCTCACTAACGGCAGCATCTCCCGACGCGCGTATAACAATTCAAAGTTTTGGCGAACGTTTTGCGCCAGCATCGGCTCCATACAGCGGAGTAGATGGAGCAACACCACGTTATGTGCCGCTTCGGTGACTGCGATTTGATACTGGAGAACCGCATCAGACTCACCGTCAAGGTCGCCGGACTGTTGAGCAAGCTCGATAGCATGGTGGAGTTCACGGATACGCGTTTTGTCTTCATCCGTGCTACGTAATGCAGCGTAATACGCGGCAATACCTTCCAACGCATGGCGCGTTTCAAGCAGGTCAAACTGGGATTCAGGATGGTCGGAGAGCAGTTCTACCAGTGGGTCGCTAAAACTCTGCCACAGGCTGCTCTGAACAAAAGTGCCACCACCCTGACGACGCAGCAGTAACCCCTTCGCTTCGAGACGTTGGATCGCCTCGCGTAAGGAGGGGCGGGAAACGTCGAACTGTTTTGCCAGTTCACGTTCCGGGGGGAGTTTTTCTCCGGGACGTAAAGTGCCCTCGAGAATTAAAAACTCCAGCTGCTGCTCAATCACATCGGAGAGTTTTGGTTGGCGAATTTTGCTGTAGGCCATGATTTCCTGTCTTAAGCCATTTGCCCGGAGTCAATTGGTCTTACCAATTTCATGTTCTTGACGCTAAAGTAACAAAGTATTCACCTTCTGTCCATACAGGTTTTGATTGAAATCAGTAAACCGGGTGCTTTTTAACAACATTACAGAAATGATGTTTCAGAATTGTAACTTTGCACAAAAAATAGTTTTACCTATAAAGAAGTACAATTAACGTAATAAAAACAAAATTAAGCAAACTGAACCGTTTCAATTTCATTATTAATGAATTTATTTTCATTTAATTGCTTAAATATGCATTTTTACTGCAATGTAAAATTTGCACACTCACGTGACAGTTGTCGGCTTTTTATCCAACCCCACTTCATCCCTGCATAAAGCAGGTGCATTCCTCCGCGCTTACCACTATTCTGCTCATGACGAAAGAGTCTTACCTCTTTTTAAGAAACGCTTTTCGTAAACAAAACAATACAGAAAACGGAATTTCTTAAGTACACACGCCAACAGCGTCACAATAATAACCACACACGAGGTTTTACAATGGAAGGTCAACAGCAAGGCTCCCAGCTTAAGCGCGGCCTTAAGAACCGCCATATACAGCTGATCGCTCTGGGCGGCGCTATCGGCACAGGTCTGTTTCTCGGCAGCGCCTCCGTCATCCAATCAGCAGGCCCGGGGATTATTCTCGGTTACGCCATTGCTGGTTTTATCGCCTTTTTAATCATGCGCCAACTGGGCGAAATGGTCGTAGAAGAGCCGGTAGCTGGCTCCTTTAGCCACTTCGCCTATAAGTACTGGGGCAACTTTGCGGGCTTTGCTTCGGGCTGGAACTACTGGGTACTGTATGTCCTGGTTGCCATGGCTGAGCTGACGGCGGTCGGTAAGTACATCCAATTCTGGTGGCCTGAGATCCCAACCTGGGTATCAGCAGCCGTATTCTTTGTTGCTATCAACGCCATCAACCTGACCAACGTGAAAGTGTTCGGTGAGATGGAGTTTTGGTTTGCCATCATCAAAGTGATTGCCGTTATCGCCATGATCCTGTTCGGCGCCTGGCTGCTGTTCAGCGACACCGCAGGCCCGCAGGCGACCGTGCGTAACCTATGGGAACAGGGCGGCTTTCTGCCTCATGGCTGGACCGGACTGGTGATGATGATGGCAATCATTATGTTCTCCTTTGGCGGCCTGGAACTGGTCGGGATCACGGCGGCAGAAGCCGATAATCCTGAGCAGAGCATTCCCAAAGCCACCAACCAGGTTATCTACCGTATCCTGATTTTCTATGTGGGTTCACTGGCGATCCTGCTGTCACTGATGCCATGGACGCGCGTCACCGCTGACACCAGCCCGTTCGTCCTGATCTTCCATGAACTGGGCGACTCGTTTGTAGCTAACGCCCTGAACATCGTGGTACTGACCGCTGCGCTGTCCGTTTACAACAGCTGCGTATACTGCAACAGCCGTATGCTGTTCGGCCTGGCACAACAAGGCAACGCGCCAAAAGCGCTGCTTAACGTCGATAAGCGCGGCGTACCGGTGAACACCATTCTGGTTTCTGCCATCGTCACCGCACTGTGTGTCCTGATTAATTACCTGGCACCTGAGTCTGCTTTCGGCCTGCTGATGGCACTGGTGGTCTCCGCACTGGTGATCAACTGGGCGATGATAAGCCTCGCACACCTGAAGTTCCGCAAGGCTAAGCAGCAGCAAGGGGTGACCACTCGTTTCCCTGCGCTGTTCTACCCGCTGGGTAACTGGGTCTGTCTGGTGTTCATGGCAGCGGTGCTGGTCATTATGGTGATGACGCCGGGTATGGCGATTTCCGTGTGGTTGATTCCGGTATGGATCGTGATTCTGGGTGTGGGCTACATGTTTAAACAGAAAAACGTGAAAACAGCCAAAGCACACTAATACGACTCCGGGCGACTCGATTATGCACAGGCCTCTCCATACGGAGAGGCCTTCCTTCCCGATGTTACCTGCTTCACACTTTCCCTTCAGCAGCAATTTTGTCCATATCAATAACGTTATCCTGCTACGCTTTTTTTGAATTAACAGCCAATAATCGTTGCTATACAACTCAACCGAGATCTGGCGATGAATTCAAATAAACTGTCAGTAAGAGAAAAAATTGGCTATGGCATGGGCGACGCCGGATGCAATATCATCTTCGGCGCTATCATGTTGTTCGTTAACTATTTTTACACCGATATTTTTGGCCTCGCGCCGGCGCTGGTTGGTGTACTCCTGCTCTCCATTCGCGTAATTGATGCGGTGACTGACCCTATCATGGGCGCAATGGCCGACCGTACGCGCAGCAAATACGGTCGTTTTCGACCATGGCTATTGTGGATAGCGTTCCCATACGCCCTGTTCAGCGTGCTGATGTTCACCACGCCGGAATGGAGTTACAGCAGCAAAGTTATCTATGCGTTTGTCACCTATTTCCTACTCTCTATCACCTATACCGCGATCAACATTCCGTATTGCTCACTGGGTAGCGTCATCACCAACGATCCCAAAGAGCGCGTTGCCTGTCAGTCTTACCGCTTTGTACTGGTGGGTATTGCTACCCTGCTGCTGTCGCTGACTCTGCTGCCGATGGCCGACTGGTTCGGCGGCGAAGATAAAGCCAAAGGCTATCAGATGGCGATGACCGTGCTGGCCTTTATCGGCATGTGCATGTTTCTGTTCTGCTTTGCCACCGTACGCGAACGTGTGCGCCCGGCGGTACAAACCAACGATGAACTCAAACAGGATTTAAAAGACGTCTGGAAAAACGACCAGTGGGTGCGCATCCTGCTGCTGACGTTGTGCAACGTCTGCCCAGGCTTTATCCGCATGGCCGCCACTATGTATTACGTCACCTGGGTGATGGGCGAAAGCACCCACTTCGCCACCATCTTTATCAGCCTTGGCGTGGTGGGCATGATGATCGGCAGCATGCTGGCAAAAGTGTTGACCGACCGCTGGTGTAAACTGCAGGTATTCTTCTGGACCAATATCGTGCTGGCGATTTTCTCCATCGCCTTCTACTTCTTTGACCCGCATGCGACGACGCTTATCGTAGTGCTCTACTTCCTGTTGAACGTACTGCATCAAATTCCATCCCCGTTGCACTGGTCGCTGATGGCTGACGTTGATGACTACGGCGAGTGGAAAACCGGTAAACGTATCACCGGGATCAGCTTCTCTGGCAACCTGTTCTTCCTGAAACTGGGGCTGGCGATTGCCGGTGCGATGGTCGGATTCCTGCTCTCCTGGTACGGTTATGATTCAGGGGCTAAAGCGCAGAGTGAAACCACCATCAACGGCATTATGCTGCTGTTCACGGTTATTCCTGGCGTAGGCTATTTGATTACCGCAGGCGTCGTTCGTCTGTTGAAAGTTGACCGTACGCTGATGAAACAGATCCAGGAAGATCTGGAAAAACGCCGTATCAACTACCGCGAACTGAATGAATACCAGCAAGAGCTGCAAACGACTGAACAAGCAAGGAAAGTCTGATGAAGAACTGGCCCAATCCGTTTATTGAGCAACGTGCCGACCCCTTTATTCTGCATCATCAAGGAGAGTATTACTTTATCGCCTCGGTGCCGGAATACGATCGGCTGGAGATCCGTCGCGCCGCAGACCTCGATGGTCTGCGGCACGCAGAACCGGTCATCGTCTGGCGTAAACCTGACAATGGCCCAATGGGCAACCTGATTTGGGCCCCAGAACTGCATCATATTGATGGAAAATGGTATATCTACTTTGCCGCTACCCATACGCAAGAACTTGATAAATTGGGTATGTTCCAGCACCGCATGTTTGCACTGGAGTGCAGCGATGCCGATCCGCTAAGCGGGACATGGGTAGAAAAAGGCCAGGTGAAAACGCCGTTCGATACTTTCTGCCTCGACGCCACCACGTTCCATCATCAGGGAAAGCAATGGTATCTGTGGGCACAGAAATCCCCAGATATTGCCGGAAACTCCAATATCTATCTGGCAGAGCTAGAAAATCCGTGGACGATAAAAGGCGAGCCGGTGTTGCTGAGCAAACCGGAGTTCGATTGGGAATGTCGGGGCTTTCTGGTCAACGAGGGGCCTGCCGTTATTACCCACGGCAACCGCCTGTTTATCAGCTATTCCGCCAGCGCCACTGATGAAAACTACTGCATGGGGCTGCTGTGGATTGATAAAGACGCCGATATGCTAAAGCCAGAAAACTGGCATAAATCTCCGACGCCCGTATTCACCACCAGCGATGAAAACCGTCAGTACGGCCCAGGCCACAATAGTTTTACGCAAACACCAGAAGGTGAGGATGTGCTGGTCTATCACGCGAGGAACTACACAGAGATTGAAGGCGACCCGCTGTATGACCCGAATCGCCACACCCGTTTGAAGACGGTGTGCTGGCGGGAAGATGGCATGCCGGACTTTGGCATTCCACCGGCAGATACACTTTAAGCAGATTGCCGGATGGCGGCTACGCCTCATCCGGCCTACATCAATCGGTAGCCCGGGCAAGGCGTTCACGCCGCCCCGGGTCGCTGTCAAATCTACACCAACGTCCCATAAATAGTCAGCAGCGCCATCACCACCACCACCGCATAAGACGTCTTCTTCGCCATCGACACCGCCGCCTTTGGCGTTTCAACCTTATCAACATGCGGCTCGCGCGCCAGTGAATACTGTGCCAGTGTCGTCAGCACTTGATACTGAGACGAATGGCGATCGCCTAATGACGCAAACCACGCCGGAAGCGCTCGCTCACCATGGCCAATTAACGCATACACCACGCCGACCAGACGAACCGGCACCCAATCCACCACGTGCAAAATAGCGTCAATTCCAGACTGCAAACGCTGATGCGGCGTCCGATAACGTGCAAGCCAGGACTGCCAGGCGCGCAGGAATGCGTAGCCTATTAACGCAACAGGCCCCCAGGAGCCACCAACTACGAACCAGAATAGCGGCGCGAGATAGAAACGATAGTTGATCCACAGCAGTGCATTTTGCAGCTCACGTAAGAATTCACGCTGATCGCAGCCCGCAGGGACACCGTGAATCATTGTCAGCTCACTCGCCATGGCCTCACGAGCATGAACGTCATCGCGAGAAGCGGCCTTCAGATAGGCATGATAATGCAGACGCACGCGTCCGGCACCGATACAAAGCAGCCCCAACAGAATCCAGAAAATCAGCAAAGGAACGTTAAACAGCAGCCCCTCCAGCGCCTGCTGAACAACCGCCACCACGGCCATGATGACCAACGTCATCACCAGCGTACCGGCTAGCGAGTAATGCTTCACCCGCCGAAATAGCGCTTCCAGCCGGTGGTCGAGCTGCCAGTGTTCGCCCAGTTTAAATAGACGCTCGGCGAACAAAACCAAAAGCGTGGTAAACAACGTCATGTCATCTCCTTATTTGACCAGCGCGCGGAAGCGGGCCCAGTCAAACGCCGGGCCAGGATCGGTTTTGCGCACGGGAGCAATGTCACAGTGGCCGGTCATATTATCGGTAATCGCCGGATATTCGGTGATAAGCAGCTGGGTTAACGCCGCCAGCTGTTGATACTGCGCATCGGTATAAGCCAGTGTATCCGTACCTTCCAGCTCAATCCCGATAGAGAAATCATTGCAACGCTCACGCCCGTGATAATTCGATACACCTGCATGCCAGGCGCGTTTATCAAAAGGGACATACTGCACAATTTCCCCGTCACGGCGGATCAGGCAATGAGCAGAAACTCGCAGATGGGAAATCTCAGCAAAGAAAGGATCGGCGTTGGGATCGAGCGTGCCGGTAAACAGCGCGTCTATCCAGGGACCGCCAAACTGACCCGGTGGCAGACTGATATTATGCACAACCAACAGTGAAGGGGCTTCGTCCTCCGGGCGGTCATCATGATGGGGGGACGGCACCTGCCGAATGCCCACCAGCCAGCCCTTCTCTAAGCGCATTAGGGATCTCCTTATGAGTGGTTATGCTACTCGGTTCAGAGTAGCATGTTTCAATCTTTCGCATCGTTACCATTTTGGAGCTTAATCATGCCGCCTCGCCGCTATAACCCAGACCATCGACGTGACGCGCTGCTAGAACGTATCACCCTTGATATCCCTAATGCAGTTGCCCAGGCGCTGCGCGAAGATTTAGGGGGCGAAGTTGATGCCAATAAAGATATTACCGCACAACTCTTGCCTGAAAACAGCCATTCCCATGCGGTGGTCATCACCCGCGAAGACGGCGTATTCTGCGGTAAACGTTGGGTTGAAGAGGTCTTTATTCAACTCGCCGGTGATGATGTTAAGCTCACCTGGCATGTTGCTGACGGCGATGTTGTCACCGCTGACCAACCGCTATTCGAAATTGATGGCCCTTCACGCGTTCTGCTGACCGGTGAACGTACCGCGCTGAATTTCGTGCAGACGCTCTCAGGCGTTGCCAGCGAAGTGCGCAAATATGTCAATTTGCTCGAAGGCACCCACACCCAATTGCTGGACACCCGTAAAACGCTGCCGGGATTACGTACCGCACTGAAATATGCCGTGCTGTGCGGCGGCGGGGCTAACCACCGTCTGGGGCTCTCCGACGCATTCCTGATTAAAGAAAACCACATCATTGCCTCCGGTTCGGTACGTCAGGCGGTGGAAAAGGCCTTCTGGTTGCACCCTGACGTTCCGGTAGAAGTGGAAGTTGAAAGCCTCAAAGAGCTGGAAGAGGCGCTAAAAGCCGGCGCAGATATCATCATGCTCGATAACTTCGATACCGAGAAAATGCGCGAAGCAGTGAAAGTAACCCAAGGCCAGGCACAGCTGGAAGTCTCGGGAAATGTCACCTTCGACACGATTCGTGAATTTGCCGAAACCGGCGTCGATTTTATCTCCGTCGGCGCGCTAACCAAGCATATTCGCGCCCTCGACCTCTCAATGCGTTTTCGTTAATCCCCGCTAATGCCCTCCGCAACGAGGGCATTTTTTCGAGCACCCTTCCAATTTCCTACTGCACTGCTGCAACCCCATTTGAAACATTCGAACCCGGCTTCCTGAGCTCTTTTTTGCCCCTCGCGGTATTTTCTGTGCTCTGACACTGTAGCGCCATATTCAGCAAGGAGCAGAAAATGGAAAGACAGCGAGGTTTCACCCTTATCGAATTAATGGTCGTTATTGGCATCATCGCCATTCTTAGCGCCATCGGCATTCCGGCCTATCAAAACTACCTGCGCAAAGCGGCACTAACCGACATGCTGCAAACCTTCGTCCCCTACCGTACCGCCGTTGAATTATGCGCACTTGACCGTGGCGGTACAGATAACTGCAATGCCAGCAGCAACGGCATTCCCTCCCCCACAACCACCCGTTGTGTCTCAGGCATGAGCATTGCCAAGGGCACCGTCGTGCTGACAGGCCAGGAAAGTCTCAACGGGCTGACCGTCACCCTGGTTCCTGGGTGGGATAACGCCAACGGCATTACCGGCTGGCAACGTACCTGCGACATTCAAAATGACAGCGCGCTCCAGCAAGCCTGTGAAGATGTTTTCCGTTTTGACGCCCAGTAAACTCAGGAGTCGATAATGAAGCATGAACAATTACTCACCCTGTGCCAACGCCATCACGCGGTACTATTGGAAAACGGTGCAGAGGAATTAAGCATCGCCGTAGTGGGTTCTCCGCCGGGCGAGTTGATGGACTCTCTACGATTTGCGACACAAAAACGCATCGATATTGAGTGTTGGGATCAAACGCGAATGGACAAACACCTCCAGCAAAACGCAAGCATTATGCCGTCTCTACGTTCCGACGAACGCGACAACGCGGTAGACCTGCTGAACAATTTGCTCGCGCAGGCTCTAATGCAGCGTGCCTCCGATATCCATTTCGAGCCCACCGAACATCATCTCCGGATACGGTTACGGGTTGATGGCGTTCTGCATGCGCTCCCGGTTATCTCATTACCACTGATGGCTGCCGTCATTGCCCGGCTAAAAGTACTTGGCGGGCTGGACATTGCCGAACGTAGACTCCCACAGGATGGACAGTTCACAGTCAAGATTGCCGACAATCCACTCTCCTTTCGCATAGCCACACTCCCCTGCCGCTACGGTGAGAAAGTGGTATTGCGCCTGCTGCATAAGGTCGAACAGTCGCTGGACCTCAAGCAGCTTGGTATCTCGCCGGAGCCGTTGGCACAGTTGCAGTCGGCATTAAACCAACCACAGGGATTAATTCTGGTCACCGGGCCGACCGGAAGTGGAAAAACCGTCACGCTTTACAGTGCACTACAAAGCCGTAACCGCAGCAACATCAATATTTGTAGTGTGGAAGACCCAATAGAAATTCCCCTTGAGGGGCTAAACCAGACTCAGGTGAGCCTCAAAGCAGGATTGACGTTTCAGAGCGTTTTGCGCTCGTTGTTACGACAGGATCCGGACATCGTGATGGTCGGTGAGATCCGCGACTGCGAAACGGCCGAGATTGCCATAAACGCGGCACAAACCGGGCATCTGGTACTCTCCACTCTGCACACAAATTCAACGGTAGAAACGCTGGTACGTCTGGAACAAATGGGGGTTGCCCGCTGGATGGTCTCATCGGCACTGTTAATGGTGGTCGCACAACGCCTGGTGCGTAAACTTTGCCCGCACTGCCGCAAAAAGGGCACTGACGAATTTCCGCTTCCCCATACGCTTTGGCCCCGCCCGCTACCGCAGTGGAGCGCGCCGGGCTGCCAGCACTGCTTTCATGGTTATCAGGGCCGCCTTGCGCTGTTTGAAATCCTGCCACTTACGCCTGTGCTACGTGAGGCAATAGCTCATGGCGTCAGTCCGGCGGAGCTTATGCAGCAGGCCAGGCAATCAGGGATGTCTACGCTATTTGAAAATAGCTGCCTGGCGGTAAAGCAAGGTGCCACCACCGGCGAAGAGCTTCTGCGCGTGCTGGGTATCCCGCAAGATGAGTGAAAAACTGTGGAGCTGGCGCGGTCTGAACGTTAGCGGAGAAGAGCTCAGTGGCGCGGTCTGGGCCAGCCATCGCCCGGCGGTACTGTTCGAGCTACAGCAGCGTCATATCACCGTGGTGATGCTAACGCGTCAACGCGTGAATCCTGCATTATGGCGAGCGCAGCACAGTTGTTCGGTGATTAGCCAGTTAGCCACGCTGCTACAAGCCGGGCTGACGCTATCCGACAGCCTGACGCTTCTGTCCCAGCAGCATCCAATAGCACAGTGGCGCGCACTGCTCAGTACGCTTGCCAACCGTCTGGCACAGGGCACATCGCTATCAGAAGGGTTAGGACAATGGCCACAGGCATTCCCTCCGCTGTATCTGTCCATGATCCGCACAGGTGAAATAACCGGTAGGCTGGAGCACTGTTGCATCGAACTTGCGCGCCAGCAGAAGGCGCAGCTACAGCTCGCAGCGAAGGTTAAAAAAGCACTGCGTTACCCGATGATTATTTTATCGCTGGCGGTCCTGGTGGTTATTGCCATGACCGGATTTGTGCTGCCTGAATTTACGGCTATCTACCGTACCTTTAATACCCCGCTCCCCGCGCTAACCCTTGCGGTGATGGTGACGGCCTCGTTTATAGAGCGGTGGTTTATTCCCTTATTGGTCGTCCCTGTGCTCCCAATTATGTTGAGCGTCACGCTAAAAAAACATCCCCCCTGGCTACGTGCTCGTCAGCAAATACTGCTGGCGCTACCGGTAATGGGAAAGCTCGCGCGCGGGCAGATGCTGAGCCAAATCTTTACCGTGCTGGCGCTAACTCAACGTGCCGGTATCGCATTTTTACAGGGGCTTGAAAGTGTTGAGGAGACGCTCACCTGTCCATGGTGGCATGACGTTATCCACCAGCTGCATCAGGAAATATCCCAGGGCAGCGCCATCTGGCAAGCCATGGAGAAAAGTCAGGTATTCACACCACTGTGTTTGCAGCTTGTGAGAACCGGGGAGGCATCAGGTGCGCTGGATGATATGTTGGATAATCTGGCACGACATCACAATGAGAGCACACAAAATCTGGCGGAAAACCTGACATCACTGCTAGAACCTGCGCTGCTTATGGTGACGGGATTGATTATTGGGACGCTGGTGGTGGCAATGTATCTGCCCATTTTTCATCTGGGGGATGCGATTAGCGGGATGGGATAATGCTGGCGCACAGCGCCAGCATAGGTCCGAAGGCTTACAGGCTATTGAACACGCGGTTCTCTTGTTCCTGTACCCGGATAAAGGTCGTGCGCTTAGTCAGCTCTTTCAGACGGGATGCCCCTACGTAAGTACATGCAGAACGCAAGCCACCGAGTATATCACGTGCAGTGAACTCAACCGGCCCACGCAATGGCAGCTTAACGGTTTTACCTTCTGCAGCACGGTACTGTGCAACGCCGCCAACGTGACGGTTCATCGCAGACTCTGAGCTCATACCGTAGAACAGCATGAATTTCTCACCGTTTTCTTCAACCACTTTACCACCGCTTTCATCGTGACCGGCCAACATACCGCCCAGCATCACGAAATCAGCGCCGCCGCCAAAGGCTTTTGCGACATCGCCCGGCATGGTACAACCGCCGTCACTGACGATCTGACCGCCAAGACCGTGCGCGGCATCAGCGCACTCGATAACAGCAGAAAGTTGTGGATAGCCAACACCGGTTTTCACGCGAGTGGTACAAACGGAACCAGGGCCGATGCCCACTTTCACGATATCTGCACCGGAAAGCACCAGCTCTTCACACATCTCGCCGGTAACCACATTACCTGCACAAATCGTTTTGGTCGGCCATGCTTCACGAGCTTTGGCAACAAATTGAACGAAATGCTCAGAGTAACCATTGGCCACATCAATACAGATAAAGGTCAATGCTGGGTTCAGTTTAAGGATCTGCTGCGTTTTTTCGAAATCAGTGTCGGAGGTGCCCGTTGAAACCATCACGTACTTAAGCACATCTACCGACTCGGCCTGCACAAACGCTTTCCACTCTTCAACGGTGTAGTGTTTGTGTACGGCGGTCAGAATACCGAAAGTCGACAAAGCTTTTGCCATTGCGAAAGTGCCCACGGAGTCCATGTTCGCCGCAATAATCGGTACGCCAGACCAGCGTTGTCCTGAATGTTTAAAGGTGAAATCGCGCTCCAGCTCAACATCGGAACGGCTTTTAAGGGTAGAACGCTTAGGACGGATAAGGACGTCTTTGAAACCTAACTTCAGATCTTCTTCGATACGCATGTGCGGATTCCTGGGGTTAATGGCAATTAAATTGAGAGCACAACTCCAGTAATGCAATCATACGCACTAATCAGGGCTTCGCAAGACTGCGATTTTCACTTTTTTTACGCTACAATCCCATAAATTTACCTGGCGAATAGTACCGCGCAGATCAAACGACGTGTCTCAGGTTGTCAGTTTTTTAACCAAATGATTTTCATACTAAAATTTCAGGGCAAAGCGGTATGACTTACACAGTAGCGTTAACAGGCGGCATTGGTAGCGGTAAGAGCACGGTCGCAGATGCTTTTTTTCGCCTGGGAATTTACGTTATTGATGCAGATATTCTCGCACGCCAGGTCGTTGAACCGGGTACGCCAGCGCTTGCTAAGATAGCTGAATATTTTGGTCCACAGATTTTAACGTCTGAAGGTGCGCTTAATCGTCGGGTTTTACGCGAACGTATTTTTGCTCATCCTGATGATAAAAGTTGGTTAAACGCCCTCCTGCATCCTTTGATTCAACAGGAAACACAGCGCCAGTTTGCGCAGGCCACGTCGCCCTATGTGCTCTGGGTGGTCCCATTGCTGGTAGAAAACAAACTCTATCATCGGGCAGATCGTGTGCTGGTCGTCGATGTCTCGCGCGACACTCAACTTCACCGAACCATGCAGCGTGACCAGGTGTCACGAGAGCATGCGGAAAATATTCTTGCAGCCCAGGCCTCTCGTGAAGAGCGTCTGGCCGTGGCTGATGACGTTATTAATAACAACGGCACACCAGATGCAATCGCATCGGATGTCGCTCGCTTGCACGCACTTTATCTTAGACTTGCGTCGCAGGCTGTATCACAGGAAAAATCGTAATGCACACCCACATCCTTTTTGAGCATCCTTTAAATGAAAAAATGCGTACCTGGCTGCGTATTGAATTTCTGAATGAGCAATTGAATGCCAATTTACCCATCAGGGATCACGCCAGCGCGCTGCATTTTTTTCGTAATTTAGGGGATTTACTGGATGTGTTCGAGCGCGGCGATATCCGCACTGAACTCCTCAAAGAACTAGAACGTCAGCAACGTAAGCTCAATGCCTGGACTGAAGTTGCCGGCGTTGATCTTGGTCGAATTGATGCCTTGCGCCAGCAGCTCAAAAACAGCAGCAGTATTCTAATGGCAGCGCCGCGTATCGGGCAATTTCTGCGTGAAGACCGCCTGATTGCACTGGTACGCCAGCGACTGAGCATTCCCGGCGGCTGCTGTAGTTTCGATTTACCGACCCTGCATGTGTGGCTACATTCAAAACAACATCAACGCGATGCACTGGTCGAATCATGGCTAGACAGTCTGGAGCCGTTGAACCAGGCGCTGACGCTAATTTTGGATCTGGTGCGTAACTCTGCCCAGTTCCGTAAACAAACCAGTCTGAACGGTTTTTATCAGGACAACGGTGACGATGCGGACCTTCTGCGACTGAAACTGGATCTGGTATCACAGCTCTACCCGCAAATTTCGGGCCATAAGAGCCGCTTCGCCATTCGTTTTATGCCGCTGGATAGCGAGAATGGTGTGGTGCCTGAACGTCTGGATTTTGAACTAGCGTGCTGCTAAGGAGTGATGATGTCAGATGTAACAACGGTTAACTGCCCGACCTGCAACAAACTGGTAATCTGGGGCGAACAGAGCCCGTTCCGCCCGTTTTGCTCTAAACGCTGCCAGCTGATTGATCTTGGCGAATGGGCGGCAGAAGAGAAGCGCATCCCAAGCAGCAGCGACCTCTCCGACAGCGATGGCTGGAGTGAAGAACAGCAGTAACGTGTAGTGTCCCCGAAGTCGGCGCAAGCGACTGGCCCGCGCGACTTCGCGCACATTGCCGGATGGCGGCTTCGCCTTATCCGGCCTACAACGGCTGCCGAATCGTAGATACTGTGAATACCCGCAATGGGTGGCCTTCCAATCGGTAGCCCGGCCAAGCGCAGCGCCGCTGGGAACGCCACCTACTTCACCCAAGAATGAGTTTTTCAATCACCGGAGCATTCGCCGGTGGAAACTCCCCGGCGACTAATTCCCGTTGCGCAACCCAGCGCCCCGGTTGTCCCTCTTTGCCCCATGGTTCCCCTTTCCAACCATCAACCAGCCAGAACCACAGCGTGATGTGGCGATCCGGAAACTGATATTCCAGTTTATCGAATTGCTGTAGCGAAGTGACCGTAATCCCCACCTCTTCTTGTAACTCACGAATCACCGCCTGTTCAGGCGACTCCTCCGCTTCAATCTTTCCGCCAGGAAACTCCCATTTATGCGCCATGTGCGCATCGGCAGCACGCTGGGTGATATAAATTTCGCCCTCTGCGTTACGAATGATACCGACGGATATTTGCAGTATTTTCATCGTGTTTTACCCATAAAAAAGGCGCAGTTCTCTGCGCCTTTTGATTTCTTATTTGCCCTTAGCTCAAACGGCCATGGCACTGTTTGTATTTTTTACCGGAACCACATGGGCACGGATCGTTACGACCCACTTTGCGCTCACCGGTTTGTTCTGCCAGATCCTGCGCGACCAGCTCATCATCGCTCTGATGGCTCAACTGCTGCATCTGTGCCAGACGTTCAGCTTCTTCGCGACGCTGCTGTTCCATCTCTTCAACTTCTTCTGGCATACGTACCTGAACTTTGCTCAGCGTACTGATCACTTCATATTTCAGTGATTCCAGCATAGAGGCGAACATAGCGAAGGATTCACGCTTGTACTCCTGCTTTGGATCTTTCTGCGCATAGCCACGCAGGTGGATACCTTGACGTAGGTAATCCATTGCCGCCAGGTGCTCTTTCCACAGGGAATCGAGAGTCTGCAGCATGACGCCTTTTTCGAAGTGGCGCATCATCTCGGTGCCCACGACTTCTTCTTTGCGCTTATACACTTCGATGGCATTTTCCAGGATACGCTCACGCAGCGTCTCTTCGTGCAGCTCAGGCTCTTTATCCAGCCACTCGGAGATTGGCAGTTCCAGGTCAAAGTCATTTTTCAGACGTTCTTGCAGGCCCGGAATATCCCACATTTCTTCCAGCGACTGTGGTGGAATATGCGCGTCGATAGTGACTTTGAAGACGTCTTCACGGATGCTGTTGATGGTTTCGCTAACGTCGGACACATCAAGCAGTTCGTTACGCTGACTATAAATAGCGCGACGCTGGTCGTTAGCAACATCATCATATTCCAGAAGCTGCTTACGAATATCAAAGTTGCGGCTTTCAACTTTACGCTGAGCGTTGGCAATCGCTTTTGTTACCCACGGGTGCTCGATGGCTTCGCCCGGTTTCATACCCAGTTTACGCATCATGCCAGACACACGGTCAGAGGCAAAAATACGCATCAGCGCATCTTCCATAGACAGGTAGAAACGGGAAGAACCCGCATCACCCTGACGACCGGAACGACCGCGCAACTGGTTATCAATACGGCGAGATTCGTGACGCTCGGTACCAATGATGTGTAAACCACCTGCTGCCAATACCGCATCGTGGCGAACCTGCCAGTCAGCTTTGATCTTCTCAATTTGCTCAGGGGTTGGATCTTCAAGCGCGGCAACTTCAGCCTGCCAGCTACCGCCGAGCATAATATCGGTACCACGACCGGCCATGTTGGTGGCGATCGTCACAGCGGCTGGGTAACCCGCTTGTGCAACAATGTCAGCTTCGCTGGAGTGGAACTTCGCGTTCAGGACGTTGTGCTTAATACCGGCTTTCACCAGTTCGTTTGAAACGACTTCGGATTTCTCAATAGAGATAGTACCGACCAGTACTGGCTGGCCTTTCGCGGTACGCTCACGGATATCTTCGATAATTGCCTGAATTTTTTCCGCTTCGGTCATGTAGACCAGATCCGGCATATCTTTACGGATCATCGGGCGGTTGGTTGGCACAACCACGGTATCCAGTTTGTAGATGGAGCTAAACTCGAACGCTTCGGTATCTGCCGTACCGGTCATACCGGCCAGTTTCTCGTACAGACGGAAGTAGTTCTGGAAGGTGATAGATGCCAGCGTCTGGTTTTCGTTCTGGATATCCACGCCTTCTTTCGCTTCAACAGCCTGGTGCAGGCCATCGGACCAGCGACGACCCTGCATAGTACGGCCGGTGTGTTCATCGACGATAATGACTTCACCGTCTTTAACGATGTAGTCCACATCACGAGTGAACAGCACATGGGCGCGCAGCGCAGCGGTAACGTGGTGCATCATCATGATGTTAGATGGCGAGTACAACGACTCTCCTTCATCCATAATGCCTTCTTTTACCAGCAGCTCTTCAATCAATACCAGACCACGTTCGGTCAGGTTCACCTGACGTGCTTTTTCGTCTACGGAGAAGTGGCCTTCACCCGTGAAAGTATCGGAGTCCTCTTTCTCCTGGCGTACCAGGTGAGGAATGATTTTGTTCATTTTCTTATACATTTCCGAGCTGTCTTCAGCCGGGCCGGAAATGATAAGCGGGGTACGTGCTTCATCGATCAAGATGGAGTCAACTTCATCCACCAGCGCATAGTGCAGTTTACGCTGTACGCGTTCTTCAGGGCTGAACGCCATGTTGTCACGCAGGTAGTCAAAACCGTATTCGTTGTTGGTACCGTAGGTAATATCAGCGTTGTAAGCTTCGCGCTTCGCCGGAGCTGGCAGGCCAGACATGTTGATACCCACGCTCATGCCGAGGAACTCGAACAATGGGCGGTTGTTTTCAGCATCACGCTGTGCCAGATAGTCGTTGACGGTGACGACGTGTACGCCTTTGCCGGACAGCGCATTCAGGTAAGCAGGCAGCGTTGCGGTCAGGGTTTTACCTTCACCAGTACGCATTTCCGCGATGCAGCGGTCATTCAGCACCATACCGCCCAGCAACTGGACGTCGAAGTGACGCATACCGAATACGCGCTTACTCGCTTCACGCACTACGGCAAATGCTTCAGGGATCAAGCTCTCAACGCTTTCACCTTTTTCGATGCGCGCACGAAATTCGTTGGTTTTCGCTTTCAGCTCATCGTCGGAGAGTTTTTCCATCTCCGGTTCCATCGCGTTGATCGCGGTAACGGCTTTGCGCATACGGCGCAGGGTACGGTCATTACGACTGCCAAAAACTTTGGTCAATAATTTGATTAACATAATAAAATCTCAAACGCCCCGACATTTCGGAGTCAGAAAAATAAAAGAGTAATACGGCTATTTTCAGACGAGGCGTTGCGGTCCAGCGCGGATCCCTTGCACCTGACTAACCCAGGCGGGGATGTTGAAAGCACAAGGGGATGAAACAGGTAAAACCGCGGCCTCTGCGATAACAACCGGCGGCTGGCTTTCTACGTTCAGTAACGCATTCAGCGAATCAAGCAAAGCCAGGTGCTGCGCCTGCAACGGCGAAGCGCTTTCCGCAACCGGCAGCGTTGTCGGCACCATGGCAAAAGAGAGATGACGGATAACCGTACGGATGGCATGTTGGTGCCAGTAATCGACGTTAAAGGAAGGACGACGATTGTTTTCCAGCCGTGCCAGCTGGGTGAAATCTATTTTTTGCGACGGGCTATGATTGCTGGACGTCGCGCGGGCAGGAAGGGACGACTCGGTATTATTCGCAAGTGCAGGCAGGCCAAATCCAGCAGCAACCATCCCCAAAAGGAGATGAGGCCAGAAGTAGCGTCTACCAAACTGTCGCCAGCGCGTCAGCATTCCACTCACGTAATGTTCCACCTTCGTTTTACTGTCATTATTTTATTTTTGCGCCCAGATATTACCATTAATGCGCCACTACATCAGTAGGAATGACAAATTGATTGGCGAAAATAGATTAAGAAAGCAGCGGTTGCGCAGGGGTGTCGTCTTTATAAAAAGACAAATGACAGAAATGGGAGTTTACAGAGGCAAAAAGAAAAAACGACTGGTTCCCTGACCGGAGAGAGTGCCAGGTTGCCAGTCGAATTTACGAGATGGTCGGGCTTATGCCAGAACCATTGTCGGTGCTTTGAACGCCAGCGGCAGTTCAGCGTCGTCTTCGAAGGTCACGTATTCCCAAGCTTCCTGTTTTGCCAGGACTGCTTGCAGAAGTTTGTTATTGAGCGCATGACCGGATTTAAACGCGGTAAATGCACCAATAATGTTGTGACCACACATGAACAAGTCACCGATAGCATCCAGCATTTTGTGACGAACGAATTCATCTTCAAAACGCAGGCCGTCTTCGTTCAATACGCGATAATCGTCAACAACGATGGCACAATCGAAGCTGCCGCCCAGGCACAGGCCGCGGGACTGCAGATATTCGATATCACGCATAAAGCCGAAGGTACGTGCACGGCTGATCTGGCGCATAAAAGCGTCTGCGGAGAAGTTCATCGCATAACGCTGGGTGCTTGCATCAATCGCCGGATGGTTAAAGTCGATGGTAAAGTCCAACGAAAAACCATTGTACGGTTTGAATTCAGCCCATTTATCGCCATCTTCAACACGAACGGTATCTTTAATACGAAGGAATTTCTTCGCGCAGTTCAGCTCATCAATGCCAGCATCCATCAGCAGATAAACGAATGGCGCAGCACTACCGTCCATAATCGGGATTTCTGGTGCATCGACTTCAATAACGATGTTGTCGATACCCAAGCCCGCCAGAGCGGCATTGAGGTGCTCTACGGTAGAGATCCGCACGTCATGCTCGTTGACAAGGCAAGTACAGAGCATTGTATCACGCACAGATTTGGCATCAGCCGGAAAATCTACCGGTGGATTCAAGTCGGTGCGACGATAGATGACCCCGGTATTTGCCGGCGCAGGGCGCAACGTCAGTGTGACCTTTTTGCCGGTATGTAAACCGACGCCAGTCGCCTGAACGATACGTTTAAGTGTCCTTTGTTTGATCATCGTATAATCTCGCCAAATTAACTATCCAACCGAAGTGTACTATACATTCGGTAGGCCAGTTTAGCACAAAGAGCGCAGATTCCCAAATTCCAGCTAATTCTTAATCAGCTTGCTTACGCAGGAACGCAGGGATATCCAGGTAATCCGGTTCTTTGGTGGTCTGCGGCGTATTGTCGTTAACCACTTTAGCTGCCGGTTTCTGTTCTTGCGTCAGCGGCGCCATACCGTGTTGCTGATAGCGATCCAGCACCGGTTGTTGCGTCTGCTGCTTGTTCGTCACCAGGGTAATTTCTGGACGTTTGTCCATACCAATACCGGTGGCAACAACGGTTACGCGCAGTTCGTCGTTCATATCCGGGTCAAGTGAAGTACCGATAACCACGGTCGCGTTATCCGAAGCAAACGCACGGATGGTGTTACCGACAGTTTCGAACTCATCAAGACGCAGGTCGAAGCCAGCGGTGATGTTGACCAGAACGCCACGTGCGCCGGACAGATCGATATCTTCCAGCAGTGGAGAAGAGATAGCCATTTCAGCCGCTTCTTCTGCACGGTCTTCACCGCTTGCGATACCTGAACCCATCATCGCATAGCCCATTTCGGACATCACGGTGCGCACGTCTGCAAAGTCGACGTTCATCAGGCCAGGACGAGTAATCAGCTCAGCGATACCCTGCACTGCGCCTTTCAGCACGTCGTTTGCCGCGCCGAACGCGTCAAGCAGGGAAATCCCACGACCCAGCACTTTCAGCAACTTGTCGTTAGGAATGGTGATCAGTGAATCCACGTGCTTGGACAGCTCGGTGATACCCTGCTCCGCAAACGCCATACGCTTCTTGCCTTCAAAGTTGAAAGGCTTAGTCACGACAGCAACGGTCAGAATACCTAAATCTTTAGCCACTTCAGCAACCACTGGCGCCGCACCGGTACCGGTACCGCCACCCATGCCTGCTGCGATGAAGACCATGTCTGCACCTTCAAGTGCTGCGCGCAGCGCTTCACGGTCTTCGTCAGCCGCGTTACGGCCCACTTCCGGGTTAGCCCCAGCACCCAGACCTTTGGTAATACCGTTACCAATCTGGATAGTCTGGCCAACCGCGGTTTTACGCAGTGCCTGCGCGTCGGTGTTGACTGCAAAAAACTCAACACCTTCAATGCGCTCGCGCACCATGTGTTCAACAGCGTTACCGCCGCCGCCACCGACGCCGATGACTTTAATCACCGCGTCGTTGGTCAGTTCCATAGGTTCAAACATAGTTTCTCTCCGTTTTGTGCCTGTCGCCTGAGACCGCTAACTGTCTTCGGTCTCTTTAAAATTTAAAACTCTTTTCGTAACCAGCTATTGAGTCGTTTGATCCATGATCCGACCGATGCGGTTACGCGCTTTTCTACTTCTGCTTCACCACTCAAGTGGGACTCTTTCCCGTAGTGCAGCAGGCCCACGGCCGTTGAATAATACGGCTCCTGAGCATAGTCCGTCAGACCAGTGATATTGAGCGGCGCACCAATACGAACTTGCGTATGGAACACACGCTGTGCGCAAGCAGCTAACCCTTCAATCTGCGCCGCGCCACCGGTCAACACAATCCCCGCCGCCAGGTGATGTTTCACCCCTTGCTGACGAAGCTGTTCTTGTAACTGTAAAATCTCTTCATTGACGAGGTTCAAAAGCTCGGTGTAACGCGGCTCAATGACTTCTGCCAATGTCTGGCGCTGCAGGCTACGCGGTGGACGTCCACCGACGCTCGGCACTTCAACGCTCTCATCTTTGCCCACAATGGAGCCTAACGCGCACCCGTGGCGCACTTTAATGGCCTCGGCATCGCTCGGCGGCGTACCGAAGGCGTAGGCGATATCGCTGGTCACCACGTTCCCGGCATACGGGATCACTTTGGTGTGGCGCAATGCGCCGCCAGTATAAACCGCGATATCCATTGTACCGCCACCGATATCAACCACACAGACGCCTAGTTCACGTTCATCTTCCGTTAACACGGAATAACTGGACGCCAATCCAGCGAAAATCAGCTGATCAACCTTCATACCACAACGTTCGACCGCTTTGACAATGTTTTTTGCCATATCGTTGTGGCAGGTAATCAAATGTACCTTGGCCTGCATACGCACGCCGGACAAGCCGACCGGATTTTTGATCCCTTCCTGGTAATCAATCGCGTATTCCTGCGGGATAACGTGCAAAACACGGTGCTCATCACGGACACGAACAGATTTCGCCGTATGCACCACGTTTTCAACATCTTCCAGCGTGACCTCTTCTTCTGAGATTGGCACCATCCCTATCTCATTTTGACAGCTAATGTGCTTACCGGAAAGCGCCAGATACACAGAAGAGATCTGGCAATCCGCCATCAGCTCGGCCTGATCGATAGCGCGCTGTACGCATTTCACTACCGACTCAAGGTCGTTCACTCCGCCTTTATCCATACCTCGGGATGGGCAACTGCCAACCCCAATGATATTAATCACTCCGTCGGGCAGAACTTCCCCTACTAAAGCGGCCACTTTCGCAGTGCCGATCTCCAGTCCAACTACCAGTTTTCTGTCCGTCGCCTTGATCATTGTTATTCTGCCTGTGCCTGATTCTGTTGTTGATTAGTGTCCGCTGCAGGAGCAGGTTCCCAGCCTACTGCCGCCCCCGAGTCATAACGTAAATCAACATAGCTAATCCGATTACCCTCTGTTTGCGCCTGCTGCTCCAGAACCGGATACAGTTCTATAAAACGCGCCAGCCGCTTCATCGTATCGCCCCGTCCCAGATTCAGCTTGATACCGTTATCAAGCGTCAACTGCCACGAACGGCGCGCGGTCATCGCCGCAACCTTCAACGTGAATTTCCCTTTCGCGAGCACCGCGCCCATGTCGTGATAACCCTGCAAGACTTCGCTTGCGGAACCTTCAGGGCCATAGAGCATCGGCAAATTCTGCTTATTGGTACGACTGGCTGGGACGCTAAAAGCAGTGCCTTCGGCGTCCACCATGTGTTGATCATTCCAACGCGCAATGGGCACATATTCAACCAGATGAATCTTCAATTCGTCCGGCCATTGTTTTCTTACGCTTGCCTGTTTAATCCAGGGTAGGCGTTCAATCTGACTTTGGACGATGTTCACGTCCTGAGTCATAAAGGTACCGGGCGATCCCAGCGCCAGGATGTTCTGTCGGATATCATCGTTACGCGTGTAATGACGATCGCCAGTCACCACCAGTTTTGAGATAGGCAAACGTTGCGCATCTTCCATCCAGCCCAGCACGATCCAGCCGCTAACAAACACGGTACACAACACCGTCAGCAGGAAGATAATCCCCGCCAGACGCGTTCCATTATTGCGCCGTGAAGACTCATACTCATCTTCTTCTTCACGGTTGGGCGTATTCAGCGCAGCCTGCGACATATCACCCCGCTAGATCCAGAATTCGTACAACCAGCTGCGAGAAGCTCATTCCCGCCTGACGCGCCGCCATCGGAACCAGACTATGACTGGTCATCCCTGGTGACGTATTCGCCTCCAGCAGATAATACTGTCCATCATTGTCCTGCATCACATCAATACGCCCCCAGCCGCGACAGCCTAAAACTTTCCAGGCTTTCAGTACCAGAGACTGCATTGCTGCTTCCTCGGTTGATTCTTCACAACCAGGGCAGAAATATTTTGTCTCATCAGAGAGATACTTCGCTTCATAATCATAGAAGGTTCCAGCAGGTTGGATGCGAACTGACGGTAAAATTTCTTCACCGAGCACCGCAACCGTAAATTCTGGCCCACTGAGCCATTTTTCCACCAGAACTTCGTCATCATGTTGAAACGCTTGTGCTAACGCCGTGGTCAATTGCTCACTCTCAGTGACTTTCGACATACCGACGCTTGAGCCTTCACGACTCGGTTTGACAATCAGCGGCAAGCCTAATTCAGCCACCTGGCTTAAAAGCTCATCAGTCAGTCCGCTTTCAAACATGTCGGAGGTGATTGCCACCCAAGGCGCAACCGGCAGTCCAGCGCCCTGCCACAGCAATTTGCTGCGCAATTTGTCCATGGAAATCGCCGATGCCATGACGCCACTACCGGTATAAGGCAGTGAAATCAGCTCCAGAAGCCCTTGCAAGGTACCATCCTCGCCGCCACGGCCGTGAAGCGCAATAAACGCTTTCTTAAAACCCATGTTTTTCAATTGAGTAACATCGGTCTCTTTCGGGTCAACCGGATGAGCATTCACGCCCGCTTCACGCAACCCAGCCAACACTGCGGCGCCGGAGTTGAGCGAAACCTCGCGCTCAGCGGAAGTGCCGCCGAGAAGGACCGCGATTTTATCAGCCATGACGCGGTTCCTCCTGAGTTTGCGGCTTCAGTTTGATTTCAGCTAAGTTACGCGCGATTTTACCAATATTTCCCGCGCCCTGAATTAAGACGAGATCATTACCCGTCAGCACTGAAGCCAGCATTTCTGGGACCTGCGCCGGGTCGGAGACCAGGATAGGGTCCACTTTTCCACGACCACGAATGGTACGACACAGCGAGCGACTATCCGCCCCAGGAATCGGGGATTCACCGGCTGCGTAGACATCCAGCATCAAAAGCGCATCAACCTGGGTCAGCACGTGGGCGAAATCGTCGTACAGGTCGCGCGTACGGGTGTAACGGTGTGGCTGGAATACCATCACAAGTTTCTTGTCCGGCCAACCTGCACGTGCGGCTTTAATCGTGGCATCCACTTCCGTTGGGTGATGACCGTAATCATCAACCAGCATCGCCGTCCCCTCTTTGCCGTTAACTTCAGCCAGCGGATACTCACCTAGGAAATCAAAGCGACGCCCCGTGCCCTGGAAGCTTTCCAGCGCATGCAAAATAGCGTCGTCCTCAATCCCTTCTTCAGTCGCTACCGCGACAGCCGCTGCTGCATTCAGCGCGTTATGACGGCCAGGAGCATTCAGCGTCACGCGCAGATTCTCTTTATCCTGGCGTATCAGCGTAAAGTGCCCCTGAGGGCCAATCTGCTGGTAATCTTCGACGCGCACGTCAGCATCATCACTAAAGCCATAGGTGGTTGTCTGACGGCCCACGCGCGGCAATAGCTCGCGGATCACCGGATCGTCAACACACATCACGGCACGACCATAAAACGGCAAGTTATGCAGGAAATTAATAAACGTCTGCTTTAAATTTTCGAAGTCGCCCTGGTAGGTATCCATGTGGTCGGCTTCAATGTTGGTGACAATCGCCACCATCGGCTGCAGATGCAGGAACGACGCATCGCTCTCATCGGCTTCCGCAATGAGATAACGGCTATGGCCCAGACGCGCATGCACGCCCGCCGCCTTTACCAGACCGCCGTTGACGAACGTCGGATCAAGTCCTGCTTCCGCATAAATACTGGAAACCATCGCGGTAGTAGTGGTTTTCCCGTGCGTCCCGGCAATGGCGATACCGTGACGAAAACGCATCAGTTCTGCCAGCATCTCCGCGCGGCGGATCACCGGAATACGCGCTTCATGTGCTGCCACGATTTCCGGGTTATCGGCGGAAATCGCCGTCGAGACCACCACAACGCTCGCATTGAGAACGTTTTCCGGGCGATGGTTGAAATAAATGGTGGCGCCCAACTTAGCCAACTGCTGCGTCACCGGGTTCGGCGCGAGATCGGAACCACTGATCTGATACCCTTCGTTGGCCAGAACTTCGGCAATACCGCCCATTCCGGCGCCGCCGATGCCAACAAAGTGAATGTGCCGGACGCGACGCATCTCGGGCACGATAGAACGCAGTTTCGCCAGTTGTTGTGTATTCATTCTCTAAACGCCATCACTTCTACAATTCGGGCGACGCAAATGCGCCGCGATGATTAAGCCTTTGCTGCCAGGCTCACTTCTTTCGCTACCCGCTCGGTAGCGTCCGGGATCGCCGCCGCGCGAGCGCGTTCAGCCATCTCTAATAATGTGTTGCGATCCCAGCTTGCCAGGGTGTCGGCTACCGCTTGCGCAGTGAACTGAGGTTGTTCAAAAATTTTGGCCGCGCCCGCTTTTTCCAGCGGAAGCGCATTCCAGTACTGCTGCCGGTCTTTATGCTGGAATGGCACAAAGATCGCGGGCAGACCGGCGGCGGCAATTTCGCTCACCGTCAATGCACCGGAGCGGCACACTACCACGTCAGCCCATGCGTAAGCGGCCGCCATGTCATCGATAAATTCGGTCACTTTGTGTTGCGGTTGACCAGCATCGGCATAAGCTTGCTCCACGGTCTGCTGACCGCCTTTTCCGCTCTGATGCCAGATAGTGATCGTCTCTCCCAGCAGCGCTGCAACCTGCGGCAGCGTTTGATTCAGGACGCGTGCGCCCTGTGAACCGCCAATCACCAGCACTCGCACCGGGCCGTCGCGACCGACCAGACGCTGTTGCGGCAGCGGTAACGCCAGCACATCTACGCGCACCGGGTTACCGACGACTTCAGCGTTAGCAAATGCACCGGGGAACGCCTGCATCACTTTAGTGGCGATTTTTGCCAGCCACTTATTGGTCAAACCCGCAATACCGTTTTGCTCGTGCAGGACCACTGGAATACCCAGCGACCATGCCGCCAGACCACCAGGGCCTGAAACATAACCGCCCATGCCCATCACCACGTCCGGCTTAAAGCGTTTCATGATGGCGCGAGCCTGACGCCAGGCGTTAAAAATACGCATCGGCGCCAGCAATTGTGCTTTCAATCCCTTTCCGCGCAGCCCGGAGATATGAATGAAGTCGATTTCAATACCGTGTTTCGGTACTAAATCGGCTTCCATACGGTCAGCGGTTCCCAGCCAGCGTACCTGCCAGCCCTGTTCCATTAAATGGTGCGCAACCGCAAGCCCCGGGAACACATGTCCGCCCGTGCCGCCTGCCATCACCATTAACCGCTTTGTTTGACCGCTCATCGTGAACCTCGGGTAAACGCCTGGGCTTTCTCCAGACGCGTTTCATAATCAATTCGTAACAAGAACATAATCGCCGTCGACATAATCAGCAGACTGGAGCCGCCGTAACTTATCAACGGCAGGGTCAGACCTTTGGTCGGTAACATACCAGCCGCTGCCCCAACGTTTACCAACGCCTGGAAGCTGAACCATACGCCGATGGCGCAAGCCAGGAAGCCTGAGAAACGTTGGTTGATTTCCAGCGCTTTGCGACCGATGGACATGGCGCGGAAAGCGACGAAGAATACCATTAAAAGGGCCAGTACCACACCGATATAACCCAATTCCTCGCCGATGATGGCGAAGATAAAGTCGGTATGGGCTTCCGGCAGATACTCTAATTTTTGTACCGAGTTGCCTAAGCCCTGCCCCCACATTTCGCCGCGACCGAAGGCCATTAGCGATTGTGTCAGCTGGTAGCCGCTACCGAATGGATCTTCCCACGGGTTCCAGAAGGAGGTCACGCGGCGAATACGGTACGGTTCGGCTAAGATCAGCAGCACCACCGCAGACATCCCCATACCGATGATGGCGATGAACTGCCACAGCTTGGCACCGGCTAAGAACAGCATCGCCAGTGTGGTCACGAACAGCACCACCACGGTACCGAGGTCAGGCTGCGCCAGCAGTAAAATCGCCAGCACGAAAATCACGCCCATCGGCTTTAAGAAGCCACGCAGGTTGTTACGCACTTCGTCCGCTTTGCGCACCAGATAGTTGGCGATGTAGCAAAACAGCGACAGCTTGGTCAGCTCAGCAGGCTGAATACGCAGCGGGCCAAAGGCAATCCAACGCGATGCCCCGTTAACCGAGCTACCTACCACCAGTACAATCAGCAACATACCAATCGAGGCAATCAGCATAAAGGTACTATGGCGCTGCCAGAACGACATCGGCAAACGTAAGGTAATCAGTGATAAGCCAAGCGCCAGCAGCAGGTACAGGCCATCACGTTTGGCGAACAGGAACGGATCGTTCGCCAGACGTTGTCCCACCGGCATCGACGCCGAGGTCACCATGATAAAACCAATCGCCGCAAGACCTAACGTCAGCCACAGCAGCATACGGTCGTACATAATCAGGCTGTCAGAGTCTTTCTCCCGAGAGCCCATCACCCAGCCTTTCAGCGCGGCAAAAATCCATGCGAAAACACGCATGCCCGGCAGACGCGGCAACCTCAGTTGAGGCAATCTCAGGCGCGGGAGCGATAAACGCATCAACCTAACTCCTTCGCCAGACGAGCAAACACGTCACCGCGTTGCTCAAAACTTTTAAACTGATCGAGGCTGGCACAGGCAGGCGACAGCAACACCATATCGCCACTTTTCACCTGAGGCGCGAGCAGACGCATTGCCTGTTCCATGGTGTCAGTCTGTGTAGCCACTTCTGGACGAAGTGCGGCCAGTTCACCGCCGTCACGGCCAAAGCAGTACAGACGAACGTTGTCGCCGGTCAGATAACGTTGCAGCGGCGCGAAATCAGCAGATTTACCATCGCCGCCCAGCAGCAGGTGCAGCGTTCCGTCCACATGCAGGCCATTTAACGCAGCCTCGGTGCTCCCGACGTTGGTTGCCTTGGAGTCGTTGATCCAGCGCACGCCGTTATGTTCCAGCACAATCTGAAAACGGTGAGCCAGCCCGGTAAAGGTGGTCAGCGCTTTCAGACTCGTCGCACGTGGCAGGCCAACGGCATCCGCCAGCGCCAATGCCGCCAGGGCATTGCTGTAGTTATGCTGGCCGGTGAGCGGCATCTCTTTGACGTTCAGAACTTTTTCACCCTTCACGCGCAGCCAGGTTTCGCCCTGTTGGCGGTTAAGGTGATAGTCGCCCACATCCACGCCAAAGCTTACGCAGCGTTCGTCGGCACCGCGTACCGGCATGGTCAGGCCATCGTCGGCGTTAACTACGCAGATTTTGGCATTTTCATACACGCGCAGTTTCGCCGCACGGTACTGCTGTAATCCCAGCGGATAGCGATCCATATGATCTTCAGTGACGTTTAAGATCGTCGCAGCCGTCGCACGCAGGCTGCTGGTCGTTTCCAACTGGAAGCTTGAGAGTTCAAGGACGTATAATTCGCGAGCGGGATCTAAAAGCATCAGCGCTGGCAGACCAATATTGCCACCAACACCGACATTTACGCCTGCCGCTTTCGCCATTTCACCCACCAGCGTGGTGACGGTACTTTTACCGTTCGAGCCGGTAATCGCCACAATCGGCGCCTGTGCTTCACGGCAGAACAGTTCGATATCACCAACGATTTCAATACCCGCATCCGCCGCACGAGACAGTGCCGGGTGCGCCAGTGCAATACCGGGGCTGGCGACGATAAGGTCAGCCGCCATCAGCCAGTCTTCATTCAGACTACCGACGTAACGCTCTACCGTTTCCGGCAGTTTATCCAGACCGGGTGGCGTCGCTCGGGTATCCATGACGCGCGGCGTCACGTTCTGCGCAAGGAAGAAATCCACGCAGGACAGCCCGGTCAGTCCAAGACCAATGATGACGACGTTTTTACCCAGATAATCTGCCATGATTAACGTACCTTCAGCGTTGCCAGGCCAATCAGCACCAGCATCAGCGAAATAATCCAGAAGCGCACGATGACGCGCGGTTCCGGCCAGCCTTTCAGTTCATAGTGGTGATGAATCGGTGCCATCCGGAAGATGCGCTGACCGCGCAGCTTGAAGGAACCGACCTGCAAAATAACCGACAGAGTCTCTACCACGAAGACGCCGCCCATGATCACCAACAGGAATTCCTGGCGCAGCAGCACGGCAATAATGCCCAACGCACCGCCGAGTGCCAGCGAGCCAACGTCGCCCATGAAGACCTGCGCCGGATAAGTGTTGAACCACAGGAAGCCTAAGCCCGCACCAACGATCGCCGTACAGACAATCACCAACTCCCCCGCGTGACGCAGGTAAGGAATATGCAAATAGCTGGCAAAGTTCATGTTGCCGGTCGCCCACGCCACCAGCGCAAAGCCCGCCGCCACAAACACGGTTGGCATGATAGCCAGACCGTCGAGGCCATCGGTCAGGTTGACCGCGTTGCCGGTACCGACGATAACGAAATAGGCGAGCAGAACGTAGAACAGACCCAGCTGCGGCATCACGTCTTTAAAGAACGGCACCACCAGTTCGGTCGCGGGCGTATCTTTGCCAGCCAGATACAGCGCGAAGGCCACGCCTAACGCAATCACCGACATCCAGAAATATTTCCAGCGGGCAATCAGGCCTTTGGTGTCTTTACGCACCACTTTGCGGTAATCGTCGACAAAACCAATAATTCCGTAACCGATAAGTACCGTCAGTACGCACCATACATACGGGTTAGAGGGGTAAGCCCACAGCAACACGGAAACGGTAATGGCGGTCAGGATCATGATCCCGCCCATGGTTGGGGTGCCGCGTTTACTGAAGTGTGATTCTGGACCGTCGTTACGCACAACCTGACCAAAGGACATTTTTTGCAAGCGGGCGATCATGCGCGGGCCCATCCACAAAGAGATGAACAGCGCGGTCAGCAGGCTGACGATGGCGCGAAACGTCAGATAGGAAAAGACGTTAAAGCCAGAATAATATTTGACCAAATGTTCGGCCAGCCATACTAACATGTCCCGATCTCCTGTAATGCGCGTACAACCTGTTCCATGGCGGCACTGCGTGATCCTTTCACCAGAATGGTGATAGTTTTATGTTCGTTAATCAGCGTGTTAAGGCGTGCAATTGCCGAGGCCTTCTCGGTGAAATGCTCTCCTGCCCCGCTGGCAGCACTGATTGCCTGGCTTAATGTGCCAACGCTCAGTACGCGGTCGATACCCGCGGCTTTTGCCGCAGCACCGATCTGAATATGACAATCTTCACTTTCCGCACCCAGCTCTGCCATATCACCGACAACCAGCACGCGGTAGCCCGGCATTTCAGACAGCACCTGCACCGCTGCGGTCATTGAACCGACGTTCGCGTTGTAGGAGTCATCCAACAGCAGTTGAGTTTCCGACAACTGAATCGGGAATAAACGCCCCGGAACCGCTTTAAGCTGCGCTAATCCGGCTTTCACCGCATTTAAATCGGCTCCCACCGCCGTCGCCAGCGCGGTTGCGGCCAGCGCATTAGCGATGTTATGACGACCCGGCAGTGGCAAAAGTACCTCTGTGTTGCCATTCGGCGTATGCAGCGTGAAGACGGTGCCCTGTACGGTAATACGGATATCGCTCGCGCTAAAATCGCTGTCAGCCGCATCCGGCGAGAAGCGCCAGACGCGACGATCGCCAATGATCTGCTGCCAGTTTGCCCAATCGTTGTTATCCGCATTCAGGATCGCAACGCCGCTTTCCGACAGGCCGGAGAAAATCTCCCCTTTGGCCTTCGCAACACCCGCTAATGAGCCAAAACCTTCCAGATGCGCTGCCGCCAGGTTATTCACCAGCGCCGCTTCCGGAAGGGTCAGCCCCACGGTCCAGGCAATTTCACCCTGGTGGTTTGCCCCTAACTCAATCACCGCAAACTGATGTTCCGGCGTCAGGCGCAGTAATGTCATCGGCACGCCGATGTCATTATTAAGGTTGCCTGCGGTATAAAGCGTGTTGCCGCACTGTGCCAAAATAGCGGCGGTCATCTCTTTTACCGACGTTTTGCCGGAAGAACCGGTCAGCGCCACAACGCGTGCCGGAACCTGTTGACGAACCCAGGCCGCCAGTTCACCGAAAGCCAGACGGGTATCGCTGACCACCAGTTGTGGCAGATTGATATCCAGCTTACGGCTGACTAACAGCGCGCCCGCGCCGTTATCCTTGGCGGTTTGCGCAAAATCGTGCGCATCAAAACGTTCACCTCTCAGCGCCACAAACAGGCAACCCGCAGTGATTTTACGGGTGTCGGTGGTGACGTCTTCAATCAGCAGATCGTCACCCACAAGTTCAGCGTTAAGTACGCCGGAAAGCTGGCTTAGCGTTACGCCAATCATGCCACCACTCCCAGCAGACGCGCTGCGGTGATACGGTCTGAGTAGTCCAGACGGCGGTTACCCACAATCTGATAATCTTCATGGCCTTTGCCGGCCAGCAGCACAACGTCATTCTCTTTGGCCTGCATGATGGCGTTGGTCACCGCTTCGGCGCGGCCTTCCATCACCTTCACGTGCCCAGCGTCAACCATGCCCGCCAGAATGTCGTTGATGATCGCACGAGGTTCTTCGGTACGCGGGTTATCATCGGTGACGACCACAATATCGGAGAACTCTTCGGCAATCGCACCCATCAGCGGGCGCTTGCCTTTATCACGGTCGCCGCCGCAGCCAAACACGCACCACAGCTTGCCAGCGCAGTGCAGACGCGCGGCCTGCAAGGCTTTTTCCAGCGCATCAGGGGTGTGAGCGTAATCGACAACAACCGTCGGTTTACCCGGTGCTGCGAAGACTTCCATGCGCCCACATACCGGCTGCAAACGCGCGGCGGTTTTCAACAGATCGGCCAGCGGGTAACCCAGCGCCAGTAATGTTGCCAGCGCCAGCAGCAGGTTGCTGACGTTAAACGCGCCCATCAGGCGGCTTTCAATTTCGCCTTCGCCCCAGGTGGAGTCGAAACGAATGGTGGCGCCGCTATCGTGGTAATCCACAGCGATAGCTTTCAGCCAGCGACCGTGACAGTTTGGGTTGATATGGTCTTCCATTGACACTGCGACCGCGTCCGGCAAACGCGCCAACCAGCGGCGGCCCACTTCGTCGTCGGCATTCACAATCGCCTGGCCGCAGTGGTGGGTCGAATACAGCAGCCATTTGGCGGCTTCGTAATGTTCCATATCACCATGATAATCAAGGTGATCGCGGCTGAGGTTGGTGAACACGGAAGCCGCAAATTTCAGTGCCGCTACGCGGTGCTGTACCAAACCGTGAGAAGAGACTTCCATCGCTGCCATCGTCGCGCCCTGCGCAACCAGACCGGCGAGCACGTGCTGAACGTCAACCGCCGAACCGGTGGTGTTCTCCGTTGGGATAACTTTGTCCAGCAGGCCGTTGCCGACGGTGCCCATCACCGCGCTGGTTTCACCCAACAGTTGGCACCACTGTGCAATCAACTGCGTGGTGGTGGTTTTACCGTTGGTACCGGTGACGCCAATCAGGCGCAGGCTGTCCGACGGTTCTTGGTAGAAACGCCCGGCCAGTGCCGATAAGCGTTCGTTTAACTGGCTGAGGTAAATAACCGGCACGCCGTGAATTTCACGGATTTCACCGTCGGTCGCTTCATCTTTTGCCTCGGCTACAACTGCCGCGACGCCTTGCGCAATTGCCTGCGGGATATAACGACGCCCGTCCGCCTGATGACCTACTACCGCTACGAAAAGATCGCCCGATGCAGCCACACGGCTGTCGAGCGTCATCTCCCGCAGTACTCGCTCCGGTGCATTTGGCACCCACGGAGCAAGAAGGTCGCGCAAATTACGATCTGCCACCTGATCCCTCGCCTTGATTCGTTACTAAATCATTTTTATCGCCCGTTGCCAGCGCGTCCGGTTCAATGTTCATCGTGCGCAATACACCGCCCATGATGGCTCCAAAGACCGGCGCGGAAACGGCGCCGCCGTAGTATTTACCCGCCTGCGGGTCGTTGATGACCACCACCAGCGCAAAACGCGGCTGGCTGGCTGGCGCAACGCCTGCGGTGTAAGCAATGTATTTGTTGATGTAGCGCCCGTCCGGGCCAACTTTTTTCGCCGTACCGGTTTTAATCGCAATACGGTAGCCTTTAATCGCCGCCTTCACGCCACCGCCGCCAGGCAGCGCCACGCTTTCCATCATATGTACGACTGTACGGACGGTAGATTCAGGGAAGATGCGCTCACCGGGAACCGGCGGATCAACTTTGGTTATCGACAGCGGACGGTAGATCCCGTAGCTGCCAATCGTTGCGTAGACTCGCGCTAACTGTAACGGGGTTACCATTAGCCCATAGCCGAAAGAGAAGGTGGCCCTCTCTATGTCAGACCACCGTTGTTTTTGAGGGTATAAGCCACTGCGTTCTCCGACCAACCCCAAATTGGTCGCTTTTCCCAGCCCAAAACGTGAGTAAGTATCTACTAACGCTGAGGACGGCATCGCTAACGCCAGCTTGGAAACACCGACGTTACTCGACTTCTGTAGAACCCCGGTCAGGGTTAATTCGCTGTAGCGCGCCACGTCTTTGATTTCGTGACCGTTAATTCGATATGGAATAGTGTTCAGCACGGTGTTTTCACGTACGACGCCGCGCTGCAAGGCCGTCATGACGACCATCGGTTTTACCGTTGAACCGGGTTCGAACACGTCAGTGATCGCCCGGTTACGCATGGTGTCTTTCGCCGTGCCGGTAAAGTTATTCGGGTTGTAGGATGGGCTGTTGGCCATCGCCAGTACTTCACCGGTTGTCACATCAACCAGTACGGCGCTGCCGGATTCCGCCTTGTTAAAGGCGACGGCGTTATTCAGCTCACGGTAGACCAGCGCCTGTAAGCGCTCGTCGATGCTCAACGCCAGATTGTGCGCGGCCTGGCTGTCAGTTGAGGAAATATCTTCGATGACTCGGCCATAGCGGTCTTTACGGACAATTCGTTCTCCCGGCTGGCCGGTGAGCCACTTGTCGAAGCTCTTCTCAACCCCTTCAATGCCCTGGCTATCAACGTTGGTAAAACCAATTAAGTGAGCGGTCACTTCGCCGGAAGGATAGTAACGGCGCGATTCTTCACGCAGGTAAATCCCTGGTAACTTCAGTTTTTTGATGTAATCTGCCATGTCAGGGTTAACCTGACGCGCCAGATAGATAAAACGCATGCGTGGATTGGTGTTGATACGTGTGGCCAACTGGTCGAGCGGCATATTCAGCGCATCGGCCAATGCCTTCCAGCGGTTATTCAGTACCACACCACCCGCTTCGTGCAGCTCTTTCGGATCGGCCCAGATAGCTTTCACCGGTACGCTCACCGCCAGCGGACGACCAGAACGATCGGTGATTAAGCCTCGCGAGGTCGCCACTTCCTGCACGCGTAACGAACGCATGTCGCCCTGACGCACCAGCATGTCAGGTGCGATGATCTGCAACCAGGCGACACGCCCCAGCAAGAAGCCCAATGCAATCAGAATACAGCCGCAAAGCAACGCAAAACGCCAACTGATAAAGTTGGCCTGTTCTTCCTGACGTTTCGGTTTAAGCGTTTTTTTTGCCGCCGGTTTCATGCGTTGCAATAATCCTTATTTTTGAACAACAATGTTTTCTTTTGATGGATCAACATGTTGCATCTGCAACTTTTCAGTAGCGATACGTTCGACACGGCTATGATCGCCAAGAGCATTCTCTTCGAGGATCAGGTTTCGCCATTCAATATCTAACGCATCGCGCTCCAGCACCAACTGTTCACGTTGGGCTGTTAACAGGCGAGTATGGTGAGCGGTCGTCACCACCGTTACCGCCGTCACGATAATGCAAATGAACAGACAGAGTGGCAGCTTCCCATGTTGCAAAAGGTCGTCGCGAATAACGCCAGGCAAGGCATGACGTTCGCCATTTCCTAACGACCCGGTCACTTTGCTTAAGGCTTCTGTCACTCTGCTGATCATGCGTTCGTCCTTTCTGCAATACGCAGCACTGAACTACGAGCACGTGGATTCTCAGCCACTTCTTCTTCGCCCGGCATCAACTTGCCTAGCGCTCGTAAATGACGGCCACCCAGTTTCCTGAGTTGCTCTTCAGTCATCGGTATCCCAGCCGGAACCTGTGGACCGCGGCTCTGTTCACGCATAAAGCGTTTCACAATGCGGTCTTCCAGCGAATGGAAGCTGATGATTGACAGCCGCCCACCCGGGGCCAGCACGCCAAGCGAGCTTTTTAGCGCTTGCTCTATCTCCTCCAGCTCACTGTTCACCCAAATACGCACCGCCTGGAAGGTACGGGTTGCGGGGTGTTTGAATTTGTCTTTCACCGGCATCGCAGCGGCAATCACTTCTGCCAGCTCTTTGGTACGCGTCATCGGCTCAATACGGTTGCGATCCACGATGGCGCGCGCAATGCGTTTACCAAAACGTTCTTCACCGAAGGTTTTAATCACCCAGGCAATATCCGCTTCTTCTGCCGTTTGCAGCCATTCGGCCGCCGACTGACCGCGCGTCGGATCCATACGCATATCCAGCGGGCCATCACGCATAAATGAGAAGCCGCGTTCAGCATCATCAAGCTGCGGTGAGGAGACGCCAAGATCGAGCAGAATGCCGTCGATCTTGCCGACCAGGTCGAGTTCGGCTACGTAATCCGCCAGCGCCGAGAAAGGACCATGCACGATGGAAAAACGCGGATCATCAATGGTTTTAGCCACCGCAATCGCTTCAGGATCGCGGTCGATCGCGATCAAACGCCCCTGCTCACCAAGCTGCGAGAGGATGAGACGTGAGTGACCACCACGGCCAAAAGTGCCATCGATGTAGATACCATCTGGACGGATATTCAGGCCGTTTACGGCGTCGTCCAGCAGTACCGAAGTATGTTTAAAGTTTTCCATCATTTTATAAGGACAAATCCTGCAATCGCTCCGACAGCGCCCCTGAAGCAGATTGCTCAGCGTCGATATCTTCCTTGACCCGTTGATACCAGGCCGTTTCATCCCACAGCTCAAATTTATTGAACTGCCCGACCAGCATCACTTCTTTGGTCAATCCGGCATGTTGCCGTAAAACCGGCGCAATCAATAATCGCCCCGCATTATCCATCTGACATTCGCTGGCATGCCCTAACAGCAACCGTTGTACACGGCGCTCGGCGGGATTCATGCTCGACAGACGCGATAGTTTTTGTTCGATAATTTCCCATTCAGGCAAAGGGTAAAGCAGTAGGCAGGGGTGATGGATGTCAATGGTGCAAACCATTTGACCGGTAGCGCTCTCGAGCAGCGTATCCCGATATCGGACAGGGACGGCTAAGCGCCCTTTGCTGTCAAGATTGACTAACGTTGCCCCTCGGAACATGCCAGCCTCTCCCCTTATCACCACTTTACCCCACAAATTCCCACTTTAAGGAGCAGAGGAAAAGCTTGTCAAGCCAGCATCAATGCCAACGGAGTCCAAAAACCACTATTTACAGCCGATATTAGCCATGATTAAAAATCATCCAACCTGCGAAGCAAATTAACGTCATGAATACCCGCAAGAAAAATACAGGGTGATTCACACCACGTTAACGTGACGAAATATCTTCAAAAGAATATATAAAGTGTCAGTTTGCGACGCGAGCGGCATTTTAGGACATTCTGCAGTTGGTTAACAGTCCTTGTGGCAAGCCCCGACAAGGAATTCGCGGGCGACTGGCTGCGCATTCTGGTAGGTGGGTGATGAAGTGTTTGTTATTTCGGCAATCCGCCCGGAAAATGTAACAAAATAATACACAAATAATATATTTTTACTTTGTGTTCACATTAATAAACAACAAAACGCTCAAAAAAGAGAAATTAAATAGAGGGCTAATAAAAATTAAGGAATTATCTGAATATCCACACGGGAATAATGTTTAAAAGGATGAAGGTAATAACGTGTACCTTCATCCTTTAATGTTTATCGACGGCTCAGGCTGCCACGATGGTAAAGATTACGACGAATACGGCTGAGGCCCGGTTTTGGCTTACGAGGTTCGTCAAGACTTGCCAGTACAATCTCCAGCACACGCTCCGCAACATCACGGTGGCGCTGGGCTACGGCCAGCACTGGGCATTGTAAGAAGTCGAGCAACTCGTTATCGCCAAAGGTGGCAATGGCTAAATCGGTCGGCAGCTTACCTTCACGACGCAGCGTAACATCCATCACCCCTTGTAATAGCGCAAAGGAGGTAGTGAATAACGCCTGTGGCATAGGATGAGTCTCAAGCCATTTTTCAAACAGCGCCGCCGCAGCTTCGCGTTCATAACTATTGGCATAGAGGAAATGCACTTCTCGCGGATCCTCTTTCCAGGCCGTACGGAACCCCTGCTCACGCAGATAGCTGACCGACAGCTCCGGCAACGCGCCGAGATAAAGCACCGTTTCCGCCGGGAAGGTACGCAACTCAGCGGCGAGCATTTCAGCATCGTCCTGATCGGCGCCCACTACGCTTGTGAAGTGTTCACGGTCGAGTGCGCGGTCAAGCGCAACAATCGGGAACGAGTCATTAGCCCAGCGTTGGTAGAACGGATGTTCTGGTGGCAGAGAGGTTGAGACAATAATGGCATCCACCTGACGTTGCAGCAGATGCTCAATACAGCGCATTTCGTTATCCGGCTGATCTTCAGAACAGGCGATCAACAGCTGATAACCACGCTGACGAGCCTGACGCTCAAGATAGTTGGCGATGCGCGTATAGCTGGTATTTTCCAGATCCGGAATCACTAATCCGATGGAACGCGTACGTCCTGCACGCAGGCCGGCGGCAACCGCGTTAGGATGGTAGTTGTGCTCACGCACCACGGCCATCACTTTTTCGACAGTCTTGTCGCTTACACGGTACTGCTTCGCTTTGCCGTTAATCACATAGCTGGCGGTGGTTCGGGAAACACCGGCAAGCCTGGCGATCTCATCCAGTTTCACAATTGCCCCTTGCTTTATAAGTATAATCCGTAACATCTAAACGCAGAATGATCTCATCGGCAATAGCTTTTCGTCGCACTTACTGCGGGTTTCGCAAAAAAAAGCCCGACATCGGGGTCAGGCTACGATAAAGCGATGAGATCCAGCCTAGCGCATAATCTTGTCGCCACGCGACAATCCCACCACACCTGAACGTGCCACTTCAACAATTCGGGCAACGTCACGCAGCGAGGCCAAGAAGGCGTCCAGTTTATCACTGGTGCCCACCAGTTGTACGGTATAGAGCGATGGCGTGACATCAATAATCTGCCCACGGAAAATTTCCGTGTTGCGTTTAACCTCATCGCGACCATAACCGCTGGCCTGAACCTTCACCAGCATGATTTCACGTTCAACATGACCGCCTTGCCCAAGCTCGGTCACGCGCAGCACATCGACCAGCTTGTGCAGCTGCTTTTCAATTTGCTCGATGGTTTTCTCATCGCCGACCGTCTGAATGGTCATTCGCGACAGCGTTGGATCGTCAGTGGGCGCGACGGTCAGGCTCTCAATGTTGTAACCGCGTTGTGAGAAAAGCCCAATCACGCGGGATAGCGCCCCGGACTCATTTTCCAGCAATACCGATAATATCCGACGCATAATCAGGTTCTCTCCGTTTTACTCAGCCACATCTCGTCCATTGCCCCACCGCGGATATGCATCGGGTAGACATGTTCGCTTCCATCAACGCAAACATCGACAAACACCAGGCGGTTATTGCGCACCTGTTCTAGCGCTTCAGTCAGCTTGCTCTCAAGCTCAGAAGGTTCGGTGATACGGATCCCCACATGACCATAAGCCTCAGCAAGACGAACAAAGTCCGGCAGCGACTGCATATACGACTGGGAATGTCGGCCAGAGTAGATCATGTCCTGCCACTGCTTCACCATCCCGAGATAGCCATTGTTCAGGTTAAGCACCAGCACCGGCAGATTGTATTGCAGCGCGGTGGACAGCTCCTGAATATTCATCTGAATACTGCCATCCCCCGTGACGCAGACCACCGTCTCATCCGGCAGCGCCATCTTAACGCCTAACGCCGCGGGCAGACCGAAGCCCATGGTGCCCAGACCACCGGAGTTTATCCAGCGGCGCGGCTTATCAAACGGATAGTAAAGCGCGGCAAACATTTGATGCTGACCGACATCGGAGGTCACGTAGGCGTCACCGTGGGTCAATCTCCAGACGGCTTCCACCACAGCCTGCGGCTTAATCTTGCCACTTTGGGTGTCATACTTCAGGCACTGACGAGCACGCCATTGCTCTATCTGCTGCCACCAGTCGCGAATATCATCCAGCGGTTGCGCGGCGCTCTCTTGATCCAACAGTTCGAGCATTTGATCCAACACTAATCCCGCGTCACCCACGATCGGAATATCGGCGGGTACCGTTTTTGAGATCGAGGTTGGATCAATATCGATGTGCAAGACCGTTGCATCCGGGCAGTACTTCGCCAGATTGTTGGTTGTACGATCGTCAAAGCGGACGCCGACTGCGAAGATCACATCGGAGTGATGCATGGTCATGTTGGCTTCATAAGTGCCATGCATACCGAGCATGCCCAGCGCCTGACGGTGCGTCGCTGGGAAAGCGCCCAGCCCCATCAATGAGGAGGCGACCGGTAAATTAAGTTTTTCGATAAGCGTACGCAGCTGTGTATGGCATTCAGCATTCACCACCCCGCCGCCCACGTATACCACCGGTTTTTTCGCAGCGATAATTGTTTGCAGCGCGCGTTTAATCTGCCCTTTGTGACCCGTCGTTGTAGGGTTGTACGACCGCATACTCACCGAATCAGGCCAGACGTACGGTAGCTTATTCGCCGGATTAAGAATGTCTTTTGGCAGGTCTACCACCACCGGGCCGGGACGTCCGCTAGCGGCCAGCCAAAAGGCTTTTTTTAACACACCGGGAATATCTTCAGTTTGTTTCACCAGGAAGCTATGTTTCACGACCGGACGCGAGACACCGACCATGTCGCACTCCTGGAAGGCGTCGTAACCGATTAATGACGTCGCCACCTGGCCTGACAGCACAACCAGGGGAATGGAGTCCATATAGGCTGTCGCAATCCCGGTGATAGCGTTAGTTGCCCCCGGGCCCGAAGTCACCAGCACCACGCCAACTTCCCCGGTGGCACGAGCCAGACCGTCGGCCATATGCACCGCCGCTTGTTCATGACGCACCAATACATGGTCAATACCGCCAACCGTATGTAGCGCATCATAAATATCGAGAACCGTGCCTCCCGGGTAGCCAAATACCTGCTTCACGCCCTGATCGATTAACGATCGGACGACCATCTCGGCTCCAGACAACATCTCCATGGTTTGCCTCCCGGCTTAATCTTCTTGATGACGGGGAATTCATTTTCCCGAAGTCATGTGCTGACGGCAAAACGGTATCCACCAGCGCTGAATAATCTATAACGAACTAACATAACCGCTCGCCACCAGGCAGGCAATTCGCACATCGGGAGTAGGTCCGGTACTAAAAAGAGGAAAAATAAGGGGAAAAGAGAAAATGATGGAAGATTACTTCAGTAATAAGAAAAGGAGGGCGTAGATACTCGGACGAAACGCCTCATTACAGGTAAACCTGAATTTTTAACTTTATCGCCGGACGAACCGGCGATAAACAACAGGATAATATTTTATATTTCTGAGGATTTACAAAATAAATATGACATTAATAGCGACTATCTACGGATACGAATCACTGCTGACGACATGCGTTAATCAGAAGCTCTTCCATCCATTGATGGCCTTTATCTCGCCCTGCCGCTTCATGCCAAGAAAGGTAGCAAGTACGACTATTGAGCTTCATTGGCAGCGGTAATACTTGCAGACCCAGTTGCTCAGAGAATTCTTCAGCCAGACGGCGCGGAGCAATAGCCACCAGATGAGTTTGAGAAACGACATTCAGTACGCTTATTAATGCCATTCCCTGATAGGCAATACGGCTTTGTTTATCAATCGAGTCATACCATGGCTGGCTAAATGAGGCATAACGATCGAGGGAAACAACGGCATGTTCTTCCTGATAAACCACTGCTTCTGTGACGGGGCCATTAATGCGCGGGTGTTTCTTACTGACCACCAGCACCATCTCATCATTAAATAATGGTACACAGGCAAACTCAGGACGACGGAACTCCTCATAGCCAAGAACAAATTCAATTTCCTGGTAACGAAGCTGATGTTCTGTATTTTGATTTAAGGATGACTTAAACACCATGTGAATATGTGGCGCTACTTCATTCACCTTATTGAGGATAATTGAGGTGAGGTAATTATCCAGTGGGCTACATACGCAGATATTAAATACCCGCTCGCTGCTCAATGGTTCAAAGCCTGAACCCGGTAACTCATTTTGCACTAGCTGCAGCGCCTGGCGTACTGAACCGAACAGCTGAAACGCCCGGGCCGTCGGCTGAATACCACGACCATAACGAACAAACAGTTCATCATTAAACATCACTTTCAGACGAGCAACAGCGTTACTTACCGCCGGCTGTGACATGCCAAGGATATGGGCGGCACGCGTGATGTTCTGCTCCTGCATCACCGCATCAAATACGGTAAGCAAATTTAAATCGACCATCCGAAGCTGCGGTTTAGTTCCTTCATTAGCGGATACACGCTGTTGCCCTGAGGCGTTAATTACGCTATCAGACTCCACTGTCATACAAAACTCCCTTTGCAAAATCGCAGAAATATATTGAGGCTATATGATTTACCATGCATATAAGATCCAAAAAAGAGAATTCAATAAAAATAAGAATATATAAAGATGAAAAAAGCAGCTTCTGGAGGACAAAAGTTGCTCTTATTTATATCACCAAGTTGATAGCACGCAGTTTACCCATAGATCGCGCGAATATACAACATGCCTAAAGTGGACCCCACTTTTAAGGATTTATTAAATTGTATTTTTTAAATCTTAATTTAAATTAACATTTTATTATCAGAGATACTCTTTATTAATCTACAACCCCCAACAGCAAGCATGACAAATTCATAACTATCATAATGATAGCGGCATCAGAAAAGCATGACGAAGACGTGTTTGATTACAATAAATCATGTTTAAATGCGACAAAGTATGAAAATCATGAATTAACATAAAAAATGATCCGCTATAAAATGAGACCTTCGTCAGCACAATTAGCTAATCCTGCCGTTTCGTTAACGCCGGTAATTCTCCTGGTTTCTCCAGACAGGGTTGACATCAGAAAGCATATCCAGTACCACTAATAGCATATCGAATTCATCTGGAGAATGATGACCATGTTCCGTACAACTCGCTTCAACGGCCTACTACTACTAAACGCCTCTTCTGTGCGCGGTAGGCTGGTGTGCGACGTTCTGCGTTAGTCATCATCAGTTAAACAAAAACCCGCGCCACTGCGCGGGTTTTTTTATGCTCGTAGCAAGGCGCCCAAATTCAACCAAGGACCTAAACCATGAGCCAACAAGTCATTATTTTTGATACGACCTTACGTGATGGTGAACAGGCATTACAAGCAAGCCTGAGCGTGAAAGAGAAGCTGCAGATTGCTTTTGCCCTCGAACGTATGGGCGTTGACGTGATGGAAGTCGGGTTTCCGGTCTCTTCGCCGGGCGATTTCGAGTCTGTGCAAACTATCGCGCGCAATATTAAGAACAGCCGCGTTTGTGCTCTGGCGCGTTGTGTAGAGCAGGATATTGATGTCGCCGCCGAATCTCTGAAGATTGCCGAAGCATTCCGGATTCATACTTTTATTGCGACCTCACCGATGCACATCGCCACCAAGTTACGTAGCACGCTGGAAGAAGTCATCGAACGTGCGGTGTATATGGTGAAACGCGCGCGTAACTATACCGACGATGTCGAATTCTCCTGTGAAGATGCGGGCCGCACACCAATCGATCAGCTGTCCCGCGTGGTTGAAGCGGCAATTAACGCCGGTGCCACCACCATCAATATTCCCGACACCGTCGGCTACACCCTGCCGTTCGAGTTCTCCAACATTATTACCGGCCTGTACGAACGCGTTCCAAACATCGATAAAGCGATTATCTCCGTGCACACCCACGACGACCTGGGTATGGCGGTGGGTAACTCACTGGCGGCAGTTCATGCTGGCGCACGCCAGGTTGAAGGCGCGATGAACGGTATCGGTGAGCGTGCAGGTAACTGCTCGCTGGAAGAGGTCATCATGGCGATTAAAGTGCGCAAAGACATCATGAAAGTGCACACCGCCATCAACCACAATGAAATCTGGCGTACCAGCCAGACCGTCAGCCAGATTTGCAACATGCCAATCCCAGCAAACAAAGCGATTGTTGGCACCGGTGCCTTCGCTCACTCTTCCGGCATCCACCAGGATGGCGTACTGAAGAATCGCGAAAACTACGAAATTATGACCCCAGAATCCATCGGCCTGAATCAGGTGCAGTTGAACCTGACCTCTCGCTCCGGCCGCGCCGCCGTGAAGCACCGTATGGAAGAGATGGGTTACAAAGACACCGACTACAACATGGATCACCTGTACGACGCATTCTTGAAGCTGGCGGACAAAAAAGGTCAGGTCTTCGACTACGACCTGGAAGCGCTGGCGTTCATCAATAAACAGCAGGAAGAGCCAGAGCATTTCCGTCTGGACTACTTCAGCGTCCAGTCCGGCTCCAGCGATATCGCTACCGCCTCCGTGAAACTGGCCTGCGGTGAAGAGACCAAAGCCGAAGCCGCCAACGGTAACGGCCCGGTTGACGCGATTTATCAGGCAATTAACCGCATCACCGGCTACGACGTTGAGCTGGTGAAATATGACCTGAACGCCAAAGGCCAGGGCAAAGACGCGCTGGGCCAGGTGGATATCGTGGTGACCTACAACGGTCGTCGCTTCCACGGCGTCGGTCTGGCAACAGATATCGTCGAATCCTCCGCAAAAGCGATGGTCCACGTACTGAACAACATCTGGCGCGCCGCCGAAGTCGAAAAAGAATTGCAACGCAAAATTAAGAATAACGAGAACAACAAGGAAACTGTGTAATGTCGAAGAACTACCATATTGCTGTGTTACCCGGTGACGGTATTGGCCCGGAAGTGATGACACAGGCATTGAAAGTCCTGGAAGCCGTGCGTCAACGTTTTGATATGCGTATTACCACCAGCCATTATGACGTCGGTGGTATCGCCATCGACCGCCACGGTGAACCATTGCCGCAGGCCACTGTAGACGGCTGCGACCAGGCCGACGCGATTTTGTTCGGCTCCGTGGGTGGCCCGAAATGGGAAAACCTGCCGCCAAACCAGCAGCCAGAACGCGGTGCGCTGCTGCCGCTGCGTAAACATTTCAAGCTGTTCAGCAACCTGCGTCCAGCGAAGCTGTACCAGGGGCTGGAAGAGTTCTGCCCGCTGCGCGCTGATATCGCCGCTAACGGCTTCGACATTCTGTGCGTCCGTGAACTGACCGGCGGCATCTACTTCGGTCAGCCGAAAGGCCGCGAAGGCAGCGGTCAGCACGAGAAAGCGTTTGATACCGAGGTGTATCACCGTTTCGAGATCGAACGTATTGCGCGCATTGCATTTGAATCTGCGCGCAAGCGTCGTCACAAAGTGACCTCTATTGATAAATCCAACGTGTTGCAGTCCTCGATTCTGTGGCGCGAAATTGTTAGCGAAATCAGTAAAGAGTATGCCGACGTTGAACTGGCGCATATGTATATCGACAACGCTACGATGCAGCTGATTAAAGACCCGTCCCAGTTCGACGTGTTGCTGTGTTCCAACCTGTTCGGCGACATTCTCTCCGACGAATGCGCAATGATTACCGGTTCTATGGGGATGCTGCCATCCGCCAGCCTGAATGAAGAAGGCTTTGGTTTGTATGAACCTGCCGGTGGTTCAGCGCCGGATATCGCCGGTAAAAATATCGCTAACCCGATTGCGCAGATCCTGTCTCTGGCGCTGCTGTTACGCTACAGCCTGGACGCCAACGATGCCGCTACCGCCATTGAAGCCGCCATTAACCGCGCGCTGGAAGAAGGCGTACGGACCAGTGATTTAGCCCGCGGCAGTGCGGCAGTCAGTACCGATGAAATGGGCGATATCATTGCCCGCTATGTTGCCGAAGGGGTGTAACCATGGCGAAGACCTTATACGAAAAATTGTTTGAAGCGCACGTGGTCTATGAAGCGCCAAACGAAACGCCGCTGTTGTACATCGACCGCCATCTGGTACACGAAGTCACGTCACCACAGGCGTTTGACGGCCTGCGTGCGCACAAGCGCCCAGTGCGTCAGCCGGGTAAAACCTTCGCCACCATGGATCACAACGTCTCTACGCAGACCAAAGACATCAACGCCTCCGGCGAGATGGCGCGTATCCAGATGCAGGAGCTGATTAAGAACTGCAACGAATTCGGCGTTGAACTGTATGATCTGAACCACCCGTACCAGGGCATCGTACACGTAATGGGGCCAGAGCAAGGTGTTACCCTGCCAGGCATGACCATCGTGTGCGGCGACTCCCACACCGCCACCCACGGTGCGTTCGGCGCGCTGGCGTTCGGTATCGGCACCTCAGAAGTCGAACACGTACTGGCGACCCAGACCCTGAAACAGGGCCGCGCCAAAACGATGAAGATTGAAGTCAACGGCAAAGCAGCACCGGGCATCACTGCCAAAGATATCGTGCTGGCGATTATCGGTAAAACCGGCAGCGCGGGCGGTACCGGTCACGTGGTGGAATTCTGCGGCCAGGCGATTCGCGACCTGACCATGGAAGGCCGTATGACCCTGTGCAACATGGCAATCGAACTGGGCGCCAAAGCGGGCCTGGTCGCGCCAGATGACACTACTTTCAACTACGTTGAAGGCCGTCTGCACGCGCCAAAAGGCAAAGATTTTGACGATGCCGTCACCTACTGGAAAACCCTGAAAACTGATGACGGGGCCACCTTTGATAGCGTCATTACTCTGCAAGCAGAAGACATTGCACCGCAGGTCACTTGGGGCACCAACCCCGGTCAGGTCATTTCCGTTAATGACAACATTCCAGACCCGGCCTCCTTTAGCGATCCGGTCGAACGCGCCAGTGCCGAGAAAGCGCTGGCTTATATGGGACTGAAGCCGGGTATCCCGCTGACCGACGTCGCTATCGACAAAGTGTTTATCGGTTCTTGCACCAACTCACGCATTGAAGATTTGCGCGCGGCGGCGGAAATTGCCAAAGGCCGTAAAGTTGCTCCAGGCGTGCAGGCGTTGGTCGTGCCAGGCTCTGGCCCGGTGAAGGCGCAGGCGGAAGCGGAAGGTCTGGATAAAATCTTTATCGAAGCCGGTTTTGAATGGCGTCTGCCGGGCTGCTCTATGTGTCTGGCGATGAACAACGACCGCCTGAATCCGGGCGAGCGCTGTGCCTCCACCAGCAACCGTAACTTTGAAGGTCGTCAGGGCCGCGGTGGACGTACTCACCTGGTCAGCCCAGCAATGGCCGCTGCGGCCGCAGTAACCGGCCATTTCGCCGACATTCGTAGCATGAAATAAGGAAACCATCATGGCAGAGAAATTTACCCAACATACGGGACTGGTGGTGCCACTGGATGCCGCGAACGTCGATACCGATGCGATTATCCCAAAGCAGTTTTTACAGAAAGTGACCCGCACTGGCTTTGGCGCGCACCTGTTTAACGACTGGCGCTTCCTTGATGACAAAGGTGAACAGCCAAACCCTGAGTTCGTGCTGAACTTCCCGGAATATAAAGGCGCGTCGATTCTGCTGACACGCGAAAACTTCGGCTGTGGTTCGTCGCGTGAGCACGCGCCGTGGGCGCTGACCGACTACGGTTTTAAAGTGGTTATCGCCCCAAGCTTCGCGGATATCTTCTACGGCAACAGCTTCAACAACCAGCTGCTGCCGGTGACGTTGAGCGATGCGCAGGTTGATGAGCTGTTTGCACTGGTGCAAGCAAATCCGGGGATTAAATTCGAAGTTGATCTGGAAGCGCAGGTGGTCAAAGCCGGGGAGAAATCCTACAGCTTTAAAATCGATGATTTCCGTCGCCACTGCATGATTAACGGCCTCGACAGCATCGGTTTGACCTTGCAGCATGAAGGCGCGATTTCCGAGTACGAGAATAAGCAACCGGCGTTTATGCAGTAATTTGTTACGCCGAGCCTCCCCGGCGTCGCAGCGCTCAGCCGGGCTACCGTTTAATGTAGCCCGGACAAGGCGCGAACGCGCCGCCTCCGGGGAGGCTCAACTGCTCTATACGTCCTTCACCCGCCACGTCATCGCCAGCGTCACCACCGAAATCCCCGCAATCACCCAGTACACTGAGAAGTGGCCAAAATTCTGCGCCAGCGCTCCCTGAATAATCCCGGCTAAAATCACCCCAGTTGAGATGCTATTGGTAAACAGCGTGGTCGCCGCCCCTGCCCGTCCCGGCATCAAATCCTGGAACCACAGCATGCCAATCCCGGCGACAATACCAATAAAAACAGCGTTAAATAGCTGCAATACCAGCAACGACGTATGGCTGTGGAAGAAAATCAGGCCGATATAAAACAGCACGCCAGCGGCCACCGCCGTCACCATCATCCGCCGCTTACCAAAGCGCTTCACGTAGTAACCTGCAAGGATCATCGCCGGAATCTCCAGCCCAGCTGCCGTACCCATCAAGATCCCCGCCAGGCTATCCTGCAGGCCAAGATCGCTGCTGATCCACAATGGCATATCGATGATATACATGGTGTTGCAGGTCCACATCAGCGTGGAGGCGATAAACAGCATACGAACGTTGCTGTCCTTCCAGCCACTGATAGGAAGCTGCACGGTGTCAGCAGGCTGCTCAACTCGCGCCACCGAAGGCAGCGTCAACGCGATTAGCGCAAGGCTGATGGCAAAAATAGCCGCTGCAATCGAGAACATGGCGGTAAAGCCGTAGTTCAGCGCCAGCATAAAGGCCAGCGGCGGGCCAATAACCCACGCCAGCGATAATTGCGCACGCATCACCGAGCTGAACATCACCACTTCACGCGCTGAACTGTCAGCATACTCACGCGCCAGCGCAAACAGCTGTGGCATGGCAGCGTTAGCAATCGAGGCCAGCAGTACGCCGCAGGTAATCAGCGTTAAATAATGCCGATTAAAAGCGAACAGCAGCGCGTTACCCACCGCCATCAGACAACAGAACATAATCAGTTTACGACGATCGCCCCGGCTATCGGATCGCTTTGCCAACCCAAGACTGACGACGATCCCGGCTACCGCGTTGACGGTATAAAACAGGCCAACCCAGAACGGCTGTACGCCCACTTCCCGGCTGAGATACAGGCTTAACGTTGGTGCCTGTAGCGCCCCCGCGATCCCCATCATAAACGCCACCATCATAAAGGCAGCATAAACACCGTTGAGACGTCGTCCCATCGTCATTAACCAGAGCATGTGAAATCCTTTGTGCACGCGAGAGAATAAAAAAAGCCAGCAGATGATACCTGCTGGCAAATACTCAGTCACACATGATTAGGCGAATTAATGTTCAGAGGTCGGTTTCGTAACTTCCCACTGCATCAGATAGTTCAGCATTTCAAGCCGTTGTGCCGTTGCCAGGCGGGCCAGCCAGGAAACATGTTTGGTGGCAGAGAAATATCGCTGATAGAACTGATACATGGTGACCTCCTCGCTTCATCGAAAGCAATTATTGGCTTAATATAGGGATTAATAAATTGCTGAGTTTTTATCAGGAGTTCCCCTTTTATGTCCTCAGGTCGATTGCAACAACAGTTCATCCGCTTATGGCAGTGCTGCGAAGGAAAATCGCAGGAAACCACGCTAAATACTCTGGCCGAATTACTGAGCTGTTCACGCCGCCATATGAGGACGCTATTGAATACTATGGAAGCGCGCGGCTGGCTGACCTGGGAGGCGGAGGTCGGGCGCGGCAAGCGTTCAAAGCTTACCTTCCTCTACACCGGGCTGGCGTTGCAGCAGCAACGTGCGGAGGATCTGCTGGAGCAAGACCGGATCGATCAACTGGTTCAACTGGTCGGCGATAAAGCCGCGGTACGCCAGATGCTGGTTTCGCATTTAGGCCGCAGTTTCCGCCAGGGTCGGCATATTTTGCGCGTGCTTTACTACCGTCCGATGCACAATTTACTGCCAGGAACCGCCCTGCGGCGTTCTGAAACCCACATCGCGCGGCAAATTTTTAGCGCATTAACCCGAATCAACGAGGTAAATGGGGAACTGGAAGCCGATATTGCGCACCATTGGCAGGCAATTTCCCCATTACACTGGCGTTTTTACCTCCGCCCCGGCATTCATTTCCATCACGGCCGTGAATTGGAGATGGAGGACGTCATCGCGTCACTGCACCGCAGCATGACGCTTCCGCTGTATTCGAATATTTCGCGTATCGACTCCCCTACCGCCTGGACACTGGATGTCCACCTTACGGAACCCGATCGCTGGCTGCCGCTGTTATTAGGTCAGGTCTCAGCGATGATCCTGCCGCGCGAGTGGCAGTCACTGCCCAACTTCTCACGCATGCCGGTTGGCACCGGCCCGTACTCGGTCGCCCGTAACAATCAAAACCAGCTTAAGATCCTCGCCTTTGATGATTACTTCGGTTTCCGGGCGCTTATCGATGAGGTTAACGTCTGGGTCTTGCCGGAAATCAGCGAGGAGCCCAATGGCGGGCTGACGCTACAGGGTACCACCGAGAGCGAAAAGGCGGTCGAAAGCCGCCTTGAGGAGGGATGCTATTATTTACTGTTCGACGCCCGCAGCCCACTCGGCAACAACCCGGCAGTACGCCAGTGGCTGAGCCATATTTTTCATCCGAACAATCTTCTATACCACGCAGGCGAACAACACCAAAGCCACTGGTTCCCGGCCTATGGTCTGCTGCCGCGTTGGCACCACGCCCGCAGCCGCGCCTGTGAAAAACCGGCCGGGCTGGAATCGGTGACGCTGACCTATTATCGCGAACACATTGAACACCGAACGATTGGCCTCATTATGGAAGCCCTGCTGGCGGAGCATCAGGTCAAACTGAATATTCAGGAAGTGGAGTATGAGGAATGGCACCAGGGCGAGGTGGTCAGCGATATCTGGCTCAACAGCGCCAACTTTACGCTGCCGCTGGATTTCTCGTTATTTGCCTTTCTGTATGAAGTACCGCTTATCCGCAACTGTATTCCCATCGACTGGGAGCAGGACGCCCAGCGCTGGCGCGCCAATGCGCTCCCGCAGGCCGACTGGTGCCAACAACTTATGGAGAATCAGTCCGTTGTGCCGCTCATTCACCATTGGCTGATGTTACAGGGGCAACGCAGTATGCGCGGCGTGCGAATGAACACGTTAGGCTGGTTTGACTTTAAATCAGCCTGGTTTGCGCCACCGGATCCATAAGGCTTTTGATTTATTCACGTTATCATTACAATGTGGCGTTCTCAACGGGGTGCTAAACACAAACGCGTGTATTGGCTGAGAAAGACCCGTCGAACCTGATCCGGATAATCCCGGCGAAGGGATTTGGGGCTCACTCAAAATCCTTTGCCACCATGAATAAAGGTGCAAAGTGCTCAAAAAATTACTCCCACTGCTGGCCCTCATTGCCGTGCCAGCCTTCGCTAAACCCGTTCTCACGGTCTACACCTACGATTCCTTCGCCGCCGACTGGGGCCCTGGACCTGCGGTCAAAAAAGCGTTTGAGGTCGACTGTCACTGCGAGCTGAAATTCGTCGCGCTGGAAGATGGCGTATCGCTGCTTAACCGTCTACGTATGGAAGGCAAAAATAGCAAAGCCGACGTAGTATTGGGGCTGGATAACAATCTGCTTCAGGCTGCGACTGAGACTAAACTGTTCGCCAAAAGCAACGTTCCGGCAAGCGCCGTCAACGTGCCGGGCGGCTGGAACAACGACACCTTCGTGCCGTTCGACTACGGCTACTTCGCTTTCGTCTACGACAAAAACAAACTGAAAAACCCGCCAAAAAACCTGAAAGAACTGGTCGAAAGCGATCAGAAATGGCGGGTGATTTACCAAGATCCTCGCACCAGTACGCCGGGCTTAGGCCTGCTGCTGTGGATGCAGAAAGTCTATGGCGATAAAGCACCGGAAGCGTGGCAGAAACTGGCGGCGAAAACCGTTACCGTCACCAAGGGCTGGAGTGAAGCCTACGGTCTGTTCCTGAAAGGGGAAAGCGACCTGGTACTGAGCTACACCACCTCACCGGCGTATCACATCATCGAAGAGAAGAAAGATAACTACGCGGCGGCAGCCTTTAGCGAAGGTCATTACCTGCAGGTGGAAGTGGCAGCGAAAACCGCCGCCAGTAAACAGCCCAAACTGGCGGATCAATTCCTGAGCTTTATGGTTTCCCCAGCATTCCAGAATGCGGTGCCAACCGGTAACTGGATGTACCCCGTGACTCAGGTTGCGTTACCGGAGGGCTTTAACAACCTGGTGAAACCACAAACTGCACTGCAATTTACGCCGCAACAGGTCGCAACCGATCGTCAAAACTGGATTAACGCATGGCTCCGCGCCGCCAGCCGCTAACTCCTCACTGGCTCTTTCCGGGGCTTGCAGCCACCACGCTGATGGTGGCCGTCGCCCTGGCGGCATTTTTGTCGTTATGGCTAAACGCACCAGAAACCTCATGGTCGACGCTGCTTGCCGACAGCTATCTGTGGCACGTGGTGCGATTCTCCTTCTGGCAGGCGTTCCTTTCGGCGCTGCTGTCCGTCATTCCTGCCATTTTCCTTGCCCGCGCGCTCTACCGCCGACGCTTCCCCGGCCGCCAGCTGTTACTGCGGCTGTGTGCCATGACGCTTATTTTACCGGTGCTGGTCGCCGTATTCGGTATTCTGAGCGTTTACGGTCGTCAGGGCTGGCTGGCTCAGCTTTGTACCTGGCTCGGCTGGCAGTGGAATTTCTCACCCTACGGCCTGCAAGGCATCCTGCTGGCGCATGTGTTCTTTAATATGCCGATGGCAACCCGCCTGTTGCTGCAAGCGCTGGAGCAAATTCCCGGTGAGCAGCGCCAAATTGCGGCTCAGCTTGGCATGCGCGGCTACCCGTTTTTCCGCCTGGTAGAGTGGCCATGGCTGCGGCGTCAAATTTTACCCATCGCCACGCTTATCTTTATGCTCTGTTTCGCCAGCTTCGCCACCGTGCTATCACTGGGCGGCGGGCCGTCGGCCACCACCATCGAGCTGGCTATCTACCAGGCGCTGAACTTTGATTACGACCCCGCGCGGGCAGCGATGCTGGCGATCATTCAAATGGCCTGCTGTCTGTCGCTGGTGTTATTAAGCCAGCGCCTGAGCCGAGCGATTGCGATTGGCAACACGCAGGTTCACGGCTGGCGTGACCCTGACGATCGCTGGCACAGCCGAATCGCCGACATGCTACTGATTTTGCTGACGTTGTTATTACTGCTGCCGCCGCTGCTGGCGGTGATTTTCGACGGCATCAACCCCACGATGTTCCAGGTGCTGGAGCAACCCATTTTATGGCAGGCGCTGACGACATCCCTGCGCATTGCCCTCGCCGCTGGCCTGTTATGCGTGATACTGACCATGATGCTGCTGTGGAGCAGCCGCGAGCTGCGAGCGCGCAACCGACCACTCGCCGGTCAGGCTATGGAGCTCAGCGGGATGTTGATTTTGGCAATGCCGGGGATCGTGCTGGCAACCGGCTTCTTCCTGCTGCTGAACAACACCATCGGCTTGCCCGACTCCGCCGATGGCATTGTGATTTTCACCAACGCGCTGATGGCGGTGCCGTATGCCATCAAAGTGCTGGAGACGCCGATGCGCGACGTCACCGCCCGCTACAGTATCCTGTGCGAATCGCTGGGGCTTTCCGGCATAAATCGGCTACGGGTCGTAGAACTGCGCGCCCTCAAACGCCCCCTGGCGCAAGCGCTGGCGTTTGCCTGCGTGCTATCAATTGGTGATTTCGGCGTGGTGGCGCTGTTTGGCAATGAAGAATTCCGCACTCTGCCGTTTTATCTCTATCAGCAAATTGGCGCCTACCGCAGCCAGGACGGCGCGGTGACCGCGTTAATTCTGCTGATACTGTGCTTCGTACTGTTTACCGTGATTGAAAAAATACCCGGACGCCATGCTAAAACTCAATGATGTCACCTGGCTGTATCAGCATTTACCGATGCGTTTCACCACCACTATCGCGCAGGGCGAGAAGGTGGCGATCCTCGGCCCCAGCGGTGCGGGTAAATCCACGCTGCTCAACCTGATCGCCGGTTTCCTGCCGCCTGCCAGCGGCACGCTAATACTTGAAGGACGGGTACATACCGATACACCGCCATCGCAGCGGCCAGTGTCGATGTTGTTTCAGGAAAATAATCTCTTTAGCCATCTGACGGTACGGCAAAATATTGGTCTCGGGATGAGCCCACGCCTGAAGCTCAACGCCGAACAGCAGCGAAAGCTCGCGGTCATTGCTCAGCAGATGGGCATTGAAACAATGCTGGACAGGCTGCCCGGCGAGCTTTCCGGCGGCCAGCGTCAACGCGCGGCGCTGGCGCGCTGTCTGGTGCGCGAGCAGCCAATATTGCTATTGGATGAACCCTTTTCCGCGCTCGACCCAGCGCTGCGTCAGGAGATGCTCCAGCTGGTTGACGATGTCTGTCAGCGTCAGCAATTGACGTTATTGATGGTGTCACACAGCGTAGAAGATGCCGCGCGCATCGCAACGCGGGCGATGGTGGTGGCCGACGGACGTATCGCCTGGGATGGTGATACGCAGGAATTGTTAAGCGGTCGCGCCAGCGCGTCTGCACTGTTGGGCATTCGCGGGTGAGTTTTGCCGGATGGCGATGCTGGCGCATCTTATCCGGCCTACGCCACCTAACATCCCGCGAACACACGGGCACATTACAGCCCCACCACCTTGCGCAAAATCCCAACATACACCGGCATCAGCGGATGACGTATCACGCTCACCAGTGCGACCACCGCCACGCCCATCACCAGAGGTGATAGCCACAACAGACGCTGGCGCGGCAATAGCGCGCTCAGCTTGTCGTGACTCTCTTTCGCACTACGCCACAGACGCCAGCACAGCCAGCCCGCAACCCACAACAGTAGCGCCGCCGCCAGCAGCAGCCACTTAAAGCTGGCGCTGTTTTCATCCGCCGGAATATCAATCGCCGCGCCAGCAAGAATCCCCGGCAGGAAGTACAGCGGCGGCCATAGCACGCAGCCGATAATATTGGGGGTAATAAACTTGGATACCGGCAGGTCGAGCATCCCCGCGACCATTGGCACCAGCGGTCGCGTCGGGCCGACAAAACGACCGAGCAGAATGGTAAACATGCTGTGTTGATGCAGCGCATGCTCGGTTTTATCCAGCAGCGCGCGATTCTTCTTCATAAACGACCAGCGGTGCAGCGGCTTTTTAAACCGCCAGCCCAGCCAGAATGAGATCCAGTCGCCAAGCAGGCAGCCAATAATCCCCACCAGCCATGCCTGCCAGAAATTCACCTCGCCGCTGCCAATAAGCGCGCCAAGCCCGGCCATCATAACGGTACCCGGCAGAATCAATCCGACTAACGCCAGCGATTCCAGAAACGCCACCAGCGCGACCGCAATCAGCGAATAGGTCGTAGATTGCGTAATAAAGTGTTCCAGCATTTCTTGCATAGTGTGCCCGGTTTGAAAACGAAGCAGGGATTCTCCAGAGCGCCTCCCGCGACGTCAAGCCTTCAATTATCAGTAAAGTTTACTGGCAAACACAAAACCCGACACACCACATTTCCGTTTCTTTACTTTTTATTCACATCCCGCACGAAATTCACTCGGGCTAGCACCGGTACACTTCTTAAAAACGCGCGAGAAGTAGAGCTGATCTTCAAAGCCGACATTGCGCCCTACGCTAGCAATTGGCATCCGCGTGGTACTGAGCAGCAGTTTCGCCTGGCTCATACGTTGATCCTCACGCCAGCTCAATACGCTGACGCCCAATTGCTGACGAAAGAGATGCGATAAGCGCGATGGTGAGAGACAAACATGCTGCGCGACGCTTGCGATATCAAAGTGGCTGTCCGCCAGATGGTCGCTGATGTACTGACAGGCGTCGCGCACCCGGTTATCCATCGGTGGATGCAGCGATTCATTAATCGCCTCCATGCGGCGCAGCAGCAACTGTTCCAGCAGGTTGATGGCCAGGAGCTCCGAATAGCGCCCAACGCCCTGCCCGGCATCGATAATCTTGCCGAACAAACTGGTTATCTCCGCCTGATGCGCTTCATCCGGGCGATAAAAACCGGTTTGCGCCACGATAGCGGGCCAATGCAGCCATTCATGCCAGTAGGCGCGTGGGCGGAAGTAAACCCACTGGTGATACCACTCACTGGCGTCGGGATGGCGACCATAATGATGAATCTCCCCCGGCGGGAACATCAGCATATCGCCCTGACGGCAGACAAACTGTTTGCCCTGGTTTTCAATCACCCCTTCACCACGCACCGTCATATTGAGAATAAAGCCTTTCATGCCTAGCGGCCGGTCGATAAAGAAATCCAGATAGCCTCCGGCTTCAATCGGCGTTAATCCCGCCACCAGATGGGCGTTAAACGAATAGCCGGGCAACAAGGGATCGTTTTGCATTTCAGCCATTTCTGTTCACTCTCATTGTTACCAGAAGAAACCAATTATCCATATTCATCTTTTTATCCTTATTGCCACCGCACGATATCAACAACAGAACCTGCACCACAGTCAAGCCCGTTATTTCAAGGCACTTAGAGAATCAGTCGGGGAATTCCCTGCGCTCAGGGTAACAACTGAAGTGTCTATAAAGACGACAGAAAAGTCCACATTGATTATTTGCACGGCGTCACACTTTGAGAGGTGACAGCAATATTGTCCATAAGATTAGCGGTTCCCGCCTGACGGTTTTGTGCGGAGATATCTACTGTTTCACTATCACGTTTTCTTTGAGATGGAGTAACACGATGGCAATCGCAATTGGCCTCGATTTTGGTAGTGACTCAGTACGCGCTCTGGCCGTAAATTGCGCGACGGGCGAAGAAATCGCTACCAGCGTTGAATGGTATCCACGCTGGCAGGAAGGGCGTTTCTGCGACGCGCCAAATAACCGCTTCCGCCACCACCCTCGCGATTATATTGAGTCGATGGAAGCGGCGCTGAAAAGCGTGCTGGCGGAACTCTCAAGCGACCAGCGCGCGGATGTGGTAGGTATTGGCGTCGACAGTACCGGCTCAACGCCCGCCCCTATTGATGCCGACGGCAACGTGCTGGCGTTAAAAGAAGAGTTCGCCAACAACCCCAATGCGATGTTCGTGCTGTGGAAAGACCACACTGCCGTCGAAGAAGCCGAAGCCATCACCCGCCTGTGTCATCAGCCGGGCAAAGAAGACTACTCCCGCTATATTGGCGGCATTTATTCCAGCGAATGGTTCTGGGCCAAAATTCTCCACGTAACCCGCGAAGACCGCGCCGTTGCTGAGGCCGCCGTATCGTGGATCGAACTGTGCGACTGGGTTCCCGCACTGCTTTCCGGCACGACTCGTCCGCAAGATATCCGCCGTGGTCGCTGTAGCGCCGGGCATAAATCCCTGTGGCACGATAGCTGGGGCGGCTTACCACCAGCCTCCTTCTTCGACGAGCTGGATCCTATTCTCAATCAGCATCTGTCTTACCCGATGTTCAACGAAACCTGGACGGCAGATGTACCGGTCGGCACGTTAACCGCCGAGTGGGCAGAGCGCCTGGGCCTGTCCGCAAAAGTGGTCATTTCCGGCGGGGCGTTTGACTGCCATATGGGCGCAGTTGGCGCAGGCGCACAGCCAAACGCGCTGGTGAAAGTGATTGGCACCTCCACCTGCGACATTCTGATTGCCGATAAAAACAGCGTGGGTAACCGCACGGTGAAAGGCATTTGCGGCCAGGTTGATGGCAGCGTCGTGCCGAACTTTATCGGCATGGAAGCGGGTCAGTCAGCCTTTGGCGATATCTACGCCTGGTTTGGTCGCGTGCTTGGCTGGCCGCTGGAGCAGCTTGCCGCCCAACATCCTGAGCTGAAAGAACAGATCAAAGCAAGCCAGAAACAGCTTCTCCCAGCGCTGACCGAAGCGTGGGCCAACAACCCGTCGCTCGACCATCTGCCAGTGGTGCTCGACTGGTTTAACGGTCGCCGCACGCCAAACGCCAACCAGCGCTTAAAAGGCGTTATCACCGATTTGAATCTGGCCACCGACGCCCCGGCGCTGTTTGGTGGGCTGATTGCCGCCACCGCCTTCGGCGCACGCGCCATTATGGAGTGCTTCACCGAGCAAGGTATTCCGGTCAACAACGTGATGGCGCTGGGCGGCATCGCCCGTAAAAACCGCGTCATCATGCAGGCTTGCAGCGACGTGCTGAACCGTCCGCTACAGATTGTGGCCTCCGATCAATGCTGTGCGCTAGGCGCGGCCATTTTTGCCGCCGTCGCAGCCCGCGTTCATGCCGATATTCCGAGCGCGCAGCAACAGATGGCCAGCCGCGTCGAACATACCCTACAGCCGCGACCACAGCAGGCTCAGCGCTTTGAAGAACTTTATCAGCGCTACCAGCAGTGGGCCGTGACAGCCGAACAACATTATCTTCCCGCTGCTCCTGCGGAAAAATCCGCGACCTCCTCTGCGGCGTTGACTCATTAAAGGATACGACTATGACCGTTTTTGATAATTATGAAGTGTGGTTTGTGATTGGCAGCCAGCATTTATATGGCGCAGAAACTCTGCGTCAGGTAACCCAAAACGCAGAGCACGTGGTGAATGCCTTAAACGCCGAAGCCAAGCTGCCGTGCAAACTGGTGCTGAAACCGCTGGGTACCCGTCCGGATGAAATTACCGCTATTTGCCGCGATGCCAACTACGATACCAAATGTGCTGGTCTGGTCGTCTGGCTGCACACGTTCTCACCGGCGAAAATGTGGATCAATGGCCTGACACAGCTGAACAAGCCACTGCTTCAGTTCCACACTCAGTTCAACGCTTCCCTACCATGGGACAGCATTGATATGGACTTTATGAACCTGAACCAGACCGCGCACGGCGGCCGCGAGTTTGGCTTCATCGGCGCACGTATGCGCCAGCAGCACAGCGTCGTCACCGGCCACTGGCAGGAAAAACGCGCCCAGGAACGCATCGGCGACTGGATGCGTCAGGCGGTGTCCAAACAAGATACTCGTCAGCTGAAAGTGTGCCGCTTTGGCGACAACATGCGTGAAGTAGCAGTGACCGACGGCGATAAAGTCGCCGCACAGATTAAGTTCGGTTTCTCCGTCAATACCTGGGCGGTGGGCGACCTGGTGCAGGTGGTTAACGCCGTGACCGACGGTGAAATCAGCGCGCTGGTTGATGAATATGAAAGCAGCTACCGTCTGACGCCCGCAGCGCAAATCCACGGCGACAAACGCCAGAATGTGCTGGATGCCGCGCGTATCGAACTGGGGATGAAACGCTTCCTCGAAGAAGGCGGTTTCCACGCCTTCACCACTACTTTTGAAGATTTGCACGGACTGAAACAGCTTCCGGGTCTCGCCGTGCAGCGCCTGATGCAGCAAGGCTACGGCTTTGCGGGCGAAGGCGACTGGAAAACTGCCGCCCTGCTTCGCATTATGAAAGTGATGTCGACCGGTCTACAGGGCGGCACCTCATTTATGGAAGACTACACCTACCACTTCGATGGCGGTAACGACCTGGTGCTCGGCTCGCACATGCTGGAAGTGTGCCCGTCTATCGCGGTAGAAGAGAAACCGCTGCTCGACGTACAGCACTTAGGTATTGGTGGCAAAGCGGATCCGGCGCGTCTGATCTTCAACACCCAGACGGGTCCGGCGATCGTTGCCAGCATGATCGATCTTGGCGACCGCTACCGCTTGCTGGTGAATACCATCGAAACGGTAAAAACCCCGCACAACCTGCCAAAACTGCCGGTGGCTAACGCTCTGTGGCAGGCGCATCCGAATCTGGAAACTGCATCTGAGGCGTGGATCATTGCCGGTGGCGCGCACCACACCGTGTTCAGCCACGCGCTGACGCTGGACGATATGCGCCAGTTCGCTGAGCTGCACGATATCGAAATTGCCGTTATCGATAACGATACGCGTCTGCCAGCGTTTAAAGATGCGCTGCGCTGGAACGAGGTGTATTTCGGGTCTAAACGCTAAACCGCTTGCCCCTCACCCTAACCCTCTCCCCACAGGGGAGAGGGGATATTCCGAGTGCGTACTCTTCCTTGCTCCCTCTCCCTTTGGGAGAGAGCCGGGGTGAGGGAAATCCAGACACGGAGCCAACAATGTTAGAAGAACTTAAACAACAGGTGCTGGACGCCAATCTGGCGCTCCCTAAACACAACCTGGTCACCTTAACCTGGGGCAACGTCAGCGCCGTCGACCGCGAGCGCGGGGTGCTGGTGATTAAACCGTCCGGCGTCGACTACAGCGTGATGACCGCCGACGACATGGTGGTGGTGAGCCTTGAAACCGGCGAAGTCGTGGAAGGCAAGAAAAAACCGTCTTCAGACACCCCGACCCACCGCCTGCTGTATCAAGCGTTTCCCACACTCGGCGGCATCGTCCATACCCACTCGCGCCACGCCACCATCTGGGCACAGGCGGGGCAGTCCATTCCGGCAACCGGCACCACTCACGCCGACTATTTCTACGGTGCGGTCCCGTGTACTCGCCTGATGACCGATGCGGAAATTAACGGCGACTACGAATGGGAAACCGGTGCGGTAATCGTCGAAACCTTCCGCGAGAATAAGATTGATCCGGCGCAAATGCCTGGCGTACTGGTGCACTCCCACGGCCCATTTGCTTGGGGTAAAAATGCCGAAGATGCGGTACACAACGCTATCGTGCTGGAAGAGATTGCTTATATGGGCATCTTCTGTCGCCAGCTGGCACCGCAATTGCCAGATATGCAGCAAACGCTGCTGGATAAGCACTACCTGCGCAAGCACGGGGCAAAAGCATATTACGGGCAGTAATCCGTAGCCCGGCCAAGCGCAGCGCCGCCGGGATCCTCCATACCTGTATAAATCTCCAGCATCAAACCATAAACCAGGCTATAATCAAGCCTGGTTTTTTATTGATGAGAGCACGCGTGACGCAGCCACAAGCCGGTTTTCTACTGACCCGTCACTGGCGGGATACCCCGCAAGGCACAGAGCTGACCTTCTGGCTTGCGACCGACAACGGCCCGCTCCAGGTCACGCTACCACCGCAAGAATCGGTAGCGTTTATCCCTGAAGCCCAGCGTGCACAGGTTGAACGTCTAATACACGGCGAAAATGGCCTGCGTCTGGCACCCCTCACCCTCAAAGATTTTCACCGCCAACCGGTGTTTGGCCTTTACTGTCGCGCGCATCGCCAACTAATGCGGCTAGAGAAGCTGTTGCGCGAAAACGGCATTACCGTGTATGAAGCCGATATTCGCCCGACGGAGCGTTACCTGATGGAGCGCTTTATCACCGCGCCCGTGTGGGTCGAAGGCGAGATGCGCGGCAGCGTGCTGCGCAACGCACGTATGAAGCCCAATCCAGACTATCGCCCACCGCTGAAGTGGGTGTCTCTGGATATCGAAACCAGCCGCCACGGCGAGCTATATTGCATTGGGCTTGAAGGCTGCGGGCAGCGCACCGTCTATATGTTAGGGGCGCAGCCAGACCAAGCGCCACAGGTCGATTTCCACCTCGAATACGTTGCCAGCCGCCCACTGCTGCTGGAAAAACTCAACGCCTGGTTTGCCGAACACGACCCGGATGTGCTGATCGGCTGGAACGTCGTGCAGTTTGATCTGCGCGTACTGCAAAAAAGCGCTGAACGCTATCATGTCCCTCTGCGATTAGGCCGCGGCGGCAGCGAACTGGAATGGCGCGAGCACGGCTTTAAAAACGGCGTCTTCTTTGCCCAGGCTGCCGGACGACTGATTATTGATGGCATCGATGCCTTAAAATCCGCCTTCTGGAGCTTCTCTTCTTTTTCATTAGAAAACGTCTCCCGGGAGCTGCTAGGCGAAGGGAAAGCGATTGATAATCCGTGGGACAGAATGGACGAAATTAACCGCCGCTTCGCCGAAGATAAGCCTGCGTTAGCCACCTATAACCTCAAAGACTGCGAACTGGTCACCCGTATCTTTCATAAAACGGAAATCATGCCTTTCCTGCTGGAACGCGCCACGGTCAACGGCCTGGCGGTCGACAGGCACGGCGGCTCGGTTGCTGCCTTTGGCCATCTCTATCTCCCGCGCATGCATCGGCTGGGCTACGTTGCGCCAAATCTTGGCGAAGTCCCACCACAGGCCAGCCCCGGCGGCTATGTTATGGACTCCCGCCCCGGACTGTATGATTCCGTACTGGTGCTGGATTACAAAAGCCTATACCCATCGATTATTCGTTCGTTCCTGATAGACCCGGTTGGCCTGATTGAGGGCATGGCACACCCTGAACAGCAGCACAGCACCGAAGGGTTTCTTGATGCGTGGTTCTCCCGCGACAAACACTGTCTGCCAGGGATTGTCGGCCAAATCTGGGATGCGCGTGATGAAGCCAAACGCCAGCACAATAAACCGCTATCGCAGGCGCTGAAGATCATCATGAACGCCTTCTACGGCGTGCTGGGAACCAGCGCCTGTCGCTTTTTCGATCCACGTTTAGCGTCGTCGATCACCATGCGCGGTCATGCGATCATGCGCCAGACCAAAGCGCTGATTGAGTCTCAGGGTTATGACGTCATTTACGGTGATACTGACTCCACTTTCGTGTGGCTTAAGTGTGCGCACAGCGAGGAAGACGCCGCCGTGATTGGGCGTTCGCTGGTAACGTTTGTCAACCAGTGGTGGGCCGACGAGCTACAAAAAAGCAATCTCACCAGCGCGCTGGAACTGGAGTTCGAAACTCACTTCTGCCGTTTCCTGATGCCCACCATTCGCGGTGCCGATACTGGCAGTAAAAAGCGCTATGCCGGGATGATTCAGGAAGGTGATAAGCAGCGGATGCTCTACAAGGGGCTGGAAACGGTACGTACCGACTGGACGCCGCTCGCTCAGCAATTCCAGCAGGCGCTCTATTTGCGTATTTTCCGCAATGAGCCTTACCGCGATTTTATCCTCGACACCATCAATAAATTGATGGCAGGCGAGCTGGACGAACAGCTGGTTTACCGCAAACAACTCCGCCGTCCGCTGGCGGAATATCAACGAAATATTCCACCGCACGTGCGCGCCGCCCGGCTGGCTGATGAACACAATGTGCGGTTAGGTCGTCCGCAACAGTACCAACAACGCGGCAGCATTCGCTACGTCTGGACCACCAATGGCCCGGAACCGCTGGCCTATCAGCAATCCCCGCTCGATTATAATCACTACCTGGATAAACAATTAGCACCTGTCGCCGAAGGAATTCTCCCCTTTGTTGACGATGATTTTGCTACAATAGTGACAGGGCAACTGGGTCTATTTTGACAGGTGACTAACGTCGCGCCATCCAGTACCATAGCGCCCTTTCCATTCCTGGACCTCATTCACTCGCCGCCTTCCTTTAGGTGGTGGATGGATATTGCCTGCAATTTATTAAAGATAGAGCCGAACGCATATGCCTTTTACACTTGGTCAACGCTGGATAAGCGATACAGAAAGCGAACTGGGACTTGGTACTGTTGTTGCAATGGATGCACGCACCGTCACCCTGCTCTTTTCGGCAACCGGAGAGAACCGTCTGTATTCCCGTAGCGACTCCCCCGTGACCCGCGTAATGTTTAATCCCGGCGACACGATTACAAGCCATGAAGGCTGGCAGTTGCAGGTTGATGAAGTAAAAGAAGAAAACGGTCTGCTGGCGTACATTGGTACCCGCCAGGACACCGAAGAAGCGAACGTTATGCTGCGTGAAGTGCTGCTCGACAGCAAACTGGTATTCAGCAAACCACAAGACCGCCTGTTTGCCGGGCAAATCGACCGTATGGATCGTTTCGCCCTGCGCTACCGTGCGCGTAAATACCAAAGCGAGCAGTACCGTATGCCGTGGAGCGGCTTACGCGGCCAGCGTACTAGCCTGATTCCGCATCAGCTCAACATCGCACACGATGTTGGTCGTCGCCACGCGCCACGCGTTCTGCTGGCGGATGAAGTCGGTCTGGGTAAAACCATTGAAGCAGGGATGATCCTGCACCAACAGTTACTGTCTGGTGCCGCACAGCGCGTGCTGATTATCGTCCCGGAAACCCTGCAACATCAGTGGCTGGTCGAAATGCTTCGCCGCTTCAACCTGCGCTTTGCGCTGTTTGATGACGAACGCTACGCCGAAGCCCAGCACGACGCCTACAACCCGTTTGAAACCGAACAGTTAGTCATTTGCTCATTGGACTTCGTGCGCCGGAGTAAGCAGCGCCTTGAGCACCTGTGCGATGCCGAATGGGACATGATGGTCGTGGATGAAGCCCACCACCTGGTGTGGAGCGAAAACGCGCCAAGCCGCGAGTATCAGGCAATTGAACAGTTGGCTGAACGCGTACCAGGGATCCTGCTGCTGACCGCGACCCCGGAACAGCTGGGAATGGAAAGCCACTTTGCCCGTCTGCGCCTGCTCGACCCAAACCGCTTCCACGATTTTGAGCAGTTTGTTGAAGAACAAAATAATTATCGTCCGGTTGCCGATGCCGTTGCACTGCTGCTGGCAGGTAATAAGCTCAGCAACGATGACCTGAATATGCTCGGCGAGCTGATTGGCGAGCAGGATATTGAAGCCCTGCTGCAAACCGCCAACAGCGAACGCGACGGCGCAGAAGCCGCGCGTCAGGAACTGGTTTCCATGCTGATGGACCGCCACGGCACCAGCCGCGTGTTGTTCCGTAACACCCGTAACGGCGTGAAAGGCTTCCCGAAACGCGAGTTCCACACCATCAAGCTGCCGCTGCCAGCTCAGTACCAGACAGCCATTAAAGTCTCCGGCATCATGGGCGCACGTAAAAGCGCTGAAGAACGCGCTCGCGACATGCTGTACCCGGAGCAGATTTATCAGGAGTTTGAAGGAGACACCGGTACCTGGTGGAACTTCGACCCACGCGTCGAATGGCTGATGGGCTACCTGACCAGCCACCGCTCGCAGAAAGTACTGGTGATCTGCGCCAAAGCCACCACTGCATTGCAGTTAGAGCAGGTTCTGCGTGAGCGCGAAGGTATCCGCGCCGCCGTGTTCCACGAAGGCATGTCAATTATCGAACGCGACCGCGCAGCGGCCTGGTTTGGTGAAGAAGACAGCGGCGCGCAGGTACTGCTGTGTTCAGAAATCGGTTCAGAAGGCCGTAACTTCCAGTTCGCCAGTAACCTGGTGATGTTTGATCTGCCGTTCAACCCGGATCTGCTGGAACAGCGTATTGGCCGTCTTGACCGTATCGGTCAGGCGCACGATATTCAGATTCACGTCCCATACCTTGAAAAAACCGCCCAGTCCGTGCTGGTGCGCTGGTATCACGAAGGTCTGGACGCATTCGAGCATACCTGCCCAACCGGTCGTACCATTTACGACAGCGTGCACGATAAGCTGACGACCTATCTGGCCGCGCCAGAAACCGTCGAAGGTTTCGACGATCTGATCAAAACCAGCCGCGACCAGCACGAAGCGCTGAAAGTGCAGCTGGAACAGGGTCGCGACCGTCTGCTGGAGATCCACTCCAACGGCGGCGAAAAAGCGCAGAAATTGGCAGAAAGCATCGAAGAGCAGGATGACGACACCAATCTTATCGCCTTTGCGATGAACCTGTTTGATATCGTTGGTATCAACCAGGATGACCGTGGTGAAAACCTGATCGTCCTGACCCCGTCCGATCATATGCTGGTGCCGGACTTCCCGGGCCTGCCGGAAGATGGCTGTACGGTGACCTTTGAGCGTGATATTGCCCTGTCGCGTGAAGATGCGCAGTTCCTGACCTGGGAACACCCGCTGATTCATAACGGTCTGGATCTGATCCTCTCCGGCGATACCGGTAGCAGCACCATTTCACTGCTGAAAAACAAAGCGCTGCCGGTCGGTACATTGCTGGTTGAGCTGATTTACGTGGTGGAAGCACAAGCGCCTAAACAGCTTCAGCTTAACCGCTTCCTGCCGCCGACGCCGGTACGCATGTTGCTGGATAAGAACGGAACCAACCTCGCCGCACAGGTCGAGTTTGAAACCTTCAACCGTCAGCTTAGCGCGGTTAACCGCCACACCGGCAGTAAGCTGGTGAATGCGGTTCAGCAGGACGTTCACGCGATTCTGCAACTGGGCGAAGGGCAGATTGAGAAAGCGGCGCAGGCATTGATTGACGCCGCACGTCAGGAAGCGGACGACAAGCTCAGTGCGGAACTGTCGCGTCTGGAAGCGCTGAAGGCGGTGAACCCGAACATCCGCGATGACGAATTGTCTGCCATTGAAAGTAACCGCCAGCAGGTGATGGAAAGTCTGTCGCAGGCAGGATGGCGTCTGGACGCGCTGCGTCTTATCGTCGTCACTCACCAGTAACGGAGAGCCGCAATGGGAATGGAAAATTACCATCCACCACAGGATCCATGGCTGGTTATCCTCTATCAGGATGAGCATATCATGGTGGTCAACAAGCCCAGCGGCTTGTTGTCCGTGCCAGGCCGTCAGGAAGAGCATAAAGATAGCGTGATGACGCGCGTCCAACGTGATTATCCGCAGGCGGAGTCCGTTCACCGCCTTGATATGGCGACCAGCGGCGTGATGGTAGTGGCCCTGACCAAAGCGGCAGAGCGCGAGCTTAAACGTCAGTTCCGCGAACGCGAGCCTAAAAAGCAGTACGTTGCTCGCGTGTGGGGACACCCACAGCCGGAAGTGGGTTTGGTGGATTTACCGCTGATTTGCGACTGGCCGAACCGGCCAAAGCAGAAAGTGTGTTATGAAACCGGGAAGTCGGCGCAGACGGAATATGAAGTGCTGGATTACGCGGCGGATAACACCGCACGCGTGCAGCTCAAACCGATTACCGGACGCTCCCACCAGTTACGCGTGCATATGCTGGCGCTGGGGCATCCGATTCTTGGTGACCGCTTCTACGCCCACGATGAGGCGTTAGCAATGGCGCCACGTTTGCAACTGCATGCGGAGACGTTGACGATTACCCATCCACAATTTGGCAATAGCATGACGTTTAAGGCACCGGTCGATTTTTAAATCGTGCCAGTGTTTTCCCGGCGGCGCGCAGCGAAGCCGGGCTACCATCGAGTGTAGCCCGGCCAAGCGAAGCGCCGCCGGGTTTTCGCACCTTACTTAAATCCTTTCTGTTCTTTTATCAGCTCGTACGCTTTCTGAATTTCCTGCGCCTTCTGCTTAGCCATCTCCATCATCTCCGGGGGTAACCCCTTCGCCACCAGTTTATCCGGGTGATGCTCGCTCATTAACTTACGGTAAGCGCGTTTGATGGTTGTCGCATCGTCGTCAGGCTTCACGCCCAGCACATTGCAGGCATCTTCCAGCGTTGGGCCGCGTTGCGCTTGTTGCCAGCCACCGCCGCCCTGAGACTGCTGATAGCCGCCGCCAAATTGTGCGCCACCATGCATCATACGCAGGAACTGGTCGAACTGGGCACGAGAGATACCCAACTCTTCGGCAATCACGTACAGTACATCGCGCTCATTTGGATGCAAAGAACCGTCGGCGAACGCCGCCTGAATCTGAATTTCAAGAAACATCCGAATCAAATCAAAACGACCAAAGCAGACGCTACGGAACTGGCGCATCTTCTCGCGCAGCGGGTAGTTGTCGGCTTTACCGACGCGAAACGCCTGCTGTGCCGCCGTGCGTGAATCACCGTGCAGATTCATCCTGTCCATAAACACACTGGCGATATGAATATCCGCTTCGGTGACCCGCCCTTTTGATTTGGTCAGGTGGCCCATCACTTCAAAGGTGGTGGCAAAAAACAGCGACTGACGCTGCTGTTGATTGGCAAACCAGTTCATGCGACGGCTGCGTGCCTTATCAAACATGTGTCCTACGAGCAGCCCGAGGACTACGCCCCAGAACCCTCCGCCCATCATTAGGGCGACGGCCACACCAATCACTTTTCCCCAATACTGCATATACTCCCCAAATCGTCATGCCAGCAGCTAGAATATGCATTATCATACCTGTCATTCAATGCCGTGCATAACACCTCTGGCGAGAACGGGCAGGATACCCGTCATACTTCAAGTTGCAGGTGCGTTGGCCGCACTCGCGCACCCCAGTCACTTACTAAAGTAAGCTCCTGGGGATGTGCTCCCTTGCCGCCTTCCTGCAACTCGAATTATTTTGGGTATAAAACTAGCGTGAGAACGATGAGTACGTTAGTCTCTGACCGTTTGCAAGCCGCAATGCTATAGATGACGGAACAACAAATACAACGTATGAAAAAACGTATTCCCACTCTCCTCGCGACCATGATCGCCAGCGCCTTGTACAGCCAGCAGGGAATGGCTGCAGATCTCGCATCTCAATGTATGCTTGGCGTACCGAGCTATGATCGTCCGCTCGTCAGCGGTAAAACTAACGAGCAGCCGGTTACCATTACCGCCGATCATGCTAAAGGTAACTACCCTGACAACGCTGTCTTTAAAGGCAATGTCGATATTAATCAGGGTAATAGTCGCCTCCAGGCGGACGAAGTTCAGCTGCATCAGAAGCAACCTGAAGGCCAAGCCGTACCGGTACGTACCGTTGATGCGCTGGGTAACGTCCACTATGACGATAATCAGGTGATCCTTAAGGGGCCAAAAGCCTGGTCAAACCTGAATACCAAAGACACCAACGTCTGGGACGGTAACTATCAGATGGTCGGCCGTCAGGGCCGTGGCGACGCCGACGTGATGAAACAACGCGGCGAAAATCGCTATACCATTTTAGAGAACGGTACCTTTACCTCCTGTCTGCCAGGTTCCAACACCTGGAGCGTAGTCGGTAGCGAAGTCATTCACGACCGCGAAGAACAGGTTGCCGAAATCTGGAATGCGCGCTTTAAACTTGGCCCGGTGCCGGTTTTCTATAGCCCGTATTTACAGCTTCCCGTCGGTGATAAACGCCGCTCAGGTTTCCTGATCCCGAATGCCAAATACGGTAGCTCAAACTATTTTGAGTTCTCGCTGCCGTATTACTGGAACATTGCGCCCAATATGGACGCAACCCTGACGCCGCATTACATGGACAAACGTGGCGGCGTCATGTGGGAAAACGAATTCCGTTACCTCTCGACGCTGGGTCAGGGCCTGTTTGAATTCGATTATCTGCCGTCAGATGATGTCTACGAACATGATAACCCTAACGATGATAACAGCCGCCGCTGGCTGTTCTACTGGCAACATGCAGGCGTTCTTGATCAGGTATGGCGTTTTAACGTCGACTACACCAAGGTCAGTGACCCTGGTTACTTTAACGACTTTGACTCGAAATACGGCTCCAGTACCGACGGCTATGCCACGCAAAAGTTCAGCGTAGGCTATGCGGTACAAAACTTTGACGCCACCGTGTCGACCAAACAGTTCCAGGTCTTTGACCGCGCCAACAGTAACTCTTATGCCGCTGAACCGCAGTTGGACATGAACTTCTACCAAAACGACGTAGGGCCGTTTGACACCCGCCTCTACGCGCAGGCGGTGAAATTTGTGAATACCAACGGCAACAGTCCTGAAGCCACACGTTTGCACATGGAGCCGACCATCAGTCTGCCGCTGGGCAACCGTTGGGGCAGTATCACCACTGAAGCGAAGCTGCTGGCCACGCACTACAACCAGACTAATATCGACAAATATAACGCCAGCAACCCAGATGCCCAGTTATCCAGCTCGGTTAACCGCACCATGCCGCAGTTTAAAATTGACGGCAAAATGGTCTTTGAGCGTGATGTTGAACTGACTCCTGGTTATACCCAGACGCTGGAACCGCGAGTGCAGTACCTATACGTGCCATATCGCGACCAAAGTGACATCATGGCCTACGACTCCACCTTCCTACAGTCGGACTATTCAGGCCTGTTCCGCGACCGTAGTTACAGCGGCCTTGACCGTATTGCGTCAGCGAACCAAATTACGACTGGCGTCACATCGCGTATTTATGATGACGCTGCCGTTGAACGTTTTAACGTTTCTGTGGGTCAAATCTACTATTTCACCGAGTCTCGTACCGGTGATACGAACACGATTCCATGGGAGAAAGACGACAAAACGGGCTCATTGGTGTGGGCAGGTGACACCTACTGGCGCATGACAGACAAATGGGGCTTACGCGGTGGAATCCAGTACGACACACGTCTGAATAACGTTTCCACCAGCAGTTCGGCCATTGAGTATCGTCAGGACAGCGACCGTTTAGTGCAGCTAACCTATCGCTATGCTAGCCCGGAATACATACGCGTAACTCTGCCGAGTAACCAATCCAGTCAACAGCAGTACCAGGATGGGATTTCACAAGTCGGCGCAACGGCAAGCTGGCCGATTGTTGACCGTTGGTCCGTAGTCGGTGCTTACTACTACGATACCAACACGCATAAACCAGCCGATCAGATGCTGGGCGTGCAGTATAACTCCTGCTGCTACGCTATCCGCGTCGGCTACGAGCGTAAGCTCAACGGTTGGGACTACGACAACAACAAGCCTAATGGCCAGGCAAAATATGATAACTCCATCGGCTTCAATATTGAGCTGCGTGGTCTGAGCTCAAATTACGGTCTGGGTACCCAGCAGATGCTGCGTTCCAATATCATGCCGTACCAGAGCTCACTGTAATGTCACTGGTTAGATACATCATCCGCATTGCGGTTAATTGAAATGGAAAAAGTATGAAGAACTGGAAAATGCTGCTTGTCGGTATCGCCTTCGTTGCGAATACCAGCTTCGCTGCCCCGCAGGTTGTCGATAAAGTAGCAGCCGTCGTTAACAATGGCGTCGTACTTGAGAGCGACGTTGATGGTCTGATGCAGTCCGTCAAAATGAACTCTGGCCAGGCCGGCCAACAGCTGCCGGATGACGCAACGCTGCGCCACCAGATTCTGGAGCGTCTGATCATGGATCAGATTATCCTGCAAATGGGGCAAAAAATGGGCGTCAAAGTCACTGACGAGCAGGTTGATCAAGCGATTGCCAACATTGCTAAACAGAACAATATGACGCTGGATCAGATGCGTAGCCGCCTGGCGTATGATGGGCTGAACTACAGCACCTATCGCAATCAGATCCGTAAAGAAATGCTGATTTCCGAAGTGCGTAACAACGAAGTGCGCCGCCGCATTAGCGTGCTGCCGCAGGAAGTTGAGGCACTGGCAAACCAGATTGGTACGCAGAATGACGCAAGCACCGAGCTCAATCTCAGCCACATCCTGGTACCACTGCCGGAAAACCCAAGCTCTGATCAGGTTAACGAAGCGCAAAGTCAGGCTGAGTCTATCGTCGAACAGGCGCGCAACGGTTCTGATTTCGGTAAACTGGCCATCACCTACTCAGCTGACCAACAGGCACTGAAAGGCGGCCAGATGGGCTGGGGTCGTATTCAGGAACTGCCAGCTATCTTTGCTCAGGCGCTGAGCACGGCGAAAAAAGGCGACATCGTGGGCCCAATCCGTTCAGGCGTTGGCTTCCACATTCTGAAAATCAACGATATGCGCGGCCAGACTCAGAACATCTCTGTCACGGAAACGCATGCACGCCATATTCTGCTGAAGCCATCGCCAATCATGACCGACGATCAGGCACGTGCAAAACTGCAGCAGGTTGCAGCGGATATTCGTAGCGGCAAAACCACCTTTGAGAAAGCGGCAAAAGAGCTGTCTCAGGATCCAGGCTCTGCTAACCAGGGCGGTGATTTAGGTTGGGCCACGCCGGATATCTACGATCCATCATTCCGTGATGCGCTGATGAAGCTGAACAAAGGCCAGATGAGCGATCCTGTTCACTCTTCCTTCGGCTGGCACCTGATCCAACTGCTGGATACCCGCAACGTCGACCGTACCGATGCCGCACAGAAAGATCGTGCCTATCGTATGCTGATGAATCGTAAGTTCTCCGAAGAAGCAGCAACATGGATGCAGGAACAGCGCGCAAGCGCCTACGTTAAAATCCTGAGCAACTAATGACTCAACATCGCGTTGTCATCACTCCCGGCGAACCCGCCGGGATTGGCCCGGATCTCGTTATCCAACTGGCTCAGCGCGACTGGCCGCTCGAACTGGTCGTCTGTGCTGACGGCGGCCTGCTTACCGAGCGGGCCAGGCTCCTTGGCCTTCCTCTTACGCTTTTACCCTACTCTCCTGACCTTCCCGCCAACGCGCAACGCGCCGGAACGCTCACACTGCTACCGGTTCCACTGCATAGCGATGTCACGCCCGGCGTTCTGGACGTCAACAACGGCCGTTACGTCGTCGAGACCCTGGCGCGCGCCTGCGACGGTTGTCTGAACGGAGAGTTTGCGGCATTAGTCACCGGGCCGGTACACAAAGGCATTATTAACGATGCCGGCATCCCGTTCACCGGGCACACCGAGTTCTTCGAAGAACGTTCAGGCGTGCCGAAAGTGGTGATGATGCTGGCCACCGAAGAACTGCGCGTGGCGCTGGCGACCACCCACCTGCCGCTAAAAGCGGTCAGTGACGCCATCACGCCGGACTTGCTGCGCGAAGTCATCACCATCCTGCATGATGATTTACGCAATAAGTTTGGCCTTGCCGAGCCTCACGTGCTGGTCTGCGGCCTGAATCCTCATGCCGGTGAAGGTGGACACATGGGCACGGAAGAGATCGATACGATCATTCCCGTGCTCAATGAAATGCGCGCAAAAGGGATGAATCTTAGCGGGCCGCTGCCTGCCGATACTCTCTTCCAGCCCAAATATCTGGACCATGCCGATGCCGTGCTCGCAATGTTCCACGATCAGGGCTTACCCGTGCTAAAATACCAGGGCTTTGGCCGTGGCGTGAATATTACGCTCGGTTTACCCTTTATTCGCACTTCCGTTGACCACGGCACCGCCCTTGAACTGGCAGGTCTTGGGAAAGCGGACGTCGGCAGTTTTATTACGGCGCTTAATCTCGCCATCAAAATGATTGTTAACTCTAATGAATAATCGAGTCCATCAGGGCCACTTAGCCCGTAAACGCTTCGGGCAGAACTTCTTAAACGATCAGTTCGTGATCGACAGCATTGTTGCGGCCATCAATCCGCAAAAAGGTCAGGCGATGGTTGAAATCGGCCCGGGCCTTGCCGCGCTGACCGAGCCGGTTGGCGAACGTCTTGACGAAATGACCGTTATCGAACTTGACCGCGACCTCGCGGCACGTCTGCAGACTCACCCGTTCCTGGGGCCAAAGCTGACTATTTATCAGCAAGATGCCATGACCATGAACTTTGGCGAGCTGTCTGAGAAACTCGGTCAGCCGCTGCGCGTGTTCGGTAACCTGCCGTACAACATCTCTACGCCGTTGATGTTCCATCTGTTTAGCTATACTAATGCTATTGCAGACATGCACTTCATGCTGCAAAAAGAGGTGGTTAACCGTCTGGTGGCTGGGCCAAACAGTAAAGCCTATGGTCGTCTGACCGTCATGGCGCAATACTACTGCAACGTCATCCCGGTACTTGAAGTGCCGCCGACTGCGTTTACGCCAGCACCAAAAGTCGATTCCGCCGTGGTGCGTCTGGTGCCTCACAGTACTATGCCGTATCCGGTTAAAGATGTCCGCGTACTGAGCCGTATTACGACTGAGGCATTTAACCAGCGTCGTAAAACCATTCGTAACAGCCTGGGCAACCTGTTCAGCGTTGAGCTGTTGACGGAATTGGGCGTTGACCCAGGTATGCGGGCAGAAAATATCTCTGTTGCGCAATACTGCCGGATGGCTAACTATCTGTCAGAGAATGCGCCCTCCAAGGAGAGCTAGACCATGATCGATTCGCCACGAGTTTGCGTCCAGGTTCAGAGCGTCTACATTGAGACGCACTCTATGCCGGAAGAAGAACGTTATGTCTTCGCCTATACGGTGACCATTCGCAATCTCGGGCGAAGCGCGGTTCAGCTTCTTGGCCGTTACTGGGTTATCACTAACGGCCACGGCCGTGAAACCGAAGTCCAGGGGGAAGGTGTGGTCGGCGTTCAGCCGCACATTGAACCCGGCGATGAATATCAGTACACCAGCGGTGCCGTGCTGGAAACTCCACTTGGCACCATGCAAGGCCACTATGACATGGTTGACGTCGACGGTGTGCCGTTCGCTATCGACATTCCTGTGTTCCGTCTTTTCGTTCCCACGCTGATCCATTAATCATGTCTACATACCTTATTGGCGACATTCACGGTTGCTTTGATGAGTTAATCGGTCTTTTGCAGCAGGTTGAGTTCACGCCGGGCAAAGACACCTTGTGGCTTACGGGCGATTTGGTTGCTCGTGGTTCCGGCTCGCTGGAAGTGCTGCGTTACGTCAAATCCCTGGGCGACAGCGTGAAAATCGTGCTGGGTAATCACGACCTGCATCTGCTGGCCGTGTTTGCGGGCATCAGCCGCAACAAGCCTAAGGATCGCCTGAATGCACTGTTGGAAGCGCCTGACGCCGATGAACTGCTCAACTGGCTGCGTCGTCAGCCACTGATGCAGATGGATGAAGAGAAAAAGCTGGTGATGGCGCACGCGGGCATCACGCCACAGTGGGATATTGAAACCGCTAAACAGTGCGCGCGCGACGTTGAAGCCGTACTTTCAAGCGATTCCTATCCCTTCTTCCTCGACGCCATGTACGGCGATATGCCGAACAATTGGTCGCTGGAGCTCAGTGGTTTAGCGCGTCTGCGTTTTATCACCAATGCCTTTACCCGTATGCGCTACTGCTTCCCGAACGGCCAGCTGGATATGTACAGCAAAGAGTCACCGGAAAACGTTGCTGCGCCGTTGAAGCCATGGTTTATGCTGCCAGGGCCGATTACCGCTGAGTACAGCGTGGCGTTTGGTCATTGGGCATCGCTGGAAGGCAAAGGCACGCCAGATGGAATTTACGCGCTGGATACCGGCTGTTGCTGGGGCGGCGATCTGACCTGTTTGCGCTGGGAAGATAAAACGTATTTTGTGCAGCCGTCGAATCGTCGGTTGGCACCGGGTGAGAGTGAGGCGGTAGCTTCATAATCGGTGCATTCCCGGCGGCGCAGCGCCGCCGGGACAAGCTCAGTCTTATCGACGTTCGAGCACTTCAAAACAATAGCTATGCGAGTTCTGCTCATCCGCATCATGGAACTCGCTAAACACAGATTCCCACTGGTCTGGTGCGTAATCCGGGAAATGGGTGTCGCCTTCCACTTCTGCATCAATATGCGTCAGGTACAGCTTGTGCGCTTTCGGCAGGAACTGCTCATACACGCGACCACCGCCAATCACCATAATCTCTTCGACGTCGCCACACGCCGCAATCGCTTCATCAACCGATTTCACCCACTGCACGCGCTCGTCGGTACCCGGCTGGCTGCTGATAACGATATTTTTACGGCCCGGCAATGGACGACCGATGGATTCCCAGGTCAGGCGCCCCATCACTACCGGTTTGTTTAAGGTGTTGCGTTTAAACCAGGCCAGATCGGCCGGCAGGTCCCAGGGCATGGCGTTTTCCATACCGATAACGCGATCTACCGCGAGTGCAGCAATCAGACTGATCATTGAGTGTGTCCCAGATGCAAAAAAATTGTCGCCACTATACGGAAAGCATAAACTTTCGTCGACTGGCAGCCAGGTAAAGAATAAGAATATTTTTAGATTTGCTGGCAAGCCCACGAATGAAAAGTGGACAGCCAGCATTACACCACCGCAGTCTTTACGAAGCAGGCTTCACTTCCGGCTCATCTTCTGGGTTACCGCTGTGCTTCCCTTCTTCCGTTCCTTGCCAGCCGTGGCGCTGGACCAGCGACAGATGATTTCGGTCTTCATTGATGATTTCCGTCAGCATGGCGCTGGTGCGTTTATAAGCCGCCGCGCGTGACGTCGCGTCGTTTTCCGCCATCGCCACCATCTCTTCCATCAATTGAATATTAAACCGGCGGAACAGATCGGCACGCTCACGAGCCTCATAAGCGCCGAGACCGAGGGACTCAAGCGCCTGACGCCCCGACTTCAGCGCAGCTTCAAAGGTTTCACGCTCAGGTGCATCAACACCGGCCTGACGCAATTGAATGTAGTGCTCAACGTCGCGGGCGCGGGCAATCACGCGCAGATGCGGGAAATGCTCTTTCGCCAGTTCAGTCAGTGCCAGGCTGGCCTGTGGATCATCAATGGCGTTAATCAACACCTCCGCCTTTTCTGCTCCCGCAGACTCGAGCAGATCCGCCCGAGTGGCATCGCCATAGAACACTTTCATCTCGAATTTACGCAGCGTATCCACGTGGTCAGGATCATGATCGAGAACCACCATTTTCACGCCGCTGGAAAGCAGTAAACGCCCGGCAATCTGACCAAAACGACCGAATCCGGCAATAATCACCCGCGGCTGTTCTTCATCAATCTCATCGGCTTCGCGCGCATCTCCTGAGCGGGTGCGTTTTTCCAGACGTGTCAGCAGCACCAGCAGAATTGGCGTCGCCGCCATCGACAGCGCTACCGCCAGGGTCAGGGCTTTTGCCCAATCGGCATCCAGCACGTTAGCCATCTGCGCCGCACCAAACACCACAAAGGCAAATTCACTCCCCTGCCCCAGCAACGCCGCAAACCACAGGCGTTGAGAACGCGGCACCTGCAACGGCTTGGCAATCAGCCACAGTAGCAGCGATTTGATCACCAGGAAGCCCACCAGCAGTGTGATAATGCGTAGCGGGTTGTGGATTAGCGTACCAAAATCGATAGACATGCCGACGCCGATAAAGAACAGCCCGAGCAGCAGCCCCTTAAATGGCTCAATGTCACTCTCCAGCGCATGGCGGTATTCGGAGCTTGCCAGCAGAACACCCGCAAGGAACGCCCCCATCGCCATCGACAAGCCGACCTCTTCAAGCAGCAGCCCGAAACCGAAGACCAGGAACAGGGCCACGGCGCTGAACACTTCCCGCAGACCGGAACGGGCCACGAAGCGTAACAGCGGACGTGTAACATAGCGCCCAAGCACCACGACCAGCGCCAGCGCACCGGCAACTTTCAGCGCCGAGAACGCAAAGGCACCAAGAGTCGTGGTGCCACCGCTGGTTGCCAACAGCGGGATCATCGCTACCAGTGGGATCGCAGCAATATCCTGGAACAGCAGCACTGCAAAGGTGCTGCGCCCAACCTGCGTCACCGTCAGGTTACGCTCGTTCATCGCCTGCATGGCAATCGCGGTGGATGAGAGCGCCAGCGTCATCCCAATCAGTTCCGCCACCTGCCAGCGCAGGCCGAGGAAGATGCAGAACGCGCCAATCAACGCCCCACAGACCACCATTTGCAGCAGCCCGCCGCCAAATACCGCGGCACGCAGCTTCCATAGCCGTTGCGGATCAAGCTCAAGACCAATCACAAACAGCATTAACACCACGCCAATTTCAGCGAAGTGCAAAATAGCTTCGGCATCGGTCACCAGTCGCAGCCCCCAAGGGCCGATAATACAACCGGCAATCAGGTAGCCCAGCACCGAGCCCAGCCCTAAACGCACGGCAATCGGCACAATTAGCGCCGCCGACCCAAGATAGATCAGCGCCTGTATGAGCGTATGGCTATCCATTGTTATGCTCCTCCTGCCAGGCCAACAGTCGTTGTTTATAGTGACGAGCCTGCGTCTGTAGCGTTTCGTCATCGCAGATAAACGTACAGTGCACAGCAAACGGCGGCAGCCATTTCATACCGCAGTAAACTGCCGTTGCCTCAAGCGGTTGCCCCAGCACCTCAAAGCCCGGGTGCGAGCCAATATCGAAATGACTTTCCCCGCCTCCGGTCGTCACCGCCCACAGAATGCTCTTGCCATGCAGCGCCGAGCCACCGTGACCATAGGCCCAACCGTGCGACAGCACTTTATCCAGCCACAATTTAAGCAGCGGCGGCGTGCTATACCACTGCATAGGATGCTGCAGAATAACCAGATCCGCCCGGGAGAGCGCTTCCTGTTCTGCGGCAACATCAATATTAAAATCGGGATAGAGGTGATAAAGAGAACGGATTTCAACTCCGTCAAGCGTCCTTACCTGCTCAAGCATCCGTTTATTCGCATGCGAGTGATGCGGATAAGGATGCGCATAAATAATTAAAATCATGATTAGCCTGTCTTACTGCATTATTTTATCGCTAAGTTTAGACAGTTAATGCTGACACTTACAGGATCAGTTCGCGTAAGCGCAGGAATTGGGGGGCGTCAGACGCCCCCGCGAAGGTTCACGAAGGTTGGTTAGCCGGTTTATCCGTCATCGGGGGTACATCCGGCGTCGGTGCCAGGTCACAGTTTTTCGGCAAGAAGAAGGTAATCGTCCCGGCGATAATCAGCGAGCCGGCCAGCGCACAGACCGCAACGTTCTGACCGTATAGGTAAATCATCACCCCGACCAGATACGGGCCGCAGAAGCCGCCAAGATTACCGAGGCCGTTAATCACACCACGCGCGCTGCCCGCCACTTCCGGCATCGCAATCCGCCCTGGTATCGACCAGAATGGGCTGGTTGCCGCCTTCAGGAAGAAGCCACACACCACCAGCGCGATATAGGCCGCTACCACGTGGTCACGCAGCACCACCGACGCCAGCAGCGCGGCGGCAAAGCCGTAGAGTGAGAAGCGTACCCAAAGCCGACGTTTACCGCTACGATCGCTGAACAGGGAGATGATATAGATCCCGGCAAGCGTGGCGACGAACGGCAGGATAGCCAGCACGCCAACGCTTGCCATATTGGCTCCGGTCAGATTTTTGAGAATCGTCGGAAGCCACAGCGTATAACCATAATCCCCGGTCTGATAGAAGAAGTTCAGCAGCACCAGTTTCATCAAGCCGGAATTGCGGAATACTTCCCGCACCGGCGCTTTACTGACCGGCGCTTCTGAACGGCGCGCCTCCCGTTCGGCGCTAAGCGCCGTCAGCAGGTATTCGCGTTCACGAGCAGGTAGCCAGCGAGCCTCTTCCGGGCGGTCGCTAATCATCAGCCACCACACCAGCAACACCACCAGCGACAGTAACCCTTCGATGATAAACAGCCAGCGCCAGTCTAATGCGGCGATGATCGCGCCAGATACCGGGGCGGTTAACATGCCGCCCAGCGGCGCGAACATCATCACAAACGCGTTAGCGCGGCCAATTTCTTTCTCCGGGAACCAGTTGCTGATCATGGTCAGCACCACCGGCAGCATCCCACCTTCTGAGATACCGAGAATAAAACGCAGCACCAGCAGTTGATATTCATGGGTCACAAAACCGGTCGCTATCGAGACCACCGCCCACGCCATCAACGACCAGGCGATAAAGCGTTTACCGCTGCCATTCACGGCAATACGTCCGCCCGGTATTTGCAAAAATAAATAACCAATAAAAAATATGCCGCTGGCCACACCAGCCATCTGACTGGTAATACCGAGATCGGACTCCATCCCACCGGGCAGCGCAAAGCTAATATTGACTCGGTCCATAAACGAAATAATGCACGCGATTAAAACGGGCGCAATAATGCGCAACCAGCGGGTGCCGGGGATTTTCTCATTCATTATTCACACACTCTCTCGAGGGAAAAAGGACGCTATTTATTGGCGAGAAAAACAATCATCAATCAATGGCATTCGGTAATGGCGCATGGGCAAAATAGGCGGCAACGTTAGTAAACACCACCTCGCTCATACGCTGACGCGTTTCATGGGTAGCGCTGGCGACATGCGGCTGCAAGACCACATTATTCATTGCGATAAGCGCGGCGGGCACATTCGGTTCATCTTCATAAACATCCAGCGCGGCGCCGGCAATCACACCGTTTTGTAACGCGTGAATAAGTGCCTTTTCATCGACCAGCGTGCCGCGCGCGATATTTATCAACCATGCATGGTTCGGCATGACATTAAAAACGCTGGCATCAATCAACCCACGGTTTGCCGCGCCACCGGAAGCGGCAATCACCAGAAAATCACTTTCATGGGCAAGCGTGTGCAGATCAGCACACCACTGATAATCAACGTGGTTAAGTTTTTTGCAGTCGGTGTAGAGAATTTCCATATCGAAACCGCTGGCGCGACGGGCGATTGCCTGGCCGATATTGCCCATGCCGAAGATGCCGATACGTTTGCCGCTCACCTGAGTTGCCAGCGCGGGAGCTTGCTTGAGCCATTGACCTTCACGAACAAACTTATCGCCCTGGCACAGCTGACGCGCACCGCTTAGCAGCAGCCCCATCGCTAAGTCGGCGACGTCGTTGGTCAACACACCGGAGGTGATAGTCACGGCAATGTTATGCGCACGGGTATAGTCGAGATCCACCGCGTCAGTGCCCACGCCAAATACCGCCACCAGCCCCAGATTCGGCAACTGTTCCAGCACCGCACGCGTCACACCAATATCACCACGGGTAACCACCGCCTGCACCTCACCCCCCACCTGCTGCAAAAATGCCTGTGGATCGGCCTGTTCATACAAACGATAGACCTGGAACTCAGTTGCGAGTTTATCCAGCAGGCCGTCAACCACCGGCGCAATTAACAACACAGTATTCGGGTTTGCAGTATTCATCGTTTTACCTGTTTGAGAGTTCGAAAATTCGTTACGCCTATCAAACGGGTTTTCACGCTGCCATTTTGCGATCTGCATCACGCTGGATCGTGTTAGAAATCCGTGTTACGGATGACGTGATCGTGGAAGCAAAAGCCCGCGCTGGTGCGGGTTAACTGACAACAATCACGTAACAGTGAAAATGGGGAGGGTGGGTATCAGATGGTTTCGCCCATCGACAGTCGATAATGCAGGTCGACCTTCTCGATAGTGGGTAAGCCTTTTATTTTTTTGATTAAAATCTCGGTGGCAACTTTACCCATTTCGAAACGTGGCGTTAATACGCTGGCCAGTCTCGGACTCACAATTTGCCCAATCTCCAGCCCGTGGAATCCGGCAATCGCCATTTCCTGCGGCACCGAAATACCCGAAGCGAGGCACTCTTGTAACACGCCAACCGCCAGGTCATCGTTAGTGCAAAGAATGGCATCCATCTCTTTATACATTTGCCGTGCTAATGTCATCATACCGGTGCCAATCGACACCGAAGAGACTTTGTTCGGCGCAATGCGCCCGACCGTAAACCCCGCCTCTTCCATCGCTTTGCAATAGCCAGCATAACGCTGCTCATCGCGAATATCTGACATTGAACCGAAATAAATAATCTGCTTTTTGCCACTGGCCAATAACATGGCGGTCATGTCGAACCCGGCGCGATAGTTATCAAAGCCAACGTTAATGCGCCCAGCGTTATCAGATAGCCCCATCACTTCGGCTACCGGTATTTTCGCAGCCTTAAGGTATTTCTCAGCGCGTAGAGTATGCACAGATTCTGTTAATAGCAGTGCTTTAACGTTCAGCGCCAGCACGGTGGCAATTTGTTCCTCTTCGCGCTGGCTGTCGTAATCGTAATTGACCACCAGCGTTTGATAGCCGTGGGCCGTGGTAACTGATTCAATTCCGGACAAAACATCAGCAAAAATCTGGTTATTAAAGGAGGGAATTAACACACCAATACGCGGCGCGATATTACTGCTGATGGCGGGATTATCGGCGTCAGGTTGATAACCGACCTCCTCAATAACGCTAGCAATGCGTTCCGCCGTTTCGGGTTTCACCTTTTCCGGCGTGCGTAAATAACGGCTGACGGTCATTTTGGTTACGCCCGCCAGCGTGGCGATATCATCTAACGTTATCCGTTGTGCTTTCATTACCCTGCCCGTCATTGCCGCAATCCTGTCCCGCTATTATGCCTGTTGACGCCCTAAAAGAGAAAGCAGCATCTTCGCAGCCAAGCCGCGTATGACGCGGTTTTTCCTGCATTTTCCCCTTCAGGATCACACATGCTGTAACCCCTTTTTGTAACATGGTTGACGGTGATCTCCATCACAGTTTCACAGACGTAAAAACCGTGAGATAGACAGCATCTTCTCAGGGCCAATTCCCGTCGTGAAACAGGAAACAGTGATGAACAATTTATTCAGCTTACAAGGCAAGCGCATTTTAATTACCGGCTCCGGCCAGGGTATCGGCTACGTGATGGCGCAGGGGCTGGCGCAATATGGCGCAGAAATTATCATTAACGATATTTCCGCTGAGCGGGCAGAACAGGCCGCGATGAAATTGCGTGACGAAGGCGCCACCGCTCATACCGCGGTCTTTAACGTCACCGACCCGGATTCTGTTGAAACCGCCATTGCGCATATTGAAGAAAATATTGGCGCTATCGACGTGCTGTTTAATAACGCCGGTATTCAGCGCCGCCACCCCTTTACTGAATTTCCGGTCAAAGAGTGGAACGATGTCATTGCCGTCAACCAAACGGCCGTATTTTTGGTCTCGCAGGCCGTTGCCAAACGGATGATGAACCGCAAAGCTGGGAAAATCGTCAATATCTGTTCGATGCAAAGCGAGCTGGGACGCGACACCATTACGCCGTATGCCGCCGCCAAAGGTGCGGTCAAAATGCTGACCCGCGGAATGTGCGTGGAGCTGGCACGCCATAATATCCAGGTCAACGGTATTGCCCCCGGCTACTTCAAAACCGCCATGACTCAGGCGCTGGTCGATGATAAAGCGTTTACCGACTGGTTGTGCAAACGTACCCCGGCAGCACGCTGGGGTAATCCAGAAGAGTTGGTCGGCGCAGCGGTCTTCTTATCGTCGAAAGCCTCTGATTTTGTTAACGGGCATCTGCTGTTTGTTGATGGCGGCATGCTGGTTGCCGTGTGAGAAAGGAGCCACCAATGGCAGGGCAATGCATTATTTTAATGGGCGTTTCCGGCACCGGAAAAACCACCGTCGGACACGCGCTGTCACAGGCGTTAGGGGCGAAATTTATTGATGGCGACGATCTCCATCCACGGCAAAACATCATCAAGATGGCCGCTAGCCAGCCGCTGGAAGACAGCGACCGTCAGCCATGGCTTGCGCGCATCAGCGATGTAATTTTCAGTCTTGGGCAGAAGAATGAGTCTGGCGTACTGGTCTGTTCAGCGCTGAAAAAGCGTTATCGCGACCAGCTTCGCGAAGGTAATCCACAACTGCGTTTTTTGTGGTTGACCGGTGATTACGACTGCATTTTGCAGCGCATGCAGGCACGCAAAGGCCACTTTATGCCGGAGGCGCTGCTGCGCAGCCAATTTGCCGCTCTGGAAGTCCCAGACGCCAGCGAGCCGGATATCATGCCACTCGATGTCTCAACCGATGTTTCAAGCATCGTGGGGCGTGCGTTAACCCTTTTAGCCCACCAACCTTCACAGGAAGTCCCGGCATGATTATCGATACTCTCTCTCGCGCAGAGAAAACTACATTCTATCCCGCGGTTATTCGTCAAGCACTGCACGCTGTCATTGCGCAAGATCCGCATACCCTGCCGCCGGGTAAATATATCGTCGATGGCGACAACCTGTTCTTTAGTGTGGTGGAAGGAGAAACCAGGCCGCTCGCCGAGCAGCGCCCGGAATATCATCAACAATATATTGATATTCATATAGTGCTGACGGGTGAGGAAATCATTGGTGCAGGAAATAAGGGGCTGGAAATTATCCCAGATGGCGCGTTTAACGATGCGCATGATATTGGATTTTGTATGCAAATCAGCAGTGAAACGTTAATTCACCTGCATCCTGAAGAGATAGCGATTGTCTTCCCGGGTGAACTGCATCGTCCAATGGGTAGCCTTGGCGCGGGCGCGCCACTGCGTAAAATCATCGTCAAAATTAATCGTGATTTGCTATAAGCGCTGGCCCCGCGCTATTCATTGCGGGGCCGCAAATCACTTAGTTATCAAGCTCGCCCATGCTTTTCACCTGGTCGCGGTTGATTTGCTCAGTCTGGCCGGTTTCGGCATTTTTATACGATACCAGACCAGTATCGTCATCAACCTGCGGTTTACCGTCGGTCACGATGGTTTTGCCATCCGTCGTTTTTACCGCCTGGTTAGATGAACACCCGGCAACGGTAAAAAGTACACCTGCGGTCAGAATCGCTACGGTCAATCGCTTATATTGCATCATGTTTCCCTCCAGCCTTTCAGTCTAAATTCGTTATCACTCTAACCATTTTAGGTTAACGGCTGGATAACGTGAGGGAAACCAGAACACTCCTAAGCTTTAATATGAGTGGCTTACGCCATGCTGCTGGGCAAAACTCACCGCAGCACCAATCAAATTGGCATTGTTACGGTGCTGGCAAAGCAACAGGGTCGGCATAAATTCAGCCAGCTGCTTTTCATTCACCAGCGCGGTTAGGCGAGCCTGAATTCCGGCGAAAATCGCCTCATTAGAAGAGATGCCACCGCCAATAATTAAACAGTCAGGATCGTAACAGACCTGCAAGTTGAATAGCCCCACCGCCATCCAATGGTAGAACTGATTCACTTCCTCCTGAGCAATGGCATCGCCTTGTTCGGCTAGGCGGAATACCTCAGCACCGGTGACGGAATCTTCTGCCAAAGACATGCGCAGCGCGTAGCGTTTGGCCATCGCAACCGCCGTACCCAGTTCGCTAAATGTTTGACCATCCTGTAAGGTCATCAAACCAAACTCTCCGGCATAACGGTGGCTGCCGCGACGCAAAACCTTATCTTCCAGTATCGCCCCACCCACACCGGAGCCGACAATCACAAACAGCACGTGGCGATGATCACGCCCCGCCCCCACCGCCGCTTCGGCAATACCCGCCGCATTGGCATCGTTTTCAATACTTACCGGCAGGCCAAACAGCGCCGTTAGCTCGTCAACGATAGGAAAATGGTGGATATAAGGGATCGCGCTAAGCCCGCCAATCACCCCGCGTTCGGCATCAACATTGCCGGGCGCACTAACGCCAACCCCTTGAATATCATAGTGCTGCTGAAAGTCACGGTAGACCTCCAGCAGCTGTACTTTCATTTCTTCCCAGCTTGCAGGAGTTTTAACCGACCCGGTATCCATCAAAGTATCCTGCGCCCAGACGCCGTATTTTATGACGCTACCGCCCCAGTCAAATAATAGAGTAGCCATATCAATCCCATAGTTAACTAATAATCACAATATGTTATCAGGCTATTATGCCGGGAAGTGCGCTGGCAAAACTTGCGCACTCTCCCAACAATGTATTTCATGAAACGCCGCAGCGTTTGTTTGCATGCTGCGGGGGAATGCTGTGAAGATGGGAGATATTCTGTTGGCTTGGTGTTTCCCGGCGGCGCTTCGCTTGGCCGGGCTACCTCCGCATCATTGCGTGACGGCTACAAACAAAAACGCCGGACAGTTGTCCGGCGTTTTTTTGAGGTTTGCGCTTATTTTTGAATCTGCGCGTGCATTTCCTGCACTGATGTCACCTTCTCGGTCGCATCCGCATTTAGCGCCATCGCGGTGGCAAAGCCGCCGTTCAGGGTGGTGTCGTAATGCACCTTGTATTGCAGGGCGCTGCGACGAATCAGCTTGGAATCCTGAATCGCCTGGCGGCCCGCGGTGGTATTGATGATGTAGGTGTATTCGCCATTCTTAATACGGTCCTGAATATGCGGACGACCTTCATGCACCTTATTCACCAGACGCGGGTTGATACCGGCTTCGCCCAATACCACTGCGGTACCGTGGGTCGCATCCAACTCGAAGCCCTGTTTCAGGAGTTTGGCCGCCAGGTCAACCACGCGCTCTTTATCGCCTTCGCGAACGGAGAGCAGCGCACGGCCCTGTTTTTTCATGGTAGAGCTACTGCCCAGCTGTGCCTTAGCGAACGCTTCCGCGAAGGTGCGGCCTACGCCCATGACTTCGCCGGTAGAGCGCATTTCTGGCCCTAACAGTGGGTCAACGCCTGGGAATTTGTTGAACGGCAGCACCACTTCTTTTACCGAGTAGTACGGTGGGATAACTTCTTTGGTCACACCCTGCTGTGCTAGCGTCTGACCCGCCATGACGCGCGCCGCCACTTTTGCCAGCGGCACGCCGGTGGCTTTGGAGACGAACGGTACGGTACGTGCCGCACGAGGGTTGACTTCAATCAGGTAGACTTCGTTATCTTTGACCGCAAACTGCACGTTCATCAGACCGCGTACCTGCAACTCGAAGGCCAGTTTCTGCACCTGCTGGCGCATCACGTCCTGAATTTCCTGGCTCAGCGTGTAGGCTGGCAGGGAACACGCGGAGTCACCGGAGTGAACGCCAGCCTGTTCGATGTGTTCCATGATGCCGCCAATCAGCACCATTTCGCCGTCGCAGATAGCGTCAACATCGACTTCAATCGCATCATCAAGGAAGCGGTCCAGCAGCACCGGCGCATCGTTAGAGACGCTGACGGCGGTCTGGAAGTAGCGTTTAAGGTCGATTTCGTCGTAAACGATTTCCATCGCCCGGCCGCCAAGCACGTAGGACGGACGCACCACCAGCGGGTAGCCAATCTCTTTTGCCTTCTCAACGGCTTGTTCGATAGCGGTGACGGTGGCGTTCGCCGGTTGTTTCAGCTTCAGGCGGTCAACCGCGTGCTGGAAACGCTCACGGTCTTCTGCACGGTCGATGGCATCCGGGCTGGTGCCGATAACCGGTACGCCAGCGGCTTCCAGCGCACGCGCCAGTTTCAGCGGAGTCTGACCGCCATACTGCACGATAACGCCTTTTGGCTTCTCGATGCGCACGATTTCCAGCACATCTTCCAGCGTCACCGGCTCGAAGTACAGGCGGTCGGAAGTGTCGTAGTCAGTCGAAACGGTTTCCGGGTTACAGTTGACCATGATGGTCTCGTAACCGTCTTCACGCAGCGCCAGCGAAGCGTGTACGCAGCAGTAGTCGAATTCAATACCCTGACCGATACGGTTCGGGCCGCCGCCGAGGACCATGATTTTATCGCGGTCTACCGACGGGTTGGACTCACACTCATCTTCATAGGTGGAGTACATGTAGGCGGTGTCTGTCGCAAATTCTGCCGCACAGGTATCCACGCGTTTGTAGACCGGGTGCAGGTCATACTGGTCACGCAGCTTGCGGATTTCCGCTTCGCGTACGCCCGCCAGTTTAGACAGACGCGCATCGGCAAAGCCTTTACGTTTCAGGTGGCGCAGGAAGTCTGCGTCGAGACCGGTGATACCCACTTCCGTGACTTTCTCTTCCAGACGCACCAGCTCTTCAATCTGCACCAGGAACCAGCGGTCAATGTTAGTCAGGTTGAAGACACCGTCAATGGACAGGCCAGCACGGAAGGCGTCGGCGATGTACCAGATACGCTCGGCGCCCGCGTCTTTCAGCTCGCGACGAATTTTGGTCAGCGCTTCCGGGTCATCCAGACTCACTTTCGGGTCGAAACCGGTCGCGCCCACTTCCAGGCCACGCAGCGCTTTCTGCAACGATTCCTGTTGGGTACGACCAATCGCCATCACTTCACCGACCGATTTCATCTGAGTGGTCAGACGGTCGTTCGCACCGGCGAATTTCTCGAAGTTAAAGCGTGGGATTTTAGTCACAACGTAGTCGATAGACGGCTCAAACGACGCCGGAGTACGGCCGCCGGTGATGTCGTTCATCAGTTCATCAAGGGTGTAACCCACCGCCAGTTTCGCCGCCACTTTAGCAATCGGGAAGCCGGTGGCTTTCGAGGCCAGCGCAGAGGAGCGGGAGACGCGCGGGTTCATTTCGATAACGATCAGGCGACCGTCTTTCGGGTTCACCGAGAACTGGACGTTGGAACCACCGGTCTCAACGCCGATTTCACGCAGTACCGCCATCGAGGCGTTACGCATGATTTGATATTCTTTGTCGGTCAGGGTCTGCGCCGGGGCGACGGTGATGGAGTCACCGGTGTGAATACCCATGGCGTCAAAGTTTTCGATGGAGCAGACGATGATGCAGTTGTCGTTTTTATCACGCACTACTTCCATCTCGTACTCTTTCCAGCCAATCAGCGACTCATCAATCAGCAGCTCTTTAGTTGGGGAAAGATCCAGACCGCGTTCGCAAATTTCTTCGAACTCTTCACGGTTGTAGGCGATACCGCCACCGGTGCCGCCCATGGTGAAGGATGGACGGATGATGCACGGATAGCCAACGTCAGCAGCAACTGCCAGCGCTTCTTCCATAGTGTGGGCGATGCCAGAGCGCGCGGTGTCGAGGCCGATTTTCTTCATCGCCACGTCAAAACGGCGACGGTCTTCGGCTTTATCAATCGCGTCAGCAGTGGCGCCAATCATGGTTACGCCAAACTCTTCAAGTACGCCCTGACGTTCGAGTTCCAGCGCACAGTTCAGTGCAGTCTGGCCGCCCATGGTTGGCAGGACAGCATCCGGACGTTCTTTTTCGATAATTTTACGCACCACTTCCCAGTGAATCGGCTCGATATAGGTTGCATCGGCCATTTCCGGGTCGGTCATGATGGTCGCCGGGTTGGAGTTCACCAGAATGACGCGGTAGCCCTCTTCGCGCAGCGCTTTACACGCCTGGGCACCGGAGTAGTCAAACTCACACGCCTGACCGATAACAATCGGGCCCGCGCCCAGAATCAGGATACTTTTTATGTCTGTACGTTTTGGCATGGCTCATTAACTCCTGATTATTTCGCGGACTGACGGTATTGCTCAATTAACTCGATAAAATGGTCGAACAGCGGCGCAGCGTCGTGTGGACCTGGGCTCGCTTCAGGGTGACCCTGGAAGCTGAACGCCGGTTTATCGGTACGATGGATGCCTTGTAAGGTGCCATCAAACAGCGATTTGTGGGTTACGCGCAGGTTAGCTGGTAGGGAAGCTTCATCTACCGCAAAACCGTGGTTCTGCGCAGTAATCATCACCACGTTGTTATCGATATCTTTCACCGGGTGGTTGCCGCCGTGGTGACCGAATTTCATCTTGATGGTTTTCGCACCGCTCGCCAGCGCCAGCAGCTGATGACCCAGGCAGATGCCGAATACCGGGACATCGGTCTGGAGGAATTTTTCAATCGCGTCGATGGCATAGTCACACGGAGCCGGGTCACCGGGGCCGTTGGAGAGGAAGATACCGTCTGGATTCATTTTCAGGACGTCTTCTGCGGAGGTTTTAGCCGGTACTACCGTCAGGCGGCAACCGCGGTCTACCAGCATGCGCAGAATGTTGCGTTTCGCACCAAAATCATAAGCAACCACGTGGAAAGGCAGCTCTTCTTCGGACTTCGCTTCCGGCAGTTCACCTGCCAGCGTCCAGCTACCTTGCGTCCAACCGTAGGTTTCCGCAGTGGTGACTTCTTTTGCCAGGTCCATCCCATTTAAGCCCGGGAACGCTTTGGCTTTTTCCAGTGCCAGCGTCGCATCCAGGTTATCGCCTGCAATGATGCAGCCGTTCTGAGCGCCTTTCTCGCGCAGCAGGCGGGTTAACTTACGGGTATCGATATCGGCAATCGCCACGATGTTATGGCGCTTTAAGTAGGAAGAGAGGTCTTCGGTATTGCGGTAGTTGCTGGCAATCAGCGGCAGGTCGCGAATGACCAGGCCTTGCGCATGTACCTGAGAGGATTCTTCGTCAGCAGCATTGGTGCCGACATTGCCGATATGAGGATAAGTAAGAGTAACGATTTGGCGAGAATAGGAAGGATCAGTGAGGATTTCTTGATAACCGGTCATTGAAGTATTGAAAACGACTTCCCCAACCGCCGAACCTGTTGCCCCGATGGCCCGACCGTAAAACTGGGTTCCGTCTTCCAGAACCAATAGCGCTGACTTAATCAAAACACCCTCCAGAGAATATTTACTCGCTTTATTTGCATATTAATGCATAACAATGGTGCAAATCAATGCAAATCTGCTTACCGACGTATTTCTGGCAAACGGCGGCATTCTAGAGACAGCCTCGGCAAAAGTCTACCTTAAAGGACAATTTTTATCATTATTTTGTGGTGTTGGCTAAATCACTCGTTAAAAGCGCCCAAAAAGATCAACTAAGTCATCATAGAAAACGCTTGCGGGGGATGAAGAATGGTAAACCGTTGGAAGGGGCAGTGAAAAGTAGACCAGATGGTCAAAATTTACATTTAAACAACAGAATTAGACATCAAAACACATTAAAACAAGCGACTGACAAATATAATAAGCAAAAAATAGATAAAATAAAGGGCAATAAAATATTGCCCTTTGTAATCAATTAACTATGACTACAATAACCACATCACGATGGGTAATAAGTTGCTATAGATCATTCAAATTCAGCACATCACGCATATCAAAAAGACCATTTGACTTAGCATTAAGCCACAATGCCGATCTGACCGCGCCGTTAGCAAAGGTCATCCGGCTGGAAGCCTTGTGAGTAATCTCCACACGCTCGCCAATATCGGCAAACATCGCGGTATGTTCACCAACGATATCGCCCGCGCGCACGGTGGCAAATCCGATGGTGCCCGGTACACGCTCGCCGGTATAACCTTCGCGGGAATAGACCGCGCAGTCTTTCAGATCTTTATCCAGCGCCCCGGCAATCGCCTCCCCCATCGCCAGCGCCGTCCCTGACGGTGCGTCGACTTTATGACGGTGGTGCGCTTCAATAATTTCGATGTCGGTGTAGTCGCCCATCACCTTCGCCGCTTTCTCCAGCAGTTTAAGCATCACGTTCACGCCAACGCTAAAGTTGGCGGCAAACACAATGGCAATATCCTGCGATGCATCGCGAATGGCCTGCTTACCGGCATCATCAAACCCGGTCGTGCCAATCACCATGCCTTTTGCGTGCTGCCGACAAAATGCCAGATGCGTCAGCGTGCCTTCCGGGCGGGTAAAATCGATAAAGACATCGAAATCGTCTTTTACCGCTTCGAGGCTGCTCTGAACGGTTACGCCAGATTTTCCAACGCCCGCCAGTTCACCGGCATCGCTGCCCAGTAAAGAGGAGCCATCACGCTCGAGTGCCGCCCCCAGTTGTACTCCTTCCATCGCCATCGTGGCCTGAATTAACTGCCGTCCCATGCGGCCACCGGCGCCTGCAATGGCGACGCGGATTTGTGCATCATGCATAGCTATTCTCTTTTGTTAAAATTGCGTAAATCGTTTTCAGAGTAACCAGCCCGCGACAGGGTCGCCAGCCGAAAACGTCCATAATTAGAAATTAATGATAAACAGAGAGGAATATCAGTAAAAGACATGATTCATCCCGCAGGATGAATCATTGCCGCAGTCGGGGAAAGAAGTCAAACTCGCTCAGAATGGCGACAGACGATAAGAAAAGCACTTTAAAACCCGGCGACAGGTAGCCAATTCGCATGACCGTTTCCGCCAGCCCAGTTTCAGGCCGCTAGAGTATAGCTCACCACCATCTGCCCTTTTTTCAGCTTCACCTGTGTAATGATCACCTCACCCAACTCGGATAAACGGGCCACGTGCGTACCGCCACAGGGATATCCCGGTAGATCACCAAAACCGACCTGGCGTAAGCCGCCGTCAAAAGTAATTCGGCGCGCAAGATTGTCGGCCTGCCATTGGCCAATTTTAGCCATCAGTTGTGCCGCTTCCGGCAAAGTGCTGCCCTCACCTATCGCAAAAGTAATGCGCCCTTCATTCGGCCAATGGTGGGCTTTAACCGGTCGCCAACCAAATATTTCACCGGCCTGACCAATCATGTGCCCGGCAGAGTGCAGACGGGCGTGAAGATGGCGGACAGCAGCATCAATATGCAGCGTCGTTTCGCCAGGTGGCAGCGGTTGCGCCACAATATGCACCACCTCTTCACCGCGCGTCATCACGCCTTCAACCGGGACGCCGCCGATCGCGCCACTGTCCGAGGGTTGTCCGCCGCCCTGTGGATGAAACAGCGTGCTATCGAGCGTAATCGCATAGCGCCCATCGGGTTCTGCCGTGCAGTGTGTGATCGTCGCATGGCCACGGGTGTCATCGCTGGTGTAATAAAGACGTTCAGTCATGGTTGTTCTCCTCTTGATGAGCAGAGTATATTCACTTTACCAGCACCGATAATCCCATCAACATTCAATGCATCTTTGCCCGGTACGCACAAATGAATCCCAACCTGCTTCCTGATCTTGCCACCTTTGTGTTGATTGTCGACCAGGGGAGTTTCTCCGCCGCCGCCAAAATATCCGGCGCAACGCCTTCCGCTATCAGCCGCAGCGTCTCGCGGCTTGAGCAGGCATTAGGCAGCAAACTGTTGCACCGCACCACCCGTAAGCTGGCACTAAGCGAGACCGGGAAGATGGTTTATGAACACGCGCAAGAGATGCTAAACGCTGCGCAAATGGCGGTAGACTCCGGCAGCAGCCGCCAGACCATTGCCCAGGGGAAGCTAACGGTCAGCGTGCCAAAGGCGGTCGGGCGTTTTGTTATTCATCCCTTAATGGCGGAGTTTTTCACCCGCTTCCCGGGCGTGGATGTCTGTCTGAGGCTGGAAGACCGCTATATGGACTTGATTGATGATGGCGTGGATCTGGCACTGCGCATCAGTCAGTCGCCGTCGCCGGGTTTGTACGGCAAGCCGCTGATGCCGGTCAGTCACGTTATCTGCGCCACGCCGGAATATTTGCGCCAGCACGGTACGCCCGATACCCCACAAGCCCTGCGCGATCATAGCTGTATTAGCCTTGGCGAAACGCCCGCCGATTCGCGCTGGAAGTTTCGCCGTGGGGATAAAATTGAAACTCTGCAAACTCATGGGCGTTATGCAGCCAACCATACCGGCGTGCGGCTGGACGCGGTAAAGCATCATCTGGGGATTGGCAGCCTGCCGCTGTTTACCGCCCGTGAAACGCTTGCCAGCGGCGAAATTGTCCAGGTATTACCGGAGTGGGAATTTATCAGCGATTACAGCGGCGACCTGTGGCTCTTATGGACACGCAACCAACATATGCCCGCCAGAATGCGGGCCATGATTGATTACCTTAGCGAGAAATTGCCTCAGTCTGGCCGTTGATTATGGCGCGCGTGACAGCACCTCAGCGACCCACTGGCGGAAGCCGTCAACATCCAGCGCCAGCGCGACCTGCGCGTTGGCGGGCTGCCCCAGGCGACCCTCGATATCCACCACGGTCGTGCCCGCCGTGTACTGTCCTTGCGTTTCGACCGCCACAAAACACGATTGCACGGTAAACAGTTCAGGACGAACCAGCCAGGCAATGGCGCAAAGGTCGTGCATCCGCAGACCGCTTTGCATACTGCCGCTGCGGTAGTGGCTAAACAACGCGTGCAGCATGCTGCCGGTCTTATTGAGCGTTGGCAATGCTGCCAGATACGTCGGCGTCAGCACCGCCTCATTGGTGACGTCCAACCCGCACATCACAATCTCCAGCCCGCTACGGAAAACCAGCGCGGCGGCCTCCGGGTCGATGGCGATATTAAACTCGGCATTAGGCGTGAAGTTACCGCGCCCGGCAGAACCACCCATGATCACCAGCCGGCGAATATTGAAACGGCACTCGGGATACTGCGTCAGCAATAAGGCAATATTGGTCAGCGGCCCAATCGCCACCAGCGTGACCGGTTCCGGCGCGTGCATCAGCGCATCACGAATTGCCAGAATCGCCGGTTTTGCCAGCGGCTGGCGATTGTGTTCCACAAAGTCATACCCTTCCATGCCGGACTCACCGTGTACCGAGGCGGCATCGCGCAATGGGCGCACCAACGGCGAGGAAGCGCCCTGGGCTAAGGGAACATCGGCGTTCCAGAAATGCAGCAGCTGTAGCGCATTGCGGGTAGTTTTTTCAACCGAGACATTACCCGCGACGGTAGTCATCAACTGGAGATCCAGTTCGGGTGCAAAGAGAGCAGCAGCAATGGCAGCGGCATCATCAATGCCGGGATCGGTATCAAGAAAGATAGGCAGGCGCATGATTTCTCCATAAAAAATGCCAGACGTTAAGCCTGGCATTTTTTCACATCCGTGGGAGAATTAATTTACTCGACTTCACGAACATCAACACGCAGTTCGCGCGGCACTTCAAAGACGATATTCTCTTCGCGGCCTTCCAGCGTGACGGCTTCACCACCGCCCAGCGATTGCAGGCGGGCAATCACGTTTTGCACCAGAATATCCGGCGCAGAAGCCCCGGCAGTTACGCCGACGCTGGCTGCGTCTTTCACCCATGCTTCCTGAATATCAGCGGCATCGTCAATCAGATAGGCGGCCTTGCCCATCCGCTGCGCCAATTCAGCCAGACGGTTGGAGTTGGATGAGTTTTTCGAACCCACCACCAGCACCACGTCCGCCTGCTGGGCGAGCGATCGCACGGCTTCCTGACGGTTGGTGGTGGCGTAGCAAATATCATCTTTGCGCGGGCCGACGATTTTCGGGAAACGGACTCTCAGCGCGTCAATAACGTCAGAAGTGTCGTCAACCGACAGCGTGGTCTGAGTCATAAACGACAGCTTGCTTTCGTCTTTGACGGAGAGCGTCAGTACATCTTCCGGCGACTCGACCAGATACATGCCGCCTTTCGGGTTGCTGTACTGGCCCATCGTTCCCTCGACTTCCGGGTGACCGGCGTGGCCGATAAGAATCGACTCTTCGCCACGGCGGCTGGCGCGCGCCACTTCCATATGCACTTTGGTCACCAGCGGACAGGTGGCATCAAAGACCGTTAAGTCGCGCCCCTTCGCTTCGTTGCGCACGGCTTGAGATACGCCGTGGGCCGAGAAAATCAGGATCGCGCCATCCGGCACTTCACTTATCTGCTCGATAAAGATCGCGCCACGCTCGCGCAAGCTCTCCACCACGTAGCGGTTATGCACCACTTCGTGACGCACGTAGATTGGCGCGCCATAAATGGCGAGCGCATTTTCAACAATGCTGATAGCGCGGTCAACGCCTGCACAAAAGCCGCGTGGGTTGGCCAACAGGATCTGCATGTTACGCCTCCAGTACCGGATCGACTTCCAGTACTTCAATATCAAAATGAACGGTATGGCCCGCCAGCGGGTGATTGAAATCAACCGTGATGGAATCACCGTTAATCTCGCGGACAACGCCCGGCATTTCACTGCCATCCATCGCGGTAAACAGCATGATGGCACCGATTTCCGGTTCGCCCGCATCCATAAATTCGCGGCGGGAGAAATACTGGATAAGGTCAGGTGAAGAGACACCAAACGCCGCATCCGGCTCCAGTGAGAACGCTTTTTTATCACCGGCCTTCAGGCCAAGAAGATGCTGTTCCAGCCCTTCAGACAAGGAAGCATCGCCCAGACGGAATAGCGCCGGTTTACCGTTGTTACGGGTTGATTCGGCGGTAGAGCCATCGTCTAGTTTCAGCGTGAAGTGCACCAGCACTGCGCTATTGCTTTGAATCGAGTTAGACATGCAGGGACAGCCTTTTATCTTACGACATTGGAATGACGATTATTGTTATTAGGATAGTGCGCTTTGTGGCTTCCCGGCGGCGCTTCGCTTGGCCGGGCTACAATCTGGAGTAGCCCGGCCAAGCGAAGCGCCGCCGGGGAAGTCACAGAACTACGCCTGCTTTTTCGGCAGGAAGCCTTCCAGCACAATCAGCGCCGCGCCGATACAAATTGCGGTATCGGCCAGGTTGAAGGTGGCAAAGTGCCAATCGCCGACGTAGAAATCGATCATATCGACGACAAAGCCGTGCCACAGACGGTCAAACAAGTTACCCAGCGCGCCGCCAATAATCAGCGCGTAGGCGATATTATTGAGCTTCTGCGTGGCTTTAGAGCGGTACATCAGCACCGCCAGAATCACACAGATACCCACGGCAATACCGGCAAAGAACCAGCGCTGCCAGCCGCCGCTGTCAGCCAGGAAGCTGAAAGCGGCACCATAGTTACGCGCATAATGCAGATTAAGCGACGGGAACAGCGACACCGTATCCCCCAGAGCAAAGTTCTGGAGGATCAGGTATTTACTGCCCAGGTCGATAATCAGCACGACTACTACCAGCCACAGCCAGCGCAGTCCTGTTGAACAGATCGATTGACTCATCAGGCAAACTTACGTTTTTCGCCGTCACCGGCCACGTTACTCACACAGCGGCCGCAGAGTTCTGCGTGTTCCGCCACCTTGCCGACATCGGTGGTGTAATGCCAGCAACGCGGGCATTTCTCACCTTCGGCTTTATTCAGCGCTACTTTCAGCCCTTTCAGCAGTTCGCTCGGCTGAGCATCAGCGGTAGCTTGTGCATAATCGGCAACAGCGGCACCGGAGGTCAACAGGACAAATCGTAATTCGTCACCCAACGCCGTCAGTTTGGCCGCCAGTTCCGGCTGGGCGTACAGCGTGACTGCCGCTTCCAGAGAACCACCGACTTTCTTGTCAGCACGCGCCTGTTCGATAACCTTGTTCACTTCGCCACGCACCTGCAGCAGCTCATCCCAGAAGGCATCGTTCATCTCTTCGGCATCGGCCAGGCCAAACAGACCTTCGTACCATTCACCGGTGAAGACGTATTTTTCACGCTCGCCCGGCAGGTAAGCCCAGATTTCATCTGCGGTGAAGGACATGATTGGCGCCATCCAGCGCACCAGCGCTTCAGAGATATGATACAGCGCGGTCTGGCAGCTACGACGCGCCACGCTGTCCGCTTTCGCGGTGTACTGGCGGTCTTTGATGATGTCGAGGTAGAACGAGCCCATTTCGATAGAGCAGAAACGCATCAGGCGCTGCACCACTTCGTGGAAATCGTAAGAAGCGTAGGCTTTCATGATGTCTTCCTGCGCCGCTTGCGCGCAGCCTACTGCCCAACGATCTAGCACAACCATCTCTTCCGGTTTCACCATGTCTTTGACCGGATCAAACCCATTCAGGTTCGCCAGCAGGAAGCGCGCGGTGTTACGGATACGACGATAGCTGTCGGCAGCACGTTTGAGGATCTCATCCGAAACGGCCATTTCGCTGGTGTAGTCGGTTGATGCTACCCACAGACGCAGGATGTCAGCGCCCAGTTTGTTCATCACGTCCTGCGGCGAAACGGTGTTGCCGATAGATTTGGACATCTTACGGCCCTGACCATCGACGGTGAAGCCGTGGGTCAGTACCTGGCGATACGGCGCTTTGCCTTTCATGGCAACGCTAATCATCAGGGAGGACATGAACCAACCACGGTGCTGGTCAGAACCTTCCAGGTACATGTCAGCCGCATGACCGCCAAATTCAGGGCGCGCGTCGACAACCGAATAGCTGGTTGATCCGGAATCGAACCATACGTCGAGGGTATCCGGGACTTTGACGTAGTTGTCTGCGTCGTCGCCGAGGATTTCACGTGCGTCGAGATCCCACCATGCCTGAATACCGTCTTTTTCAACGTATTTAGCCACGGCTTCCATCAGTTCGGTGGTGCGCGGATGCAGCTCTTCGGTGTCTTTATGCACGAACAGCGCCATCGGTACGCCCCAGGTACGCTGACGGGAGATACACCAGTCAGGACGGTTCGCCACCATGGATTCGATACGTGCTTTACCCCATGCAGGGATCCAGCCGCTCAGGTTTTCTTTGGTCACGCCGTCCTGCTCAATACGGTCGATCTCTTTGAGAGACTGAATGCGCAGGCCTTTTTTATCCATGCTGATGAACCACTGCGGGGTCGCACGGAAGATAATTGGTGACTTGTGACGCCAGCAGCATGGGTAGCTGTGCTGCATTTTTTCAACGTGCAGCAGTGCGCCTTTTTCGGTCAGCAACGCCACCACAACGTCGTTCGCTTTGAACACGTTCACGCCATCAAGCGTTGGGTATGTACCCGGCAGGTAAGTCCCATCCGGGCCAACCGGGTTAGCCACTTCCAGATTATATTTCTGACCGATAACGTAGTCGTCCGGGCCGTGACCAGGCGCGGTATGAACCGCACCGGTACCCGCGTCCAGCGTAACGTGGTCGCCGAGGATTGCCGGAACGTCGAAGCCCATGAACGGGTGCGTAAAGCGCAGCAGTTCCAGCTCAGCGCCTTTAACGGTGCCGAGAATGGTGTAATCGCTGACGCCAATGCGCTTCATGACGCTTTCAACCAGATCGCTTGCCAGAATGACTGCCTGGCCGTCGATTTGCACCAGCGCGTAGTCGAAGTCTGGTGCTAAAGAGATAGCGCGGTTAGCTGGCAGGGTCCACGGGGTGGTGGTCCAGATAACCAGCGAGATTGGGCCAGTTACGTTTGCCGCACCAAATTTCGCTTTTACCGCGTCGGTATCCACCGCGTGGAATGCCACGTCGATAGACGGAGACGTTTTGTCGTAATACTCAACTTCCGCTTCTGCCAGCGCAGAACGACAGTCAACGCACCAGTGCACGGGCTTCGCGCCTTTGTGCATATGGCCGTTAGCAATGATTTTGCCCAGCGCACGAATGATGTTGGCTTCAGTTTTGAAGTCCATCGTCAGGTACGGTTTCTGCCAGTCGCCCAGCACGCCCAGACGGATGAAGTCGTTACGCTGACCATCAACCTGAGTGGCAGCGTATTCGCGGCATTTCGCGCGGAATTCGGCGGCGGTGAATTTCTCACCCGGCTTACCGAACTCTTGCTCAACTTTCAGTTCGATAGGCAGGCCGTGGCAGTCCCAGCCAGGGACATACGGAGAGTCGTAACCGGAAAGTCCTTTGGACTTCACGATAATGTCTTTCAGAATCTTGTTAACCGAGTGACCAATATGAATGCTGCCATTCGCATAAGGAGGGCCATCATGCAGAATGAAGGTTTTCTTGCCTTTTTTGGCTGCACGAATGATGCCGTACAGGTCATCATCGGTCCAACGCGCCAGCATTCCCGGTTCACGCTTGGCGAGGTCGCCGCGCATCGGGAACCCTGTTTCCGGCAAATTCAGGGTTGATTTAAAGTCACTCATCAGATTCTCGGTTCCGTATTTTTACGTAGGCATTTAAGCCGGGTTTGAAAGCCCAAAAAACTCGCGGGCCGTTAATTCATCTCGCGCAATCTGCGCCTTTAGTTCATCCAGCGACGCAAATCGCTGTTCGTTGCGTATTTTTTTACGCAGCACTACATCTATATGGCGACCGTAAAGGTCCATTACAACGTCTAACACATGCACTTCTAGCTGCTGGCGACTGCCTGCAACGGTCGGGCGCGTACCGATATTTGCCACGCCCGGCAGAGGCTTTTCGCCCAGCCCCATCACTTCCACCGCATACACCCCTTTTACCGGGGAGACCTGACGACGCAGCGGTAAATTCGCCGTTGGGAAACCGATGGTACGCCCCAGTTCATCGCCATGCACCACACGCCCGGAGATGATAAAGGGATGCCCTAACAGGTTTTCGGCTTGCACGAGGTCATCCTCGGCCAGCGCCTGACGAACGGCAGTGCTGCTGATACGCACGCCGCCATGACAGAAAGTTTGCGTGCTGGTGATATCGAAACCAAACTCCGCGCCAGCCTTCTGTAATAACAAGAAATCACCCTGACGACCAGCGCCAAAGCGGAAATCATCACCAACGGCCAGGAATTGTACGCCAAGGCGTTCCACCAGCAGGTCGCTGATAAACGTCTGCGCGGTTAAGGCCGCAAAGCGTCGGTCAAAGCGCACGCACAAGACGTAGTCCACGCCGCTTTCAGCCAGATAGCGCAGTTTTTCGCGCAGTCGGGTCAAGCGGGCGGGGGCTTTATTCGCCGCGAAAAGCTCCAGCGGCTGCGGTTCAAAAATCATCACCACCACAGGCAATCCACGCGCTTTACCTTCAGCACGTAAGCCCTGCAGTAGCGCCTGATGCCCACGATGCACACCGTCGAAATTACCAATGGTCAGTACGCACCCATGTGGTGCCTGACTGAGATTATGTATGCCGCGTATCAGCTTCATGTCTGGCTCAAAAGAGTGAAAATCGTCAGAGTATACCTTGTACAGCAGCCCACGTTAACCCGCTATTGCACCTCATCTCTGAAAGAGGGAATGATTTCATCAGCATCCGCATTAAAGGCAACAAAATATGGTCGAGCCGCATGATTTTTGTGCCGGAAAGACTGTATTCATCTGCGACAAGCTGGTAGAATCCTGCGCCATCAATACGTAAAGCAGCGTTTTTATTTTGCGACGCTTATTTGCACAAATCCATTGACAAAAGAAGGCTAAGCGGGCATTCTCCTCGGCCTTTGAATTGTCCATATAGAACACATTTGGGAGTTGGCCTTGGCTAATATCAAATCAGCTAAGAAGCGCGCCGTTCAGTCTGAAAAGGCTCGCAAACACAACGCTAGCCGTCGCTCTATGATGCGTACTTTCATCAAGAAAGTATACGCAGCTATCGAAGCTGGCGACAAAGCTACTGCACTGAAAGCATTTAACGAAATGCAACCAATCGTGGACCGTCAGGCTGCTAAAGGTCTGATCCACAAAAACAAAGCTGCACGTCATAAAGCAAACCTGACTGCACAGATCAACAAACTGGCTTAATTGCCTGCTTGTTAATCAGCTTTGAAAAAAACCCGCGAAAGCGGGTTTTTTTATGTCTGTAGTAAAGACGTAGGCTGGATAAGGCAAAGCCGCCATCCGGCATCGAAACGCCTGATGGCGCTTCGCTTATCAAGCCTACGAAGCGGAGGCGTTATTTGGCTGGCAGAGTAAACAACGCTGAATAATCGCGATGGCAAATACGCTGTACCGCCGGGTGCTGAATCATTCGTTCGGCAAAAATCGCGTGATACTCTTCCATCACGCTATCCATGCGACCAATTTCTACAATGCTATCATCGGCATAGAAATCATGTACATATAGCGTGGGGGCGACAAAAATCGCATTGTGCGCCGCCCCGAAGGCTTTCATCAGCGCCGCATCATCAAACTCGCCAAGAATCTCAACCTTCAGCCCCTGCACGTTAAACCAGTTCAACAGCTTGCGTCCCAGCATGGAGCGGCGGCCAGGTATCAGCAGACGCCGTTCCTCAAGGCAGGCCGGGAAGGGTTTCTCCGGCGGCGGATTCATGCACCAGAAGCTGACGCTGCATTCGCCGATTTTCACCGAGAACAGGCCTTCCTGCTGCGTAGAATCGATTGGGCAGTCAGAGATAATCATATCCAGTTTGTGCTGGCTTAACTGCTCCAACAGCATCTCGTGGGTCGACTCAAAGCAGCGCAGGTGGATTTGTTCGTCTTCCACCACCACCGCATCCAGCACACCGCTCACTAACCGTTTTGATAGCGCATCGGCCACGCCAACATCGAACAGCAGGTTCGATTCCTTGCGGTAGTTGACGATATCCAGCATCTCCTGGCTTAGAGTGAACATTTTGTCGGCGTAACGGAACACCAGCTCTCCCAGTTCACTCGGCTCAATGCCACGTCCTTTACGTTTGAATAGCTTCCCCTGTAGGCGCTCTTCCAGCGCCTTGATCTGTCCGGTAATGGTCTGCGGCGTAAGGTACAAAGCCTCCGCCGCGCCCACCACAGATCCTTCCTTGTAGACATGCCAGAAGTAATAAAGATGATTGTAATTAATATGCGACATGCCCTGTGCTCCCCTCTCCTTTGGTTACTGTTTTATTCAGGCCGTCTGTGGCTTTAGATGTGCACGCAACAAGCTATAACCCACCACCGCCGACAGCACTGATCCAATCAAAATGCCCAGTTTCGCCCAGTTAATCAGCGACGGGTCAATGCTGCCAAAGGCCAGACTGGCGATAAAGATAGACATCGTAAAGCCAATCCCGCACAGCAGGCCCACCGCCATGATCTGCGAAAAATTCGCTCCTTCCGGTAATTTCGCCAGCTTCAGCTTCAGCGCCAGCCAGCAGAACAGGCTGATGCCCAGCGGTTTACCAATAAACAGACCGGCAATAATACCCAGCGGTAGCAGCGAGGTCAGGCCGCTCAGGGTGACGCCTTCCAGTGATACGCCCGCGTTGGCAAAGGCAAACAGCGGTAAGATCATAAAAGCGACCCAAGGATGCAGCACATGCTCAAGCTGTTTAGCCGGGGAATGACCCTGTTTCTCCCGCAGCGGAATAAAGAAGCCGACAATCACCCCGGCAAGCGTCGCGTGTACGCCCGACTTCAACACAGCCGTCCAGAGAATAACGCCGACCAGAATGTAGATCCCCGTGCGGCGCACTCCGCTGAGGTTCAATATTGCGAGCACAGCAATGGCGACGGCAGCGACCGCCAGCGACAGCAGTGACAAGTCGCTGGTATAAAACAGCGCAATAATCACAATCGCCCCCAGATCATCAATGATCGCAAGCGCCATCAAGAAGATCTTCAACGAGGCCGGAACCCGGCTGCCGAGTAATGCCAACACCCCTAACGCAAAGGCGATATCGGTCGCCGCAGGAATTGCCCAACCGCTGCTGGCAACCGGATCCTGGCCGTTAAACGCCAGGTAGACCAATGCAGGCACCACCATACCGCCCAATGCGGCAATCACCGGGAATATAGCCTGGCGACGGGTCGCCAGCGAGCCTTGCATCATCTCGCGTTTGACCTCAAGTCCAATCAGCAGGAAGAAGACCGCCATCAACGCGTCGTTTATCCATAACAACATGTTTTTATTAATCTCGAGCGCACCCACGCGAAGCTGTACCGGCGTTTCAAGGAACGCATGATACAGGCCGCTGGTTGCACCGAGGTTTGCCATTAGCATAGCCAGCACGGCTGCAATAATCAGGATGATGCCACCTGAGGCATCGTTGCTAAAAAAGCGCTGAAGATGCTTCACTTTTACTCTCTCTATCACGGTAAATTGTTCGTTAAAACTATTCTATCCGCCTTAATTGCTCGAAAAAACAAGTTTATTACTACATAATAGCTCGGTTTTTACGATAAAAAGCCCAACCAAAGGCTGGGCATATAAGAGGATGCTTTTAAGTGAGGCAAGAAGTGAGATGCGCCAGCGGCAATAGTAAAAGCACGCCTTAATCATAGACAATGCGCAACAGCGTGAGCTGTTTATCTTCATCCAGATACTGTGTCTCCACGGCCGCATATGGCTCTACAATAGGCGTGGTCATATTCTCGACAATAACATGGCGCGTCACCGTATCCTGGCGATGACACTGGATTTCCAGTACCTGAGTATCATTCCAGCAGCCCATTTCCACCACGCTACCGGAAAAGGCTATTTTTCCCATGACCGCCGCCGAGCTTCCATCAAACAGCAACAGCGACAGTAGCCATGCGCCGCTACGCACTTTATTTATCATGCAGACACTCCTGTGAGCTGCGATGGTGGAGTTAGCCTTTGGCTTTCTGAATCGCCATCTGTAGCGCATCTTGTGAAGTGCTTCCCGGCACCACAGAGACCCGTTTAATATCCGTCGTCGCCGCTTGTGGCATTACGACGAAGGCCGGGGTTCCAGTAAAGTCCATATGCTGTGCCAGCGCCTGATTTGTCATCAGTGCATCGTGCACCGCGCCACTATCCTGTGCCGTTTTTACCGCCACAATCTGCGCAGGTGTCAGATACGTCTTCGCCAGGGTATACACATCCTGTTCCGTGAGCGCCCCTTCCACTTTCCCCGTTGCGTACAGCGCATTATGCCAGCCCAGATACTTATCGCCGCCCTGTGCCAGCCAAACCTGTTCACCCAGTCTGGCCGCCAGACCAGAGACCGGCCAGCGTGAGGCAAAGATCGGGAACTCTTTGAAAATAAAGCGGGTATCCGGATTGGCTTTGACCAGCGCTTCCACTTCCGGCGCCATTTTGCTGCACCATGAACATTGATAATCAAAGAACATCACCACTGCCGCTTTGGCGTTAGCTGGCCCGACTGATGGGCTGTTGACGCTGAGAAGATCGTCTCGATACTGCAATGCAAGCTGTACATAGGCCTGCTGTTGGGCAATCTGCTGGCGTTGATGCAGGGTTTCGCTTGCGGCAATCAGAAATTCAGGGTGATCCGCCAGATAGGTCGCCACCGCCTGCCCGACTTTGTCTGGATGGCTTGCGATGTACGCTTCAGCGGTTTGTCCTATCTGGTCAGTCTGTACGGTTTGTGCCGCAAGCGCGGGAGTCGATATCATGCCAAGCAGCAGCAAACTCGTTAACCGGGAACGTGTTAATCGCGGATATTGCATAGTCAAAGTCTCTTAATTGAAGGGTCAAATAGCTGCGACACGCGACAAGCGGGACGCAAAATTTTAGCGGCGGCGCACCACATTTATCTCTTCTTCGGGCATCACCCGGCCATAATCATTAATGCTTTTCCAACGTAAATGGCAGGCCGTCGCCTGTAAGCACCAGCGAGTTTCGCGGCTGGAAAACGGCGCAACCACCCCTGCGCTATCAACGTGTGCATCGTTGGTGCGTAACATAAACAGCGTGACGTAGTAAGGTGTCGGGTTGCGCACCGTCAGTCCCGTGGCGTGGAGCGTCCAGCGCAACTGCTGATAGGCGTGTTGCGGATCTCCCGTTAGCCCTAGAGGGCGATAAATCAGCTTCATTGCCGAGCGGTAAGCCATCTGCACGCTATTGCTGCTCACCTTTCCAGAGGGGATGGCGGCAATGCTCAACGTCATCAGGCTTTCCCGGTTTTCCGGCAGCGGCGGCCCGCTATGGATGATACGGAGCGTATTTTCCTGCCCGCCTGCGAGGGTAAAAAGCGGTGGCGTTACCCACCACGATGACGCTGGCGATGACGCGTTTTCAGCGCCCGCCCAACGGCTTGCAGATTGGATATGGCTACTGATAAGCCACGCGCTGGCAGAGGTGTTGTGTAGTGGAATACTCAGTGACGACATGCCCTCGCTATAGATAAATCGCGTTCCTCCGATCACCACTCCCGCCGTGGCATGTGCGCTGAGGAGCGTCAGCCAGAGCATCATCGCACGCAAAAGAGACTTATTCATAAGCGAGCACAAACGTGGCTGAGGCATTTGCGATGCCGGGGCCTACGACCCCGCCATCAGCAATATAGCGGGCATAAAATTGCAGATGTACCGATGCCTGGCCGGAGGAGATCGCCTGGCTTGCGCTTTCGTCGCCAAGTGGGATCGCCGCTTTATCTTTGTCGTAAAACCCAATGGCTACGCCGGTGGCATCGCCATCTCCTGGCGTGAGGGCCAGTAAATTAGGGTTGTGACTATTGGCGGTGCCGCTAAAACTGACTGTGACGCCGCTGGCCGTTGAGCCACAATCTTGCAAATCAATAGAAAACGGCTGCCAGTTTGCGCCATCACCCGCGTGCGCAAACTGTCGATTGCTCACCGCCCCCATTTCCACGTCAATATTCTCCGAATTCGGGGACAACGTGCAGGTATTGTCGGTTATCGTGCCAGAGACATAAACCCGTCCATCATGGGCACTGGCAACACAAAGCAGGCTGCTACCGACCATGACGCAGGCGATACATAAACGCAGATTAATCACAGGCCCTTACTCATATTGCAGATCGAAATACATTACCGCCGTCGCATTTCCGGAGGTGACGATGGGGCGGGTAGATTTGTAGCGAATATAAAACGACAGTGTATTTCGTCCCGCTTTTAGCGAATAGTCGATGGAGCTGGTGTTATTGATCGCAATGGCATCATCACCATCAGAAATTTCCACCCCTACGCCTGTGGCCAACAAATTCGTTGACCCCATTCCGGTTTCGCTCAGCGCCAGCAGCGCCGGGTTGTCGCTATCTGCGGTACCGGTAAACCAAATTTTGGTGCCGCTAATGCCACGGGAACAATTTTTGAGATTGATATTGAAAGGTTTGAATTTGGTGGTCGTGCCGGTGGAGGAGAAATCTGCCACGGCAAATTGCCCTAAATCAATGCTTTGACTCAGACTCGAAACCTCGACATCACAGGCCTGAGCCATGATGGTGCCGGTAAATTCCAGGTTGTAGCCGGTATCATCCGCCCAGCATCCCGGCTGCCAAAGCAGTGCCAGCATGAACATCCAACAATGCTTCATTTAATCAAAATCCACTCGTAGGTTAGCCAGTGCGGTAAATGTCCCTTCAGCAGGAACTTCCCCGGTCGTGCTCACCGGATAAGCCTGTAGTGCAATATTGGCTTTCCCCGCCTCATCCGTGACAAACGGCACGGCGCTGCTGGTATCATTTGGCGTTAACGCCACTCCGTCACGGTTTTCCACAACTACGCCCACGTCAGGGTTATCTGACGCAATCGCCTGCGTAAAGTGAGTGTCTGCGGTTGCCTGCAAGCTCAGATTAAGACTGACCGTTGAATCCACGCCGCTGCACGTGACCGGTACATTAAAGATACGCGTTCTGACGCCCGTCGGCTTTTCGCCGGCATGGGTGAAGTTGCCGCTATATAGCGATCCAAAGTTCACCAGGATGGTTTGTCCGGCATTAATCTCACAACTTTGTGGGACGGTCACCGTGCCGCTATAGGCAATGTTGTAAACCACATTTGTTAAAGGATCGTTGGGCAAGGTGGTGACATAAACGCTGAACAAGTTTTTTGGTGGAATGCTGACCGAACCAATAAACGGTTTCGCAATTTTGAGTTGGAAGGTCAGGTTGGCATCGCGAATCGCAAACGGTGCCCCTTTATTCGCCTCATCGCTGTTATCTTCCGCTGGAACGTATTTCTGCGGCGGGTAAATTTCCCCTACCGCAGAATTATCGATACGCATCGCCGCTTCAAGGTAGTCAGGATCCAGCTTTATGTATTTCCAGCGCCCATCGGTCTCGACAACGGGATACTGCGAAACATAAGAGCGCAGCGTCCGGTGAGCGAGCGCAGAGCCACTCGGGCACGTCACCTGAACATTCCCGCTCTGGCTCTTTACCAACGGCACGGTTTCACCAGCCCGGTTTTGTGCCGCCGTTAAGGTGGTGGTGAGGTCATAATCCACGGTGGATGGGGTGTTATTCACATTCTGGCAAACTTGCGCGTAGCCAGTTTGGCTTAGCAGCATTCCCACCAGCGACAGGCCTAAACGGGAGAGTTTCATTTAGCGACATTCCACTTTTTGGCGAATCAAGGCTTGCGTCGATTCAGGCAATTGATAAGGCGCATCACAACGCTGAGTCGCCTGCGTTCCCCAGCGCACGTGTAGCGTTCCCTGGGGAACCAGACCGGACAGATAGGTTTCACCGTCATCGCCGACGATGCTTTCCGTCGCTCTTTGGTTGATGGATACCGTTGCGCCAAACGGCACCGCTTTACCGCGATAGCGCAAATTCAACAGCGCCCGGACACCGACATGAGCATCAAAATGCGCCAACGCCAGCGCCCCTTCGGTCGGCACCACATTAGTGACGGCATCATCGATATCCACGTTATCCGCCAGCGTGTTTACGTTTAGCGCCATTCGGTTTTGTCGATAGGTGGTCGCATAGGGAACCACCGCATAGCCCCTGTTATCGGTATGAATACCGGGTTCGTCTTCAATCCCGACCTCTGCCGCACCGGGCGCGGCGATAAGAATATTGGTGTTACCCAGCGGCTGGCTTAACGTGATGCCGTGGGAATGCATCACCACGCCACCGCTGAGGCCATAGTTCACCTGTTGATAATCACCGTTATTGTTGACGTTATAGCCCATGTTCGCATTGCCCCGGGAACCGTCATATTCCATGCTCGCAGACCCGCTTTCGCCGCCGCCATGATTCTGTACCCCCTGCTGAACGCTGTAGCTGAGGTTATTTTCATCCAGCAATGTGCCGTTAATACCGGTGCTTTCGGTAACGTTATGGTTCCTGTCGCTGCTGGTATTAAACGTGGCATACACTTTATGCCGTTTATGGGTGATGTCATCGTCATGGCTCAGCCACTGACTCAACGGCAGTGAAATATTCAGCGCAATAATACGGTCGCTTTGCGGCTCACCCGGCGAGCGGCTGCTGTTATAGGACAGGCTCCAGGACATCCCGTTGAAGGTTGCGCTGTATCCCACCTGGAGCAGTGAGTTAGTCTCATCGGTATGCCAGTAGCGTTCTCTGCTGGCGGTGACAAACAAGGAGCCGAACTGTGCCAGCGGCTGGGTGATATTCAGCTGAACCTTGCCGCGCTTGGTGTAATAAAGGTCGTAATAGTTTGCCCAGTCAGCGCGCGCGTCATCGTCGTTGGTTTGTCCGTTATAGCCAGACATATGCTTCCACGTGGTTTCGTCGAGGGTATAAAACGAAGACGTTGAATAGCGATACCCCAACAGCTGTAGATTGGTGCCGAGCTGACTGAGCGATTTGGCATACAACAAGCGCAGCGACTGCCCTTGATGAGCACTATCATCAACCAGGGTGCTGTAGGCTTGGGTGATATCCAGCGATACCGCGCCCCAGTCTCCCAGGTTAGCGCCGCTGCCTAGCGCTATCGCTTTGTAGTTATTTGAAAATTGTGCGCCGCCATAAAGAGTGACCCCATGCGCCAGCCCCCACATCAGCGTGGCCTGACCAAACTTCACGTCCTCTTTCTGACTACTGTCACCGCGATATTCCGCTATCGTGGCCGCATATTTTACGCGGCCCTCACGCTGTAAAACCGGCACCGCTGAATACGGCACGTTATAGCTATGGGTGCTACCATCCGACTCTTTCACCTCGACCACCAAATCACCGCTCGCCGCCGTCGGGTAAAGATCATTAAAAGTGAAGGCGCCGGGTGGGACATAGCGCTGGTTGATGATGTAGCCATTCTGGCGAATAGTGACCTGCGCGTTGCGCCTGGCGATACCGTGAATAGTCGGGGCAAAGCCCTTCATGCTGTCAGGCAGCATATTGTCATCAGAGGCAATCTGTATCCCGCGAAACGGCAAGCTATCAAACACGGCGGAAGGCGTGTAGCTATCACCTACCGTCATTTCGCTTTTCAGCGTCGCGATGTCGCGTTCCAGGTAGGTGCTGATGTGCTGCCAATCGGCCTGACTATCCTGACCGCTGCTGTCATTCCATGTCGAGTAGTCGCGTAAGCGCCAGGCCCCCACGTTTAACCCGCTGTTCAGCCCCAGAAAATGATTGGTCTGATCGGCGCTTTCAGCGCTGCGATCATGTGTTTTTGAGCCGGTAAACGTGTAGTTCAGGAGTAACGCGTTCACCCCCTCATCCCAGTTCTCTGGGGGAATGTAACCACGGGCGTTGTTGATCATCGCCGCCTGAGGAATGCTGATGTTCAAGCGCTGCTGAGCAAAGTCGAAACGTGAGGTCGCGTCCGGGATCGCGTGCGCCAGATCGACACAGGCAGCCGGGGCGGCCTTGGCCAATTCAGGCTGAGCCGCCACGTTGACGCCCATCTTTTGCAACATCTCAGACGTCAGGCAAGCACTAAGCCCGCTTTCATCACCCACAGCCTCGCCAGGCGTTGAGGCGTTAAATGGCAGATCCTGGCTAGACTGGAGGACATCATTCAGATAGATATCAACGCGATATACGCCAGGCGCCTGCACGTTACGGCTGAAGGTGGAAAGATCGGCCACGGCAGAAGGATCATCAGATAAAAAAGCGGGATTGAAATAGTTATCCGCCCAGCTTCTTGGGGCCGTTAAAACACCCGCCAGCGCCAAAACCAGGCTTGGCAGCGCAGGTTTGGTGGTGCGACAGGCGCGGCGCATTATCACATCAGCCTCTGGCAACATTTCAGTTTGTCTGACAGAGCTGCTTCGGCGTCGTTGCGCCAAAATCATTGACCGCGCGGAACGTCACGCGTCCTGCTGGCGCGTTTAGCGTTAAGGTCCCTTTTGGGGGCGCCATCGTGTTTGCCAGTTTTTTGCCGCCCACATACAACTCGACTAAAGAGACATAATAAGGCGAGCTATTGGTAATGGTCAGGCGGCTACCTTGGGCATGGCAACGTAGTGCGGCTGGCGCATCAATCGACGACGATGGCAGGTTATCAGGACGAATAAACAGCTTTATCACGCTTTGCGTGGCGATTTGTAAGGTGTTACTCGCCAGCTTATGTTTGTCCACCGACGGAATGGCTTTACTGTTGAGATAGAAAACACTCTCTCGGTCCGTTGGCAGCGTGGGGCCGACGTACATAATACGCAGCAGATTCTCTTTTTTCGGCTGCATCACAAACAGCGGTGGAGTCAGGATAAAATCGGTTGAACGAATACCATCGGCATTCGCTACCCAGGATTGGATCAGAAAGACGTTGGTTGCCGAGGAGTTAATAATAGGCAGAGAAACCTGCTTGCTACCCTGCGGATAAATCACGCGCGTCGAGCCCAGCGCAATACCGCCCGCCTGCGCCACAGTTGTCGTACCCAATACGAAAAGCAGCAGCAGCGACTGTATAATCTGAATGGTTTTGGTGCACATACTCAATATACTCAGGTGACTTTGGGTTGTTATCGCGGCTCCGCGCGCAACAACCCTCCGGACGTCACGTACGGAGGGATAGCCTGATATCAAATCAGGAATAGACCATGCTGAACGTTGCGGTTGCGGCGACGTTACCGGAAGTGGCTTCGCCGGTAGCAATGTAGTCGACGCTCAGCGGGATAACGTTTTCACCGTTAATCAGAGTGACCGTTGAGGAGGTTTCGCCGATATTCAGCACTTCACCGTCAGGCCCGTACAGCTGCAAAGCGACGTTGGTTGCCGCACCCGCACCAGCGGTGTTAGCCAGCGTATTATCAAGGCTTGCATCTTCCTGCCCGTTAAAAATAACCGCCGCATTCTGACTCACGCTGGTATCACAATCTTCAAGCTTGATGCTGAAATCTTCTTTCTGATTGGCGACCATACCGGCTGCCGTTAATTTAACCGCGCGAACCTGACCAAGGGTGACGGTTTGATCAATAGAGTCAGCCGAAACGGAACAGGCCGCATCGACAACCTGACCAACAAAATTAACGGTACCGCCGGAAACAGTCGCGGTGGAATCACCAATTTCAGCAGCAGAAGCCAGCGTAGGAGCACCAATAATTAACGCGGAAACAACCATGGCATAGACGTGATTTTTCATACATTCCCTTAAATACAATAAGTGGTGAATAGTTTTTATGGCGATACCAATATCAGCAGACAGATTCCTGACTCTGCATAAAATTAAACATTGCAGGTCATCGAATAATAAATATATAGTTTCACCAGTGATAATAACGAATACCTTACAATGACATGTAAATCATTATTTCTGACTGGTAATTTTAATAAAAATAATTATTAACGAAACGACTATCCACATGCAATAACGGTTTCATGGTTTAAAAGGACTTGGGTTAACTTACTGTTTTAGATAGAAGTTAATCCTCACGATCCCCATACGAAACACCATCCATTGATAAATAAATAATTTTATGATAAATCCATATTTCGTTCAGAGACACGCGAGTATAAATATCGTACTAAAATCATCGTTAGCGATAAAAAAGGGTCAATAAGCCGCAGGTAACTTCCAGATAGATATCAATCGGCCATTTTCAATATTGATATAGCCGCCTTTTTTTAGCTCCGAAAGCAATTTTAGGGTTCGGCTACGTGAAATGCCGGTACGCCGCTGGACAAAATTAAGCACATTAATACTCTGGCGGTAGTCATCAGGATAGGCCCAAATTTCTATCAATAGCGCACGAACTTTCAAATACGAATCGACGCCGACCAGCTCCCTGTCACGCACGCACATGACCATCAAGCGATACGCCAGGAAGCGTGCAACGTCGTGCCAGAGCTCACACTCTTCGACGATCCGCACGAAATCCTCCAGTAGCACCGCGCGGCCGCTGCAAGCCGTTTCTGCGACCAGAAAGTGTTCTGGCCGGGCGGGCACATCATAGGTTATTCCATAACTGTCCGTCAGCCCGAGTATTGAAGGGGCAAATCCCGAGGTGATCTGCATCCGGTCGTCGCTGCGGCAGTATGAGATAACGCCACTTTCCAGAAGCACGATGCGGTTCCCATGCTCAGCAGAATTAAGCAGAAGTTCATCCCCTGCTTCTAGCAAAAATGGCTGACCAAACGGTAACAGTGCAGAAAACAAAGCATCGACAACCGCAAAGGGCTTTGCCTGCTGAGCGAAAATAAACGAATGCAAAACATTTTCATTCTCACTGAAGTCTAGTTTCATTGTTTTTTTGATATGGTTTGCGGAAAAAGATAGACGAAAGATATAGTTCCAATCGAACCGCTTCAATTAATAATAAATAAGTTTATGTTGTAGTATTTATTATTTATAAAAAGCACAAATACACCATCAATTTCTAAATAAGATAATTCTCAATGCATTTAACGAAATAAAAAACAAACAATAATTAAGAATAAAATTAACATATATCGTAGATACAAAAATACAACTACTAAAAATAATATAAAAAGATGGCAGTCGGCGGTGTTTCAGAGAGGATTTAACTGAACCATCACCGCTGCCACTCATTACACTACGGGTTAACACTCACTAAAATAACGTGGGAATGCGTAGTATTCGCACATTTTTTCTGCCAGCCAGCCGCCGTCCTCACCGTTTGAATGGATGGTGGTGATACTGACCGTCGAGCCACCACCCCATAACACGGCGAAAACATTATAGTCCGGCAGGTTAAGCGCCTGCATTTGTCCCCAGTCATAACCGCTGTCCCGACGTAAAAAATCGCCCACGCTGGATACACCATAGGTGGTGCTGTTAACCGGCATGTCCAGGAGTTCAGAGGTTATTACATTGATATCTTTACCAATACGAGAATCCCCCATAAAGAAACTGCCACCGGAAGCAAAGTGAGTTGCCGCCATTTTGCTGCTCCCTTCCTCGGTAGTCGGCATATGGCCGCCAGGAATTTGCCACAGCATGGCCGGTGTATGCAGATCCTTTGCCGCCTGTTTAACCATTCCCAGATAATGCAGCCAGCAGGTGGCATTCCAGCCATAGTGCGCCAGCGCATCCGGGCTAAAGCAGTCGCGTTCAAACTTATCAAAAGCGATAAAATCTGGCGCATAGTCACCGCTGTAGACGCCGAGTTCTTCGATAAATGCCGCGATAGCCGCACCGTGAGCGACAGGATCGGCATCGGCTTTGAGCAGCCAATCCGCTGTTCCGGTGGCCCAAACGTTAGTTTGCCAGCCGAATGCGACATCCGGAGCAAACTGACGCACGATGTAGTTAATCGCCTGGACATAGCCATAGAGGTCATTACTAAATACCGGCAATGTCGGTGAACTCATCCCTGGCAGCGCAGGTAATGCGTTGATGGCTGCCGCCAACTGGACGTTAACATCTACGCTGTTCGCCTGGCGTACCCCGGTATAACAGTAAGGCTCTTGTTGCATCGCGCCAAGAAAATCGGGGTTCAGCACAAAGGTAGCAGGGACGGCATGGTCACTGTCTTTGTAGGATTGTGCCGCCAGACATTGAGTGATGAAGTTGCCAAAGTGATTGCGTAAACGCTGACTGTTCTGCAAGTCGGATACCGCACTGCCCCCGCTGGCATTGGCGGTATACACCACCATCACTGGCATCACCGGACGCCCTGCCTCTTTTTCAATTTCGCGCACCAGCGGCACGGTTTTATGAATGGGAAGCGAGTCATAATCAAGGAAGCCGTCGCCATTGGCATCCACTTCAGCCGCAGGAATAGGGTCTCCGCCACCATCAAACCCATCGTATTTAAACAATGCACTCACTGGGACATCGCGATAGCGCGAGACGGTCTCGGCAGCATTTACGGTAACCCCGCCATGCGCCAGATAGTTCGGCCAACCTTTCACCTGTAACGCAACGCCCTGGATAAATTCGAGCGTCACATTGTTATAGCTTTTCAGCAGGCGTAATGGCGCATCAAGTTCGCAACGCCATGGTGCATCGCCCACAAAAATGTCAGTCGCTTCAAGCGTATACATCCCCGGAGCAATACGCATCGGCAGAGTCTGGGGTTGAGTGCCACTTTCCAGCATAAAGGTATATTGATATTGCGCGTTGCAAAGGCGATAACGCTGTGGGGCAACGCCTGTCGGTAAGCCCAGAATAGTCACCTGGACGTTGACAAAATCCTCGCTCTCGACGGCAGCCTGCCTGAAAGGCACGTTAACCTCTTTAAGCTCACCCGCCACCGGAGTGAAAGGTTCCGAGAACTCTGTCGTTGTAATTGATTGATTATTAATAATAGTTGGCTGAATGCTAAGGGCGTAATCATGATCCGCCAGCAGCTGTTTGACCCACTGCATCTGATTAACGTCCATGGTGAGCGTTTTTTCGCATATGCCCGCTTCGTTCCACAACTCGACGACCAGTTCCGCGCCGGCAAATTCAGGCGCCTCGACGTTAAGACAGACCGAAGCCAGCAGAACCGGCGATTGGTAGTCAATCACACAGGTCTCGTTATCATGGCCCGATGCCAGCGTCAGCGCACAGTGGCTATTTACTGGCGCGATCTTCATCTCATCGTTGTTTAATTCCAGCACCGTGATGGCGTAATCACCCGTGCTGAGATCGCTAATTGTCAGCATCTGCCCCCATTCACCCACGAAGCGCTGGGAGTGGGCGTCCGGGTAAAGCAAGTCAAAAGCCGGTTTGAGCGCCGTATTAACCGACATTGCGGGAAACTGCACCGCAATCGAGCCCTGTCGCGCCGGGTCATGCACCAATACCGCCTTCAACTCTCCCATCGCAACCGGGGTTTGTGTGGCGGCCAGGTAAAATTGCAGCTCAGCGCTGTCGCCTGAGGCCAGCAGCAGCTCACCGTCATTATTGATAATGATGTTGTTCTTCTCGGTAGGCCAGCCGCCGTCGCTGCTCAAGGTCACAGGCTGATTCCCCAGCATTGAACCGCCGAACGAGCTGTACTGATCGGGATGCCCTGTCGCGCTAAAACTTAAAGTAAGTTTATTTAAATCAATTGATTGTGAGTATCGATTGGTCAACGTCAGCGTCACTCGTTGATACCAGCTATTTGGATTGAGTGCACCGATGCTAAGAAGCGGACTATCGCCTTCAACGTTATCATCAACGGGAATTTCCGGCTCAACCACTGTATCATCTGCCGGGATTTCCGGCTCAGGTTCAACCACCGGCTCATCTGCAGGAGCATCGGGTTCCACCTCATCTTGCGTTGATGATGCCAGCGTTAGCGTAAAAGTAGAGATCTTTACCGGTACCTGTGTGGCTGCAAAGCTAAAGAACAGCGTTCCGCTCTGCCCCGGCATTAGCCATAATGCCTCGCTGTTATTAATGATAATTTCATTAACATCCAGGGTACCTTGCGCCTTGCCGCTGAGCGTCAATGGCAAATTACCGTTCAACGTACCGCCAAAAACACCCCATGGGTCCTGGTGGCCGGAAGCGGTGAAGCTGATGACAGCATTATTCATATCAACGGCACTTTTACCGTTATTTAAGACCGTTAAGGTGATTTTTTGATACCAGCTGTTAACGTCAATGTTACTGTTTGAAATAGAAAGGGCCATTACCGATATTCCTCGTTCCCTGGTGGAAAAAGCCCCGGAAAACCGGGGCTTACGTTATGGGTTAATGCTTATTATCAGTAAGCGCCCAGATCGGTCCATGCTCCACCTGAAGCGCAGTTCAGGTCTGGCTGGTCGCCCTGAGACCACCATTTCACCTGGTAGTTATGGCCTTTCCAGCTAACGGTCTCGAAGGTGCCCCAGTTGCTGCCGTAGACGGTGCTGGTATTCCACAGCGCGTAAGGAGTTGTTTCATCCGCCGCGGCTGAGTCGTCTTCCTCTGGCGTGACGTCTTCTTCAGGTTCTACTGGTACCACAATATCTTCTTCTTCCGCGTCGCCTTCAGCTTCAGACTGAGCGATAGCAGGTACTGCGGTCAAAACAAAGCGCTGCTGAGTAGACGGTTCGTTGTAGCAATCGCGAACGAATAGAGTGAACTGGAAGGTGGTTTTTGCAGTCACTTCCGGTACCACAAACTCAATCACTTCTGCTGTTTTATCAGCCACGGTGATATCAGACGGTACGCCCCAGCTAAAGGTCAGTTCGTCCTCATCTTCATCAGAAGAACCGGCACCCGACAGCTGTACAGTAGAACCGCCAACGATAAGCAGCTCGATTGCCGCTTTCGGTGCATGGTTCACATCTGGGGTGACGACTTCTTCTTCATCAGCTTCATCTGCTTCAGCGGGTTCAACGTTGATACCTTCGAAGTAGAACGGATCCATCTCAATCACTTCAGAAGAGATTTCATAGCCCAGACCTTCACGAGCGGCGTTAACCAGCACGCCGTTGTCTTGATCGATAGTCCAGGTGAACATGCCGCCCAGACCCAGGCTCGCTGCGTATTTGCCCTTCGCTTTCACAGAACGTGGGGTATCCAAAGACATGAACAGCTTGGATTCTGGGTTGTACAGGTAATCCGCATCAGCCACCTGGTCGGTATAGACGTTGAAACCGTTACGACCTTTCTGGTTTTCCAGATCCAGGTAGTTGTAAATCACGTCATACCATTCGCTGGTACCGGATTCAAAAGTCCCCGTCGTCGTGCCAGTTCCTGCGTTATAGGCACCTTTCAGTGGAGACAGAGATTCCAGTTCAGCACCGCGTGCATTACGGGTATAGCCCGCGTAACCGATGTTGATGCGATCGGATGGGAAGCCTTCTGACAGCAGGTGATCAACGATGGTATCCACTGCCCAGCCGCCCGCTTCCAGCGCTTTCAGGTTAGTGTGGTGAGTGACGTTCTCAGCCCATGGGGTACCGAAGAAGTCATAGGTCATCAGGTTGATGCCGTACAGGCCGGCATTCAGCAGCGCTTTCACGTTGGAATAGTCGAAAGTCGCAACCACTGCGGAGCTGGCGATGGAGATTTTAACGTTGCTCAGGCTTGCGGCATCCAGCTGTTTACGCAGTTCACCAATCAACAGAGCATAGTTTTCGCCATCTTCTGGACCACATGGGTTACCTGCGCCTTCCGCATTTGGGTATTCCCAGTCGATATCCACTTCGCTAAACATTGGGAACTGTTTGAACAGTTTCACCACACCTTTAGCGAAAGCTTTACGCGCCGCATCAGACGCTGCGGTTTCATGGAAACCATTACTCATGGTCCAGCCACCGATACTCATAGAGAGCGCCAGTTCATGGCCCTGTGCTTTGGCTTTTGCCTGCAGGTCACGCAGACCGCCGAGCAGACCTTTACAGTTAGCCTGAGTCACCGTTTTTGCATCAACATCCCAGCCGCTAACATCGTGGCCGACGTTTACGTAAGACTGGAAGTCGCCCCACGGATCGAGGAAAGTTGGCTCGTACTGAACTTTGCCGCACTGTTCTGCGCCTTCAGCAACCACATCACGCCACAGGCCATCCACTTTATGGAAACCTGTTACACCGACGAAACCGAAAATAATTTTATCGTAGGCGGTAGGAGAAACATTGGACAGATCGTAACCACGACCACGGTTATCTTTTGAATCATCACCCTGCAGGCGACCGTCATACTGAGACCAGTCAGTGTAGTAACCAAATACCTTCGGTTTGGTTGTAGAAGACTTATATTGGTTATAAACAGGTTTAGCGACACGTGCAGAAGTATAGCTATATGCGCTAACTTCTTTTGCTGGGTTAAAACCGTCAGCTGCGTTGCTGGTTTCAGTAAGAGTATCGCCTTTAATCAGTTTGCTGGTAGCCATTTTAAATTTCCTTTTAAGTTTAAAAATTATCGCAGTTCGTTCTGCGGGGTCCATAATTCAACGACCAGGAAAAAATGGCTAATCACTAAACATCACGTTTAAAGCACTCACTCTCACACATCCGGATGATGCTGATTTTAGATATCTCTATAAGACATCATCGGCGCGTTTACGTAGCTCACAGCGTAAACATGAACAACAAACGATCAGCATATTAAATATCATTTATAAAGCCATTAAGCGTCATTTACTTTAGAAGAGATAATGTGATGAGCATCGCTCGATCCAATGATAATACAATTAAATCGATGAGTATTAATGGATTGAGATGATCCTCGTACCTTATATTCACCGCAGACAATTAGGATGTGTATAACTAAAGGATGACGTTATGAAAAACTATCTCATAAATGAAAGCTGCATTTATAATGAAGGGAAATACGAGCTGAGAACAAAAGCGAATTCTCAGGTTATTAAGATGACCGCGATGAGAGCCAAGTGTCTTAGTTTTATTATCGAAAACGCACATGAAGGTATCATTGAACGGCAAAAGATTGCGGCTGAACTTTGGGGCAGCCGTAGTCATTTCGTCAATGATGCTAACCTGACACAAATACTCTACTTAATCAGACGAGATTTAAAGATGCTAGGGATTAGCGATCTTTTTATCACCATTCCGCGTCAGGGCATTCAGGTTAACAAAGACATCGCCATTAAGGCGATTGAGGATAAACCAAAGGTACAGAAAAAGCAGGTGGTGAGAAAAATGCTGGCAGCGTTAACCACCGTGTTTTCTGTCACCTTAGGCACCGCTATGTATTTGCATATTCATTAATTCAAGGAGCAGAAAATGAACCCAATTATTGATGGGATTATCGTTATGGAAGGCGGCTATACCGCAAATGCCAAAGACAAAGGTGGAAAAACCAATTGGGGTATCACCGAAGCCGTTGCTCGTGCCCATGGCTATTCTGGTGATATGCAAGACCTGACTCGCAGTGAGGCCTACGCCATCCTGGAGGAAGATTACTGGATTAAACCGGGGTTTGAAGAGGTAGCAAAAATATCCTACCCGGTGTCATTTGAACTGTGTGATGCCGCAGTCAACATTGGCGCCCACTCTCCTTGCCTATGGCTACAGCGTTGGTTAAATGCGCTAAACCGGGAAGCAAGAAACTACAGCGATCTCAAGGCTGACGGTCGTATTGGTCCGCAAACGCTCGCCGTACTAAAATCCTTCTTATTGTGGCGCGGGAAAGAAGGCGAAGAAACGCTGGTGAAGGCATTAAATTGCAGCCAGGGTGCGTACTACTTAGATATAACCGAAAAGCACAAACATAATGAAGAGTTCATTTATGGCTGGATCAAAAACAGAGTAGCCTGATAACAAGCATAAAAGATAAAAGACTCACGGATGAGCCTTTTATAACTAGAAAAGCAATGGAACGGTATTCACTAACGCAGCCCCGCATCGTTAATGTATTTTTTTATTTTGTCGCCAAGGATTTTCAGTATTGGCGCTGAAAATACACCGCCCAACCCGGCAGCCAACAATACCATATTAAAACTTAGCCCTTGCTCAATCGCAATTGCGCTGAGTAAGAAACTGGTAAAACAAGAAATAATCACTTGTACTAAGCAATTCATCACATTTTTATGAGAATCGCTTTGTGCCGATTTATCCTTGCCAATAAAGTAGCTAACAAAACCGCCCCATGCCCCCACAGAAATAACGGTCAACAATATTTCGATTTCTAGTAAAACAACTTCAGTATTAGGTAAATGATTCGGGATAGCCATATTAAACTCCTGTATAAATATGAGTGATTGACAACAGGAGTTTACGTATTGCCCAGTAACGAAGAAAATCATATGCTCCTCACATCAGCTCATTATTATGCAATGAGCCATCGATGAGAGGCATCAGCGACGAAATGATGAAAGGGTATGTAACATAGACACGGTGCCGTTTATCACGGCCAGGTTACGGCTGTTTTTTTTCCATGATGCATACACTTGAATTGGTCGGAAGGTTAACTCCGGCGGCGGCTGGATGATTTTAATATCGTATTTACGCTGATTTTTATAGAACAAGGCAATTTTTAGCGGTATCAGTGCAATCAGCGAGGAACGTTCAACCATGCCAATCAGGCCATTGATTGAATCACTGCGGTAACCAATATTTCGCTTCGCTTTATACCACCGTTCATCGGCCTGTAAGGCGCTATCATTGATAACCATGGGAATACTGGTACCCGATTGATACTGCGCGTGACGCAAGGTATAGAAATGATGAAGTGAAAGCTGTGACAACTGGCTCAACATATGGGAACCCGAACAAATACAGACAAAGCTTTTAAAGCTATCAATAAGCTGATTATCGATACCAGGAACAATAACGGGATCAATGCTAATCAATAAATCACACTCAGCGGTGAATAAGCGCTCGATAATCTGTTCTCGATCTATATTCCGGGAGGAAAAATGGCTCACTAAAATCTGTTCAAAATCATCACGTCCGGAAAGCTGAGAAAGATAATAGCTTTCAATAACATCGCTGCCCAGGATAGTGATTTGCGTTTCTTCGTTTTTTTTATTAACAGAGTGAAAAGTCTCACCGACCAGTTCTATCACCTGACGAAAACTGTAATGGATCTCCAGAGCTTTCGCCGTCGGGAGCAGCCCATCCTTGCCCCTGATAAACAGTTCTTCATGGTAATGGCTTTGTAAACGCTTAAGGGCGATAGAGACAGCAGCTGGCGTGATACCCAGTCGCTTCGCCGCTTTTGTCGCGTTGCCAGCTGAGATTATGGCGTCAAGAATTTTGATTAAATTATAATCAAAATCCTTATTGGCGCCTTTCGATCCCATTCGCCGTCAGCCTCTATAAATAATTAGTATTAATAATACTCAATACGAATCAATTCGCTACCGTTATTAATGAGCCACAGCGGACAGGTCAACACACGAAAGGATAATATTGAGATGCGCAGAAAAAAGCCTGAGCAAAAGGCTCAGGCTTTGGATTAATTTAAGAAATAATAGTGACTAACGGGTCAAATCGTCAAAGAACTTTTTCACACCGTCAAAGAAGCTTTTTGAACGCGGGCTGTTGTTTTCACCCGTTGGGCCGCCAAAACTTTCCTGCAGATCTTTGAGCAGCTGTTTCTGCTTCTCGTTAAGACCTACCGGTGTCTCGACCACTACGCGGCACAGAAGGTCGCCCTGTGCACCGCCGCGCACGGACTTCACGCCCTTGCCACGCATACGGAACAGCTTGCCAGTTTGCGTTTCGCCCGGAACTTTCAGCTTCACGCGACCATCAAGCGTCGGCACTTCAATCTCGCCGCCAAGAGCCGCCATTGAAAAGTTGATCGGCACTTCACAGTACAGGTTGTTGCCTTCACGCTCGAAAATAGCGTGCTGCTTCACCTGCACCTGAACGTACAGATCGCCTGCCGGTGCGCCGTGCTCACCAGCTTCACCTTCGCCAGTCAGACGAATACGATCGCCGGTATCAACGCCTGCCGGAATTTTTACGGACAGGGTTTTGGTTTTCTCTACGCGACCATGACCGTGACATTTGTTGCACGGATCTTTGATCAGCGTACCGCGGCCCTGGCAGTGTGGACAGGTCTGCTGTACAGCGAAGAAGCCCTGGCGCATCTGTACCTGGCCTGCACCGTGACAGGTAGGACAGGTCTGCGGCTTCGAACCGGCTTTTGCGCCGCTGCCGTGGCAGATATCACACTCTTCCAGCGTTGGAATGCGGATCTCTTTGGTCACACCACGAACCGCTTCTTCAAGCGTCAGATCCATGTTGTAGCGCAGGTCGGCGCCACGGGACGCACGCTGGCGACCGCGACCACCACCGAAGATGTCGCCGAATACGTCACCAAAGATATCGCCAAAGTCTGCGCCGCCGCCAGAATAACCGCCGCCGCCGCCCATACCACCTTGTTCAAAGGCAGCATGACCGTATTGATCGTAGGCCGCACGCTTTTGCGCGTCGGTCAGGATCTCATACGCTTCTTTGATTTCTTTAAACTTGGCTTCGGCCTCTTTATCCCCCTGGTTGCGGTCCGGGTGGAATTTCATGGCCAGGCGTTTGTACGCCTTTTTGATCTCACGCTCTTCCGCTGTTTTGGAAACGCCCAAAATCTCGTAATAGTCTTGCTTTGCCATTGTTTTTTGTCAGCCCCTTAACATGCGAGCACGGGCGGAGAGGAAACCTCTACGCCCGTGCTGATTAACTACCCTGCATCAGGGCGATTATTTTTTGTCTTTCACTTCTTCAAACTCAGCGTCAACAACGTCGTCGTCTTTCGCATTGTTTGCTGAAGCGTCAGCGCCTGCTGCACCAGCCTGCTGCTGTGCGTGCTGCTGCTGAGCGATTTCCATCAGTTTCTGGGAAACCTGCGCCAGTTCCTGCATCTTCGCTTCGATGTCTGCTTTGTCTTCACCTTTCAAAGATGATTCCAGCGCAGTCAACGCAGACTCGATGGCAGTTTTGTCGTCAGCTGGCAGCTGTTCGCCGGCTTCTTCAACCTGCTTACGGGTGCTGTGCAGCAGATGGTCGCCCTGGTTACGGGTCTGAACCAGCTCTTCAAACTTACGGTCAGACTCTGCGTTCGCTTCTGCTTCGCGAACCATTTTCTGAATTTCTTCTTCGTTCAGACCAGAAGAAGCCTTGATGGTGATCTTCTGCTCTTTACCGCTGTTTTTGTCTTTCGCGGACACGTGCAGGATACCGTCAGCATCGATGTCGAAGGTGACTTCGATCTGTGGCATACCACGTGGTGCCGGGCTGATACCGTCCAGGTTGAACTGGCCGAGATCTTTGTTATCCGCAGCACGTTTACGCTCACCCTGCAGCACATGGATGGTTACCGCAGACTGGTTGTCTTCAGCGGTAGAGAACACCTGGCTGTGCTTGGTCGGGATGGTGGTGTTTTTGTTGATGAGTGCAGTCATCACGCCGCCCATGGTTTCGATACCCAGAGACAGCGGGGTAACGTCCAGCAGCAGTACGTCTTTCACTTCACCAGTCAATACACCACCCTGGACAGCAGCACCGATAGCAACGGCTTCGTCCGGGTTAACGTCTTTACGCGGCTCTTTACCAAAGAATTCAGCCACTTTCTTCTGAACCATTGGCATACGAGTCTGACCACCGACCAGGATAACGTCCTGGATATCAGAGACAGACAGGCCAGCGTCCTGCAGTGCAACTTTCAGCGGCTCGATTGAACGGTTAACCAGGTCTTCTACCAGGCTTTCCAGTTTCGCACGGGTCACTTTGATGTTCATGTGTTTCGGACCAGACGCGTCTGCAGTGATGTACGGCAGGTTAACGTCGGTCTGCTGCGCAGAAGACAGCTCAATTTTCGCTTTCTCTGCGGCTTCTTTCAGGCGCTGCATAGCCAGCGGATCGTTACGCAGGTCAATGCCCTGATCTTTCTTAAATTCGTCAACGAGGTAGTTGATCATACGGCTGTCGAAGTCTTCACCACCGAGGTGAGTATCACCGTTGGTTGCCAGAACTTCGAAGGTTTTTTCGCCGTCAACTTCGTCGATTTCGATAACGGAGATATCGAAAGTACCACCACCGAGGTCGTAAACCGCGATAGTACGGTTGCCGACTTCTTTATCCAGACCGTAAGCCAGTGCCGCTGCGGTTGGTTCGTTGATGATACGTTTGACTTCCAGACCTGCAATACGACCGGCATCTTTAGTTGCCTGACGCTGAGCATCGTTGAAGTATGCAGGTACGGTGATAACCGCTTCAGTTACCGGCTCACCCAGGTAATCTTCAGCCGTTTTCTTCATTTTTTTCAGCACTTCAGCAGAGATCTGCGGCGGTGCCATTTTCTGGCCTTTAACATCAATCCATGCATCACCGTTGTCAGCACCGATGATTTTGTACGGCATGATGGCTTCATCACGCTGCACTTCTTCGTCTTGGAAGCGGCGACCGATCAGGCGTTTAATCGCAAACAGGGTGTTTTGCGGGTTTGTCACTGCCTGACGTTTAGCCGGCTGACCAACCAGAGTTTCACCATCCTGGGTATAGGCAATGATAGAAGGTGTGGTGCGATCGCCTTCGGCGTTCTCCAGCACACGTGCAGTAGTGCCATCCATAATCGCTACACAAGAGTTGGTAGTACCCAGGTCGATACCAATAATTTTACCCATCTAAACGTCTCCACTAAAAATTCATTCAACATGTGGTTGTGAGTCTGTAATAAGGGCGAAACCTGCGGTTTCAACTGCCCAGAATCGTTTTTTTTCAGACTCATTCACTGCGGTTGTCTACAAGATGGGGGCTCAACGTCATCCATCAAGGGGCTGACTAAAATTTTTTTCATTCAGTGCGCTTTAAATTTGAGACTTCCGGAGGAAACTTACGCCAATTTATTCACGTTGATTATAAATAAAGATAAATACATTCAACAGATTACTGTCATATGAAGACATAATTAAGCGCTGAAAGCCCTCACGGAGAGCGATAAAATTCAGGCTTACGTTTCACCTCCTGAAACGGTCTTTTCGGTAAGGAATATCATGAAAGCCATTATAAACGCCTCAACATGCATGGCGTTCGGCCTGCTGCTGGCCACATCTGCTTATGCCAACGACCACAAAACCCTCGGCGTTGTGGCGATGCCGCGCAATGAAACAAATGACCTGACGCTGAAACTTCCTATATGCCGCGTCGTCAAACGCATTCAACTCACAGCCAGCCGCGGTGATATTTCGCTAAGCGGCGCTTCCGTCTATTTCAAAGCCGCACGCAGCAGTAGCCAGAGCCTGAACGTCCCGTCTTCGCTAAAAGAAGGGACCACCACGGATTGGATCAATATTAATAGCGACAACAGTAATAAACGCTGCGTATCAAAAATCACCTTCTCCGGGCATACGGTGAACTCCTCCGATATGGCCTCGCTGAAAATTATCGGCGACGATTAATCCGCCTCTGACAGAAGCTGCATACTTAATGAAAGTTTCCTACCTGAACGATGATGACCTGCTTTTCCTCCAGCATTGCAGCGAAGAGCAATTGGCAAATCTGGCGCAGTTGTTGACGCACAACGAAAAGGGCAAACGCCGCTTGTCGAGCACTCTGTTGCACAATGAACTGTATATGTCGATGGATGGGCACCCGGAACAACATCGCCGTAACTGGCAACTGATTGCCGGTGAGTTCCAGCACTTTGGCGGCGACAGCATCGCCAATAAATTTCGCGGTCACGGCAAACTATACCGTGAGATTCTGCGTGACGTCGCCAAACGCCTGAGCCTCAAAACGGAAAAAACGATGCCAACGGCAGCGATTGAAAAAATCTTGCTGGAGCATTTTATTCGCCACACATGGCAGCGACTGGATGATGAACAGAAAGCCCGCTTTCATGCCGCCGTCGAGATGAAAGTGATGGAACTGGAGAAGTTATTGCCCCAGCTTATTGATCACCATCGTCTGGAGCAGGGTGTATCGCATCTGTTAGCCGACCAGTTGGGTCACATTCTGCATAAGCATGCCGCGGTCAGCGTTATCGGTCATGGGCTAATACGCGGCGCGGCGCTTGGCGGCCCAGTAGGGGCTGCGGTCAACGGCGTGAAAGCCGTCAGTGGCACTGCTTATCGAGTCACGATTCCAGCAGTGCTACGTATCGCCTGCCTGCGTCGTATGGTCGCACTAGAATCACTAAAACACGCAGGTTAAGCGAGAAAGGGGCAAAATAGTTCATTTTCCCCTCATGAGATCATAGACAGCCCGTTGACTCCTGATTATTATGCCGCGCCCCCAGCACTGGGGAGATAACTTCACCATTCAATCATGATTTGAGGAATTATGGGCAACACTAAGTTGGCTAACCCGGCACCGCTGGGCCTGATGGGCTTCGGCATGACCACCATTCTGCTTAACCTGCACAATGCGGGTTTCTTTGCTTTTGACGGTATTATTCTCGCCATGGGTATTTTCTACGGCGGTATTGCACAGATTTTTGCAGGTCTGCTGGAATACAAAAAAGGGAATACATTCGGTCTGACGGCCTTCACCTCTTACGGCTCCTTCTGGCTGACGCTGGTCGCCATTCTGCTGCTGCCGAAGATGGGTCTATCCGACGCACCTAACGCCCAGTTCCTTGGCGTTTACCTGGGTCTGTGGGGCGTGTTCACGCTGTTCATGTTCTTCGGTACGCTGAAAGCGGCCCGCATGCTGCAGTTTGTGTTCCTGAGCCTGACCGTGCTGTTCGCCCTGCTGTGTATCGGCAACATCAACGGCAACGAAGCGATTATCCACGTTGCCGGATGGGTAGGCCTGATCTGTGGTGCTAGCGCAATTTACCTGGCAATGGGTGAAGTGCTGAACGAGCAGTTCGGTCGCACCGTGCTGCCGATTGGTGAAAAACACTAATCCCCCCGCATGTTTTAAAAGCGCCGGTCAGTCCGGCGCTTTTTTTGGGCCTGCTACTACCGATCCTGGGGTTATCGCTTTCTCATTTTTTAGGTTATTTTCAACCACTCCCCGTAATAAAAAGGATTGTTGTTGATGATGCGGCTGACCCCTGCCTGCTGTATGGCTCTTACCTTACTTCCCGCCAGCGTCTATGCCGTACCGGCCAATTCCGTCACCGACATTCTCTGGGATAAAGACAATACCGTCCGCGTCGGTGAAAGTATCAATACCGTATATCGCATCGCGATGGCCGACGGTTCAAGCAACCACCTCTGGCTAAATGTCGATTGCGCTACGCAGGCTAAAACCCTGCTGTACATGAATCTGCAGCTACCGGGCGGTAAAAAAATCCGTGCTTACGGCGGTAATTCTTTTGCTCGCTATATCCCCGGCGTCCCTTTTGAACCCGATGCAGACAGCCCGCTGAGCACCGATCCAGTACTGGATATCTGTCAGCAAAAGGTGCCACAAACACGCTGGGTCGCGTTGTCTGGCACAGATAAAGCTGGCGACCAGCCCTTGATCGATGTGAATAACAGCCATCGTGAGGGCAATATTCTCACTCTGAGATTGGCAACGGATTACGCGCAAATTCATCGCGAGGATAAATACGCTGCCCCTTATGATTTTAAAATCAGCCAGATGCAGGTGAACTGTAGCCGTCGCCAGGCTCGCGTGGAACGGACTTTCTCGCTGAATAACCAATTTGTTACCGATGATAGCGCGACGCCGGACACGGCTTTCACCCCGCTACCTTCACCGCTTGCGGCTTCAGTGCAGACGCTATGTTCCCTGGAAAATATTGGTCAGTTCACCGGTAGCGGCCCGCGGGTAGAACGGCAAAAAACCGCGGCGGATGCCCCGCTGGTGATCCCTGACTTTGAGAATAACGACCCGAGCGCTCTCGCGCATTTCCCCCTTCCCGCTGCGGTAAACGGTGTGATCCAGCAAGCACTGAAAGGTGAGAATGCGGCACCAACATTTTCCCGCCTGACCTTTACGCAGGTGTGGCCCGGCAACGACGACAGCCATGCCGTGACGCGCATTGACCGTCTGCCTGATGGCAGTACATTGACGCTCGACACCTTGATGCTCAAAGGGGTTACGTTCTATAGCCAATACCAGCGCCTGTTTAATATCGTGAATCTGAAAGAGTGGGATTCAATGCAAAACAGCCCGCTCATCGGCCAGTCAGTTGAAACCAACTTTAGCGCCGCGCCGGTGGTGGGCCAGCAATATCGCTGGAAGACGGTATTGAAAAATGAAAAGGAAACGGGAAACACCAAAACGAAAAGCCAGGCCTGTCTTGTCGAGAGGCAGTGGCATGATGCCTCCATGCTGAACGAGAAATTCCCAGGACGCTATATCGAGGTGAGCTGTACAGACGATCGCGGTGATGATCGAGCAATGAGCAGCGACTATGCCTGGCTTGAGAACCTGCGCATTTTTATTCGCATTGGTTATCAGGAGGAGGGGCAGAAAAAACGCTTTACGTTCAAGGATGTTGCAATTATTCGCTAGCGGATGCTCAAAAGGATTGCCGCAGGATGATTCGGCAATCCTCAGATGTTGGTTTACGCTTGGTCTGGACTTGCTGAAGGCAGTTTGCTGCCTTCAGCGAGGTCATTACGTAACCAAATCCCCAGAGCCAGCCCCAGCAGCGACAGCGCCAGTACATACCAGGCCGGAGCCATCGGCGATACGCCCATCAGCATGGTGACGGCAATCGGCGTTAAGCCACCAAAAATGGCATATGAGACGTTATAAGAGAACGAAATACCGGTAAAGCGCACTTCCGCCGGGAAGGCTCGCACCATGACATACGGTACCGCCCCCACGACACCAACGCACAGCCCAACCAGACCATATAACAGGAATAATTGTTCAGGATGGGTTCCGGCCAGGTGGTAGAAAAGCCAGCTTGAGCAGGCTAAAAGGACACTACCGACGATAAAGGTTTTGCTGGCACCCACACGATCCACAATCAATCCCGCCAGTAGGCAGCCAACGCAGAGCATCACCGTTGCAACGCTGTTGGCTTGTAAGGTCAGAGCGGGCGCGAAGCCATACTGCTTTTGTAGCCAAACCGGAGACATCAGGATAACGACCACAATGCCCGCCGACAGCAGCCAGGTTAGCAGCATAGAGACGACGACCGCCTGCTTGTGCTTCAGGACAACGGACTTTATCGGTAACTCCTGCGCCAGGGCTTTACGCTGCTGCATTTCGAGGAATATCGGTGTTTCCTGTAGCCAGCGGCGCAGATACATCGCCATCAGGCCAAACACACCGCCGAGCAGGAAAGGAATACGCCAGCCGCCATCATGAATAGCCTGCGGGGTCAGTTGGGTATTAATCAATGTCGCCACGACAGAACCCAGCAGGATACCCACCGTTAGCCCAGCCGTTAGCGTACCGCAGGCAATACCAATACGGCGAGCCGGGACGTGTTCCGCCACAAATACCCAGGCTCCAGGCACTTCCCCGCCAATCGCCGCGCCCTGCAAAATACGCATCAACAGCAACAATATTGGCGCGGCCAGCCCGACGCTGGCATACGTTGGCAGCAGGCCAATCGCCAGGGTTGGAACAGCCATCAGGAGAATACTCAGGGTAAACATTTTCTTGCGCCCAACCAAATCGCCGAAATGCGCCATGATAATGCCGCCTAGTGGGCGGGCGAGATAGCCTGCGGCAAAGATGCCGAAGGTCTGTACCTGACGTAACCATTCAGGAATATCGGCTGGGAAGAAAAGCTCCCCGACCACAGCAGCAAAGAAGACGAAGATAATGAAATCATAAAACTCCAGCGCGCCGCCTAACGCCGCCAGCGTCAGAGTTTTATAGTCTTGTCGATTCAGAGGTCGGGTATAATTTGACATAACAAACCATTCGCAAAGTGGAAGTGTCGATAAAAGTTTACGATTTTGTAAAGCAAAAATGACTATACCGTAAACCTTACCCTACTCCAGCGGAATGAAAGGTTATGTCAGGAATGAATTACATTCAGGATAATGTCTCGCGACGAGCGCTTTTAGGGCGAAATGCTGCTACCACATCGGCATTCGTCTCGATGTAAGGCCCCTCAAGCAACTGTACACAATACGGTACACTTGCAAAGATGCCATTCACCAGGACTTTACCTTCTGCATCTTTAACCCCTTCCAGCGTTTCCTGGATAGCCTTCGGCTGACCAGGCAAGTTAAGGATCAGCGCCTGCTTGCGGATAACCCCAACCTGTCGGGAAAGAATCGCCGTTGGCACAAAGTGCAAACTCACCTGGCGCATCTGCTCGCCGAAACCTGGCATCACGCGGTCGGCAATCGCCAGCGTCGCGTCCGGGGTCACATCACGGCGCGCAGGGCCGGTACCGCCGGTAGTCAGTACCAGGTGGCAGCTCATTTCATCCACCAGCTCACACAGAGTTTGCTCGATGATGGTTTGCTCATCGGGGATCAGGCGGGTTTCCACTTTGAAAGGCGTGGTCAGCGCCGACGCCAGCCACTCTTCAAGAGCTGGAATACCTTTATCCTGATACACGCCGCTGGAAGCGCGGTCAGAGATAGAAACTAAGCCAATGCGTAAAGTGTTCATGATTATTCCATTAAAACGGTACTGTTAAGGCGAATGATACACGCGAATGCTCGGCAATACTAAATCCCCAAACGAGTTATGTTGCAGGGTTTTCCGTGGCGCGCCGCATTATCCGCAAGTGGATAAATCTTCCGCTACCGCGCAGGACATGAGAGTGGCAGACTCCAGAAAATTGCTTCCACGGAGGGCCAGCTATGCGGAAAAACAGGACGCCTACACCTCATGACCTGGTGTTTAAAACATTTCTATCGCGCATGGAAACGGCACGGGACTTCATCACTCTTCATCTCCCACCCGCCCTGTTAAACCTTTGCAATCTGGATACGCTGCGGCTGGAATCCGGCAGCTTTATTGAGGATGATTTACATCCCTACTACAGCGATATGCTCTATTCGTTAAAAACGGCCTGCGGTGATGGCTATATCCATGTGCTCATTGAACATCAAAGCTCACCGGATAAACATATGGCCTTTCGCCTTATGCGCTATGCCATTGCGGCTATGCAGCGCCATCTGGAAGCCGGAAATAAAACGCTCCCCCTGGTCATCCCAATCTTGTTTTATCAGGGGCGAAAAAGTCCTTACCCTTACTCAATGAATTGGCTAGATAACTTCGCCGACCCAGCGCTTGCGAAACATCTTTACAGCCAGGATTTTCCTTTGGTGGATATCACGGTCATTCCTGATGAAGATATTATGCGCCACCGAAGCATGGCCGCCCTGACGTTAATTCAAAAACATATTCGCCAGCGCGATCTCACCCGCTTTCTCAATAAGCTTGCAGGTCTGCTAACCCGTAATCACATCAGCGGACAGCAGGTCATTGCGCTGGTAAACTATATGCTCCAGGCGGGAGAGGCACAGGATGCCCGCACATTGCTATATGAAATGGCGCAGCATGCGCCCCAGTATGGAGACGAACTGATGACATTAGCAGAACAGTTGAAGCAGGAAGGACGGCTTGAAGGGATACAGCAGGGCATGCAGAAAGGATTACAAACTGGCGAACAGGAAGCATCACGTAAAATCGCACGAGCGATGCTCGAAAAAGGCTTTCCGACGGCCGATATCATCGAATTAACTGGCGTTAGCGCAGAAGAACTCCCATCACTCCAGCATTAAAAAAACAGCCCGCTCTCGGCAAAGAGAAGCGGGCTGTTGTCATGCAACAATGCTGTCTTACAGCAGGTCGCCGATCATTTTTTCCAGTTTTTCCTGGTCGATTGCAAACTTACGGATACCTTCCGCCAGTTTATCAACGGCCATTGGATCCTGGTTGTGCTGCCACAGGAACTCGGACTCAGTGATGCGAGCTGGGCGCGCTTTCACTTCACCGGTAAAGGTCAGTTTACGTTCCAGTGCGCCTTCGCTTTCTGCCAGCTCTTTCAGCAGTGCAGGAGCGATAGTCAGACGGTCGCAGCCAGCCAGTTCGAGGATTTCACCGATGTTACGGAAGCTTGCGCCCATAACGACGGTCTCGTAACCGTGCTGTTTGTAGTATTCGTAGATTTCGCTTACGGAAACCACACCTGGATCTTCTGCTGGTGCGTACTCTTTTTTGTCGGTATTGGCTTTGTACCAATCCAGAATACGGCCCACGAATGGAGAGATCAGGTAAACGCCAGCTTCGGCACAAGCACGCGCCTGAGCGAAGGAGAACAGCAGCGTCAGGTTACAGTTGATGCCTTCTTTTTCCAGCTGCTCTGCGGCGCAGATGCCCTGCCAGGTAGAAGCCAGTTTGATCAGGATACGGTCGTTGCTGATGCCAGCATCGTTGTACATTTTGATCAGACGTTTTGCTTTCGCAATTGACGCTTTGGTGTCGTAAGACAGACGCGCATCAACTTCCGTTGAGATACGGCCCGGGACCAGCTTCAGAATTTCCAGACCGATATTTACGGCCAGTTTGTCGGTAGCATCTACAACCTGCTGAGCACGATCGCTGCTCTGGCTACGCGCCCACTCTACCGCATCATCAATTAGTTTACGGTACTCAGGGATCTGTGCTGCGCCCAGAATCAGAGAAGGGTTGGTTGTCGCATCCTGAGGCTGATACAGCTTCATTGCTGCGATGTCTCCGGTGTCAGCCACTACGGTTGTGTACTGACGCAGAGATGTCAATTTATCCGTCATGATAGTGTTTCTCTTTAAACAGCTGTTAGGGGGATGTAACCGGTCTGCCTCGATAATATCACGCCCCTCTCTCAGCGCAACCGCCGACATCGCGAGAGCGCAGAGTATGATAAACTGAAGCATCAAACTTTGAGGGTTGAGATTCTTCGCCCTGAATGTGGTAGCGCTTACATTGGCTGAATCGAATCGTGCGAAGCAACCTTACCTTCCCGCGTTCAGCCCTCTATTTTGGCATAGACAAGAGGACGTTTAATGCCTGATTTCCTATCGTTTATCAGCGAGATACTGTGGGGTTCGGTAATGATTTACCTGCTCCTCGGCTGTGGATTATGGTTCACATGGAGAACCGGCTACATCCAGTTTCGCTACATCCGTCAGTTTAGCAAAAGTCTTAAAAGAAGCCTGACGCCTCGCGAAGGTGGACTGACATCATTCCAGGTTTTGTGCATTAGCCTTGCGGCGCGCGTAGGCAGCGGCAATCTGGCGGGCGTGGCGCTGGCAATCACCGTGGGTGGCCCCGGAGCCGTGTTCTGGATGTGGGTTGCCGCGATTATCGGCATGGCCAGCAGCTTCGCGGAATGCTCTTTGGCGCAGCTGTATAAAGAGCGTGACGCCAGCGGTCAATTCCGCGGCGGCCCGGCCTGGTACATGTCTCGCGGGCTGGGAATGCGCTGGATGGGCGTTGTCTTTTCGCTATTATTGCTGCTCGCCTATGGGCTGATTTTCAATACTGTTCAGGCTAACTCCACGGCCCACGCGCTGGAGTACGCTTTTGATATTCCGAAAATAGTGACCGGCGTGGTCATGGCGCTACTCTCATTACTGGTGATCATGCGTGGCTTGCGTGGCGTGGCAAAATTCAGTCAGTGGCTGGTGCCGTTTATGGGAATGCTTTGGGTGGTGGCATGTCTGCTTATCACGCTGTGGCATATCGTTGAACTGCCCGCCATTCTTGAGATGATCATTCGCAGCGCCTTCGGTTGGCAAGAAGCGGCAGCAGGCGCGGTGGGCTATAGCGTCAGTCAGGCTATTACCAGCGGTTTCCAGCGCAGCATGTTCTCAAATGAAGCGGGTATGGGCTCAACACCTAATGCAGCAGCATCAGCGTCCTCTTTCCCCCCGCACCCGGCGGCGCAAGGGATAGTGCAGATGATTGGCGTGTTGATTGATACCATTGTCATCTGTAGCGCCAGCGCGATGGTGGTGCTACTGGCAGGTCACGGAACCAAAACCACCAGCTACGACGGTATCCAGCTGATTCAACACGCCATGAACGTGCTGGTCGGTGAATGGGGAGCGAGCTTCGTGGCCTTTGTGATGATGCTATTCGCGTTTACCTCGATAGTCGCCAACTATGTCTACGCCGAAAACAACCTCATCTTTTTACGCTGTAATAAACCCTGGGCTATCTGGCTGCTACGCATCGGCACGCTACTGATGGTGGTTGCGGGCAGCTTGTTAAATCTTCCGGTGGTCTGGCAAATGGCGGATGTCATTATGGCGCTGATGGCGATGACCAACCTGACAGCAATTTTGCTGCTCTCACCCGTGGTACGCATCATTGCCATCGACTATCTACGTCAGCGTAAACTGGGCGTCACGCCGGTATTCGACCCCGATTATTACCCGGAGATTGCCCAGCAGTTAGCGCCGGAAAGCTGGGATCAACCGCCGCGCCAATGACAGCAATCGATCACCTGATGCCATTTTTTTGTTAAAGTTGAGTGAAATTTTCTGCAAGGACTGGATATGCTGATTCTGATTTCTCCTGCTAAAACGCTCGATTACCAAAGCCCGCTGGCAACGACGCGCTATACCCAGCCCGCGCTACTGGAGCATTCCCAACAGCTCATCGGCGTGGCGCGTAAGCTTTCCGCGCCACAAATCAAAAAGCTCATGGGGATAAGCGACAAACTGGCAGATTTGAACGCCACACGCTTCCACGACTGGCATCCGGACTTCACGCCCGATAATGCTCGTCAGGCAATTCTGGCGTTTAAAGGTGATGTGTATACCGGCCTTCAGGCAGAGACGTTTAGCGAAGCGGATTTTGACTTTGCCCAGAAGCACCTGCGTATGCTTTCCGGTCTGTACGGCGTGCTGCGCCCGCTGGATCTAATGCAACCGTATCGGCTGGAAATGGGGATTCGTCTGGAAAACCCACGCGGCAAGGATCTGTATCAGTTCTGGGGTGAGGAGATCACGCAGACACTGAATGCTGCGTTGCAGGCTCAGAGCGATGAGATTGTCATCAATCTCGCATCCGATGAGTATTTCCGTTCGGTGAAACCAAAAGCGCTGAATGGCCGAATCATTAAGCCTGTGTTCCTCGATGAGAAGAACGGCAAGTTTAAGGTGATTAGCTTCTATGCCAAAAAGGCGCGTGGATTGATGAGCCGCTATATCATTGAAAACCGCCTGACAAAACCCGAGCAGTTAACCAAATTTAACAGCGAAGGCTATTTCTTTGACGCCGAAAGCTCAGCCACCGATGAACTGGTCTTCAAGCGTCACGAGCAGTAACGCCGCTCCCGGGAATTCCCGGCGGCGCTGCGCTTGGCCGGGCTACACAAGCATCATGAGCGCCCCCTGTAGCTCGGGCAAGGCGTTTACGCCGCCCCCGGGGAGTTCCCGTTCGACGGGGCTACAAGCTGTTAATGGTGTTTTGACGGCGGGCGATGATCGTTCGAGTGATCGTTGCCATGCCCACGATTATCATGATGATCGTCGTGGTGACCGTTATGATGGCCATTATCGTGATGCGGCGGTGGTGTATGGGCATGCCAGCGGTTGTCATGCCACTCGTAGTGATTATTCCACCAGCTATGGTCGCGCCAGTTGCCACCGTCCCAGTAGTAACCCCGATTATCCTGATCGCCAATCTGTAACTTCACCGCTGGAATCAAGGTGATCTCCGCGGCCTGTACCATTACCGGAGCCGCCAGCATCATCGCCAGTGCAAGCATCGCAGGTTTTAACATGGATAACTCCTTTGTTCTTCAAGTGCCAATGTGGCCGATGGACAAAGCTTATCGTGGTGGAACCCGCGTTGTTATTCTCTGCAATCCTATATTGTAAACACCCGCATTTATTGGGAATTCGTCCTTATTCCCTGTCGAATTTCTACATAATTTCTCCCTATTTCCCCCTCCATCAGGAAGGGGAAATGAAGATATTACGCGTTGCTCATCATCAGCTTACGCAGCGCAGCATAGTCAGCTGGCAGATTATGAGATAACAGCGGCAGATCAGCGCGATCCGCCAGCGCTTTCGGCAGCGGCAGCGTTTCTTGCAGGATCTCTTCCACACTCTCTTTAAACTTCGCCGGATGTGCAGTGCCAAGGAAGAGACCGTACTCACCCGGTTGCAACTGGTCACGCAGCGCGCGATAAGCAATCGCCGCGTGCGGTTCTGAGGTGTAGCCCAGCGCCTGCAACTCGCGCATGGTTGCTTTGGTGGTTTCGTCGTCCACTGCCGCATAGCCCAGCTCGTTCAGACGCCAGATTTTACGACGGAACAACTCTTCCACGCGCGGCCAGTTGTTCGGCTGGCTCACATCCATAGCATTTGAGAGCGTCGCCTGAGTGGCTTTCGGTGTCCACTTACCGTCCTGCAAGAAGCGCGGCACGGTGTCGTTGGCATTGGTCGCCGCGATAAAGCGTTTCACCGGCAGCCCCAAAGATTTCGCCAGCAGGCCCGCGGTCAGATCGCCAAAGTTACCGCTTGGCACCGACACCACCAGTTGATTACGCGCTTCCTGCGGCAGCTGTGCTACCGCTTCAAAGTAGTAGCAAATCTGCGCCAGCAGACGGCTGATGTTGATGGAGTTAGCCGAGTTCAGACCCAGCGCAACCTTCAACTCTTCGTCATCGAAGGCCTGCTTCACCATCGCCTGGCAAGCATCGAAATCGCCGTCGATCGCCACGGTTTCAATGTTGCCACCCAGGGTACAGAACAGTTTTTCCTGCAACGGGCTGATTTTGCCGCGCGGATACAGAATCACCACTTTGACGTTCGGCAGGCCGTAGAAAGCATGCGCCACTGCCGCACCGGTATCGCCTGAGGTCGCGGTCAGAATAGTCACCGGCTTGTCGCCGGCAATCAGCGTCAACATCTGCGCCATAAAGCGGCCGCCGAAGTCTTTGAATGCCAGAGTCGGACCGTGGAAAAGCTCCAGACAACCGATGTCTTCCTGCACCTTATTCACCGGTGCCGGGAAGGTGAACGCGTTAGCAATACGCTGTTCCAGCTCGGCCTGCGGGATTTCATCACCAATAAACGCAGAGAGAATTTTGGCGCTGCGGGTGACGAAATCCTGCGTCAGCAGGTCATCAATGTCGGTCAGGTTGAATTCCGGCAAATCGTGCGGGAAGAACAGCCCCTGATGCTTACCCAGGCCTTGAGTGATGGCCTGCGCAAAGCTGACCTGTTCATTGTGATCTTTTAAATTGTAGAGTTTCATCGGTTATCCCACGACTCGTGCGCCTGCTGTATCCAGCCGGCAAATATGAACAAAACCTTCTTGATTCTGAAGATAATTCTGGCTCAACCAATCGGCAACGCGCTGCGCGGTATCCGGTTTATCGCACAGGGCAAACAGCGTTGGCCCCGAACCCGATATCCCACACGCGACGGCACCAATCCCGGCCACTGCCTGACGTGCTTCGCTAAAGCCTGGCAGCAGCTTGGTGCGATACGGCTCGGCAATCACGTCTTTCATCAATTTCGCCGCCAGCTGCGGCTGACGGGTATAGCAGGCGTGAATAAAGCCTGCCAGGTGACGGCCGTGGGCGATGCAGTCCTGACGACGATATTGCGCAGGCAGAATCGCCCGCGCCTCCGCCGTAGAGACCTTAATCCCCGGATAGGCCAGCACCCACAACCACTCATCAAAACAAGGAACCTGCTGGCTGATGATCCCGTTCTCTTCGATCATCAACTGCATCCCGCCCAGATAGCACGGTGCGACGTTGTCGTAGTGAACGCTGCCGGAGATGCGCCCTTCCAGCTCACCCATCAGGGCCAGCATTCGGGTTTCATTCAACGGCTTGCCACAATGCTCGTTCATTGCCACCAAAGCAGCGACTACCGAACAGGCGCTGGAACCCAGCCCAGAGCCTATCGGCATGTTTTTTTCCAGCGTCATCGCCACCGGGATCTCTTTGCCTATTTCACGGCAGAACAGTTCCCAGCACTGATAAACGATATTCTCACGGGGTTCGCTTGGCAGTTTGTCCGCAAAGCGACCCAGATTTTGCAGGCTGAAGCTCTCAGCCGCCTCAACCGTCACATTGTCGCCCAGCAGACTGCCGTCAATCGGCGTGACAGCCGCGCCTAATACATCAAACCCGACGCTCATATTGGCACTGGAAGCCGGGGCATACACCTTAACCATTTTAAACTCCTAACTTCCAGGACAGCGTGCGCAGAAGATCGGCAAATACCCCTGCCGCCGTAACATCGTTACCTGCGCCATAGCCGCGCAGCACCAGCGGAAGCGGCTGATAATAGTGGCTGTAGAACGCCAGGGCATTCTCACCGTTTTTTACTTTGAACAGCGGATCGTTGCCATCAACGACCGCGATCTTCACCCGGCAAACGCCGTCTTCTTCAATATTGCCAACATAGCGCAGCACTTTGCCTTCATCACGCGCGACAGCCACGCGGGCGGAAAATTCGTCATCCAACTGCGGTAAACGCGCCATAAAACTGTCGGTATCACCCGACGCGTCGAAGCTTTCCGGCAGCACCGATTCCACCACGATATCACTCAATTCGAGGTGACGCCCGGTTTCACGGGCCAGAATCAGCAGCTTACGCGCAACGTCCATCCCCGACAGGTCATCGCGCGGGTCCGGCTCGGTGTAGCCCATCTCACGCGCCACTTTGGTCGCTTCCGACAGGCTCATGCCTTCGTCAAGCTTACCGAAGATAAACGACAGCGAACCGGAAAGAATACCGGAGAAGCGTTGCAATTCGTCACCCGCATTCAGCAGGTTTTGCAGGTTTTCGATAACCGGAAGACCCGCACCGACGTTGGTGTCGTACAAGAATTTGCGGCGCGACTGCCCGGCGGCATGACGCAGTTGATGGTAATAATCCATCGACGAGGTGTTGGCCTTTTTGTTTGGCGTCACCACGTGGAAACCTTCACGCAGGAAATCGGCGTACTGGTCGGCAACGGTCTGATTGGACGTACAGTCAACAATCACCGGGTTCAGCAGGTGATACTCTTTCACCAGACGGATTAAGCGCCCCAGATTAAACGGCTCTTTCGCTTCTGCCAGTTCTTCCTGCCAGTTATCCAGATTGAGTCCGTGTACGCTGGTCAGTAGCGCACGCGAGTTCGCGACACCGCAGACGCGCAGGTCGATATGCTTTTTCTTAAGCCAGGCCTGCTGACGTTTGATCTGCTCAAGCAATGCGCCACCGACACCGCCAACGCCAATCAAGAACACTTCAATTACCTGGTCAGTGTTGAACAGCATCTGATGAGTGACGCGCACGCCGGTTACCGCATCATCGTTGCTCACCACCACCGAAATAGAGCGCTCAGAAGACCCCTGAGCAATCGCCACGATATTGATATTGGCGCGAGCCAGTGCTGCGAAGAACTTCGCCGAGATGCCGCGCAGGGTGCGCATACCATCGCCGACAACAGAGATAATCGCCAGGCGCTCCATGATGGACAGCGGCTCCAGCAACTCTTCTTTGAGCTCCAGATAGAACTCATCTTCCATGGCCTTTTTCGCTCGCGCACAGTCGCTCTGCGGTACGCAGAAGCTGATGCTGTACTCGGAAGAAGACTGGGTGATCAGCACCACGGAGATACCTGCGCGCGACATGGTCGCGAAGACGCGTGCCGCCATGCCGACCATACCTTTCATTCCCGGGCCGGAGACGTTGAACATCGCCATGTTATTCAGATTGGAGATGCCTTTCACCGGCAAATCATCTTCATCCCGGCTGGCGCCAATGAGCGTGCCCGGCGCCTGAGGGTTGCCGGTGTTCTTAATCAGGCAAGGGATCTGGAACTGGGCGATCGGGGCGATAGTGCGAGGATGAAGGACTTTAGCGCCAAAGTAGGAAAGCTCCATCGCTTCCTGATACGACATGCTTTTCAGCAGTCGGGCATCCGGCACCTGACGCGGGTCGCAGGTATACACCCCGTCGACGTCGGTCCAGATTTCACAACAGTCAGCGCGTAAACAGGCGGCCAACACGGCAGCGGAGTAGTCAGAGCCGTTACGGCCCAGCACCACCAGTTCGCCTTTCTCATTGCCCGCGGTGAAGCCGGCCATCAATACCATATGGTCTGATGGGATCTGGCTTGCCACGATGCGACGCGTTGACTCCGTAATATCGACGGTTGATTCCAGGTAATGGCCAACGGCCAGCAGTTTTTCAACCGGATTGATGACCGTGACTTTATGACCACGCGCACTCAGTAGCCCCGCCATAATGGCGATAGAGAGTTTTTCACCCCGGCAGATAAGACCGGCGTTGACGCTGTCGGGACACTGCCCCAGCAAGCTGATGCCATGCAGAATGTGTTTGATCTGAGCAAATTCAAGTTCGACTGCCACTTTCAGATCGGCATGCGGGAAGCCCGGCTGAGCGTCAGCAAGCCCAGAGAGTAATTCAGCAAAGATACGTTCGGCGTCGGCGATATTGGTTAGCGCATCCTGGCCACCAATCGTTTTTTCAATCATCGCCACCAGATGGTTGGTGATTTTTGCCGGGGCAGAGAGCACGGTTGCTACCTGCCCCTGCCTGGCGTTGCTTTCCAGAATATCGGCTACACGCAGAAACCTTTCCGCGTTTGCCACTGATGTACCGCCGAACTTCAAGACTCGCATGGTTTTTTACCCCTTGACCTTTAGTCGAAAAAAAAGCCCGCACTGTTTAGGTGCGGGCTTTTTTCTGTGTTTCCTGTACGCGTCAGCCCGCACCGTTACCTGTGGTAATAGTGGTGGTTGTAATTGTCATAATGCTGCTGATGCGAATCATGGATGTTGTGTACTCTGTATTTTTACTGTCTGTGCCTGATACCCCTATTGGTTAAAGTATCCGGCCTGCTAAGTCAATGAATTTCTAACTTCGTCACGTTTCGCAATCATTTCATATCAGCCCGCACAAGCACAGACAAACCACCACAACAGCCATAAGTTAAGCAAAATACTGGGGTATAACACCATACATAAACACGATGACAGAGTTTTACTCTGGGAGATTTTTTTCAATATCGTGCAGCAATCGGTGCAACATTGCCGTATCACGATGCTCAAATAAGCCAATACGCTGTTGCAGCCAATCAGCCAGTTTTACATCTCCGGCGACATCGAGTCGTTCAAGCAAAGCCGTGATACGTGCCCGTAACGCAATCAGTTGATTTTCGTCACCAGCCGTTACTATCGGGTTTGCCGTTTGTAATAACGAGGAGAGTTGGTAACAATAAACCATCACCGCCTGACCGAGATTAAGCGATGGGTAATCCGCCACCATCGGTACCCCGGTAAGTACATCTGCTAATGCTAACTCTTCATTGGTTAGCCCGGAATCCTCACGACCAAACACCAGTGCCGCATGGCCTAACCACTGTGCTTTTTCCTCTAGCATCGGCACCAGTTCCTGTGGCGTTGCATAGTAATGGAAGCGAGCACGGCTGCGAGCTGTGGTCGCTACCGTGAAATCAACATCGTGTAAAGCCTCTTCCAGCGTAGGGTAACAGGTGATCCCATCAATGATATCGCCCGAGCCATGCGCCACCCAGCGGGTCGCTGGCTCCAGGTGCGCAACGCTATCCACGATCCGCATGTCGTTAAAGCCCATGGTTTTCATCGCCCGGGCGGCCGCGCCGATATTTTCGGCCCTTGCTGGGGAAACCAGCACAATAGATAAGCGCATTTTAAGTTCTCTTACTTGATTGTTATCAGGCAATAATGTGATGCAGTTCAACATATTGCGCAGCGCGAATTTACAAAAACGCAACAAAAATCAATGAAATGGCGTTTCATAACATATAAATAAAGTTACACTATACTCTCAGAAACTATCAGTTTTGAATGTTAACAGAAGACCGATATCCCTATGTTTATACGAACTATTTTCATTACCATAGTTCAATAATAATTGGATTCACCACATTTATCAGTTAACCTGTGCAACTACTTGAGTTGTGGAAAAAATGTGATAGGCGTTATCATTCAGGCGTGATAATTTCACCAAACTGTTAACGTGCTACAATTGAACTTGATATATGTCAACGAAGCGTAGGTTTATTGGCGGTCTGGTGCCTCTTTGCCTGTTATGTTGCTGTTAAAATGGTTAGGATGACAACCGTTTTTGACACTGTCGGGTCCTGAGGGAAGAGTACCCACGACCAAGCTAATGATGTTGTTGACGTTGATGGAAAGTGCATCAAGAACGCAATTACGTACTTTAGTCATGTTACGCCGGTCATGTTAATTTTCGACATGCATCAGGCAGGTCAGGGACTATTGGTACTTCCTGTTTCGATTTAGTTGGCAATTTAGGTAGCAAACATGCAGACCCCGCACATTCTTATCGTTGAAGACGAGTTGGTAACACGCAACACGTTAAAAAGTATTTTCGAAGCAGAAGGCTACGATGTTTTCGAAGCGACCGATGGCGCGGAAATGCATCAGATCCTGTCTGATAATGATATCAACCTGGTGATCATGGATATCAACCTGCCAGGGAAAAACGGCCTCCTGCTGGCACGCGAACTGCGTGAACAAGCAAATGTCGCCCTGATGTTCCTGACCGGCCGCGACAATGAAGTCGACAAGATCCTCGGTCTGGAAATTGGTGCAGATGATTACATCACAAAGCCTTTCAACCCACGTGAACTGACTATCCGCGCACGCAATCTGCTGTCTCGTACCATGAACCTGGGTACCGTCAGCGAAGAACGCCGTAGCGTTGAAAGCTACAAGTTCAACGGCTGGGAGCTGGACATCAACAGCCGCTCTTTGGTGAGTCCTAACGGTGAACAGTATAAGCTGCCGCGTAGCGAATTCCGCGCGATGCTGCACTTCTGCGAAAACCCGGGCAAAATTCAGTCTCGTGCTGAACTGCTGAAGAAAATGACCGGCCGTGAGCTGAAGCCACACGACCGTACGGTTGACGTGACCATCCGTCGCATCCGTAAACATTTCGAGTCTACGCCGGATACCCCGGAAATCATCGCCACGATTCACGGCGAAGGTTACCGCTTCTGCGGCGAGCTGCAGGAATAAAAACGAAAACGGCGCATTCAGCGCCGTTTTTTTTTGCCTCTATTTCGCTGAACCGACCTCTTCTCCCCACGGCATAATTGGCACCGCGCTTATGGCGTTTTTCGGTGAACCATCAACCACTTTATCGGAATAAGTCAGATAGATCAGAGCATTTCGTTTCGCGTCATAAAAACGCACCACCTGCAGCTTTTTGAAGACCAGCGATGTCCGTTTCTGGAAAACCACTTCTCCTTCTGATTTGCCTTTCTTAATTTTATCCGTCAGTTCGATAGCGCCAACTTGCTGACAGGAAATTGCCGCATCAGAGGTGTCTTCCGCCAGTCCCAGACCGCCCTTAATCCCACCCGTTTTCGCACGGCTAATGTAGCAGGTCACGTTTTTAACATCCGGATCATCAAAGGCTTCCACCACAATCTTATGATCGGGGCCAAACATTTTGAAAACCGTATCAACAGAACCAATCTGCTCTGCATGTACACCCAGGCTTGCGGCACCCAGTAACAGGCCAGCCATTAACTTCTTGTATTTCATATTGTTACCATTTTCATCGATTGAGTGAAGTGACTATTCAACATTAGAGAATAAAGTGTTTAAAGATCACAGCTTTACAAAAATCAGCGTTCTATCTAAGACATTAACGCACTTATGCATAAAAAAAACACTGAATGCTAAAACAGCAAAAGATGCTATTATCCGCTACTTTGGTAACAGGCACCTAAAAAATTAAGGATGAGGGCATTTTATGGATCAGGCAGGAATTATTCGCGATCTCCTCGTTTGGCTGGAAGGCCATTTAGATCAGCCTTTATCGCTGGATAATGTGGCGGCAAAAGCGGGTTATTCCAAATGGCACCTGCAACGTATGTTCAAGGATGTTACCGGCCATGCCATTGGCGCTTACATCCGCGCACGTCGACTGTCAAAATCAGCCGTTGCGTTGCGACTGACCGCACGCCCTATTCTCGATATCGCCCTGCAATACCGCTTTGACTCTCAGCAGACCTTTACCCGCGCGTTTAAAAAACAGTTTTCGCTGACGCCTGCCCTGTACCGCCGTTCTCCAGACTGGAGTTCATTTGGTATGCGTCCGCCGCTGCGCCTGGGTGAGTTCACCATGCCAAAATATGAGTTTATTACTCAGCCAACCACAGAGTTGGTGGGCGTAACGCAAAGCTACACCTGTAAGCTGGAAGAGATTTCCGAATTCCGTCAGCAGATGCGTATTCAATTCTGGACCGACTTCCTCGGCAACTCGCCGTCCCTTCCGCCGATTTTGTACGGGTTGCATGAGCCACGTCCGAGCCTTGAAAAAGACGATGAGCAGGAGGTGTTCTACACCACCGCGCTTGCGCCAGAGTTGGCCAATGGTCATATCAGCAACGCCCATCCGGTTATCCTGGAAGGTGGCGAATACGTGATGTTTACCTATGAAGGTCTGGGTACCGGTCTGCAGGAGTTTATCCTGACGCTGTACGGCACCTGCATGCCAATGCTTAATCTGACTCGCCGTAAGGGCCTGGATATTGAGCGCTTCTTCCCACAAGATGAAGCCCGGAACCAGGAACCGCCAATTATGCTGCGCTGCGAGTACCTGATCCCGATTCGTCGTTAACGCTGTAGTTCATCCAGCGCAGGGGCATCCAGATGCGAGATGTCCCCTGCGGTTTCCACGATCCATCCCGGCGCCAGCCACTGACTTTCCTGATAGTCCACCCGCGAGATTGAGCAGTTACGCAGTCGTAAACGACGCTCAGCATGCGCTGGCAAACCCAAAATTGTACTGACCAGACACCCCAGCGCGATACCGTGACTGACCAACAATGGACGGCTTCCGGCGGGCAGATCAAGGCAAGCGCTCAGCCCGGCAAACATACGCTCACTCAGTTCTTGCATCGACTCCCCTTCAGGAATACGACCGTTTGGCGTACCGTTCACCACCAGCCGACGCCACTCTTCTTCCTGCGCACTGAGCGAGTCAAGATGACGCTGTTCCAGTACCCCCATGTCCAGCTCACGCAGACGGGCATCCAGCGTGACGCCACAGCCACAGGCATCGGCAATAATCTCGGCGGTCCGGCGCGTACGCCCCAGATCGCTGGCGATAACATGGGTGATGCCATAGGTGCGAACCCGCTCACCTACCTGCACTGCCTGGGACTCACCTTTAGCCGTCAGAGAGCTATCGGACTGGCCTTGAATACGCCGTTCGGCGTTCCACTGCGTTTCGCCATGGCGAACAAGATATACCTGTAACATGTTTTTTATCCGTTATACTGCGGTGACAATTTATTATCTGAGTGTGTAGATTATGCATCAAGTTGTGGTTGCTACCACCAATCCTGCCAAAATTCAGGCGATTCTTGCCGCATTTGACCAGATTTTTGGTGAAGGATCCTGTCATATCGACGCAATTTCCGTAGATACGGGGGTGCCAGAGCAACCTTTTGGCAGCACCCAAACGCGCACCGGCGCGCGTAATCGCGTCGCCAATGCCCGTCAGGCACGTCCGGATGCAGATTTTTGGGTGGCCATCGAAGCGGGAATTGACGAAGGTGCAACTTTCAGTTGGGTGGTGATTGAAAGCCGCGAGCAGCGCGGGGAGTCGCGTTCGGCTACGCTACCACTGCCTGAGGTTATCCTTGAACAGGTACTGGCGGGAGAAGCGCTGGGGCCGGTCATGTCGACACTTACTGGCATTGATAAAATTGGCAACAAGGAAGGGGCGATTGGCGTCTTTACCGCCGGCGTGCTTACGCGTAGCAGCGTTTACCATCAGGCGGTGGTGTTAGCGTTAAGTCCTTTCCACAACGCACTGTATCGCTAAAACCGTGCCGGATGGCGGCTTCGCCTTATCCGGCCTACGGCTAGGTTTTAGGTAATGTTTCTTCCAGCCACTGGCGCAGTTCAACAGGCGCCGATTTCAGGCTGTTCGATCCACGAGTGATCGTCGCGATCCCCGCGCCAAGCTCATTTTTCAACTCCCGCTGGCTCATTTCACCACGCAGAAGCTCTTCAATAATTCGCACGCGCGTGCCCAGCGCTTCACGCTCATCCGGCGTCATGATGAGGTTAAGCAGCGGTAACGCGAGATCATCGTTATACGCCAAACGCAGAAGCTCCACATAGCGAAGCCACTCCTGGTGACGCTGTTCAGCCACCGAGGCGGAATAAGGGGATTGTTGGGTCATGACAGGCCACCATGTTATGCATGTACTCTTAAACGAGTACAAGCATAACACAGGTATGACGCATCAGTAACGTCGTTGCCACTCATTACGGGTCAGGACGTCCTCTTTCTCGCCCATAAAGTGGCGATAATAGGCGTCGTAGGCCAACACGTTTTTCACATAACCGCGAGTTTCCGAGAACGGGATACTTTCAATAAAGGCAACCGCATCGATACGCCCAGCGCTGTTGCCAAGCCAGGTGCGCACCCGTCCAGGCCCCGCGTTATATGCCGCCGAGGCAAAGATACGGTTGTTTTCAAACTGCTGATACACGTATTGCAGATAGCTAGTACCGATATTGATATTGGTTTCCGGATCTAACAACTGCACCGGATTGGTATAGCCCGGAAGGCTAAACATTTTCACCGTATGCGTCGCCGTGCCCGGCATAATCTGCATCAGTCCGCTGGCCCCAACCGGTGATTTCACCTTCGGGTTCCACGCACTTTCCTGGCGGGCGATCGCCATCGCATAGCTTTGCGGGATGTCTTTGTCAGCGGTATAGCGAACAAACAGATCCTTATAGGCCAGTGGGAAGCGCTCTTGCAGGTTATCCCACAGCTTGCCGGCGATGGTCGCCTGCACGCTAAGATCCCACCAGTTTTGATCAAAGGCGTAGCGCGCTAGCTGCGCTTGTTCAGTTTGGCTCCGGCTACTCACCAGGTTAGCCCACTCGCTACGCGCGGTATTATCCTGATTCCAGTACATTAATTCACGTACGCGAGCCATTTCTGCACCGCTGGTCAGCGTCGATGGTATCGCGCCCGGCGCTTTCTCTATACGTAGCGTATAGGGTTCGTCCAGGCGCTGAGCGGCGACCATCGGGTAAAAGCCGCGCTGCTGCATCAGCGTACGCCAAATCTGTCGAGCCTCATCAGCGCGGCCCTGCTCCATCAGCAGATCGGCCTGCCAATAGCGCCATTCGTCTTTCTCTTTGGCTTCCATCGGCAAGCGGGCAAGCCAGGTATTGAGCCCTGCACGGTCACCGTTGCCGAGCGCCATACGTACCCGGCGTTCAATCAGAGAGGTCGACTGGGAGCGCATAATTGCGTCATCACGCCAGCGCATCTGCTCGTCGGTCACATCAGTGCCCATCAAACGCCAGGCAACGATATCCCGCAGCTCCTGCGTTTGGTCTTCATTGAGCTGTTGCACCTGCACCAATGATGGGATCATCAAGCGCGCATTTTCTGCATCCTGACGGGCAACGCTACTAAATGCGATGGCCGCAAGCTGGCGGGTAAAATCCGTCGCGCCGGTCGTACGCGCGAAAGTCAGGACGTTATTGGGGTTATTCGCCAGATCGGTAATCGCAGTCGCTATCGTCTGATATTCCGACGGCATCTGAGACGCCAGCGCCTTCACCAGCCCGGTGTTACCCGCTTTCATCACCAGTCGGATACGCTCCAGATAAGCGAGTGGATCCTGAGTACCAGAGGATCGCCACACGCTAAACAGCTTATCGCAGGCATTAGGGCGGTTCTGCCCGGTCAGCCACAACGTTTTGGCCCCTTCCCATGCCCCTTGCGCATCGCCAACGCTATATTTGGCGTAGTAATAGTTACACTGTGCTTCCGTCGTACCCGGTTTATCCGGGCTAAACGCCAACAGGCCACGCCAGTCTTCACGTCGCGCCAGCTCGTTCACGAAGCGGTTTTTTAACGTCCGGGCGGGGGGCAGCGTAGGATTCGCCTGCACAAAATTCGTAACCGCCAGCGAAGGGGTATTCATCAGATCGCCGGATAGCTGGCGATATTCCAGATACGGGTACAACGGATAGTCGCGCAGGGTCGGCATTAAGCTCTCAACCACATCCATCTGGCGGTTATCCCAGGCCTGTTTAATTTGGGCGTAACGGCTGCGCTGCTGGTCCAGCGAATCCGCGTGGGCCGCACTGCTGACGGTCAACAGGCAAGCACCTGCTGCCAGCAGACGCCACGTATAATGTTTGGCTGTATCCACAAGCTCTTCCTCGTTTTCACGTTACGTCAGTGCAGCATCATGCCGCGTCATTAATTGATGCTAACGACTGATGGCGAAATGTTCCACGTTATGAACACTTTTTTACGTTTTAGCGGTGGTGTTGCACACCTGTGTTTACCCGCTGGGATTGGGCGTTGAAAACAGCTACACTTCGCCTTTGATACACTCTATTCATCACCTACCCTAAATAATTCGAGTTGCAGGAAGGCGGCAAGGGAGTGAATCCCCTGAGCGTACATCAGTACGTGACTGGGGTGAACGAGCGCAGCCAACGCATCTGCAACTTGAAGTATGACGGGTAGATAAAAGAGGCGAAGTCCAACGTGGCTCAATTCGTTTATACCATGCATCGTGTCGGCAAAGTGGTTCCGCCGAAACGTCATATTCTTAAAAACATCTCGCTGAGCTTCTTCCCTGGCGCAAAAATCGGGGTTCTGGGCCTGAACGGCGCCGGTAAATCTACCCTGCTGCGCATCATGGCCGGTATCGATACCGACATCGAAGGCGAAGCTCGTCCACAGCCAGGTCTCAAAATTGGTTACCTGCCGCAGGAACCAAAGCTGAACCCGGAACATACCGTTCGTGAATCGGTGGAAGAAGCAGTAGCCGAAGTGGTTAACGCCCTGAAAGGCCTGGACGAAGTGTATGCGAAATACGCGGAACCGGACGCTGACTTCGATAAACTCGCCGCGCAGCAAGGCAAGTTCGAAGAGATTATTCAGGCACACGACGGTCACAACCTGAACGTGCAGCTTGAGCGTGCGGCTGATGCTCTGCGTCTGCCGGACTGGGATGCCAAAGTAGAGAAGCTCTCCGGTGGTGAACGCCGCCGCGTCGCGCTATGTCGCCTGCTGCTGGAAAAACCAGACATGCTGCTGCTCGACGAACCTACTAACCACCTGGATGCTGAATCCGTGGCTTGGCTGGAACGCTTCCTGCACGATTTCGAAGGCACCGTCGTGGCGATTACCCACGACCGTTACTTCCTCGATAACGTTGCCGGTTGGATCCTTGAGCTTGACCGTGGTGAAGGTATTCCATGGGAAGGTAACTACTCTTCATGGCTGGAGCAAAAAGATCAGCGTCTGGCGCAGGAAGCCTCTCAGGAAGCCGCTCGTCGTAAATCGATTGAGAAAGAGCTGGAGTGGGTTCGTCAGGGCGCTAAAGGCCGTCAGTCTAAGGGTAAAGCCCGTCTGGCACGCTTTGAAGAGCTGAATAATACCGACTACCAGAAACGTAACGAAACCAACGAACTGTTTATTCCACCAGGCGCACGTCTGGGCGATAAAGTCGTTGAGGTTACCAACCTGCGTAAATCCTACGGCGACCGCGTGCTGATCGACGATCTGAGCTTCTCAGTACCGAAAGGCGCTATCGTCGGTATCATCGGTCCAAACGGCGCGGGTAAATCGACCCTGTTCCGTATGATGTCCGGTCAGGAACAGCCTGATAGCGGCACCATCTCGCTTGGCGAAACCGTGAAACTGGCGTCCGTTGACCAGTTCCGTGATTCCATGGATAACAGCAAAACCGTGTGGGAAGAAGTTTCCGGCGGGCTGGATATCATGAAGATCGGCAACACCGAGATGCCAAGCCGTGCCTACGTTGGCCGCTTCAACTTCAAAGGTGTTGATCAGGGTAAACGCGTCGGCGAACTGTCCGGTGGTGAGCGTGGGCGTCTGCATCTGGCGAAGCTGCTGCCGGTTGGCGGCAACATGCTGCTGCTCGATGAACCTACCAATGACCTGGATATCGAAACCCTGCGCGCACTGGAAAACGCCCTGTTGGAGTTCCCAGGCTGCGCAATGGTTATCTCGCACGACCGTTGGTTCCTTGACCGCATCGCTACCCACATTCTGGACTACCAGGATGAAGGGAAAGTTGAGTTCTTCGAAGGTAACTTTACCGAATACGAAGAGTACAAGAAACGCACCCTCGGCGCAGATGCGCTGGAGCCAAAGCGTATCAAGTACAAACGTATCGCGAAGTAATACCGTTAAGGCGAATGATGAAAATCATTCGCCTTTTTTTAAGACCCAAAAACAGTTATTCATCGCCCATCAATCCTTTCACCAGCTCCACGCATCGCAGGAACCGCGAGTCGTAATCCGCTTCTTCAACATGCACAAAATCAATGTTGTTCTTCTCAAGCATCGATATCAGTAGCGTCTGAAACTCTTTACGATCCACAGAACTACCGAGGCTGCGCAGGCCATCCGCCACCCACGGCGTGTTGTTTTCCAGCAAGATAACCAGGTCAAAGCGATACTCATCAATCAGCGCCTGAACGAACGGATGTTCGCGCCCTTCATACTTTTTACAGAAGGCCTGGGTGCTGACAAAATCGGTATCAATGAAAGCGACCTTGTTGGCATATTTTACTGCAAAATCAATGTACTGCGCGTGCCCCAGGGCAATTTTATCGTAGTCAGAATACTGCAGCGCCATCTCGTCACCGCCCAGGTGTGAGAAGACATAGTCTCGCCCATATTCCCAGGCACTGGTGGTATTGAAGATGTTTGCCAGCTTGTTCACTAGCGTCGATTTTCCGCTGGACTCACCGCCAAGAATCGCTACCGTGCGCACAAAAAAGGGCTTCACTTCGGTAGGAACGTAATCCCAATAGCGGAACGGGTTCTCACGTATTTGCCCACCGCTGATATTCATAAACGTGCGTTTAGGGTCGATCAGTACCGTTTCAATCCCCAGATGCTCAAGATACTGCGGGGCATCAGCCTCTTCTGAGCTGTAGATCCAATTGGGCTGGATCCCCTTCTCTTCCATAAAGTTTTTAATCCCCGCACTCCACACGTCCCAGCCGTGTGGGTACGGTTCCATCCCTTCTTCATTGAAGGCATGAATGCGGATATTCTTCTGGTATTTAAACGTCTGGAGGAGCCAGCGAAGCCGATCGGGCACCGTCGGTTGCTGGGACATGGCGCTATCTTCAAACAACGCACGGTCGCGCGTGTCGTCATAGCCCATGATGATATGCAGTTCATCCACCTGGCTACAGGCGCGCTGGATAAGGTAGATATGGCCCGTATGCAGCGGATAAAATTTACCGAATACCACACCGATATTTTTCTGCTGTCGTGGGAATTCCAGATTCAGGAAACGATGTAACGCCTCAAGCTTTTGCGCGCTAGGACTTTTAATTTTGGCGTTCAGAAGCTGGCTTAAATAGCCCTTGGTCATGCCGCTAGCGTCTGCGACCTGCTGTAAAGTGCAGCCTTTCTGACGAATAGCAGTTTTAAGATAGTCGAACGACGACACAAGAGCCTCCTGCAAAATTAGGGTAAATCATCTACCCATTATACAAAAAACCCGGAAGCACTTTCCGGGTAAATATGGTCGATACTAACGAGCAATATCGGATTCTATGAGTATAGGTCGTCAAATACGCCCAGTGCATCGGCGAGTTTTTTCACACCAAACACCTGCATCCCCTCCGGGAGTTTCTTCGGCACGTTAGCTGCCGGGACAATCGCCCGGCGGAAGCCGTGCTTCGCCGCTTCCGAAATACGCTCCTGGCCACTGGGTACAGGACGAATCTCACCGGCCAAGCCAACCTCACCAAATACCACGAGATCATGCGGAAGCGGTCTGTCACGCAGGCTAGAAACCATTGCCAGCAACAGCGCTAAGTCTGCACTGGTTTCAGTAACTTTTACGCCGCCGACCACGTTCACAAAGACGTCCTGATCCGACATCTGCAAACCACCATGACGGTGTAAAACCGCCAGCAAAATCGCCAGACGGTTCTGTTCAAGACCCACCGCAACGCGTCTTGGGTTCGCCATCATCGATTGATCGACCAGCGCCTGAATCTCCACCAGCAGTGGACGTGTTCCTTCCCAGACCACCATCACCGAGCTGCCGGATGTCACTTCATCACCACGGCTTAAGAAGATGGCAGACGGGTTGCTGACTTCACGTAGCCCCTGCTCGGTCATCGCGAATACGCCCAATTCGTTCACCGCACCAAAACGGTTCTTATGACTTCGCAGGGTACGGAAACGAGAGTCAGCATCACCGTCGAGCAGTACTGAACAGTCGATACAGTGTTCCAGCACTTTCGGCCCCGCCAGCGAACCGTCTTTGGTCACGTGGCCGACCATAACGATGGCGACGCCGCGCGTTTTAGCAAAACGAGTAAGATAAGCGGCCGTTTCACGAACCTGTGCCACGCTGCCCGGCGACGACTGAATATCCGCCATGTGCATCACCTGGATGGAGTCGATAACCATCAGCTTCGGCTGCTCTTCCTCAGCAATCAGGCAAATCTGTTCGATACTGGTTTCCGAAAGCATATTCAGGTTGGCGGTCGGCAGACCCAGACGATGCGCGCGCATCGCGACCTGCTGTAAGGATTCTTCGCCGGTGACGTACAGCGTTTTCATCTGCTCGGACAGTTTGCACAGCGTTTGCAGCAGCAGCGTTGATTTCCCCGCCCCCGGGTTACCCCCGATGAGGATAGCGCTTCCCGGAACGACACCGCCGCCTAATACGCGGTCGAACTCTTTAAAGCCGGTCGAAAAGCGCGGCAGTTCCTCAAGACTGATATCCGATAACTTTTGCACCTTCGCCACGCCCGCGTTACCCGCATAGCCGCTCAGGCGCTCATTACGCGCAACCGTTGGAGAAGCCGCAACACGCACCTCAGTGATGGTATTCCAGGCCTGGCAGGCGCTACATTGACCTTGCCAGCGCGGATAATCCGCACCACATTCATTACAAACAAATGCGCGTTTAGGAGCTTTCGCCATGGTTTACCTCTTTATTTCTGATTCATGCTGCCAGAGAGAATACAGAATACTCCCATCAAGTCGGCATGACGGATAGTGACTTCCGTCTGTTCATTCACTTTCGGCTTGGCATGATACGCAATGCCCAGTCCAGCGACTTTGATCATCGGCAGATCGTTAGCACCATCGCCGATAGCTACCGTCTGTGCATGCGGGATTTCATATTTTTCTGCCAGTTGCTGTAGCGTGTTGGCTTTATACTGCGCATCAACAATATCGCCAATCACTTCGCCGGTCAGCTTACCGTCACGAATACCCAACTCATTCGCCACCGCTGCGGTTAAGCGCAGCTTGTCACGCAGGTATTCAGCAAAGAAGGTGAAGCCGCCGGAGGCAATTGCCACTTTCCAACCGAGCGTTTCCAGCTTCAGCACCAGTTGGGTTAACCCTGGCATCAACGGCAGGGTATCGCGTACCTGACGCAGAATATTGGCATCGGCATCTTTGAGCGTCGCCACGCGCTGGCGCAGGCTGGCGCTAAAGTCCAGCTCACCGCGCATCGCACGTTCGGTGACCTCAGAAACTAATTCACCCGTGCCCGCCAGTTTGGCAATTTCATCAATGCATTCGATCTGAATCGCGGTGGAGTCCATGTCCATCACCAGCAAACCCGGCGTACGCAAGTGTGGGATTTTACCCAACGGCGCAACATCCAGCTCCGCTTCGTGCGCCAGACGTGTCGCCCGCAGAGTTAACGACCCCGCCAGACGAATCACCTGGTAGTCTTCCACGCACCAGGCTGCTACGATCACCATAGCGGCACCGAGATTACGCTGGTAGGTAGTCAGACGTTCTTTGTTGAGGCCACGGCCATACAGCAGCCAGCCGCTGCGCCCGGCATGATAATCCAGCGGCATCACTTCATCGCCACTGAGTGAAAGCGGCAACCCAGGCCACAAGGAGACATCTTCAGGCAGGTCGCACCAGGTCAAACTGTTTGGCATTACAGCTCCAATCTTCTCTATTAAGCCCAGGAAAATAACGCATGAGGCTACCTTGTAACCAGCGCTTCTGGCAACATTAAGCTGTAAATTTTCAAAGGTGGAATATGCTTCGCGCAAAACTGAAATTTAGACTGCATCGCACCGTGATTGTTCTGATATGCCTCGCTCTGCTGGTCGCTCTGATGCAGGGGGCATCCTGGTTCAGTCAACAAAGCCAAAAACAGCGAAATCCGCAGCTCGAAGAACTGGCAAGAACGCTGGCTTGGCAGGTTTCAGTAAACCTGGCGCCGATGATGAAAAGCGAGTCGCCGGATGAGAAAAAGATCGGTGACGTGCTAAAGCAACTCACCGAGAAAAGCCGTATTCTCGATGCCGGGGTTTACGATGAACAAGGCGATCTTGTGGCGCGCGCCGGTGAGCAAGTGGATCTTCGCGATCGGTTGGCGCTGGACGGTAAAAAGGCCGGTAGCTACTTCAACCAGCAGATCGTCGAACCCATTTTAGGAAAGAATGGTCCGCTGGGTTATTTACGCCTGACGCTGGATACGCACACCATCGCCACCGAATCCGGACAGGTAGATAACACCACCAATATTTTACGCCTGATGTTACTGCTGTCGCTGGCCATTGGCGTCGTGCTTGCCCGCACCCTGCTGCGCGGTAAACGCACCCGCTGGCAGCAGTCGCCGTTCCTGCTTACCGCCAACAAGCCGGTGCAGGACGAAGATAAAGATGATTAAGAAAAGGAAATCGTAATGACAACGCTGCGCCTGCTGCTTTCAGACTCCCACGATCCGTGGTTTAACCTGGCCGTTGAGGAGTGTATTTTTCGCCAGATGCCTGCAACCCAGCGGGTATTATTCCTGTGGCGCAACGCAGATACCGTCGTTATCGGCCGGGCACAGAACCCATGGAAAGAGTGCAATACCCGGCGCATGGAGGAGGACAACGTCCGCCTGGCGCGCCGGAGTAGCGGCGGCGGCGCGGTTTTCCACGACCTCGGCAATACCTGTTTTACCTTTATGGCCGGAAAGCCGGAATACGATAAAACCATCTCAACCGCCATTGTGCTAGAGGCGCTGAACTCGCTTGGGATTACAGCAGAAGCGTCCGGACGTAACGATTTGATCGTCAAAACGGAAGACGGCGATCGTAAAGTGTCCGGTTCGGCCTATCGCGAAACTAAAGATCGCGGCTTCCACCACGGTACGCTGTTGCTGAATGCTGACCTCAGCCGCCTGGCAAATTACCTTAATCCTGATAAGAAAAAGCTTCAGGCTAAAGGCATCACTTCCGTGCGCGGGCGCGTTGCCAATCTGGTTGAACTGCTGCCGGATATTACTCACGAACAGATTTGCGAAGCCGTCACCGATGCGTTTTTCCAACACTACGGGGAACGCGTTGATGCAGAAATTATCTCCCCCGATAACCTGCCCGACTTGCCAAACTTCGCGGAAACTTTCGCTCGTCAAAGCAGCTGGGAGTGGAATTTCGGTCAGGCCCCCGCCTTCTCTCACCTGCTGGATGAACGCTTTACCTGGGGCGGCGTAGAGCTGCATTTTGACGTTGAGAAAGGGCTTATCACTCGCACGCAGGTCTTTACCGATAGTCTGAACCCGGCTCCGCTGGAGGCGCTGGCCGAGCGTTTACAGGGTTGCCAGTATCGGGCTGACGTCCTGCAACAAACCTGTGAAGCGCTAGTTGCAGAATTTCCAGAGCAGGAAAGTGAACTGCGGGAGCTAGCAAATTGGATCGCGGGGGCGGTGCGTTAGAGAATTGCCGGATGGCGGCTACGCCTTATCCGGCCTACAGGAGAACCGTAGGCCCGGTAAGCACAGCGCCACCGGGCACAGCACGGTCTTACGCTTTATCGCCCAGCAGGACAGATTCCAGCGCAATTTTAATCATGTCGTTGAACGTCGTCTGACGTTCAGCCGCAGTGGTCTGCTCGTGGGTACGGATGTGGTCGGAGACGGTGCAGATGGTCAGCGCTTTTGCACCGAATTCTGCTGCAACACCGTAGATGCCCGCTGCTTCCATTTCCACGCCCAGGATGCCGTATTTTTCCATCACGTCGAACATAGTTGGATCCGGCGTGTAGAACAGGTCAGCAGAGAAGATGTTACCCACGCGAGCATCAACGCCCAGCGCTTTTGCCGCGTCAACTGCATCACGTACCATGCCGAAGTCAGCGATAGCAGCGAAGTCGTGGTCTTTAAAACGCAGACGGTTCACTTTGGAGTCGGTGCAAGCACCCATGCCGATAACCACATCACGCAGTTTCACGTCTGCGCGTACCGCGCCGCAGGAACCCACACGAATGATTTTTTTCACGCCAAAGTCGGTAATCAGCTCTTTGGTGTAGATGGAGCACGATGGAATACCCATGCCGTGACCCATGACGGAAATTTTACGGCCTTTATAGGTACCGGTGAAACCTAACATGCCGCGAACGTTGTTCACTTCACGGACATCTTCGAGGAAAGTTTCAGCAATGTGCTTCGCACGCAGTGGGTCGCCTGGCATCAAAACTACGTCAGCGAAATCGCCCATTTCTGCATTAATGTGTGGGGTAGCCATCATTTTATCCTTATTAAAATTGTCAGTGCCGGATGGCGGCTGCGCCTTATCCGGCCTACAAACGATTCCTCGTAGGCCGGATAAGCGTAGCGCCATCCGACAATCGCATCACAGCATGTTTTTGCCGTAGTCCATTGGTGACGTATCGAAGTAGGTCGCCAACGTCTGGCCGATATCCGCGAAGGTTTCACGGTGGCCCAGCGAGCCCGGTTTCACTTTCGGGCCGTATACCAGCACCGGAATGTGCTCACGAGTATGGTCAGTACCGGTCCAGCTTGGGTCGCAACCGTGGTCAGCGGTCAGGATCAGAATATCATCTTCCCCTACCAGCTCCATCAGCTCAGGCAGACGGCGGTCGAACAGTTCCAGTCCGGCAGCATAACCGGCGATATCGCGACGGTGGCCCCAGGAAGAGTCAAAATCAACGAAGTTAGTGAAGACGATAGTCTCGTCACCGGCTTCTTTCATCTCTTTGATGGTCGCGTCAAACAGCGCATCCAGACCGGTCGCTTTGACTTTTTTGGTGATACCGCAGTTCGCGTAGATATCCGCAATCTTACCCACAGACACCACGTGGCCGTGTTTTTCGTCCACCAGTTTCTGCAGTACGGTCGCGGCTGGCGGCTCGACTGCCAGATCGTGACGGTTACCGGTACGCTGGAAGTTACCTGCTTTGTCACCAACAAACGGACGCGCGATCACGCGACCAATGTTGTAGCCGCCTTCGGTCAACTCTTCACGGGCGATTTCGCACAGTTCGTAGAGTTTATCCAGGCCGTAGGTTTCTTCATGGCAGGCAATCTGGAACACGGAGTCCGCAGAGGTATAGAAAATCGGCTTGCCGGTTTTCATATGCTCTTCGCCCAGTTCGTCCAGAATAACGGTACCGGAAGAGTGGCAGTTGCCGAGGTAACCCGGCAGGTTGGCACGCTTAACCAGTTTATCCAGCAGTTCCTGCGGGAAGCTGTTCTGATGGTCGCTAAAGTAGCCCCAGTCGAACAGAACCGGCACACCGGCGATTTCCCAGTGGCCTGACGGCGTATCTTTACCGGAAGAGAGCTCATGCGCCCAACCGTACGCGCCAACGACTTCAGCGTTGCCATCCATGCCGGCGGCAATTTTACCGGTAGAACCTTCATGCGCTTTCACCAGACCCAGGCGGGTCAGGTTAGGCAAATTCAGAGGGCCTTGACGACCTTTGTCAGCCTCGCCTTTGGCACAGGCTTCTGCAATGTGGCCCATGGTATCGGCGCCAACGTCGCCAAAGCGGTCAGCGTCTTCCGTTGCACCAATCCCGAAGGAGTCCAGCACCATAATAAATGCACGTTTCATCTTGTTCTCCATACATCTTGCGCTGCAAAAAAGCGATCAGATCAGTATATAACTATTCGGTGATGCGACGATAGACGGTCGGCGTAATTTCAGGCGCTTTGTCGTCCAGTTTAATTGCCGCTTTAACGGCTTTCGCCGCGTCCTGCCAGCTGGCTTCATCTTTAGCGTGGATAACGGCCAGCGGACGTTGTCCGTCAATGCTGTCGCCCAGACGAGCCATGTCGGTAAAGCCGACGCTGTAATCAATGGTGTCGGATGCCTGACGACGACCGCCACCCATAGAAACCACGGCCATGCCCAGCGCACGGGTATCCATCGCGCTGACAAAGCCTTCGGTATCGGCATAGACAGCTTTGCTGAGCATCGCCGTTGGTAGATATTTCGCATAGTTTTCAACGAAGTCGGTCGGGCCTTTTTGGGCTGCGACCATGCGACCAAAGATATCCGCCGCTTTACCGTTATCCAGTACTGCCTGCAATTTGGCGCGCGCTTCGGCGTCATCTTTTGCCAGGTTGCCGGAGATGAGCATTTCTACACACAGCGCCATGGTGACGTCGAAAAGACGCGGATTACGGTATTCACCGGTCAGGAACTGTACGGCTTCGCGAACCTCAACGGCATTACCCGCGCTGGAAGCCAACACCTGGTTCATGTCGGTTAGCAATGCGGTGGTGCGCACGCCCGCGCCGTTAGAGACGCCCACAATCGCTTCTGCCAGCGCTGCGGAGAGTTCGTAGGTCGGCATAAATGCGCCGCTACCCACTTTCACATCCATGACCAGCGCATCCAGACCTTCAGCCAGTTTTTTGGCGAGGATTGAGGCGGTAATCAGTGGGATGGAGTCCACCGTTGCGGTAATGTCGCGGGTGGCATAAAAACGTTTGTCCGCCGGTGCGAGCGAGCTGGTCTGCCCAATAATCGCCACACCCACGTCTTTAATAATTTCACGGAAACGGCTGTCATCAGGGAAGATGTCGAAGCCGGGAATCGCTTCTAATTTATCAAGCGTACCGCCGGTATGACCGAGGCCACGGCCGGAGATCATTGGAATATAGCCGCCGCAAGCCGCGACCATTGGGCCAAGCATCAGAGAAGTCACGTCACCGACACCGCCGGTAGAGTGCTTATCGACAATCGGGCCGTTCAGATTCAGGCTCTTCCAGTTCAGGACGGTTCCTGAATCCCGCATCGCCATGGTCAGCGAGACACGCTCCGGCATGCTCATATCATGGAAGAAAATGGTCATCGCCAGGGCGGCAATCTGCCCTTCGGAAATGGTGTTATCGCGAATACCGTTGATAAAGAAACGAATTTCTTCATCACTCAGCGCCTGACCATCACGTTTTTTACGAATAATTTCTTGAGCGAGAAACAAGGTACCCTCCTGTGGAGTTATTAGCGAGGCTGGGGGGGATGCCCCCTCACCCTAGCCCTCTCCCCCGAGGGGAGAGGGAACCGCATGACATCGTTTATACGTCATCACGTTACCCGGTTTTCTCCCTCTCCCTTCCAGGGAGCGGGCCGGGGTGAGTTCCTGTAGCCCGGCCAAGCGTAGCGCCGCCGGGGGGAACCCGGAGTCGGCGCGCATGCGCCTCGTCCGGGCTACGTTAATGCTTAGTAAGCGCTCGCGCTTTTACCGTCGCCGTGACCCAGCGCTTTCAGCAGGCTCGCCAGCAGAGAGGAAGCACCGAAGCGGTAGTGACGAGAGTCAGCCCAGTCAGCGCCAAACAGTTCGTCAGCGATAGACAAGAACAGCTGAGCGTCTTCAGCAGTACGCACGCCGCCCGCTGGCTTGAAGCCCACGGTTTTCTGGACGCCCATATCGCGGATCACTTCCATCATGATGCGCGCGCTTTCTGGGGTCGCGTTGACCGGTACTTTACCGGTCGAGGTTTTGATGAAATCTGCACCCGCTTTGATAGCGATTTCAGATGCTTTACGAATGAGCGCCTCTTCCTTCAGTTCACCGGTTTCGATGATCACTTTCAGCAGCACGTTAGCCGCCGCACACGCGTCTTTACAGGCTTTAACCAGGTCAAAACCAATCTGCTCATTACCGGCAATCAGCGCACGGTACGGGAATACCACATCAACTTCGTCAGCGCCGTAGGCGATAGCTGCACGAGTTTCCGCCAGCGCGATATCGATGTCGTCGTTACCGTGCGGGAAGTTGGTCACGGTGGCGATGCGAACGTTTGGCGTACCCTGCTCGTTCAGCGTTTTACGGGCAATCGGGATGAAACGCGGATAGATGCAGACTGCGGCAGTATTACCCACCGGCGTTTTCGCCTGATGACACAGCGCGATCACTTTCGCATCGGTGTCGTCTTCATTCAGAGTGGTTAAGTCCATCAACTGCAGCGCGCGCAGGCTGCTTGCTTTTAAATCAGTCATTTTTCTCTCCGACGGCGCATTGCCGTATAAATCGTTACCTTGCGGGTCTGTGATTATTGTAACACCGCCCCGCACTCACACTTCGACTTTCATCACACTTAGTGAAAACTTCGTACAAATTTGCATAACAACAACGAGACATGCATCAAGATTTCACACCAAAGACGACGATTAAAGCACCGTTTCGACCGCTGGGATCAAAAGATAACCTCATCGTTTTTCATACACTTCGCTTATCGCTCGTCTGAGGAACCGACCATGCCAACATCGATAGATTCATCGTTGCTGCAACACTGCCAGCAAATTGTGACAAGCTCCATGTTAACCCCGGAACAAAAACGCCATTTTTTGGCGCTTGAAGCAGAAAACGCCCTGCCGTACCCCGAACTGTCTGACGATGCCCGCGCAGCGCTGGCTGACGGGGTGATCTGCGATATGTTTGAAGGGCATGCGCCGTATAAACCACGTTATGTCCTGCCGGACTATGCACGCTTTCTCGCTAACGGCTCCGAATGGCTGGAGCTTGAAGGCGCGCAGGATCTGGATGATGCGCTTTCGCTACTGACAATTTTGTATCATCACGTCCCTTCCGTGACGGCGATGCCGGTGTATCTGGGTCATCTTGATGCGTTGCTGTCACCTTATGTTAGAATTCTAACACAAGATGAAGTCGACATTCGAATAAAACGTTTCTGGCGCTATCTCGACCGCACGCTGCCGGACGCCTTTACCCACGTCAATATCGGCCCTCAGGATACGCCCATCACTCGCGCCATTTTGCGGGCAGATGCAGAATTAAAGCAGGTTGCGCCGAATCTGACCTTTATCTACGACCCGGAAATTACGCCTGACGATCTGTTGCTCCAGGTGGCACAAAATGTTTGCGAATGCAGCAAGCCGCATATCGCTAATGGGCCAATAAATGATAAAATTTTCACAAAAGGTCAGTACGGCATCGTCAGCTGTTACAACTCACTACCGGTCGCGGGTGGCGGCAGTACGCTGGTTCGCCTGAATTTACAGCAGGTTGCCGAGCGTAGCCGCTCTATTGATAATTTCTTCACGCAGCTCCTGCCGCGTTACTGCCAACTGCAAATTGACATCATCGACGCACGTTGCCGTTTCCTCTATGAACAGTCGAACTTCTTTGAGAATAGCTTCCTAGTCAGTGAGGGGTTGATTAGCCCTGAGCGATTTGTCCCGATGTTCGGCATCTATTCACTGGCGGAAGCGGTCAATATTCTGTGTGAACGTGAAGGCATTGCCGGTCGCTACGGTAAAGACGAGCAGGCCAATCAGCTGGCCTACCGTATCAGCGCCGAACTGGCAGAATTTGTCGCCCACACACCCGTTCAGTACGGCTGGCAGCAACGTGCGCTGTTACACGCGCAGTCGGGGATAAGCTCAGATGCCGGGACGACCCCCGGTGCACGTCTGCCGTATGGCGACGAGCCGGACCCTATTACCCATCTACTGACCGTGGCGCCACACCATGCGCATTACGCTGCGGGGATCAGCGATATTCTGACGCTCGATGAAACGGTAAAACGCAATCCGCAGGCAGTGATGCAGCTATGCCTCGGCGCTTTCAAGGTCGGTATGCGCGAGTTCAGCGCCAACGTCAGCGGGAATGATTTGGTTCGCGTAACCGGCTATATGGTGCGCCTGTCGGACCTGGAGAAATATCGCGCGGAAGGCTCACGCATCAACACCACATGGCTGGGTGAAGAAGCCGCGCGCAACACCCGTATTCTGGAACGCCAACCTCGTGTCGTGAGCCATGAACAGCAGATGCGCTTTAGTCAGTAAAATCATCCCCTTTTCCTGCGTTGATGGGCCGGGCAGCCGCCTGGCCCTGTTCCTGCAGGGCTGCAATTTGCGCTGTAAGAACTGTCATAATCCGTGGACGATGGGTCGTTGCAATGACTGCGGCGAATGCGTTCCCCAGTGTCCTCATCAGGCACTGAGTTTGCGGGAAGGAAAAGTGGTGTGGCAGGCGGAGGTTTGCCAGCAGTGTGACACCTGTCTGCACCTGTGCCCACAGCAGTCCACGCCGATGGCACAGGTCATGAGCGTTGAGCAGGTTATTGAGCAAATTAGCAAGGTCGCGCCCTTTATTGAGGGCATCACCGTCAGTGGTGGCGAAGCCACAACGCAGCTGCCGTTTGTCTGTGCGTTGTTCCAACAGATAAAGCAAACGTCCGGGCTCGAACATCTGACGTGTTTGGTCGACAGCAACGGTGAGCTACCGATATCCGGTTGGGAAAAGCTGCGCACGATGTGCGACGGCGTGATGGTGGATTTAAAGTGCTGGGATAACGAGCGTCATCTCGCTCTGACCGGACGCGGTAATACGCGCATCAAACAGAGCCTCCACTGGCTGGCACAGCGAGGAATGTTAAGCGAGCTACGGCTGCTGGTGATCCCTGAACAAACGGATTACTTGCAAGAAGCGACGGCATTGAGCGCGTTTATCGCTGAGCTGGGGGATATTCCGGTACGCCTGAATGCGTTTCACGCCCACGGCGTTTATGGAGAGGCAAAAACGTGGCGCAGTGCCGGGCCACAGGACATTGAGGCCTTAAGCCAGGCACTACGAGCCGGAGGAATCACGAGACTCATTCCTCCGGCGCTTTACTTATAGTGAAAGGAAAATCCCAGCAATGGTGGCGCTCATCAGGTTAGAGAGCGTCCCCGCTGCCACGGCTTTCAGGCCCAGTTGGGCAATTTCCTGACGGCGATTCGGTGCCATACTGCCCAGACCGCCAATCAGAATGGCGATAGAGGAGAGGTTGGCGAAGCCACACAGCGCAAAGGAGATAATTGCCTTGGTGTGGTTGGAGATGACTTGCAACCCGGCAGCAGCAACATCGGCATCGGCCTTCAGGTATTCACCGAAGTTCATGTAGGCCACAAATTCGTTGATAACCAGTTTCTGACCGATAAACGACCCCGCCACCGTGGCTTCATTCCACGGCACGCCAATGACCCACGCCAGAGGCGAGAAGATCCAGCCCAGAATCAGCTGCAACGACAAGTTCGGATAATCAAACCAACCGCCGATCCCGGACAAGATGCCGTTCAGCAGCGCAATCAACGCGATAAATGCCAGCAACATCGCACCAACGTTCAGCGCCAGTTGCATCCCTGACGCCGCGCCCGATGCCGCAGCGTCCAGCACGTTTGCAGGTTTATCCGGGTTGTTAGCTTCATTTTCCAGCGTCGGAGAATCGTTGGGTTTTTCCGTTTCCGGTATCATGATCTTGGCAAACAGCAACCCACCAGGAGCCGCCATAAAGGAAGCCGCGATCAGATATTCCAGCGGCACCCCCATTTGGGCATAGCCCGCCAACACGGAACCGGCAACCGACGCCAGACCACCACACATCACAGCGAACAGTTCAGAACGCGTCATGGTGGCAATGTAGGGACGCACCACCAGCGGCGCTTCAGTCTGCCCAACGAAAATATTGGCTGTCGCAGAGAGTGACTCCGTACGTGACGTTTTCAGCACCGCACGCAGCGCGCCACCCAGAATACGAATCACAAACTGCATAATGCCGAGGTAATAAAGCACGGCAATCAGCGAGGAGAAGAAGACGATAACCGGCAGAACGCGCAGCGCAAACACGAAGCCGCCACCGCCGAAAACTTCAAACATCTTATCGGAAACCAGCCCGCCGAACAGAAAACCGATCCCTTCATTGCCGTAGGCAATAACGTTGGCGACGCCTTCAGACATCGCTAACAGCACTTTACGCCCTGCGGGAACATAGAGAATTAACGCACCGATACCGACCTGAATCAGCCATGCACCAAGTACCGTTCGGAGATTAATCGCTTTACGATTACTGGAAAGCAGTAAGGCGATGGCAAGCAGCACCACCATACCGATGAGTCCCATGAGGATTTGCATACAGAGTCCCTGTGTATTGAAAAATATGACCATTCCAACAAACTAACCGCAGCGATTATAACGCTACGTCATTATATTTTTCGGTCAATGTCACAGGTTTAACGCAAGTGGAACGAGGTAATAACGAATAATGAGAGATCAGTCACTCTACAAGTTCAAGAAGAGTGCATAGGTGTTGTTATAGAGCGTTTGGGCAATCTGTTCAGGCGACTCTGACCGTAGCGAGCACAGGCTGCTGAACACATCCGCAATCCGTTCTGGTCGATTCGGTTGTCCCTGAAAACCGTTCAGCGGCATATCTGGCGCATCCGTTTCCAGTATCAGCGCTTCCAACGGTAATGCCGCCATCACCTCACGGGTTTTGCTGGCGCGCGGGTAGGAGATTGTCCCGCCGACACCAATTTTGTAGCCTAACTGGATGAAGCGTTCAGCTTGCTGCAAGCTACCGGAAAAACCATGCACCACGCCGGTTCGCGGCAGATTGTGTCGTTTCAGGTGCATCGCCAGTTTATCGTGGGTGCGACGCGAATGCAGGATCACCGGCAGGTCATAGCGCTTAGCTAACCGTAGCTGTTCATCCAGCAAAAACGCCTGGCGTTCAAATTGCGGATTGTCCCGATACAGGTCGAGCCCAATCTCCCCGATAGCGACCAGTTTTTTCGGCTTAGCGGCCAGCACCGCCTCTAACGCCGCCAGACTCCCATCATCATGACGTTCTACCACGATCGGGTGCAGCCCAACGGCGGCATACAATGGCGCGAACTGTTCGGCCAGCGCCAATACGCGGGTAAAATTCTCCGCCTCGGTGGCCGGAATAATGATCTTGCCCACGCCCGCATCGGCGGCGCGCTGGAGACTGGCGGCTTCATCTCCACTAAACGGCGGGAAATCAAAATGGCAGTGCGTATCAATAAAACGGCCGTTCACGCCAGATCCTCATGATTAAAAATTGTGTCGTTTGCCTGCGGCACATCAGTCATTGCCGCCACAGGAATATCATTCGCCACCGGAGCTGGGGGAGTGAACAGCGGCGCAGACGTTATGATTGGTGAAATATGACGGACTAACGGGGGTTCATCCGCCAACAACTTGCCCACGGTCGCCAGGAAATAGCGCCCGCATAAACGTCCTGTTTTGTAGTCTTGCCGTAGCGCTGGAATCCGGCTACCTAACGCCATGCTCAGCAGCGGCTTCGGCGGATAGATTTCAAAAATACGCAGCTGACCGGGTGGATTTTCAATGAATTGCTGAATTTCGCTATAGCTGGTTTCATGATGCTGCACCAGATTGACCAGCGGTTGCAGACTGCTTTCACCCAGCCAGCGTTCCATACGCTTGAACCATTGCGGCGTGTAATACATTTGCGACGGAACGGTACGGATCACCACCAGCGTCTTCGCGCCCTGCTTTGCCGCTTCACGAACCGGGATCGCATCGCTGACGCCACCATCCAGGTAGTTGATGCCATCCAGCGCAACACCGGTACGATAGAAGCCGGGAATAGCGCTGGAAGCGCGAATAACATCGAGCCAGTTCTGCTTAGTGGGCGAGAAATAGCTGGGGGTGTAATCATCCCCTCGACAGGCGCAAATATAAAACGATTTTCCCGTTTCAAAAAGACGCTCGGCCGCCTCCATCGCCAGCGGCATTTGGCCTGCGGTAGCGTCGACGAGCCAGTCGAGATCGATAAGATTGCCACCACGGACAAACCGCACCGGGTCGAAAAACTCGCGCCGGGTGGTGTAACGCATGATCACTCTACGTCCGTAACCCGGCTGGTTACACAAATAAGCGGAAAGGTTTTGCGCCCCTGCAGAGGTGCCATAATAGAGATCGAAAGGGTTGAACTGTGCTCGCATAAACTCATCAAGCACGCCTGCGGTGAAAATTCCGCGCTGTCCCCCACCCTCACAAACCAGCGCCATGCGACCGGGGTTAAAACGACTCAGCGATAATGGCGCAATATTGCCGAGCGTGACGGGTATACGCTGCCCCACCTCTGCCTACCTGTTTTTTAGTCTTAAGACTTACAAAGTAGCCTAATTTTGCAGCCGCTAAAACTAATAAAGCCAGTCCTATGGACTGGCTTTGATGCTAGTTTACTTTACGTTTACGCTGCGCGTTACGTGCTAAGGCCGTTTACGCCCGGTAAACAGGCTGACCAGGAAGAGGATAATCCCCACAACGAACACGACTTTCGCTGCCCACGCAGCGGTACCCGCCAATCCACCAAACCCTAATGCGGCGGCAATTAACGCGATAACCAGAAATATAATGCCCCAACGAAACATAAGCTTCTCCTTGACCAAAGTTAATGTCGACCGCTTGCTGTGAACGTTCAAGCCACTCACATGCAATATTTTTAGTGTGGTGCACATTTTGCCTCCTGCCAAATATCAGGAGGCAAAATATCGCCCAATTACTTCGTTTTCAGATCATTTTTGACGCTTTTCACACCATCAACTGCCTTGGCAATACTTTCGGCACGATCGCTTTGCGCCTGAGACTCCACGGTACCTGAGAGCTGTACAACGCCATCGGTGGTCTCAACTTTTACGTGACGCGAAGGGACGATGTCATCTGCCAGCAGTTTAGCTTTTACTTCGCTGGTCGTTGCCGTGTCACCGGCATAGCCTTTCATTGAACTTTCTTTGCTGTCGCGAACGTGAAGTTTGTCACTCACTGAGGAGACACCTTCAACCGTTTTCGCCGCGGCAACAGCCGCTTCGGCCTGAGCCTGGCTTTGTACAAAACCACTCAGCGTCACGACTTTTTTGTCTGTTTTGACCGAGATATCGGTGCTCTTAATGCTATCGTTATCCACCAGAGCAGCTTTTACTTTCGCTGTGATGGTGCTGTCATCCATAAAGTTACCCACTTTATTACCGGCACTTTCAGCACTCGCCTGAGCCTTGTCCATGGTGGACGTTTCGGCGTAGACGGAACCGGTAGCGACAGCAGAAGTCAGCATCACGGCAAGCAGCGTTTTAGAAATCGTCAGTTTTTTCATCGTCATCAATATATTCCTGTATGTTTTGCTCGCAATTTGAGCATTTGCAACACGCAGGTTGCATTGCTGAATAGGGCCAACATCGCCCTGCTCAAGTTTTGATAGCGGTCATCCCAAGTATCCTAGGCAATCAATCACCGCTAAATTTTGCTCTGAGCCAGTTATTAATATTGCGATAGAAACAAACGTTGGCGATAAGCGCCTAACCAAACGAGATTATCGACATTTAAAGCCAACGTAGATGTCATCGCTTTGTTAAATATAGATCACAATTTTGAAATCGCCCGCTTCGTTGGGCAAAAAGAAGGTAATTAAGAACTTTCCGTAAGCGGCTAAAAAGGAAGGGAAAGTATCAGGGCGCAGCGGCTGCCGCGCCCTGTGGGGGATTTTAGTGCTCGCGCGTTTTGCGGAACTCAACTTCAGGATAACGCTCCTGAGTGAGGTTGAGGTTTACCATGGTAGGCGCGATATAGGTCAAGTTATCACCGCCATCCAGCGCCAGCTGAATCTCATTCTTACGTTTAAACTCTTCGAATTTCTTCACGTCTTTGCTCTCTACCCAACGGGCGGTGGCGACGTTAACAGATTCGTAGATAGCTTCGACGTTGTATTCGCTTTTCAGGCGAGCAACGACCACATCAAACTGCAGCACACCCACTGCGCCAACAATCAAATCGTTGTTGGAAATTGGGCGGAATACCTGAACCGCACCCTCTTCTGATAGCTGAACCAGCCCTTTCAACAGCTGTTTCTGCTTCAGCGGATCTTTGAGGCGAATGCGACGGAACAGCTCTGGCGCGAAGTTCGGGATACCGGTGAACTTCATCATCTCACCTTGTGTGAAGGTGTCGCCAATCTGGATGGTGCCGTGGTTATGCAAACCGATAATGTCGCCCGGATAAGCTTCTTCCACGTGAGAACGGTCACCCGCCATAAAGGTCAGCGCGTCAGAGATCACCACGTCTTTACCAATACGCACCTGACGTAGCTTCATGCCCTTTTCATATTTGCCGGATACCACGCGCATAAACGCCACGCGGTCACGGTGTTTAGGATCCATATTGGCCTGAATTTTAAACACGAAACCGGTAAATTTCTCATCCTGCGCTTCTACCAGGCGGGTGTCGGTTTTACGTGGCATCGGCGCAGGCGCCCACTCCACTAAGCCATCCAGCATATGGTCAACGCCGAAGTTACCCAGCGCGGTACCGAAGAATACCGGGGTAATTTCACCTGCCAGGAACAGCTCCTGGTCGAATTCGTTGGACGCACCTTGGACCAGTTCCAGTTCATCGCGCAGTTGCTGAGCCAGCTCCTCACCCACGGCGACATCCAGATCCGGATTGTTCAGGCCTTTAACAATGCGCACTTCCTGAATCGTGTGACCTTTACCGGTCTGATACAGGTAGGTTTCATCTTTATAAAGATGATAAACGCCTTTAAACAGCTTGCCGCAGCCAATCGGCCAGGTGATCGGCGCACAGCCAATTTTCAGCTCGCGCTCAACTTCATCCAGCACTTCCATCGGATCGCGGATGTCGCGGTCAAGTTTGTTCATAAAGGTCAGGATCGGCGTATCACGCAGACGGGTAACTTCCATCAGCTTACGAGTACGATCCTCGACGCCTTTCGCGGCATCGATAACCATCAGACAGCAGTCAACCGCCGTCAGGGTACGGTAGGTATCTTCCGAGAAGTCTTCGTGCCCCGGGGTATCCAGCAGGTTCACCAGACAGTCGTGATACGGAAACTGCATCACGGAGGTGGTAATGGAGATACCACGCTGCTTTTCCATCTCCATCCAGTCGGATTTCGCATGCTGGTTGGAGCCACGGCCTTTTACGGTACCGGCGGTCTGAATGGCCTGTCCGAATAACAGAACCTTTTCAGTAATCGTCGTTTTACCGGCATCCGGGTGAGAAATAATGGCAAAAGTGCGGCGTTTGGCCACCTCTTGCAGATAAGGAGACAACGTCATAATTCATTCTTCTTAGTAAACGTAGCAATGCGCCACGCATGTTGAATACGAAAAAATTGCGGCTATTTTACCCATCAATAGGGGGCTGGCAATCACTGTTTACACAGGAGTCGCTCCAGTTCCGGTAATGAAGTTACCGTCCAGTCAGGCTTAATGCCTGCCGGCAACGGCAGCTGGTGCGCATTCAACCAGCAGGTTGCCCAGCCAGCATTCATGCCACCGCGAATATCAGACTCGGCGGTATCACCGACCATCAGGACGCGGGAACGGTCAGGATGGCCGGCTTGTTCGAGGGCGTAATCAAAGATCTGACGATCCGGTTTGGCAACACCCACTTGTTCAGAAATAATAAGCAGATCAAAGAGATCGCTAAAACCGGTACGTTCAAGGCGGGTCTGCTGCAACGAGGTAAACCCGTTGGTGATAATGCCCATTTTAACCTTACCTTTCAGCGCATCCAGCAGCGAAGCCGCACCCGGCAGGGGCGCGCAAATCTCGGCCATCGCATTCATAAAGGCATCGTTGAGGTCGCCCGGATGCACGTTCAGGCGTTCAGCCCAACCGGTAAAGCGCTGATGCTGAAGCTGGAGCGAAGTAATAGCCCCATTCTGGTAATCCACCCACAGCGGTTTATTCACCGCCTGGTAGTCCTGAAAATCTTCCGCGGTAAACGTCACGCTGTAGTCGAGAAACATCCGCTGTAAGCCGCTAAACGAGTCAAACGTAAACAGCGTCTCGTCGGCATCGAAGAAAATCCAGTCCCACTTCATCATCTTTTCACCTTGTCTTACATACTGATGGGCAGCGCCATAATAATGGCATCCTCATGACCTTCGGCCGTCGGATAATAGTTGCGACGAATGGTCGCTTCGTTAAAGCCTAAACTCTCATACAGGGCGATAGCGGCGTGGTTTGACGCGCGCACCTCAAGCCACAACGTCGCCACGCCACGCGCTTCTAACGTATCAATGAGATGTTCAAGCAGTTCACGTCCCAGGCCACGGCGCTGAAACGCAGGATCGACGGCAATATTAAACAGCGTCGCTTCGTCCAGCACTATTTGCGTAATAGCAAAGGCCGCCATCTCGCCGTCAACGGACATCTGGAGATTCAAATAGCGCTCGCCCTGATTGCTGGCGAAGGTCTGTTCACTCCAGGGAAATGCATGAGCGCGCTTTTCAATCTGAAAGGCGCGGGGTAAATCAGTCGTGCTGAGGGTAGAAATCGTGTTCATGAGCGCAAATTTGTCGCCAAAGCGCGGCGCGCGCAGGCGCGCTGGCTTGCAGTTCATTAAATGAAGGCGTCGATAGCGTAACCCCTTCCAGGGTCGTCGGCATATCGTTGCCAAGATGCCAGCAGTGACAGCGGCTACCTTCCGGTAGCATCGCTACGCGATCGGGCGTCAGCGGTAAAACCTGGTCTGGCGTCATACACAAAGCGCGTAGAATATCGCTCACCAGCGACTCCGTCAGCGCGGGTAACGCCTCGCCAACCATCACTAAACGGACGTGCGGCGGAAGCGTAATGGCGATTTCACCCTGTAGCGCCCCGGGGCGGCGCAGTGACCACTGGGTAATACCCAACTGTTGTAATTGCCAGTCTCGCCGGGATGTCATGTGAAACGCTCCTGTCTATCAAGGGCGCAAATATAGCAAATTCATCGAAACTGCGCCAATGACACTCTATCAACGTAGAGGCAACTTGCAGGATGACGTGTATAATCGTCGCCTAAGTTTATTGAGGATTAATTCATGTCTGCTTTTACCCCGGCAAGTGAAGTCTTGCTGCGCCACAGTGATGATTTCGAACAGAGCCGTATTTTCTTTGCCGGCGATATGCAGGATGACCTGCCCGCTCGCCTGGAAACCGCCGCGAGCCGTGCGCATACTCAGCAATTACACCACTGGCAGGTGCTGAGCCGCCAGATGGAAGAGAATGTCCGTTTTAGCCTTGTTGCCGAAGCGCAAGATGTCGCGGATAGCGATACCTTTATTTACTACTGGCCGAAGAATAAGCCGGAAGCTCAGTTCCAGTTGATGAACATTCTGTCTCTGCTGCCGGTCGGTACGGATATTTTCGTGGTTGGCGAAAACCGTAGCGGCGTACGTAGCGCAGAGCAAATGCTGGCGGAATACGCTCCGCTGAACAAAATTGACAGCGCGCGTCGTTGTGGTTTGTATCACGGTCGTCTGGAAAAACAGCCAACGTTTAATGCCGAGACTTTCTGGGGCGAATACACGCTGGAAGATCTGACGATCAAAACTCTGCCGGGCGTATTCAGCCGCGATGGCCTGGACGTGGGTAGCCAACTGCTGCTCTCCACGCTGACCCCGCATACCAAGGGTAAAGTGCTGGATGTTGGCTGCGGCGCGGGCGTGCTGGCGGTATCGCTGGCAACTCACTCACCGAAAGTTCGTCTGACCTTGTGTGATGTCAGCGCAGCAGCGGTCGACGCAAGCCGCGCTACGCTTGCAGCAAACGGTATTGAAGGTGAGGTTCTGGCGAGCAACGTCTTCTCTGAGATTAACGGTCGTTTTGACATGATCATCTCCAACCCACCGTTCCACGATGGCATGCAAACCAGTCTGGACGCAGCACAAACGCTGATCCGCGGCGCAGTGCGTCATCTGAACAGTGGCGGTGAGCTGCGTATCGTCGCCAACGCCTTCCTGCCGTATCCGGCCATTCTCGATGAGATGTTCGGCTTCCACGAAGTCATCGCGCAAACCGGTCGTTTCAAAGTCTACCGCACCGTTTTGACCCGCCAGGCGAAAAAAGCCTAGTGAATGTTGGCCGGGTTGGGCGTTTACGCCCCCCGGCCTGCCCCCCATGCTGAAACGTCTTTTTTTTCGACGATTGCACAAGCATTAACAATTATCTATTGACGCCCAGCGTAAAACCACTAGAATGCGCCTCCGTGGTAACGATACTTTTTAAGTGTCGATGGTATGCGATGGTGGCGGAATTGGTAGACGCGCTAGCTTCAGGTGTTAGTGTCCTAACGGACGTGGGGGTTCAAGTCCCCCCCCTCGCACCATAAACCACGTTATATCGCTCGCACTGTGCGAAGGTGGCGGAATTGGTAGACGCGCTAGCTTCAGGTGTTAGTGTCCTTAGGATGTGGGGGTTCGAGTCCCCCCCCTCGCACCAACGAGGGCGATATAATAGCAACGAGATTACTGTGCGAAGGTGGCGGAATTGGTAGACGCGCTAGCTTCAGGTGTTAGTGTCCTTAGGATGTGGGGGTTCGAGTCCCCCCCCTCGCACCAGCTTCTCGTTCTCTTCTCAAATTTTCCTTTCTAATTATTCCATCAGCTTTAAATTCATCGATATCAGTACCATGCCGCCAATCAACGCAATGCACGATGGCAATAAGACAAAATGACGCAGTTGACGATGCCAGATCATCGCACCGCTCAGCAACAGCCCGCACGTAATCATCCCTCTCCAGACATCCGCCGACAGCCCCAGAGTGCTGAGTATCACAATTGCGATGCCAGGAATAAGAACGCCCCAGCCACTGCCTAATGTTCGCCGTAACATAACTCAATCCGCAAATGATAATGATACTCAATATCATATGTTATTTTTTGTTATTTGTCTTCTTGTACACCAAGTTTTCATAATCATTAATGACATGAATATTGTATGGTGATAGGTTGTACTGAAAATAATATGTCGAATATTTGAATATTCGCGTTTTGCCTCATGTTTTATTCTTGTTTTTTATGCACTTACTTATTTAAGGCTCACTACAACTATTAAATATGACAGTACAATCATGGCGCACACTGCGCGCACAAAAATATCAGCTCACGTTCCGGCTGTTTTTGTTTCTTAATCTGGTCTCGTCGGCGCTGTCTGTCTTCAGCCCGATATTTGACACCAACATTTTTCCTCTGCCCGCAGCGTTGATTGCGATAAGCAGCGGTGTGCTGCTGCTATGGAACTGGCGGTACGCCCGTATCCGTCTGAATGTCCCGATAATTTCGGCGGTTTTTGGCTGTTTATGGGCCTGGCATATTTTAAGTAAAACTCATACGCTGCCGTCGATAAATGATAATTTCCAACTCGTTGCGCTATTCAGCGTACTATTTGTCGGGACAATTGCATTCTCAAATAATATCGTTGCGTTTGCGCTTCATTCACTGCCAACCTTTATTGTCTGCCTGTTTACCAGCGATGCGGAACAATGGTGGCGGATGGCCTACTGTTTTGCCCTACCATTAATTGGGATTGCTATTCAGTATGTTATTCAACGGCGTAATGACAGTTTTGCCCAAGGGTTAATGTATAAACTGCTGGAAGAGCGAGAAACGCTTAACGGCCTGAGCATGCTTGATCCCCTTACCGGCCTTTATAACCGCCGCGGTTTTCAGTTCCGTCTGGATTCACTGATGGCATTAGGTCCCGGGCAACACTCGGTGCTGCTGCTGGATATCGACCATTTTAAGGCCTACAACGATCACTATGGTCATATGATGGGCGATCAGGCGCTGATGCGCGTCTCTGCCGCCATTCGCAATTCCGTGCGTTCTCGCGACATCGTGACCCGTTTTGGTGGCGAAGAATTTATGGTACTGCTGCCTAACTGTGATATGCCAACAGCCATGCTGGCAGCAGAGCGGATTCGCCAGCATATTTATGACCTTAGAATCTCACATATGTTTAATGCCAGCGTCGCGACCCACGTGACGGTCAGCATTGGCGTCGCCCCATTAAGCGATAACAATATCGACGCGGCAATGCAAATGGCGGATAAAGCGCTGTATGAGGCCAAAAATATGGGGCGTAATAATATCCTGACCAGCGACCAGGTACCGGCTGTCTAAGTTCACAAAAACCAAGCACGGGCCATAAAGCGCTTGCGCTTGGTTTTATCTATAGCTAGGATTGCTAATCATTATCATTTAGGTTTGTATCCAGCTAATACTATGGCTTACCGTTCCGCTCCCATCGCCGAAGACCTCATCTGGCGAACGCCGCTTCCTGCGAGGGAAAATGCGTTCGCAGAGTCTCTGCGTGCGAAAATTGCGGAACAGCGTCCTCATATGCTGGAACTTTTCCGTCTGAATGAAGCGGCCCCAGACCGGGCTAAAACGCTGAGCGAATGGGCCAAGCCCACGGAACTGAGTTCTCTGCTGGCCATCTACTCGGATCATATCTACCGCAATCAGCCGCTGCAGCCACGGGAAAATAAGCCACTTATTTCGCTGTGGGCGCAGTGGTACATCGGCCTGCTGGTACCGCCACTGATGCTGGCGCTGCTGACCGAAGAATCCGCAATTTCACTCTCTGCTGAACATTACCGCGTGGAGTTTCACGAAACCGGTCGTGCCGCCTGCTTCTGGGTCGATGTACACCCTGACCTGGGAACTAGCCAAAAACCGATCGCCAACCGTATGGACAATCTGGTGACGCAAACGCTGATCCCGGTTATTCAGGCGCTCGAGGCGACGGGAGAGATCAACGGTAAGCTCATCTGGAGTAACACCGGTTATTTAATTAACTGGTATCTCGGGGAAATGATCGCTCTGCTTGGCGAGGAGCGGGTTAACCTGCTTCGCCAACGCTGCTTCTTTAATAAAACGCTGGATGATGGTCAGGATAATCCGCTGTGGCGTACCGTGGTGATGCGTGATGGTCGCTTAGTGCGTCGCACCTGCTGCCAGCGCTACCGCCTGCCTGACGTTCAACAATGCGGTGACTGTACCCTCAAATAATCAACGGGGCTTTCGCCCCGTTAATTTTTTACTCATTATGCAACCTGTTGGCTCTCTTCTGCCGCCACACGCTGCGCTTCTTCATTTTCCTGCTCAAGCAACTGTTTTTCATACACTTTGAAGAACGGATAATAGATAATTGCCGATACGCAGACTAACAACACCACCAGAATCGCCGCACGGAAATCCCAGCCTAACGCCCATGGGCCGCCTATAGGTGCTGGAGCCGTCCACGGTACCACTGAAATGACGCGACCAATCAGATCCAACTTCGCCGCCGACCAGGCGATAACGGCGTTCACCATCGGTGCCAGCAGGAACGGAATAAAGAACACTGGGTTCATCACAATTGGCGTACCGAAAATCACCGGTTCGTTGATGTTGAATAAGCTAGGTACCACGCTCAGACGACCAATGGCGCGCAGGTGCGCTGAACGACTACGCAGATAGCAGAATACCAATCCCATCGTCGCCCCAGACCCGCCGACTACGATAAAGAAGGTCCAGAAAGCTTCCATAAAGATATGTGGCAACGGCATACCCTGTGCCAGCGCCGTTTGGTTTAAACCGAGGTTGGTTAACCAGAACATCTGCAGCATACCGGAAACAATTGCTGCGCCGTGGATACCCGCAAACCACAGCAGGTGACCGATCAGAACTGCCAGCAGAATCGCGGGTAAAGAGTCAGCCGCAGAAACCAGCGGTTTAAACAGCGACATAATAGCCTGAGGGATCAGCATATCGAACTGGCTCTGGATAAACAGACTCAGCGGATACAGCGTCAGCACGACGACTAATACCGGGATCAACAGATCGAATGAGTTTTTGATCATCGGCGGCACCTGATCCGGTAATCGGATCCCGATGTTGCGGACTTTCAGGAAACGCATCAGCTCAACACAGTAAACAGCCACCAGAATCGCGGTAAAAATACCGGTGCCTCCGAGGCTATCAACCGGCATATGCCCACTGGTTTTTGGTGCGGCTACCAGCAGGAATGCCATGATCGACAGCATCGAGCACATGAAAGGATCAAGCTGGTTGGTTTTTTCGTAGTGTTTACCGAGGTTGTAGGATATTGCCGCGCAGATATAGATGGACATGATGCCCATTGTCATATCAAACGGTGTCAGAATGCGGCCTTCAAATTCTTTCGCTAAATCTAACCACGCGCGGGCAAAGCCCCAGGTCGTATCCGGCGAGAAAGGCGGATAAGCGAAGACAAGCAGAAACGAACCCACAATCATGAAAGGCATAGCAGAGATAAAACCGTCACGGATAGCCATGACGTGGCGCTGAGAGGAAATTCGTCCTGCCACAGGACTTATGTAATTTTCTACAAAACGAAATATTAAATTAAATGCAGCGTGATTAGCAGACATAGCAGCCCTCCTGACAGGCTTTAGACGTAAGCACAGCAACGATGATTTTGCCGACGCATAACTGGGCATACGATGAACTACCATGACGCACGGGTGTGTGGCCCGCATTGATGTTCATTTGAATACAGTTCATACACGGCTCTTATTATAGATACAAAGGAAGTTACCTCCGCAGTATCATTCGCCGCGCGAAGAACAGCAACCGGTTACAGTAACCGGTTGCATTGATTGTGAAGGAGATCCAGAAATCAAACATTTTTTGCACAACTCAGGTGCAATATTTACAACCCTGCTGGCTTTATGACAGAGTGGCTCGCCGAAATATCAGGAGAAATCGATGAGCCTACAGTCCGTACGAGAATTCTTTGCCGAGCACGCACCCGATATTGCCATTATCGAGCTGGAGCAAAGTACCGCAACCGTTGCGCTGGCGGCGGCCGCACACCAGGTTGAACCCGGGCAAATTGCTAAAACACTCTCATTAAAGATCAAGGATAAGGTCATTCTGGTCGTTGCGAAGGGCGATGCCCGGCTGGACAACAAGAAGTTGAAAGAGACTTTCGGGGCAAAAGCGCGGATGCTCAGTTGTGACGAAGTCGTCGAACTCACCGGGCACCCCGTCGGTGGGGTTTGCCCGTTTGGCCTGGAAAACCCTTTGGCCGTTTATTGCGACGTATCACTTAAACACTATGATGAAGTGCTTCCTGCCGCAGGAGCAATCCACAGTGCCGTTCGCATTTCCCCTCAGAGGATGGCTAGCCTCACCGCTGCGACGTGGGTGGATGTTTGTCTCTGAAAGATCACTTCTAAAGCGGACGGAGTAGAGACTGGGTGTAGGCAATATTTCTATCGGGCAACGATACCAATAAATCGGCCGCACTCAGTAGATCAACATCAGAATTTGCACCCAGCTTAGTCATCGCATTAAATTTGTGCGCACGAATAGTTTTGATGTTGCGGCCCAGCTGCTCGGCGATATCCATTAAAGAATAGCCATAGGTCATGTAGCGCAAAATCATATTTTCAGTCGGACTGAGAAAATGGCTATCACTATGTTGTATAGAAGCATCTGTCCCTTTTTGCCCCTCAGCCTCAATAAACAGCGCTAGAATGCTTTGTCGCAGGCTAGACAACTCATTGGACTTGTTTAACACGCCATGAATGTAGATAGGTGAAAGCTGCTTGATAAGCTCAACCTCAGCTTTATCGTTAGCCAGAATTATACGTATCATCTCAGGGTAGCGACGGGCTATTTCACCCATGGTGAATAAGCACTCGATGCGCATTTCTCGTGAACCGGATAAACTGCACACGACCGTATCAAACTGGGTTTGGCGGAGTGCCTGCTTAAAGCTGGCAATAGAGCGAAAATAGTGAAATGTACAGTCGCCATCCTGGGTGCTTTTGAGCAGATGACGGAGGCCAACCTCTGTCATGATGCAATGTTCTATAATAGCGATGCACTGCTTCCTGCTGTGCTTTTCCATTCGGCCTGTTCTCCATAAGCTGAGTAGAGATTAAGTTCCTTCATCCCTTGATTGCTATTGATCCAAGCGTACATTTCAGCATTACTGCGCAGGGAAAGACGGCGCATCGCGCTATTTTTCTGTGCACTAATGGTTTTATTACTCTTTTTCAACAATGCAGCAATCTGGTTGATTCCCCATCCTTTCGCTAATAAACGCAGTACTTTACGTTCTGAGAGCGTCAGTATCACTAAACGGTCGCTGTCACTTTCAATCTCATCATTATTTTGTAATGAAAGCAGCGTCTGGCTGATGTTTTCTGTACTGACACCACTCTGCTGGATGGCCTTTATGACGCGATCAACCGAATCAGAATCGGAGAGTAAGGTACTTTCCGGCCGCATAAGAAATTCAACCGCTAAGGAATAATATTGCCGGCTAATCATAAATACCCAATGGATATCACGATACTGCGACAATAGCGTATAGTATTGTTCACAGAGCGCACGCGGGTGTCTGATATCGCCTGAGAAATCAATAATAACAACATCAGTACGCCGAAGTTGAAGCAGCGTTAACTCTTCCAGAGACTGACAAAAATTAAGTTCATAATCGGGAAAATGTGCTCCCATGATGGTACTAAGCCCGGACTGCATAACCGGTATCTTGCTAATTATCACCGCGAACTTACAGAACTCTGGCGACATAAAACCTCCGTATCCATTCGAAGATTCACTTCCTGAATATAAAACTCTTTTACGTGGGAGAAAATATTATCAGAAAAATAAACCCATCCGTTTCCATTTCCTTTGGTGCAATTTTATTTCGATAATCAAAAGCCAATAAATTATGTTGCTACACGGATGTACTGGCAGGATTGATTCGTGGAGTATGGCATATCAAATTACACGCAATAACTTAGAAAATATTAATAATGTCGTAAGCAAAATTAAAATAGATGGATTATATTTCCTACCTTAGTTACATTCTCAGCTTGAATTCTTTTGGGGTCATACCTCCCCGCTTGCGGAAAAAACGAGAGAAGTAAGTTACATCACTAAATCCTAGATAATCAGAGACCTGCGTGATCGTCATACTGGTGTACTGCAGGCTTCTTTTTGCCTCCAGTAACAGACGCTGATGTAATACCCCCAGCGCACTGGTACCGTGAAACTCCCGGCATAGGCTGTTCAGGTAGGTGGTCGATATTCCCAGTTTTTGCGCGTACTCCGCCAGAGAAAGATGTTCACGATAGTGACTTTCAATCAGCCGGGCAAATTGACGCAGCACTCCGCGTTTACGTTCACTTTTATCCTCCACAGCCACAGGCTTCGTCCCTTGCCTGTTTAACCACACCAGCAACGCGCTTAGCAATGAATAGAGCATCATCTCCCGCGCATCATTCTCCTGTGTATACTCGTCAAGCAGCGCCGCGAAGACGGTATGGATATGCCTGCTCGAAAGCTTAACCGGAATACAGATTGGTAAGTTGAGCACATCAAGTTGACGGCCAAACTGCGTCTCAAGCTGGCTCAGCAGCGGCAATGCCAATGAGAGAACATATCCCTGAGTCCCCGGCGAAAAGCGAAAACCATGGACACACAGCGAGGGCACGACCTGAATGCTCGCTTCGTTAACCACTCGTCGCGTTCCCTCAATATCAATCTCCGCCTGGCCTTTATGCAGGTACAGTAATTGCACCAGCTCAACGTGCTGATGCACCCGGATATGCCAGGAATACAGGCTGCTGCGTTTAAGAATCGATTCGCAGTGCAACAGGTCGGGCGTCGGCCAACCGCGATGTTCGCCATAGAGCTTAAACACCGGCACGCTATCTGGTGTCATCTGCGCAACGCCCACTCGTTTCATCTTTTACTCCACCGTTTCATAGGGCAACCCGACATAGTTTTCAGCAATAGTTGTCAGGCCCGCACGCGACCCCAGATAGTACTGACGATCGGCTTCCTGCATTTTCTTGTCAAACGCGTTCTTGTTCTGAAAGTCATGCAGCAAGTGGGTCATAAACCAACTGAAGCGCTCGCCTTTCCATACCCGGTTCAGCGCCAGTTGCGAATACTGACTCAGCAGGTCTGCACGCCCGTGATGGTAATACTGACGCAGAATACGCCACAGATAGTTTACGTCCGACACCGCCAGATTCAGCCCCTTGGCACCGGTGGGTGGAACGATATGCGCAGCATCCCCAACAAGGAACATACGACCAAACTGCATCGGTTCCACCACATAGCTGCGCAGCGGCGCAATGCTCTTCTCAAGTGAGTGACCAGTCACTAACTTTTGGCCTAATTCATCCGGTAATCGGCATTTCAGCTCGTTCCAGAAACGTTCGTCCGTCCACTGCTCCACCTTATCGGTAAGCGGCACCTGCAAATAATAGCGGCTTCTGGTTAGTGAGCGCTGACTACACAAAACAAACCCACGCTCATGATGGGCATAAATCAGTTCCGGATTCACCGGCGGCGTGTCCGACAGAAGACCCAACCAGCCGAACGGCCAGACGCTTTCATACTCCCGCAAAATTTCACGGGGAATGTTTTGCCGTGAAACGCCATGGAATCCATCACAGCCTGCGACAAAATCACACTCAATTTTGCCTCGCTCGCCATTGTGCATAAATGTCACGGATGGCTTATCACTTTTCAGGTCATGCAGTTCAACCTGCTCAACACCATAAATCGTCGGTGCGCCGCTGGACTGCCGCGCTTCCATAAGGTCGCGGGTCACCTCTGTTTGGCCATACACCATCACGCTCTTACCGTGCGTCAGTTCACTCAACGCGACCGGAATACGTTGTCCGGCAAACAGAAATTCGACACCGTGATGAATCAACCCTTCAGCGTCCATCCGGCGGGAAACACCCGCTTCACGCAATAGCTCAACGGTGCCATTTTCCAGGATGCCTGCGCGAATACGTCCCAGAACATACTCTGGCGTCTGGCGCTCAAGTATCACGGTTTTAATCCCGGCATTATGCAGCAACTGCCCAAGCAGCAGCCCGGAAGGTCCAGCACCGATAATAACGACTTGCGTGTTCATAGGATGGCCTCACACTCTGGTTAATTATTTGTTTGTTTTTTGTATTTATAAAGTTTCAGAGTGCATTTTTGATAACTCGATGATGAAAAAGAAGGCCAGAATCCGTTCAAAAATTGCACTTTCGAACAGTTTTGCAAAAGTGTGGGCGGCATCAACTCTTTGACTCTGCGTAAATGTCGCCGAATTTTTGCACATTGTTTGATCACGACCGGATAGCCCCATCGCGCGCTTCGGGTACAAGTAGGTGATACACAGGCGTTCTCGGTATCAGGATCATTAATGGAAATCGATCAGTCAGAACAGCGCATCATTACGCGGCTCTGTATTCAGTGCGGAATTTTCCTGTTACAACACGGAGCGGAAAGTGCGCTGGTAGAAGAGTTATCCACGCGGCTTGGCCTTGCGCTAGGCATGGACAGCGTCGAAAGTGCCATCTCGTCCAACGCCATTGTGCTCACCACGATTAAAGACGGGCAGTGTCTCACCTCGACGCGTAAAAATAGCGATCGCGGCATTAACATGCACATGGTGACTGAAGTTCAGCACATCGTCATTATGACCGAGCATAAGTTGTTGGATCATAAAGATGTTGAGAAGCGCTTCACGCACATTAAACCCCTGCGCTACCCTCGCTGGTTGGTGGTGCTGATGGTTGGGCTATCCTGCGCCTGTTTCTGCAAGCTCAATAACGGCGGCTGGGACGGAGCATTTGTCACCCTCTGCGCCAGCACTGTCGCCATGTATATCCGCCAGTTGCTTACCCATCGCTCAATGCACCCGCAGATTAACTTCGGCCTGACGGCCTTCGTTGCCACCACGGTTTCCGGTCTGATGCTGCAACTTCCCGCTTTCCAGCAGACCTCAACCGTCGCCATGGCGGCAAGCGTACTGCTATTGGTTCCCGGCTTTCCGCTGATTAACTCGGTAGCCGACATGTTCAAAGGCCATATCAATACCGGTCTGGCGCGCTGGGCAATTGCCAGCCTCCTGACGCTTGCGACCTGCGTCGGCGTGGTGATGGCCATGACCTTATGGGGGCTGCGCGGATGGGTATAATCGATTTTCTATTACTGCTGGCACAGGATATGGTGCTATCGGCCATTCCGGCCGTCGGCTTTGCGATGGTGTTTAACGTCCCGCACCGCGCGCTGCCCTGGTGTGCGTTGCTGGGTGCCATTGGCCACGCATCACGCTTTGTGATGATGACGGCGGGCTTTAATATTGAGTGGGCCACTTTCCTGGCCGCGATGTTAGTCGGCAGCATCGGTATTCAGTGGTCGCGCTGGTATCTGGCGCATCCTAAAATTTTTACCGTGGCCGCAGTTATCCCCATGTTCCCCGGAATCTCCGCCTACACCGCAATGATATCTGCGGTCAAAATCAGCCATTTTGGTTATTCCGAAGAGATGATGATCACACTGCTGAGCAACTTCCTTAAGGCCTCATCCATCGTCGGCGCGCTCTCCGTCGGCCTGTCAATTCCAGGACTGTGGCTGTATCGCAAGCGCCCGCGGGTTTAACATCAAGGGCGGTACACGAGAGTGCCGCCCTGACTCAACCTTGTGCTACTATGTGCAGTATTCGTGCGGATTTCCCCGCATCCTTCCCGTTGTTTTTTCTGTATTGAGATAGTGTTATGTCTTCTCGTATTTTAACACCTAACGTGATTGGTATTGACGCATTCAGCGCCGATCCCGTGGCGATTCTTGCGCAAACCCAGGGCGGGGCGCTCGCGGTGTTTGCCAATAATCAGCCCGCGTTCTATGCCATTACGCAAGAACGACTGGCGCAACTACTGGCACTGGAAGAAAAGCTATCGCGTCCTGGCAGCGACGTGACGCTGGATGCACAGTTCTTTGAAGAACCGGCCCCCGCCCCCATTTCAGTACCGATGGGTAAATTTGCCATGTACGCGGGCTGGCAGCCAGATGCAGAATTTCTGCGCCTTTCTGCGCTGTGGGGCATTGCCCTTAGCGAACCGGTGACGCCGGAAGAACTGGCCTCGTTCGTCGCCTACTGGCAGGCGGAGGGGAAAGTGTTCCATCACGTCCAATGGCAGCAAAAGCTGGCGCGCAGCGTACAAATGGGCCGAGCAAACAACGGCAATCAGACGCGCCGCGATATCAATACGGTCAGTGAACCTGACAATCATATTCCACCGGGTTTCAGAGGTTGAGCATGAAAGACGTTGGCGAATTAATGAAACGCTTGCAGAAGATGATGCCAGCACACATCAAACCGGCATTTAAAACCGGTGAAGAACTGCTGGCCTGGCAAAAGGAACAGGGTGAAATACGCGCCGCCGCGCTGGCGCGTGAAAATCGCGCCATGAAGATGCAGCGCACCTTTAACCGTTCCGGCATTCGTCCACTGCACCAGAACTGCTCGTTTGATAACTACCGCGTTGAAAATGAAGGCCAGATGAACGCCCTGTCGAAAGCCCGTCAATACGTTGACGAGTTCGACGGCAACATCGCGAGCTTTATCTTTTCTGGCAAACCGGGCACCGGCAAAAATCACCTCGCCGCCGCCATTTGTAACGAGCTGCTGCTGCGCGGGAAATCAGTATTGATCATCACCGTTGCCGACATTATGTCAGCGATGAAAGAGACCTTCGGCAACCGGGAAACCAGTGAAGAACAACTGCTGAGCGATCTCAGTAATGTTGATCTGTTGGTGATCGATGAGATCGGTATGCAAACCGAATCGCGCTATGAAAAAGTGATCATTAACCAGATCGTCGATCGCCGTTCTTCCTCTAAGCGCCCGACCGGTATGCTAACCAACAGTAACCTCGAAGAGATGAATAAAATGCTGGGCGAACGAGTGATGGATCGTATGCGTCTGGGCAACAGCCTTTGGGTTATCTTTAACTGGGACAGCTACCGCAGCCGCGTTACCGGGAAAGAGTATTAAGATAAATCTGGTGAATGAGAAGCGTATACTCATCAGGTTAACTTTTACTAGCACACACGAGTACAGCCATGAAATCAGTAAAATCGATGCTTTGCCGCGCCATCATTGCTAGCGCATTTATTTCTACGGCGGCAGGTGCCGTATCGTTAAATGATCTGAGCAGCGCGGCAAGTCAGCTTACCGGCGGCAGCAGTACCTCCCAAAGCGGCGGAACTTCTCTGTCTTCACTGACCAGCCTGCTTAACGGCGGCAGCCAATCCCTAAGCTCAAGCACCATGAACAACGCAGCCGGCATCATGCAGTACTGCGCTAAGCAGAAACTGGCTTCAGTGACTGACGTGAACAACGTGAAAGACCAGGTGCTGGATAAACTCGGCCTCAACACCCAGGCTGAACAGAAAAAAGATACCGGTTATATGGACGGTATTGCAGGCTTGCTGAACGCCAAAGACGGTCAGAAGTTGGATCTCGATAGCCTGGGCAACTCCGAACTGGGTAAAAAAGTGAAAACCAAAGCCTGTGATCTGGTGCTAAAACAGGGCGTTAACTTCCTCTCCTGATGCCTTTCCTGCGACGAACGGGCCTCTATCATCCGTTCGTCGTCGAAACCCGCACAAAATATCGGTTATTTCTAAACCAATTCTGAACAACAACACACTTTCACCACGTTAGAATTGCAGACAGATGACAGCACAATTACATTGTGATGTTAATTTCTGTTCCGCCAGCGCGTCTGGCACTGTTGAGGACGTGTAGTGTCAGAGATGTTATCCATCGCGCTCTTTCTGGCTTCCATTGCTATTTATGCCTGGAAGGCGGGGCGAAATAGATGGTGGTTTGCCGCCACCCTAACGGTACTGGGCCTGTTTGTAGTCCTGAATATCACCCTGTACGCCAGCGACTACTTCACCGGCGATGGGATCAACGATGCGGTTCTCTACACCCTCACCAATAGCCTGACCGGCGCGGGTATCGGCAAATATATTCTCCCTGGGCTTGGCATTGTCGTCGCGCTTATCGCCGTATTTGGCGGTCTGGGCTGGCTGCTACGCCGACGTCGTCATCATCCTCATCACTTTGGTTACAGCCTGCTGGCGCTTATTCTTGCCGTTGGCTCAGTGGATGCCAGCCCGGCATTTCGCCAGATCAGCGAGTTGGTCAAATCGCAGTCTCGAGACGGCGATCCGGATTTTGCGGCCTACTATAAAGAACCGTCGAAAACGATCCCCAATCCCAAACTCAACCTCGTCTACATCTATGGCGAGAGTCTTGAGCGCACCTATTTTGACGATCAGGCCTTCCCGAACCTCGCGCCGGAACTGGGGGCGCTGAAAAATGAAGGGCTAGACTTTAGCCATACCGCGCAGCTACCGGGCACCGATTACACTATCGCGGGCATGGTTGCTTCTCAGTGCGGCATCCCGCTGTTTGCCCCGTTTGAGGGGAACGCCTCCGCGTCACTGTCGAGCTTCTTCCCGCAGAATATCTGCCTTGGGGATATCCTGAAAAACTCCGGCTACCAGAACTATTTTGTGCAGGGTGCTAACCTGCGCTTTGCCGGTAAAGACGTGTTCCTGAAATCCCACGGCTTCGATCACCTGTATGGTGCGGAAGAACTGAAAGCCACCGTCGCCGATCCCGCTTACAAAAACGACTGGGGCTACTACGACGATACCGTGCTCGACGAGGCCTGGAAGAAATTCGAAACACTCTCTCGCGAAGGTAAACGTTTCTCGCTGTTCACCTTAACCGTGGACACCCACCACCCGGACGGCTTTATCTCGCGCAGCTGTAACCGTAAGCGCTATGACATCAACGGCAAAGCGAACCAGTCGTTTAGCGCGGTAGCCTGTAGCCAGGAAAACATTGCCGAATTTATCAATAAGATAAAAGCCTCCCCGTGGTTTAAAGACACCATTATCGTGGTTTCTTCCGACCATCTGGCGATGAAAAATACCGCCTGGGATGAACTCAATAAACTGGACCGCAGCAATCTCTTCTTTGTGATCCGTGGCGATAAACCGGATGCGCAGGATTTACTGGCCGTGAAGCGCAGCACCATGGATAACGGCGCGACGGTGCTGGATCTGCTCGGTGGCGATAACTACATCGGGCTGGGTCGCAGCAGCCTGTCCGGGCAATCGCTCTCTGAAGTGTTCCTCAACATGAAAGAGAAAGTGCTGGCCTGGAAGCCCGACGTCATACGTTTGTGGAACTTCCCGAAAGAGATCAAGAAGTTCTCTATCGACACGCAGAAAAACATGATTGCGTTTTCCGGCAGCCACTTCCGTCTGCCGCTGTTACTGCGCGTGTCGGATAATCGCGTGGAGCCGCTACCTGAAAGTGAATACTCCGCCCCGCTGCGTTTCCAGCTGGCAGAATTCGCCCCACGCGATAACTTCGTCTGGATTGATCGCTGCTACAAGATGGCGCAGCTATGGTCGCCGGAGCTGTCGCTTTCCACCCAATGGTGCGTTTCACAGGGCCAGCTTGGCGGTGAACAAAAAGTGCAGCAGGTTGATAAAGCGCAGTGGGACGGCAAAACCGAGTTTAAAGATACGGTTATCGACATGGTGCGCTACAACGGCAATGTCAATTCACTGAAAACCGTCGATAACGATATCCGCTATAAAGCCGACAGCTTCATCTTCAACGTCGCCGGTGCGCCGGAAGAGGTCAAAAGCTTCAGCGGTATCTCACGTCCTGAGTCGTGGGGGCGCTGGTCGAATGCGCAGTTGGGCGAGCAGGTGAAGATTGAGTATCAGCATCCGCTTCCTAAACAGTTTGATCTGGTGATCACCGCTAAAGCCTATGGCGCGAATGCCAATAAGCCTATCCCGGTACGCGTGGGCAAAAACGAGCAGATACTGACGCTCGGCAATGATGTCACGACCTCTACGCTGCATTTTGATAACCCGTCAGACGCCAGCACGTTGGTGATTGTGCCACCTGACCCGCAGTCGACTAACGAGGGGAATATTCTGGGTCATTCGCCGCGTCAGCTGGGGATTGGGATGGTCGAGATTAAGGTTGTGGCTTCGGAAGGTTAATCACTCATAGCCTGGCGTCTGTTACGCCAGGCTATGCATCAGAATATGCGTCAAAATGGGATGAACGCGCCCGGAGAGGGCGCGCGGGTATTAGAAGGTTTCCCAGTTTTCCCCAGTATCGGTAGCCGCCGCTTTACGCAGCGTTGCCGGCGCAGGTGCAGCCGCGCTTACTGACTCACGCTCAGCATTAGCCTGACCTTGCTGAATACGGAATACCGCTACGGCCTGAGTCAGACGGCTTGCCTGCTCTTCCAGCGCTGCCGCTGCCGCCGCAGATTCTTCCACCAGCGAGGCGTTCTGCTGGGTCACGCGATCCATTTCAGCCACCGCCAGACCAACCTGGTCAATGCCCCGGCTCTGTTCATCAGAAGCCGACGCGATTTCACCCATGATATCGGTCACGCGGGTCACCGCATTAACAATCTCACCCATGGTTTCACCGGCGCTTTCCACCAGCGTAGAACCGAGGTCAACGCGGTTAACCGAGTCTTCAATCAGACTTTTGATTTCGCGAGCTGCCTGGGCGCTGCGCTGGGCAAGGTTACGTACTTCACCGGCCACGACCGCAAAGCCTCGCCCCTGTTCACCGGCACGCGCAGCTTCCACCGCGGCGTTCAGCGCCAGAATATTGGTCTGGAAGGCAATACCGTCAATCACGCTAATAATGTCGGCGATTTTCTGCGAACTGGCGGTGATGTCACGCATGGTCTGCACCACGTTATCCACCACTTTACCGCCCTTCTGCGCGGTTTCCGACGCGGAGAGCGCCAGATGGCTGGCTTGGCGGGCGTTTTCGGCGTTCTGCTTCACGGTTGCGGTCAGCTCTTCCATGCTGGCAGCAGTCTCTTCAAGCGAAGCGGCCTGCTCCTCGGTACGTGAAGAGAGGTCGTTATTGCCCATGGCAATTTCGCTCGCACCGCTGTAAATCGCATCGGCACCCTGACGCACTTCCCCCACCGTGCGGGCGAGTTCACCCTGCATGTGGCGCAGAGAATGAGCCAGCTCGCCCATTTCGTTATGACTTTCAACATCAATGCGTTTCACCAGATCGCCACCGGCAATGTGGCGAATGCTGTCGATTAAACGATTCAGTGGTGCGATAAGCGTTTTACGCACGCCCAGCCAGACAAAGATGATCACTGCCAGTACCGCGATCATGACGCTAAACAGGATCCACATCGCCTGGGTGTAAGAGCTATTACTGTCTTTCACTGCTAGATCGTACAGGCTGTCATTTTGCTGCAGGTAGTTGACGTAAGCTTTCTCAAAGCCGTCCTGATAGCCCTGGGTTGGCTGGTCGAAGAAGTCGTTGATCTTGCCTGCCCCGAGCAGTTGGATCAGTTCAGACAACGCGCCGTGGTAAATATCGTAGTTACGCTGGATCTCCAGCGCCGCCGCTTCACTTTGACGCGGATCGCGTGGCATTGCCTGGTATTCAGTCCAGCGTTTTTCTGCTTCGGCCAGAGATTTAGTGGCAATCTGCATCAGCTCGGTCACGGTTGCACCGCTGCCGATATTGTTCTGATCCATCATGTAGCGGATACCCGCACGGTTTAGGGTATTGCGGGTTTGCAACAGTGCAACCCAACTGCCGTTTAGACCGGATTGCTGCTGACGTACGGTTTGTAGGATGGTGAAGTTTTCTTTGTCATGCTTGAGTGAGTTAAAGAACAAACCACCCGATGCCAACTGCAACAGACCAAATAACACCAAAACCAGCACGAGGCTGGTGACGATTTTAAGACGGTTTAACATGTTTCTCTTTCCTCCAGGCGAATAACAAATTTTCGGCGGGAAAAAGAAAAACTTTATAGAAATTGTGACTATTAATACGGGGAATGGCACGATTTTACATCAGCGTGCGTCTTTTCCCGGGGGTCGGCGTAAACGCCTCGCCCGGTCTACAATTTCGATGTAGCCCGGCCAAGCGCAGCGCCGCCGGGAATACTCAGGATTATCCACGCAGCGCGCAAATCTCATCGTACAGGCGACGAGAAACCTCCAACCCCAGCTTCTCACTCTGCTCGCGCGCCTGATAACGACGCTCACCAGGCAGCCTTGCCCCCTGCGCCTGCATTCCGCTAAACAGCGTCTCTGCGCGGGCCAGATGAGAAGCCGCCTCACCGCCCAGGAAACGTTGCGGGTCGAGCGCTAAAATCAGCTCGCCGCCATACGGCAGGCCACCCGCACCGTTATCCCACGCCAGTGATTCAGCGCTGGTCATATCGCCAATCAGCGGCCCGGCGAACAGTTCAACCATGGCTGCCAGCGCAGATCCTTTATGACCGCCGAACGTCAGCATTGCCCCATCCAGCACCGCCTGTGGATCGGTGGTAGGCTGCCCGTCGCTATCAATCCCCCAACCTTCAGGAATCGATTTTCCCGCCCGCTGATGCAGCTGAATTTCACCACGCGCCGCGGCACTGGTCGCCATATCAAAAATAAACGGCGGCTTATCACCACGCGGCCAGCCAAAGGCTATCGGGTTTGTACCAAACAGTGGCTGAGTACCGCCCGCTGGTGCTACCCAGGCGTGGCTTGGCGTACAGGCATAACCCACCAGCCCGACATCAGTCAACGGTTCCACATCGGCAAATAGCGCAGAAAAATGCACACAATGATTAATCGCCAGCGCCGCGATACCACAGTGACGCGCTTTCTCAATCAGCAGCGGCAGCGCCTGTTCGTAAGCACACAGCGAGTACGCACCCTGCGCATCCGCTTTGACGATAGCCGGTGCCTGGTCAACGATAACCGGCTCCGCATCAGGTGACACTTTGCCTTTGCGCAGCGTCTCCACAATCCCCAATAGACGCCACAAACCATGCGAGGCACAGCCGTCGCGCTCACCTGCCGTTACATTGCGCGCAATCGCGTCGGCGTGAGGTTGGGAAAATCCATTCGAGCGCAGAACCTCAAAGGCGAGCGCATAGGCATCCTTGAGCGCGATGTTTATCGTTGTCATTCTTCTTCTCCAGATTGTCGGGCAGGTATAAAGCGTAGACACAGGCGCGGGTTTTACTTGGTTAACGCAGTGATTTACATCACATTTATAGGAATACGCGCCCGTCATGTTCTACCCGAACTCTATCACGCCTTTAATCAGCTGTGGATTATTGATGACCTCCCGCTCATAGGTGCTACCCAGCTCCTCAAAGCGCAACCGGTGAGTCAGCAGCATCTCCGCTCGCAACAGCCCGCGCTGCATCAGTTCCCCGACTCGAGCAAAGTCCTCTGCCGTCGCATTACGGCTGCCCATTAGCGTGGTCTCTTTTTTATGGAATTCAGGGTCTGAAAACTGTAAGTCACCTTTAAACAATCCGACAAAGACGATACTGCCGCCGTGACGGATCAGATCCACCGCCTGATTCATTGACTGCGGGCTGCCGGTGGCGTCGATCACCGTTTGCGGTAAATGACCGCTAAAGCCATCACGTAATTGATCGTGGAAGCCCGACGCTAGCGGATCGAGCGTCGGCAGATCCAACTGGAGAGTCACATGATCGCGCCGTTGCAAGCTGGTATCCGCAACCATCACCTGCGCCCCTTGTGCTTTCGCTATCGCCGCCGCCCCCAGACCAATCGGCCCCGCGCCCACCACCAGTACCGAATCCCCTGCTTGAACCGCCGCCCGCCGTACCGCATGCGCACTGATGGCGAAGGGTTCAATCAGCGCCACGGCGGCTGGCGCAATGCCCTCGGCAAGCAGGATATTTTGCTGCGGCACACTGAGGTATTCACTAAAACCGCCGTCACGATGTACACCAATTACGGCGATATTTTCGCAGCAGTTGCTTCGCCCACTGCGGCAGGCGCCGCAATCATTGCAGGATACATACGGGATCACCGCCACCTGCTGGCCCACGCACCACGATGTGACACCGCGGCCCAACGCCACAATATCACCGCAGATCTCATGCCCCAGCACTCGCGGATAACTGAAAAAAGGCTGTTTACCGCGCCAGGCATGAATATCGGTTCCGCAAATCCCCACCGTTTTAACTTTTATTAACACCTCATCTTGTTGTGGTTTTGGAATATCCCGAGATTGCCACGTTAATTCACCCGGCTGCTGACAAACTAATACTTTCATTATTCCCTTCTCCGCATCTTATTTTTCGTTACTCTGTTATTGTCGATAAACAGACGTTTTCGCAGCGGCGTTATTCATTGTTGTGAATATCAGCGCAGAAAGATGTTTTAAATTCGTCTTTAATCATCACCAGGAGGATGCGCAATGAGCCGTTCGCAGAATTTACGTCGTAGCGTGGTTAACCAAATTATTGAGGGTATTGCGAAGGGGCATATCCCCTCACCGCTGCCGGTACAATCGGCGCTGGCAGAGATGTATAACATCAGCCGCACTACCGTCAGGCATATGCTTTCACACCTTGAGCAGCGCGGCGTGCTGGAAAAAATCGGCAGTGATTACATCATCATACGCAAGCCCGACATGCTGGACGGTTTCGAGTGTACTGAAGCCCCGCTGGAAGAGCAGACGCGGATCTTTGAGCAGGCATTTTTCTCAATGATTAATCAGCGACAGCTTAAAGCCGGGGAAGTGATGAGTGAAATTCAGCTGGCAAAAATGGCCGGAGTCAGCCCGGTTGCCGCCAGAGAATATTTACTAAAATTCGGTCGTTATAATCTGATCGTCAGCGAGAAACGTGGACTGTGGCGGATGAAAGAGTTCGACCGTCCCTATGCCGAGCAGCTTTTTGAATTACGCGAAATGTTAGAATTACATGCTCTGCAACGTTTTTTAAGTTTGCCCGATGGCGACCCCCGCTGGTTACAAGCAAAAACCCTGCTGGAATATCACCGGCAATTAAGAGACAGCATTGGTGATAATGTCAAAACCTTCTCGCAGCTTGACCGTGATTTTCATACGCTAATACTGTCAGCCGCTGATAATATATTTTTCAACCAGTCGCTGGAAATTATCTCGGTTATTTTCCATTTCCATTATCAGTGGGATGAAAGCGATCTGAAACAGCGCAATATTATTGCGATTGATGAACATATGATGATCTTGATCGCCCTGATCTGCCGTAACGATCTCGATGCCACGATGGCGCTGCGCAACCATTTGATGACGGCGAAGCAGTCAATGATCCGTTCAATCGATCAGACTGCTCGCCGCTTATCCACTTAGCGCAACTTATTCACCCGCTGACCGGGGACGTCCTGGTCGCCAACAAAATGGCTGATAGCGAGCATCATCTCCAGCGCTTCATGGCGGCGCAGATAGCGACGTGGACGAAAACGCCCTTCGTCATCGCAGCTTAAAAAGCCGAACGCGACTGCCCGCTGGGCGTTGGTTAAATAGATATCACGCAGAATACGTCCGTCGGTAAAGGTCGATTCCAACATGGTGGAGGCATTACGGTAGGAGACTCCGCAGCTCATCATCGCTACCGTCGCCGCCTCTTCACGGCGAATTGGCCGGTCAGGGAGGAATTTACCCTGCTGTAGCGCCATCATGCCGCGGCGGATCAGCGCATCAATTCCCGGATACCAGACCGAATCTGCCGGAACGTCGGCAATCGCCAGCCCGCTTGCGGGTTGATACTGTAGCCCCCACAGCCGAATCACCATCTGCGCCAGCTCGAAGCGAGTGATACATTCACCACTGCTCTCAGTTGTGATAATCCCCCGAGCTCGCAGAATACCGGCATTCACCGACTCGCCGTTTTCTAGTGGGATACTGCCCTCCGGCTGGATTTGCCAGGCTTTACTCACCAGCTGCATATCGCCGTACTTCACCTGGCAGCGAACAAAGCGCCCGGCCATCGTTGGCGTTAGCGCCAGAATATCCCCTTCTGCCAGTGCCGCCATCGGGCCATCCGCCGTTTTGCCAAGCCACCAGCAATAGTGCAGCTCGGCGTCATCGTTACCGGGCAGCTGTGCCGAGGCCCGCAGATAATCACCCGCCTGCGGTAGCCCGCGAATAAACAGCTGTACCGGGCGCGGGTAGGCCAGCCCGTTGATGGTGACGTTTTCCATCTGTACGCCGCTGCCCCAGTGGGCGGCATGCAGCGGGTTTTCTACGTCGGTGATGCGAATATCTTTCAGCACCAGCCCATCAATTGGCGACTGCGGCAGCCCTTCAATAAACAGGCCGTACTCACCACCGCTGGCTTCCAGATCTTCAATGACGATATTGCGAAAACGTGGCAGATGGTCGCCGTATATCCCCTCGGCATAGTTCATGGTGGCGTGGGCCACCGCATCACGTACCCGTTTCACCCGCGAGTGACGCAGCCAGACGTTTTCGATGATTCCACCGCGCAAGGCGTTGGCCTTCAGGCGCAGCGGATAGGTTAGCGCCGGGCTGTCGAACTCATTACCGGCGGCGAACACGTTACGGATCCCACCGCTCATTTCGCTGCCCAGCGCAATGCCGCCGTGGCCGTCGGCAAAACGGTTATTGCGGATAATAATGTTTTCACACGGAATATTCGCCTCGCGCCCATCGCGATCGCGCCCGGACTTAATGGCGATGCAGTCATCGCCGGAGTCGAACAGGTTATCTTCAATCAGCACATCGCAGCAGCTTTCCGGGTCGACACCGTCATTGTTATGGCCGTGGGAACGCAGCGTCATGCGCCGAACGGTAACATTGCGACACATCACCGGGTTCACTTGCCACATCGGTGAATTGCGCAGCGTCACCCCCTCCAGCAATACATTCTGGCAGTGTAGCGTCTGGATAAACATCGGCCGCAGATAGAAGCCATCGCCAAAACGGCGCTCGGCTACTGGCACACCGCTTTGGTTCATCTCACGAAGTCGCAGGCTACCCGCCCGCTGTAGGTTTTGAGCATGGGTCGACCAGGCGTGTTCAATCTGATGCGTCCAGTGCCACCAGACGCTTTCGCTGGCTTGACCGTCCAGCACGCCGCTGCCGGTCAGGGCGATATTGTCCGCACGATGCGCATAGATGAGCGCCCGGTAGTTCCACAGCGGCGAACACTCCCAGTGACCGAAGGCCAGAGGATAGTGCGCTTCGCTGGTGTCGGTGGTGAACAACAGCACGCTGTCGCGGTTTTCCAGATACAAATTGACGTGACTGAGCAGTTCTAGCGAACCGGTCAGGAAACGGCCGGAAGGGATCACCACCCGGCCACCGCCCAGCGCATGGGCCTTTCTAATCGCCCGCTGGATAGCGTCGGTATCCAGCGTTGTACCATCGCCAACCGCGCCGCAGTCCCGCACGTTAACGTCACGCGCCGGGAACAGTGGGTCACTGATCCGTGCCAGGATTTTTTTCTCTTCCTCCACGCTCAGCATTACGCTGGGGTTTGTTGTCATGACCTTGTCCTTAAGTTACGAGTTCAAATGGGCAAGCGCTTCCCCTAATGCCAACATGGCCAGCGACTGCCCGTAGGCGCGCTGACGAACGCGAATGTCCAGATAGTGCTGAAGATCCCGCCCTACCGACGTTCCTGCCGACACATCCGCCACTTCCCCTTGTTCACTAATACGCGCAATCAGCGCCTGCACGCCCGCCCAGCCAGCATCCCGACAGCGGTCATCCAACAGGCCAAGACGCGCGCCTTTTAACAGCGCGTAGGTCAGCCCAGCGGTTCCCGATGCTTCCTGATAGCTTTCTGGGTGATCAATCAGGGTCGACCACATACCGTTGCTGTGCTGGTAATGCACCGCCGCCTGCATTTGACGAATAAACGCCTCGCGGATAAAACGGCTATTTGCCGTCTCCTGAGTCGCCATCTCGAGAAAATCAACGCTGCCTACTGCCGCCCAGCCGTTGCCGCGTCCCCACAGCGCTGCACCGTAGTTATTGCGATCGATAAAGCTCCAGCCGTGCATCCACAGCCCGCTGCGGCGGTCGACGAGGTATTTGATGTGCAGTAAAAATTGATACGCCACATCATCCATGTACTGCGGCTGGCCCAGCAGTTGCGAGGCTTTGGCGTGGAACAGACCGCTCATAAACAGCGTGTCGACCCACAGTTGTTCTTCATTCAGATGGTCGCTGGTGCAGTGGGTAAAGCCGTTTTCCTGAGTGCGCAGCAGCCGCTTGTCGATCCAGTCAGCATACTCGGCGATATCCGCCAGCCAGCCCGTTTCGCCCAGTTCGGCGGCCATACAGGTTGCGGTCAGCATGGGCGCCATGCGGTTAATATTCTTCTCCGGTAGCCCTTCCGCCTGCCGACGGGCAAACCAGCCGTTCAGGTATGCCAGATAGCGGGGTTCGCGGGTAATCTGGTACAAACGCCAGATGCCGTAAATCCCCACGCCCTGCGACCAGTCCCAGTTTTCAATCGACAGGTCGGAAGCGATAACCTTCTGTTTTTTAAGCTCGGCGTCGTTAGTGCGCACCACAATCACTTCATTAAACAGCGTATCCAGCTTGCTTAAAATGGTCTCTTTTAATAATTGCGACATAACCACCTCATTCACATGATCTTTTTCAGTACACGCTGTGCGCGCTGCGGGAATTCATCGGCCAGCTGTTCGAGGGTCAGTTGCCCGTAGTCGTAGCGCTGTACCGCGTCGAGAAAATACGACAGTAGCTGAGGATTTTCGAACCACGGCGACGGCTCAATGCTGCCCGCCAGCTTTTCAACCTGCGCCAGCCCCTGCACCTGAATCTGGCTGCTATCCAGCACGCCGTCTTGTTGCAGCACTTTCACCGCCTCCGCGCTCAGCGGCACGCCGCGCTGTAAGCCCATGGCCTTCACGCCCTGCGGGTCGTTCAGCAGGAAGTTAATCAGCTTAGCCGCCAGCTCCGGGTGACGGCTGTTCTTACCAATGGAGAACATCATCGACGGTTTAAAGAAAATACCGGCATCGGTCGCGCCGGGGAGCATCGGATACGGTCCCACTTCCAGATGGGCAGGGGCACGCAGGCTTCCGGCAAACGTGCCGTCGGTACTCCAGGTGTGAACGCCGCCAATCTTGCCGTCGAGCCACGGTTTAATTTCCCAGGCGTTGGCTTTGCCGAATGACGACAGGTATTTCATCGACGGAATAACGTGGTTATCCACCAGTTTTTTGTACATGCCGAAATAGTCGAGCCACTGCTCGCGGCTGTAGTTGAAGGTCTTTTTCTGCGGGTCAATCATTGGGATATTGTATTTCTGCACCATGTAGGAGTTCAGAAACGTCATGATGGTGGTGTCATGGTTGGCGAGGATAAACGGGTAATAATCATCGCCAAGCGTTTTTTTAAACACCGGCCCTGCGGCGATCATCTGCTCCCAGGTTTGCGGGTACGCCACGCCAGCTTTTTTCCACAGCACCGGGTTGTAGTACATCGACCGCCCGGTCATGGCGACCGGCACGCCGTTAAGTTTGCCATTCACCGTGACCAGTTGCATACCCTGACGGGAGAACTGACTGAGATCGATAACGCCCGCCTGGCGGTTGATATCATAGAAACCGTCACCGTTTTTAGAAAACATCACCAGCCAGTTCCAGTTAATTTGCATCACATCCGGCTCGGTATTGCCCGCCAGTTGAGTACTTAGGCGTGAGAGATAACCATCCCAGCCGCTGGGCTCAGTATTGATTTTGACGTCAGGGTTTTGCGCTTCAAAGGCTTTTATCGCCTCGGTGGTTGCCTGATGACGCTGGTTACCGCCCCACCACGACATACGTAATTCAGTGGCTGAATAGCTTATCGCCGGACACAACATTCCCAGGCCCAAAACGCAACATATGGCTTTTATCCGCACATTTTTCATTGTGTTAATCCTTTTTATAAAGACAGGTCGGCGGCCGACGTCGCTCACCGTCCAGAGGTGAGTCAAATAGTCGGAAAAAAGGCGCGGCATGGGGTGGGTCATCAACCGGAGTTGTGATCAATTAGTGACAATAGTGTTTTTTATTGGTTTTTAATCATACGAAGAAGATTGTAGTTCGGCGGGTCGGGGAAAAAAACTTGCGATCTCAATCACATATTTCTCTGGCGCTCAGAGCTTGTCCAACCGCTTACCTTCGCACGTAACCGCTTAGCCCTCAGTTTCAACCGCTCACCCACTTACCCAACTTTACACGCGCGTCTGCTGGCAAACTTGTCGTCAGCATCACCATCAATACCTCCTCAAAACAAATTCAATAACGGCAGCTTCGGCTGAAAATTCATCCTAAATAGCCAGGTTTTACTATGGATACTAAAAAGCTATTCAAGCACATACCCTGGGTGATTCTCGGAATCATCGGTGCGTTTTGCCTTTCGGTCGTCGCCCTGCGCCGCGGTGAGCACGTCAGTGCCCTGTGGATCGTCGTGGCGTCGGTTTCTGTTTATCTGGTGGCGTATCGCTACTACAGCCTCTACATCGCCCAGAAGGTGATGAAACTTGACCCGACGCGTGCGACGCCAGCGGTCATTAATAACGACGGCCTGAACTACGTGCCGACCAACCGCTACGTGCTGTTCGGCCACCACTTCGCCGCTATCGCCGGTGCCGGTCCGCTGGTCGGCCCGGTTCTGGCCGCACAGATGGGCTACCTGCCGGGAACCCTGTGGCTGCTGGCGGGCGTGGTGCTCGCGGGTGCAGTGCAGGACTTTATGGTGCTGTTTATCTCCACGCGCCGTAACGGTTCGTCGCTGGGTGAAATGGTCAAAGAAGAGATGGGCCGTGTACCGGGTTCTATCGCCCTGTTCGGCTGCTTCCTGATTATGATTATCATCCTGGCGGTGCTGGCGTTAATCGTGGTGAAAGCGCTGGCGGAAAGCCCGTGGGGCGTGTTCACCGTCTGCTCGACCGTGCCGATTGCGCTGTTTATGGGTATCTACATGCGCTTTATCCGCCCGGGTCGCGTGGGTGAAGTGTCGATCATGGGGATTATCCTGCTGGTGGCCTCCATTTACTTCGGCGGCGTGATTGCTCACGACCCGTACTGGGGTCCGGCGCTGACCTTTAAAGACACCACCATCACCTTCGCGCTGATTGGCTACGCCTTTATCTCCGCGCTGCTGCCGGTGTGGCTGATTCTGGCCCCGCGTGACTACCTCGCCACCTTCCTGAAAATTGGCGTGATCGTCGGCCTGGCGCTGGGTATTGTTATCCTAAACCCTGATCTGAAAATGCCTGCAGTGACCCAGTACATCGACGGTACCGGCCCGCTGTGGAAAGGCGCGATGTTCCCGTTCCTGTTTATCACCATCGCGTGTGGCGCCGTCTCTGGCTTCCATGCGCTGATCTCCTCCGGTACTACACCGAAACTGCTGGCAAACGAGAACGACGCTCGCTTGATCGGTTACGGTGCAATGCTGATGGAATCCTTCGTGGCGATTATGGCGCTGGTCGCAGCTTCCATTATCGAGCCAGGTTTGTACTTCGCGATGAACACCCCGCCAGCGGGCCTTGGCATTACCATGCCAAACCTGCATGAAATGGGCGGTGAGAACGCGGCGATGATTGCGGCACAGTTGAAAGATGTCACCGTACATGCGGCAGCAACCGTCAGCTCCTGGGGCTTCGTCATTACCCCTGAGCAAATCCTACAAACGGCGAAAGATATCGGCGAACCGTCGGTTCTGAACCGCGCAGGCGGCGCACCAACGCTGGCTGTGGGTATCGCACACGTGTTCCACAAAGTCCTGCCGATGGCCGATATGGGCTTCTGGTATCACTTCGGTATTCTGTTTGAAGCGCTGTTTATCCTTACCGCACTGGACGCGGGTACCCGTGCCGGTCGCTTTATGCTGCAGGATTTGCTGGGTAACTTCGTGCCGTTCCTGAAGAAAACCGACTCTCTGGTGGCGGGTATTGTTGCTACCGCGGGTTGTGTGGGTCTTTGGGGTTACCTGCTGTATCAAGGCGTGGTCGACCCGCTGGGCGGCGTGAAGAGCCTGTGGCCGCTGTTCGGTATTTCTAACCAGATGCTGGCGGCAGTAGCGCTGGTTCTGGGTACAGTTGTGTTGATTAAGATGAAACGCTCCAAATACATCTGGGTCACCACGATTCCAGCGGTATGGCTGCTTATCTGCACCACCTGGGCGCTGGGCCTGAAATTGTTCAGCACTAACCCGCAGATGGAAGGCTTCTTCTACATGGCGGGCCAGTACAAAGAGAAGATTGCTGCCGGTGGTGAGTTGACCGCTCAGCAGGTCGCTAACATGAACCATATCGTTATCAACAACTACACCAACGCAGGCCTGAGTATTCTGTTCCTGGTGGTGGTGTACAGCATCATCTTCTACGGCTTCAAAACCTGGATGCAGGTGCGCAATAGCGATAAACGTACCGACAAAGAAACACCGTATGTGCCGGTACCGGAAGGCGGTGTGAAGACCTCTTCACACCACTAACCCGCCCAATCCGCCCTCTCCCTCCGGGAGAGGGCTGGGGTGAGGGAAAACGTGTTCCCAAGCCCGATAGAGATAACCTCTTCGGGCTTTGTCTTATCAGGATGGTCTATGTTTGGTAACTTAGGACAGGCAAAAAAATATCTCGGTCAGGCAGCGAAAATGCTGATTGGCATTCCGGATTACGATAACTACGTCCTGCATATGCAGACCAACCATCCGGATAAGCCGTACATGACCTATGAAGAGTTCTTCCGCGAACGCCAGCAGGCACGTTATGGCGGCGATGGAAAAGGCGGCATTCGCTGCTGCTAAAGGAGACAACATGACCCCGATTGCAGTTACCTTACTGACCGGTTTCCTCGGCGCGGGAAAAACCACCCTCCTGCGCCATATTCTTAACGAACAGCACGGCTTCAAAATTGCCGTGATTGAAAACGAGTTCGGCGAAGTTTCCGTTGACGATCAGCTGATTGGTGACCGAGCCACCCAGATAAAAACCCTGACCAACGGCTGCATCTGCTGCACCCGCTCTAATGAGCTCGAAGACGCACTGCTCGACCTGCTCGACAACCGTGATAACGGCACCATACACTTCGACCGCCTGGTGATTGAATGCACCGGCATGGCCGACCCCGGCCCGATCATCCAGACCTTTTTCTCCCACGAGATACTGTGTGAACGCTATCTGCTGGACGGCGTGATTGCGCTGGTTGACGCGGTACACGCCGACGACCAGATGAACCAGTTCACCATTGCCCAGTCGCAGGTGGGCTACGCCGACCGCATTCTGTTGACCAAAACCGACGTGGCTAGCGACACAGAAAAACTGCGCGAACGTCTAACACGCATCAACGCCCGCGCGCCGATTTACACGGTTATCCACGGCGATATCGACCTCTCTCAGCTATTTAACACCAACGGTTTTATGCTGGAAGAGAACGTCACCTCGAAACCTCGCTTCCACTTTATGGCCGACAAACAAAACGACGTGTCGTCCATTGTGGTCGAGCTGGGTTACCCGGTGGATATCAGCGACGTGTCTCGTGTGATGGAAAACTTACTGCTGGATTTCGCCGACAAACTGCTGCGCTACAAAGGGATGCTGTGGATTGACGGTGAGCCGAATCGCCTGCTGTTTCAGGGCGTCCAGCGACTGTATAGCGCGGATTGGGATAGGCCCTGGGGCGATGAAACGCCGCACAGCACGATGGTCTTTATTGGTTTGGCCCTGCCGGAAGAGGAAATTCGCGCGGCATTTGCCAGCCTGAAAAAATAACCCGTAGCCCGGCCAGGAAGGGGTAATTAAATGCGTAGAAATGTAAATTCTCATTTTTATTCATGACAATTGGAGTGCTTTTGGAAATTATTAGAAAGGCAATTAATTCATTGCCAACCAATATCCCCCACTCTGTTCAAGGTCCGTTTAGCCAAAAACTAAACGGACGCTAAACATCAAAACGCTAATCGTTGACGCTGGTAAAAACAAACACCAAAGCAACAAAAAAAGACCATGACGATTACATTATCAGTATTAAAAATCGACATCGGTCACATTTGCAGAAGTAAATCCCACTTGGTAAGGTGCCCTCAGATTAATTTGATAACGAGGCATACATCATGAAAAAGCTTAATATCCTTATCCTTTCCGCTCTGACCGCTGTATCTGGCTCCGCACTGGCAATGGGTGGCAGCATTGAGCAAGGCAAAAACTTCACCAACCTGAATGTTGAGATGGGTAAATCCACCTCTGGCCTGTATGCCGAAGGTAACTGGCTTAAAAATACCGACGACGGTACCCAGACCGGCGGCGTGGGCGCAGGTTATAACCTCGAAGTGGGTCCAGTGATGCTAAATGCCGGGGCAAAAGCCATCTACCTGGGGCCGAAAAAAGGCGATAACGGCGTCGCATTCCCAATCGGTGGCGGCGTTAGCGTAGCACTGACCGACAGCATTAATGTGTTTGGTGAAGGCTATGTTGCACCGAATGGTCTGAACAACAGCGTGAAGAACTACGTGGAAGCCAACGGCGGCGTAAGCTGGACGCCAATCAAACCGGTTACGCTGAAAGTGGGTTACCGCCACGTAAGCGTTGATGGCAAAGACGGTCGCCCAGGCCACACGCTGGTTGACGGCGCCTATGTCGGTGGCGGCGTGAGCTTCTAATAAGCGCCAGAAAAACAAACGCCGGTTACGTTATGTGACCGGCGTTTTTGTATGACAACCGCTATTTATGTACCACCACCAGCTTCTGGTTCACAAACTCTTTAATCCCCAGATCCGACAGCTCACGCCCGTAACCGGAACGCTTAACGCCCCCAAACGGCAGCTCGGCGGCGGTATCGGTGAGCCAGTTGATGTATACCATCCCGGTCTCAATACGCGACGCCATTTTTTTCGCTCGCTCAATATCCTGACTAAAGACCGCGCCGCCCAGCCCATAGTGGGAATCGTTCGCCAGCGCGACCGCTTCGTCGTCGTCTTTCACCACGTAAATCTGCGCTACCGGGCCAAAGAACTCCTCAAAGTACGCCGGATTATCACGGGTGATATGCGTCAGGATGGTGGGCTCGAAGAAGCTCCCGTCCCGCGAAACGGGTTTGCCGCCCAGGTGCAGCTTCGCGCCATTTTTCACGGCCTCGTTGACCTGTTTGGTCAGCGTCTCCAGCGCGTCTTTTGATGACAGCGGGCCAAGCGTGGTGCTTGCATCCAGCGGATCGCCAATCTTCACCTGTTTAAACGCCTCGGTAAATTTGCTGAGGAAAGCTTCGGCAATTTTCTCATGCAGGACAAAACGTTTTGCCGCCGTACACACCTGACCGGCATTGTTTAGTCGCGCATTTACGCCAATTTTCACCGCTTTTTCAAGATCGGCATCATCCAGCACCACGAATACATCGTTCCCACCCAGTTCCAGGGTCGATTTTTTGATGTGCTTCGCCGCTTGCGCCGCCACTACGCTACCCGCTTTTTCCGAACCGGTCAGCGCCGCACCCTGAACGCGTTTGTCAGCAATAATATTGGCTACCTGATCCTGAGAAATATACAGATTGGCCCACGCCCCTTCTGGCGCGCCTGCCTCACGAACCAGATGTGCAAAGGTCTCCGCACAGTGCGGCACAATGCTGGCATGTTTAGCGAGAACCGGGTTACCGGCTGCCAGATTCGGTGCCAGCACACGCATTAGCTGGTAATACGGGAAGTTCCACGGCTCAACGGCCATCAGCACGCCAATCGGGTGATGCTCAACCCATGCCTCGCCAAGTTCAGATTTGTACTTCACTGGCGCCAGGAATTGTTTCGCGTTATCGGCGTAATAGCGGGCGATCTGCGCGCATAGCTTAACCTCACCACGGCTTTGTTCGATAAGTTTACCCATCTCCTGACTGGCGATTTTGGCTAGCTCCTCGACGCGCGAGTCGATCAGATCGGCCAGTTTATGCAGCACCGGCAGACGCTGGTCAATATCCCCCTTGGCCCAGTCGGAGTGGTAAAGTGCATCGGCCGCCTTGAGCGCAGCTTCCACATCAGCGTCGGTGTGGCCTGGGTATTCTTTGATAAGCTGGTTAGTGGCAGGATTAACTGTCTGGTAAGCCATATTGAATCTCCTTGTTTTTACCGCTTAGGGTATTAAGGGTAGTCAAGATGACTGGGTATGGGCGTAAAGTTGGGTATATACGGAGGTTTCCGATCCTTTTCCCCCGTTGTGATAGTCAGGGGAGGACTCGACCGCCGCCCCTGTAGAACCTTAATTTAATGGTGGCTAACCACAATATCGTCCGCTGTTAACCCGGTGATTCTTAGCACACTCTCCATCGCCATGCCGTCCTCAAGCAGAGTACGGGCGATACGCAGGGCTTCAGCGTGTTCTCCTTCTATTCGCCCTTCTATTTTTCCCTCTATTCGTCCTTCTATTCGCCCTTCCACTAGCCCTTTCTCTAATCCTTCTATTCGACCTTCCCGCTTGCCTAACCGCCTGAGGATTTTCTGCAACTTCTCTCCATTCGTCATCAACGCTTCCTTATGCTGTGGGACTCGGTGCGCAACCTCCTGGATAAAACGGCCAACGTCCGACGCGCCAGGAGAGTGGAGCAAATAATTAAACAGCGAATTCAACTGGCTGTCATTAGTAAATCCCGTAAGCAAAACGGCGCTCACCTTGTCAACAATCCGCAGTAAATCACGTTGTCGGATATGTTTTTGCATTAACTCCAGCAGCGCAATTCGGCGGTGCTGCACGATCTCATCGTCCGGCATCACGGTAATGTCAACCAGAGGAAACGGCTTTGCGTACACCTCGCGCGCTAAAGTGGGTGATGTAAACTCATCCAGCCAGCACAGTGAATACGGATAAGGACTCATCTCGCCATGATAAAAAAGCATCGGTACCACCAGCGGTAGCGTTTTATGCCCCGCATCCAGATGGCGTTGCATGGCAGCAACCGCATAACGCATCAACCGAAATGCCATATGCGGGTCGGCCGTGCTCTGATGTTCAATCAGCACATAGATATAGCCTTCTCCCTCGCGGGTTTTCAGCGACCAAAGTACGTCCGAGTAGTACGCCCTCAGGTTATCTTCAATAAAACTGGTGGGTTCCAGTTTCAGCGTTTGTAGGTCACAACGTTCACATAATGCCGCAGGGAGATGAATTAACAGGAAGTCACGCGCCGTTTCCGGATGACTTAAACACCGCATCATGTGGCGTTGAGGTTGTGCGTTTCTTCATGGCGTTCCGTCACCAAATAAACTCAATGACTGGACTTTACCCGCCAGCTAAAACCGCCGCACCCTCCGGTTTTCACTCTTACGAGCCGCTACGAGAGAAGAATATGTACCACCAAAACTGATTCATTTTTGCGGAATGCTGCACGCAAAAAGAGCGACAAATCTCATGCGTCGCTCTTTTTGCAGTTCTTAACCCACTTCATCTCGACGCAGCCCGACATCTTTAAGCTGTTCATCGCTCATTCCCTGCAATACGCGACGTGTTCGCCACACAACGACCAGTTTTTTGATAAACCGCCACACCAGTACAAAGCCGATAAACGGCTGTTTTGCCCGATTCTCATGAAATTCCATACTCCACCTCCTCACCTTGCCAGAGGCTTTATCTTCACGTATTTCCCGCCCTGCAATACAGATTCAAAAAACACTTTTCTTTAACATACAGATTCGCTAAAACGGTATCTGCACACGGTTCTTGCAGCAGAACTGTACTGGTTTTTTTATCTGTATGGCGATAATTGGGGATACAGCAATGACGCGTTACCAACATCTGGCCAACCTGCTGGCCGAGCGAATTGAACAAGGCCTGTATCGCCATGGTGAGAAACTACCTTCTGTGCGCAGCCTGAGTCAGGAGCACGGCGTCAGCATCAGTACCGTGCAGCAGGCGTATCAGACACTGGAACAGCGCCAGCTGATCACCCCGCAGCCGCGTTCCGGCTACTTCGTGGCGCCGCAAAAAGCACAGCCACCGGTGCCACCGATGTCGCGCCCGGTACAGCGTCCGGTGGAGATCACCCAGTGGGATCAGGTGCTGAACATGCTCGACGCCCGCAACGACAAATCAATCATCCCCTTCGGCGGTGGTTCGCCTGACGTCACCCAGCCCAGCCTGAAACCACTGTGGCGCGAGATGAGCCGCGTTATACAACACAACATCATCGACGTGCTGAGCTACGACGAACTGGCCGGTCGCCGCGAATTGCGTGAACAGATTGCCCGCCTGATGCTCGATGGCGGATCGGTGGTCACCGCCGACGATCTGATCATCACCAGCGGCTGCCACAGCGCGCTGTCGCTGGCGTTGCTGTCGGTGTGCCAGCCCGGCGACATTATCGCCGTTGAATCCCCCACCTATTACGGCACCATGCAGCTCCTGCGCGGCTTAGGGTTAAAAGCGATTGAGATCCCAACCGATCCCAACACCGGGATCAGCGTTGAAGCCCTGGAAATGGCGCTGGATCAGTGGCCGATCAAAGGGGTGATCCTCGTACCCAACTGCAACAACCCACAGGGTTTTATCATGCCCGATGCCCGAAAGCGCGCGGTGCTAAGCCTTGCCCAGCGCTACGATATCGTGATTTTTGAGGATGATATTTACGGCGAACTCGCGACCGACTACCCACGCCCGCGCACCATTCACTCGTGGGATATCGACGGCCGGGTGATGCTGTGCAGCTCATTCACCAAGACCATCGCGCCCGGCCTGCGTATCGGCTGGATCGCCCCCGGTCGCTACTACGATCGGCTGTTACAGATGAAGTACGCCGCCAACGGCACCAACGTTCCCTCCACCCAACTGGCGGCGTCGAACTTTATTCGCGAAGGGCACTATCATCGCCACGTGCGGCGGATGCGCCAGATCTACCAGCGCAATATGGGGATTTACACCTGCTGGCTGCGCGAGTTTTTCCCGTGCGGGATTTGCGTCACTCGCCCAACCGGCGGCTATATGCTGTGGGTGGAACTGCCCGAGCAGGTGGATATGGTGTGCGTGGCGAAGCAGTTGTGTCGAATGAAGATCCAGGTGGCACCGGGATCGCTGTTTTCGGCATCAGGGAAGTATCGGAACTGCTTAAGGATCAACTGCGCGCTGCCACCGATTGAGAAGCATCGTGAGGTGATGGTGCAGTTGGGGGAGGCGGTGAAGGTGGCGATGGAGTGATCGTCATCATGGAGAAGAGGGTCTTAATATGAGATCCGTTTTTTACTGGATTACACCTGCATCCCTGCATTTGGCATGAAAGGCTAATGACTGGAAGTCAGCGGTTTTGCGACGGATGCCGAGGTGAAAGTGATGAACGACTAGCAAAGCCGCAGGAGACAGCTGTCGTGCTGTCTTTGCGGCAGGTGGGTCAGTAGTCTGCGCGATTGAGCACGTGTTATTGCCGGGTGGCGCTGCGCTTACCCGGCCTACAATTTTACGATACCTTACCCACCGCCCCTTCCCCATTTGCCGCATCCTGCGGTCGTGAAATCGTGCGGCTTTTGCTGCCATCCACCCCCACCGCAATCTCCCCTTCCACCGTTACCCGGCGCACCACGCGCGGCTGGGTGCTGTAGTCGTTCACCGCGTAGTGCTGGGTGCTGCGGTTGTCCCAAATCACCACATCGCCCTGCTGCCACTGCCAGCGCACGGTGTTGTCGAGACGGGTGATGCGGTTTTGCAACAGCTCGAATAACTGTGCGGATTCCCGCGAGCTAAAGCCCACCAGCCGTTTGACGAAGTGCCCCAGCAGCAGCGCGCGTTCGCCGCTGACCGGGTGAACGTGAACCACCGGGTGCTCGGCTTCCCACAGTGAAGAGACAAACACTTTCTGGTGATGCGCCAGGCGGTGCGTTTCGACGACAGTGCGTTCAGCACCGTAGTCATAGTCATTGCTGTGTACCGCGCGCAGGGTGTCGACGAAGCGCTTGAGCGTCTCCGGCAACTGTTCGTAGGCGCGGGCGGTGTTGGCCCACACGGTGTCGCCGCCGTATTCCGGGATGGTGACGCCACGCAGGATGGAAATTTTCGGGAAGGCGTCAACGAAGGTGACGTCGGTGTGCCACGAGTCGGCGCGGCCACCGCCTTTGGAGGCGTCGAGTTCAAACAGTTTAGTGCCTTCCGGTGCGGGAACGGTTGGGTGGGCGACGATTTTGCCGAAGCGCGCGCCGAAGGCCTGGTGTTCGGCGTCGGTGAGCTGATTTTGCTGGCGGAAGAACAGCACTTTATATTTGACCAGTGCGGCGTCGAGCTGGGCGAAGGTGTCAGCATCCAGGCTCGCGGAAAGGCGAATATCGCGGATCTCCGCGCCGATATTGCCCGCCACGCGGCGTACGTTCAGTAAAGGAAAATCGGTATCAGCAGTGTTCACAGCAGTCATGATTGCGCCCCTTTAAAATGGTCAGAAACCCGAATATAGAAATATTCCGCCGGGTGACAAAGTCGAGTTTGTGATATTGATAGCTGCCGGATGGGATTGCATTTTTCGGCATCGAGCCGCCCCGGGGGTCGGCGTAAACACCTCGCCCGGGCTACAAGTTGGTAGCCCGGCCAAGCACCGGGGTCGGTACGTTGCATCTCGCCCGGGTTACGATTGCATATTTATCGCCGCACCCCGGTAGCCCGGCCAAGCGCAGCGACGCCGGGAATGACACAGGAGTCTTTATGAGCACGGAAATCACCCTCACCCCCGCCGAACGCGAAAAGCTGCGCGATCAGCTGACCGACTACTGCACCAGACAGTTCGACCTCGAGCTGGAGCAGTTCGACGCGGAGTTCTTTATCGATTTTATTATCGACAAGCTGGGGCCGGCCTTTTATAACGCCGGGATCGATGAGGCGATTCGCACGCATTTGGCGTGGAGCGAGCGCATTCAGGAAGAGATGGATCTGAAGAAAATTCTATGAGTTCACACTACGCTATTCGTTCTTTGCGCGACCATCCCGAGCAGATGGAAGCGGTTATTGCCTATTTCCAGCAGCAGTGGGCATCGGAAGAATCCATGATGGTTTACGACGACGCGCTGCGCCGCACGCCGGGGGCGAAAAATCCGCTGCCGCAGTGGTACTGGCTGCAGGACGGCGAGCGCATCATCGGCTGCGCGGGGTTGATTACCAACGATTTTATCAGCCGCGGCGAGCTGTATCCGTGGCTGTGCGCGCTCTATATCGAGCCAGCGTATCGTCGGCAAGGGCTGGCGCAGCGATTGATCGAGCATATCGCCCAGCACACAAAACAGCTTGGCTTCACGCAACTGCATCTGTGTACCGATATGGACGGGTTTTATGAGCAAGCGGGCTTTAGCTTCAATGGGTTGGGCTATCACCCGTGGGGCGAGTCTTCACGGGTTTATAGCCGCGAGTTGAACACGTAGCCCGGACGAGGTGCGACAGCACCGACTCCGAGGAAGCTCGGTGCCTTCCCGGCGGCGCTGCGCTTGGCCGGGCTACGGGTTTATCAACACCACTTATCTTGTTGAAGCTCCAGCAACAGCAACATCATCAGCGCCTGCGCATACGGTACGGGTGCCATCGCAATATCGCAGTAATACTGAAGATCCGGCCCCACCATCGTCCCTTTCGATGCTTCCAGCACAATCCCATCGTCGATCCTGTCGCGCAATGCATGCCAGGCGCGCATCGCGTGATCGGCGACTTTCTCATCGAGGATCCCCATCCGTACGCCGCGCAGCATGCCGTAGGCGATCCCTGCGGTGGCGGAGGATTCCTGCGGCGACAGCGGGTCGTCGAGCAGCGTGTGCCACATGCCGTTGTCGGCCTGCAGTTCGCACAGAGTATTCACCTGCCGCGCCACCACCACCGAGAGATAGCGCTTCACGCTGGCATCCAGGCTGTCGCCGAGTAGGGCGATAAATTCCGGGATCGCCACGGTGATCCACGCATTGCCGCGCGCCCAGAAGGCTTCGGAGAAGTGGTGTTTGCCGACAAACGTCCAGCCGTGGTACCACAGGCCGCTCGCCGGTTCGCACAGGTAGCGGGTGTGCAGCAGGAACTGGTATGACGCTTCGTCGATCAGATCTTTGCGCTTGAGCACCACGCCCGCCGTGCCGAGGAACAGGCAGGTCATAAACAGCGTGTCGTCCCACAGGTGACCGGTGTTCGGCTGCTCTTTCACCACATGCTGAAAGCCGCCCTCTTCGGTTTTTGGCAAGGTGCGCAGCAGCGCGTCGGCCCAGTCGTTCACTACCTTCAGCAGATCGTCTCGCCCGCTGTGTCCGGCCACCAGCGCGAGGGTGATCATCGGCGCGGTGGTATTGATCTGGATTTCCGGCAGCCCTTTCGCCAGCTGATCTTCATACCAGGTGAGGATCGATTGCTGGAGGCGGGCATCATTCTGCTGACGCGCGTACTGCCAGAAGCCGTACAGGCCGACGCCAACTTCCCATTCCCACTCTTCGAAGTGGATGGCAAAACCTTCGCCGCCGCTGGTGCCGACTTCACCCATATTTTTCAGGCGGCAGAAGCCCTGCACCACCTGCTCCAGCAGGCCGTTTAATGCTGCGTTGTTCATTGCGCGTCTCCTGACACCGTGACCTGAATTTCATTGCCCACCAGCGTCGGGAACGCGGCGGTTTGGCCGTTATGCTGGCAGTTACCCTGCCCATCAAGCTGCATCAGCGCGTGCTGGTCATCCATCACCCGCGCGACATCCCCTTGATACACAATACGCAGCGCCTGAATGCGCTGGCAGAACGCGGAAAAATCACCTTCGCCCACCTCCAGCCACCACGCCACATTACGGCCTTCGGCGCGGACTTCATCGCCCAGAACGGTCAACGGCTGCGAGCAAAGCACGGCGGCAAAAGCGTTGCCCGCACGCACCGCGTAACCCTGCCTTAGCGGGTGCACTTCATCAAAGGCGTCAGGCGCAAGATGCAGATGCGTCCAGTTCAGCGGTTCGAGGCCATCAAGTTGCCATAGCATCAGCACCCGGTTCTCCACCTGCATCACGCGCGGCAGCACGCCGTTGCCCGCCCAGAAGGAGGGACGCGCTTCGCTGCCCGGTTGTACGTCGCCGGGATGGTTTACCCACAGCCGCGCATCGGGGCGGGTAGCGAACTGAATATCAACTAAATGCTGCTGATGTCCACGTTCGCCGCTATGGTGGTCGACGCAGCTGGAAAGGCTGACCGTCGGCTGTTTCCACGCCACGATATTGCCGCCGCCGCACTGGTAGTGTGCGCTGATCACGCCGTGCGTTAAGCGGGCGTAGCGCACGGATTCTGCGGGTGGCACGTAATCGCTCAGACAGAAGAACGGCAACGAGGCACACTTACGGTTAACGTGTCCACCTCCCCAGGCCACGTGACCAAAGGCGGACAGTTCACTGAGTTGGCTAGCCAGCAACTCTTTTTCATACACCCGGCCCATCGTGCCGGCTGCGATCCCGGATTGATAATGTAACGCGCTGGTGTGCATCAGGCGGTCGATCAGACGCTGGGCGCGCTGACGAATCATGGCGTTATCGGCCAGTTGGTAGAGCGCAAACAGACCGATGTAATCAACCGGATAATAGGGTGCGGAGTTCCACTCAACGAAGCCTTGCTGCTCTACGGCGTCGAACCAGGCGTGCAGACGCTGGGCCGCTATCGCCTGCTGCTCATGGCCGCGGCGGCCGGATGCGGTAAACAGCGCATCCGGGAACATCTGGCCTGCGAGATATTGTGCGGTATGGAAGCACAGCGCGTGATTCTCGCTCCAGAACCACATCACATCGTTACCCAGTTCGTCGTACCCGTAGCGATAGCCGACAATGGCCGAGCGTACGCGTTTCCACAGCACCGCAGGGAAGTGTTCGCCGTGGAAGTCATGCCAGATCCACAGTAGCGGCACCATCGAGAAGTCCGAGCAATCCTGGCGGGCGCTGATGCGTTGAAGGGTGCTGACCAGCAACTCCTGCGCCTGTGGGCCGCTTTCCCCCGCGTGCAGCATCGCCAGCAGGCGTCCGGTGCGCGGGACACCGTGTTCTGCGATATAGCAGAGCGCCTCGCGTTTGCGCGTTTCAAGCGCGCCTTCACTGCCGGGCAAAGCGCCCATAACGGTGATACTCAGATGACGACTCATGGTCACGCCACCGATGGTGGCGGTCAGTTCCATGCGGTAGTGGCCCAGACCGAGGCTTGCCGGGAGCGGGAGCACCAGGCCGTTTTTACCCGTCATCAGCATGCCAAAATCCAGCGGGCAGGTGGCGATGCCATCGTTACCAAGGCTGTTGACCGCACCGCGTAGCATCAGGTTGATATCAGCCAGACACGGCAGCGTAAGCTGCTGATGTTGGGCGACAGCGGTTGCCGGGAGTGAATCCATAAACGCCTGTAGTGCGTCAACATTGCGCTCGTTGATATCCGGTAGCGTGGTTTCCAGCGGTGTGTCGCCAAGGTAGATCATGCGGAAAGTAAAAATCGTGTCGCGTTCAAACAGTTCATCGAGGTGGACAAGCAGCGCGTTGTCGCCCGCCTGGAGCGCAATCTCAATGGACAAGGTTTGCGGCGTATTGCGGGTAAACGGCGTAAAACAGGCGGCCTGTGCGCTATTGCACCAGAGTCGCACCCCGCCGCAGGTGGCAATCTGGAACGGATAGTGGCCTGCTTTCGGCGCATGCAGCGTCACACGTAACCAGCGTTGACTGTGGGTCGCCACAGTTTGCACGCCGGAAAACGTCACGGTATCGCTCGCGCCGGTGTAGGTTACCGACGCCGCCGGTAAGGCACGCTCTGGCACCACCGTGCGTTGAGCGGCATCACGACGGAAAATACGTCGACAGAATGATTCCTGCACCGGACCTTTGCCGTTGGCGAACTGATAATCCATCGCCGCGTCCACCGCTTCACCCGTGAAAAATTCGGCAAACCGCTCGTTGTGCGCTAACGAAACCGTAAAACGCGTCAGCGCCTCGCCCGCTTCCAGCCTCATGTGACTTTCCTCAATGACCACTCTGTGTATGAGCGATATTTTCGGCAAAGGCGCAAAGGCATGCTACGCGTAAGACGGGGCAGCTTTACGGAACTGCCCGGTCATTCACACTCTTCATTCAACGGGAGGTTAAAACGTGATGATGATCACGCTGATAAATTGCAGCGCGCCCTTCGCGGCGGGAAAACTCACGTTTCCCGACCAGATCATCGTCATAAAGCGTGATGGTTATCACGCTTTAAGCTGTGCCAGTTCATGGCTTAGGCTGTCGGTGAGCATACGGACGCGGGTGGGGTCGAACAGCACATGCAGACCCGGCGAGGCCTCCGGGTGCTGGGTACAGAAACTGTCCATCTCAAAAGCGCAGCGATACAGCTCCTGAAGATTGACCTGACAAATCTCGCGCATGCTCCAGCTGTTTTCTACAAGCCTTGCAAAATGGAGGGTGAAGAAGGCTTTTTGCGCATGCCGGAACAGTAAACAGTAGAGAGAAAACCCCTGCCACTCTTCCAGCCAGCGCCGGTGCAGCGAGAAAGGAAATGCGGCGCGCTCGGCAAAGGCCAGCGCCTGTTCGCGCAGGGCTACCGCGGCCTGATAAGCGCGGTCCTTTTCTTCGGCAATCAGCGACAGGTTACGACCGGAAACCTCGACGTCGCTGGCGCTGAAAAAGATATCGCGCTCCGATCCCGGCAGCCAGTGGTTGCGGTTGAGCTGCCCGTACAGGCTCCATACCGCCTGACCGTAGCTTTCCGGCACCTGGCTGTGGCGATGGAAAACATGATCGCGCACATAGATCGCCTGATACAGCACCTGCCCAGCCTGCCCCAGCAGCGTCTGAAATTCGTCAAAGGTGGCGTCGTCGGGACGCCAGCCATAGCATTCGTCCAGCCAGTGGGTGAGCAACGTAGCAACGCTCAGGTGCTCATTCTCACGCGACAGGATCTGGCTACAGGCCACCAGGTTGCATTCGCTTAGCGTGCCAATGATCCAGTGATTGTCGACGCCTTCCCAGCTGGTTTTGCACACCGCACCGGTAATGGCGGGATTTCCCCGGCACCACAGTAAGCGCCCCTGAAGTTCATCAATACGCGGGAACGGCAGCACGCCCCAGCCCACTTCTTCGCCCACCAGATCCAACTCCACCCACACGTCACGATCTTCCACATCCACCAGCGCGGGATTATTGGGGAAGGTCGGCCAGAAGCGTTCCGGGGTGAGCTTGATGGAAACGGAGACACTTTCCGGCAATGTGCGGATAGCTTCCATCACATTACGGATATCGTGGTTGCCGGCTGGGAAGGCACGCAGCACCAGATGTTTATTTTCCTTCATCACCGCACGCGCCATGGCGTTAAAACATTGGGTGTAGCGTGACAGGCTGCGGGGGTCGATATGCGGCGAAGGATCGTCCTGCCCGGTCAACTCCCAGTTAGGGCGCGAGATGGGCAACAAGCCGTCGGTATTGGAGAGCGCCACCAGCAGCCCGCTCATGGCGGGAATTTGCTGGCACAGCAGGGTTAGTTTATCCGCCAGATACTGGCACCAGAATTCAGTGTCAAAACGAATGCTGCCGTCTTTATCAATCAACTGGGGATGCGCCGCCAGCAGGTCGGCCGGGAAGCTGAGTTCTTTGGCTTGCAGGTAGAATTTCAGCCCGTGTTTCTGGCAGTAACCCGCCAGACGGTTGAGGTAGACGCAGCGGGCGCGCTGCTGGCTGGAGAGGCGATCGTTGTACTGATGCGGCGTATAACCTTTGGGGGAAACCAGTTTGTCGAACAGATCGACCTGGCCTACCACCACGGTATTAAAATCATGGCGAGCGGCCCATTGCACCAACTCACAGGCTTTGTCCCAGTTCCAGAACTCCTGATTATTCAGTTCCAGCGCACGCGTCTTCCACATTCTTTCTCTCCCTCACGCCACCACGGCGAGCGGCTATTGTAAGCACAGTTAGGGGAGAACAATCAGCGTCTGTAAGTGCGCTACTTCACAATAAAGCGCGTTGGGGCAAAACAGTTGAGCAGACGATGAAGGATAAATACCATCGTCAGGGTCACCAGCAGCGAGACGGTGACGGAGGTCGCACGGTAGAGATCGCTGAACACCAGATCGCCATCCGGCTGGAGGTTCTGGCCGAACATAATGCCGATGGTGGTAATACTGGCAAAACCGACGCCAGCCCCCACTTTTTCCATCACGTGCAGCCGAGCGCTAAATGCCAGCCCCAGGCCGATAAGCGGCATCATCAACAGCATGTGGCTACTGTGATCGTAGAGGATCAACTGCACCACCAGAATATAGACGCAGGCTAATACCACGCCGACCACGCGCCAGATCGAGCTAATCACCGCGCCACGATAATGCATCGGGAAGAGGATCAGGATCCCGGCCATCAGCGCTGACAGGGAGTCACTGAGATCGCTTATCTGGAAAATGACAAAGATGATCGTCGCCACCGTGCCGGAGAGCAACGATTCATGGCGTACCCGGGCGTCGTCTTTTTCGATCAGCGGCGGCGGCTTACGCGGTTCAACATCCGGGATCAGGTAGTGCAGCAGCGCACTCAGCGCTACCGCCATGATGCTGGCCTCGATATTGGAGAATAATAGCGTGTGCCAGTTCGTCGTCGGGTAGCTCATAAAGTTGAGCATCACGCTTTGGCACACCACGCCCATCGAGCCGAATAAGAACAGCGGCCCTTTGCTCATAAAACGAAAACGCATGACGTAAAGCGCAAATACCACTGCCGTCATAATCACCGGCCATTGGCTGAGATAACCGATGATAAGCACCATTTCGACGCAGTTAAGCGCAGCGCTGAAGATGAATTGTTTGGCAACATGGCGGTTAAATACCGGCACCAAAGACATCAGCATCAGCGGATAAACCACAAAAAAGACGCCGTAGTGGGTGTCGTAAAACGTCGAGATGCTCAGAGCGATCGTCCCGGCGATAGAAATGCGCAAGGTCTGACGGAAATCATTCGCCGTGTAGACGATATTGCCGTGAGGGGTAAAGACCTGCGCGAGGGTGTTAATAGACATAGTGCAACCAGCTAATCAGGTGGATCTGTAGCCCAGAGAAGAAGCGGGCGAACGGCCCTTCGCTGTTATAAAGCTGCACCGTCGCGCGAGCACCGGTCGGCAGCGTTTTCTCCAGCGGCTCATTTAACGCCACGTGAATGCGCATACGCTGGGCATCGCGCACCCAGCGGGTGGATTGCTCGGGCTGCGACAGTTGACCATTCACCGCTTCCTGTCCGGCGAGGATCCCGGCATCACTGCTGGTGACTTTTGCCGCGAAGACTTTGCCCGGAAACGCATCGAACACCACCGCGGCATCAGTGCCTTGTCTGGTGTGGCGTAAGCTTTTTTCACGGAAATCGGCCACGATATCCGTCTGTTGATTTACGACCGCCATCACCGCGCTACCCGCAGCCGCATACAGGCCAGGGCTCAGTTGCAGGTTGCTGACGGTGCCGTCTGCTTCAGCGCGGATCTTCGTCCAGCCGAGGTTTAGCTGCGCTTCTTGCAGCGTGGTTTGCTGCTGCTGGAGGGTGACGTTGCGATTGTCGTCGCGCTCACCGCGCTGAATTTGCAGGTTATGAATCGAGGCGTGCAGCGCCGTCACGGATTGTTCGCTGGTCTGCCAGGTAGTGCGCACTTTATCCAGATCGGCCTGGGAGACATTCTGCATACTGCTTAATCGCTGGTAGCGATCGTAGGTAACCCGGTCGTTACGCGCGGTCAGCTGCGCGGTTTTCAGGTTGGCCTGCGCCGCCGATATTTGGGCGTCGAGCTGCTGGTTACTGAGCTTCGCCTGCGCCAATGCCAGCGTTGCAGCATCAACTTTATTCTGGAACGGCGTTGGGTCGAGTTCATACAGCAGGTCGCCTTTCTTGACCTGGCTATTGTTATGCACGTAGACCTGCGACACGTAGCCGGAAACGCGCGAGGAAATCGGCGTCACGACACGCATCACCGTGGAGTCCGGCGTCAGCGGGATCCAAATATCGGCAATGATAAAATAGGCAAACATCAGCAGGAAAGAGGCAATACTGACCCTTACCCAGCGGGCAAATTTTTGTTCTGGCGTCATCATGGTGTTATTCGGTTTTATTATTCTCGTCGCGGATAATCCGCAGATTGCAGGCAATGTGATTCAGGGTGTCGCTAAACTTTGCGATGTCATCGGCGGGGATGCCGTGGGACACCTGGGTCTGGAAGTCTTCAATCACCTGGGTCAGCGTCTGGAGCACCGCCCGACCTTCGTCGGTGAGCGTCAGCAGGCGAGTGCGTTTGTCATAGGGTGATACCGAACGCAGCAGATAGCCCTGTTGCTCCAGTAGCGTCAGCGTGCGCATCAGCGGCGGCAGTTCAATGCCTTGCATCTCCGCCAGTTCGCTGACAGAGACGTTATCGCCAAGCTCGTTAAGCTGCATCAGCACCGTCCAGCTTGATTGCGTGAGGCCGGTATCAGTGATCGCATGATCGATAATGGATCGCCATTGGCGCACAACCATCGCCATACGCATCCCCATTGGGCGGCGGGCAAACAGTTCATCTTCGGTCATGGCTACCTCCGGTCATTACGTATCACTACGATAATACTTACCATGATAAGTATCAAGGAACGAAATAGGTAAACCGCATGGATTGTGCAATGGCCCTATTTTACGGCGAGGTATTCCACATCCATTGATACACAGTCAACGAAGCCGATGCGCGCCAGCGTTTTAATGGGTCCTTTAGCGACAAACGGCACACGATAATCATCATCTTCAATGGTAACTTCGCCGAAAATAAGCTCTGGCGTCAGGGTGCCGAGGGTGTTTTTTTCACGATACCAATGAGGAAATCGGCCGCGTAAATAGTCATCTTTCACGCGGAGCAGCGCTTTGCGTGATAAATCCGGGCGACAAGCTGAAGTGGTATCGGGGTAGGCTTCATGGACCATAAAAATTGCCGTGATCCCCGCAGTCAGCAGACTACAAAATAGTGCAGTCACTAATATTGTTTTTTTCATGCTGAGCATCGGTTGGTTAAGTGAACGGGCGATGAGGTGTGTATTCATTCTAGAAACACAGTAAATGATGTAAAGCAACGCATTGGTATTGTTGAGTAAATTTCAAATAAATCGCTCAACGTAAAAGATGACTACCCCGCCGTTAAACGTAGTTTTTACGATCAATCGCTGAGTTTTTTATCAGTAGACAGGATGGGCGTTTTAGTGGCAGGATAAAAAGATGAACACAAACGTGACCGTCCACCGCTCCAATCGTTGGTGGCTGCCTGATTAACAGGCGGCAGGGTTAACGTTACCTATTTTTCAAAGCCGCCGAAAGGCGGCTTTGTTGTTTCTCAGTGGCGTCTTTCGGCTCAGTGCATTACAAGGAGTCACTGATGAACACCACTCATACCATCCTGACCGGCGACCGTCCTACCGGCCAGTTGCATCTCGGCCACTTTGTCGGTTCCCTGCGCCAGCGCGTGCAGCTTCAGCAAGAACATCAACAATTTATCCTAATTGCCGATTTGCAGGGGCTGACGGATAACGGCAGTAATCCGCAAAAAATCAGCCACAATATTCTCGAAGTGATGGCCGACTATCTGGCCGTCGGTATCGACCCAGAGCGCACGACAATCTGCCTACAATCTGCCTTGCCCGCGCTAGCTGAGCTAACGGCGCTGTATATGAATATTGTCACCGTCGCCCGAGTCGAACGAAATCCAACGGTCAAAAATGAGATTGCGCAGAAAGGTTTTTCCCGCGCGTTGCCGGTCGGGTTTATGGCGTACCCGATAAGCCAGGCGGCGGATATCACCGCGTTTAATGCCGATCTGGTGCCAGTGGGCGACGATCAGTTGCCGATGATCGAGCAAACCAACGAGATTGTGCACAAAATGAATAGCCTGACGACCACGCCGGTCCTGCGTCACTGCAAAGCGCAACTCAGCGATGTGAGCCGCCTGCCAGGTATCGATGGCGGTGCAAAAATGTCGAAGTCTTTGGGTAATACGCTGACGCTTTCCGCCAGCGAAACGGAAATTCATCAGGCGGTGAGCGCCATGTACACCGACCCAAACCACCTGCGCGTTGCCGACCCGGGGCAAATTGAAGGCAATGTGGTCTTCACTTACCTGGATGCCCTCCATCCCGATAAGGCCCTCGTCGCAGAAATGAAAGCGCACTACCAGCGCGGCGGGCTGGGTGACCGGCAGTGTAAGAACGTGCTGGAGGCCTGTTTACAGGAATTGCTGGCGCCGATACGCGAGCGGCGTGCCACGTTTATTCAGGATAAAGGCCAGTTAATGGCAATGCTGCGTGAGGGCAGCGAACGTGCGCATACGCTAACCCAGCAGACGCTGCATGCCGTGAAACGCGGGCTGGGGCTGCCGGTATTGTTCTGAGTTTTTCCGGGCATCCACCAGTGGGATGCCCTCCTCACTGCTTTGATTTTTCGTGTTAAGGCCTTTGCAAGACCCTGTTACAAGTATGGACATAAACCATGTCGGTGTTAGTATTGCATTGACGGTAGCTATATATATGCGTGTTTCATTTCCGGCCAGGATTGCTGATGATGACCACATGAGTAGCACTTTTCACAGCATCCTCCCCTCTCTCCAGAACGAAACGCGCGCCACTTAGCATAGGGAACAAAGCGGGTAGCGTATGGACAAAATCAAACGGCATTGGGCCTGGTATCTCATAAGTCTGGTGGTGGTGATTGCCGCCGCAGCATGGTGGATGTTACGTCCACAGGGGTTGCCGGACGGATTCGCCAGCAGCAACGGCAGAATTGAAGCCACCGAAGTGGATATCGCAACCAAAACCGCCGGTCGCATCGAGCGTATTCTGGTTAGCGAAGGACAGTTTGTCCGCCAGGGCGATGTTCTGGCACAAATGGACACCCGCGTGCTGAACGAGCAGCGTCTGGAAGCCGCCGCGCAAATCAAAGAAGCGCATAGCGCCGTAGCCGCTGCCAGAGCGTTACTGGAGCAGCGTCAAAGTGAAATGCGTGCCACCGAGTCAGTGGTGAAACAGCGCCAGGCCGAGTTGAACTCAACCTCTAAACGCCATGCCCGCTCCAGCACGCTGTCACAACGCGGAGCCGTCTCCGCCCAGCAGTTAGATGACGATCGTGCAGCCGCTGAAAGTGGCCGGGCTGCACTCGAATCTGCTCGGGCGCAGGTTTCGGCCGCCAAAGCGGCGATTGAAGCGGCTCGCACCAGCATTATTCAGGCACAAACTCGGGTGGAAGCTGCCGAAGCAACCGAACGACGCATTATGGCCGATATCGACGACAGCACGCTGAAAGCACCGCGTGACGGGCGGGTTCAATATCGTGTCGCCGAACCGGGAGAAGTACTGGCCGCCGGTGGCCGGGTGCTGAATATGGTCGATCTGGCCGATGTCTACATGACCTTCTTCCTGCCAACTGAACAAGCGGGCCTGCTGGCAATAGGCAGTGAAGCGCGCATTGTTCTCGATGCCGCACCGGATCTGGTGATCCCCGCCAATATCAGTTTTGTCGCCAGCGTCGCCCAATTTACACCGAAAACTGTGGAAACCCGCGATGAGCGGTTGAAGTTGATGTTCCGCGTGAAGGTACGAATTCCTCCGAAGCTGCTGGAGAAGCATCTAGAGTATGTGAAAACCGGCTTGCCAGGCATGGCCTATGTCAGACTGGATAATCAGCAGCCATGGCCCGCCGAGCTGGCGGTGAGGCTGCCGCAATGAAACAGGATATCCACCCCGCCGTTGCCCGTCTGGAACATGTCAGCCAGCATTTTGGCGCAACCACTGCGCTGCGTGATATCACGCTGACCATCCCCTCACGCCGCATGGTTGGGCTGATTGGCCCGGACGGTGTTGGCAAATCCAGCCTGCTGTCGCTGATTGCCGGCGCGCGGGTCATTGAGCAGGGCAACGTGATGGTGCTCGGCGGCGATATGCGCGATGCCAGACACCGGCGCGACGTCTGCCCAAAAATCGCCTGGATGCCGCAGGGATTGGGTAAAAACCTCTATCACACGCTGTCGGTGTACGAGAACGTCGATTTCTTTGCCCGGCTGTTTGGCCATGATAAAAGCGCGCGCGAAAGCCGTATTGATTCACTGCTGCAAAGCACCGGGCTAGCTCCGTTCCGCGACCGCCCGGCTGGGAAGCTTTCCGGCGGGATGAAGCAAAAACTGGGGCTGTGCTGTGCATTAATCCACGATCCGCAATTGTTGATTCTCGATGAACCGACGACCGGCGTGGATCCGCTTTCACGGGCGCAGTTCTGGGAGCTAATCGACAGCATTCGTGAGCGTCAGCCAGAAATGAGCGTGTTGGTTGCCACGGCTTACATGGAAGAGGCCGAGCGTTTCGACTGGCTGGTCGCCATGAACGATGGCGAGGTGCTCGCGACGGGCAGCGCCGAAACGCTGCGCGCGCAAACAGGAACACAGACGCTGGAACAAGCGTTTATTGCTCTGCTGCCAGAGGCGCAGCGCAATGCACATCAGCAGGTCATCATCCCTCCACGTGATACCCGTGAAGAAGAGATTGCAATTGAAGCGCGCGGGCTAACCATGCGTTTTGGTGATTTTGTCGCGGTCGATCACGTCAATTTCCGCATTGCACGCGGCGAGATATTTGGTTTTCTCGGCTCTAACGGTTGCGGTAAGTCCACCACCATGAAGATGCTCACCGGGCTACTCCCGGCAAGCGAAGGGGAAGCCTGGCTTTTTGGGCAACCGGTCGATCCTAAGGATATCGAAACCCGTCGTCGTGTGGGCTATATGTCACAGGCATTTTCGCTCTACAGCGAGCTCACCGTGCGCCAGAACCTGGAGCTACATGCCCGGCTTTTTCATATCCCTGACGCCGAAATCCCCGATCGTATTGCTGAGATGAGCCAGCGCTTTATGTTGACCGAAGTGGAGGATACTCTCCCCAGTGCGCTGCCGCTCGGTATCCGCCAGCGTCTGTCGCTGGCCGTGGCGGTGATTCATCGCCCGGAAATGTTGATCCTCGACGAGCCGACTTCCGGTGTTGATCCTGTTGCACGCGACATGTTTTGACAGCTGATGGTCGATCTGGCGCGGCAGGATAAGGTGACTATTTTTATCTCGACTCATTTTATGAACGAGGCCGAGCGCTGCGATCGGATGTCGTTGATGCACGCGGGTAAAGTGCTCGCCAGTGACACCCCGGCGGCGCTGGTTAAACAGCGCGGCGCGGCAAATCTTGAGGAGGCCTTTATCGCCTGGCTTAAGGAGGCATCCGATCCGGTTCCGGTCACGGAGATGACAGATGCTCCCGTAAAAGCGGAAGCTGAGCCGCCGCGCCAGGCGTTTAGTCTGCGCCGCCTGTTTAGCTACAGCCGACGAGAGGCGCTAGAGCTGCGGCGCGATCCGGTTCGCTCAACGCTGGCGCTACTGGGTACGGTGATCCTGATGTTTATTATGGGCTATGGGATCAGTATGGATGTCGAGGATCTGCGCTTCGCCGTTCTCGACCGGGATCAAACGGTCAGCAGCCAGCGCTGGACGCAGAACATTGCCGGATCGCGCTACTTTATCGAGCAGTCGCCGCTTGAGAGTTACGATGAGCTTGACCGGCGAATGCGCAACGGCGAGCTGGCGGTGGCTATCGAGATTCCACCAAACTTTGGCCGCGATATCGCCCGCGGTACACCGGTGCAGATTGGCGTGTGGGTCGATGGTGCAATGCCAAATCGCGCGGAGACGGTTCGGGGATATGTGCAGGCGATGCATCTGGGTTGGCTACAGGAAATGGCTGGGCTACAACCAAATGCCAGTGGTGATGTTTCACTGGTGTCTATCGAGACGCGCTATCGCTATAACCCGGATGTGAAGAGTCTACCGGCGATAGTTCCGGCGGTGATCCCGCTACTGTTGATGATGATCCCGGCGATGCTCAGTGCGCTAAGCGTGGTGCGAGAGAAAGAGTTGGGGTCAATAATCAACCTGTACGTGACACCCACTACCCGAACCGAGTTTTTACTCGGTAAGCAGATACCGTACATCGTGCTGGGGATGTTTAACTTCCTGCTACTGTGCGCGCTGTCGGTATTCGTCTTTGGGGTGCAGCATAAGGGCAGCTTCCTGACGCTCACGCTAGCTGCATTGTTGTATGTGACGATTGCCACCGGGCTGGGGCTTTTGATCTCCACGTTTATGAAGAGTCAGATCGCCGCGATCTTCGGGACAGCGATCATTACGCTTATTCCCGCCACTCAGTTTTCAGGGATGATCGATCCGGTAGCCTCTTTGGAAGGGCCTGGGCGGTGGATTGGTCAGATCTATCCAACCAGCCATTTTCTAACTATTGCCCGTGGGACGTTTTCAAAAGCGTTGGGGCTTGGCGATCTGTGGATCTCCTTTATCCCACTGTTGATTGCTGTGCCGCTAGTGCTGGGACTTTCCGTCTGGCTGCTGAAGAAACAGGAGGCATAATGCGCAGATTACGCAATATTTATAACCTCGGGATGAAGGAGTTACGCAGCCTGTTGGGCGATAAGGCGATGCTGACGCTGATCGTTTTCGCCTTTACCGTGTCGGTCTATTCTTCTGCCACGGTGATGCCAGGTTCGCTGCATCTGGCGCCAATTGCTATCGCTGATATGGATAAATCACAGCTTTCTTCACGGATCATCAATGGCTTCTATCGCCCGTGGTTTCTGGATCCGGAGCTGATTACCGCCGATGAAATGGATGCCGGATTAGATGCGGGGCGCTATACCTTCGCTATCAACATTCCCCCCAACTTTCAGCGTGATGTGCTGGCGGGCAGGAAGCCGGATCTCCAGGTTAACGTGGATGCGACACGGATGAGCCAGGCGTTTACCGGCAATAGCTATATCCAGAATATTGTCACTGGCGAAGTAAACAGTTTTGTCACTCGCTATCGGGATAGCAGCATGTTGTCGGTAGAACTGGCGGTGCGAATGCGCTTTAACCCTAATCTTGAGCAGGAGCGTTTTGGTGCGGTGATGGCGATCATTAATAATATCACCATGCTGGCGATCGTTCTGACAGGATCGGCGTTGATCCGCGAGCGCGAACATGGAACGGTGGAGCATTTGCTGGTGATGCCGGTGACACCGTTTGAGATCATGCTGGCTAAGGTTTGGTCGATGGGACTGGTGGTATTGGTGGTGTCCGGTTTGTCGCTGTTATTGATGGTACAAGGTGTCTTGCGGGTGCCGATTGAGGGTTCTATCCCCTTGTTTATGTTGGGAGTCGCGCTAAGTCTTTTCGCGACAACGTCGATTGGTATTTTTATGGGGACGGTTGCGCGTTCTATGCCGCAGATGGGGTTATTAATGATTCTGGTGTTGTTACCGTTACAGATGCTATCTGGGGGATCGACACCGCGAGAAAGTATGCCTCAGCTGGTGCAGGATATTATGCAGACCATGCCAACGACGCATTTTGTTAGCCTGGCGCAGGCGATTCTTTATCGTGGTGCTGATTTTGCCATTGTCTGGCCTCAGTTTTTGACGCTGCTGGCGATTGGCGGGGTGTTTTTTACGATTGCGCTGATGCGTTTTCGTAAGACGATTGGGGAAATGGCGTAAGAATTGGGTTCAGATCCACCCCAGAGTCGGCGTGAACGCCTCGTCCGGGCTTCCGGTGTTGTGCGGAATGTAGCCCGGGCGAACGCAGTGACCCCGGGATTTTATCCGCCTTTCATTTCGCACACACGCAAAAAAGCCCATCCGGCAGGATGGGCTTCTTCACTATTTGATGCCTGGCAATTCCCTACTCTCGCATGGGGAGACCCCACACTACCATCGGCGCTACGGCGTTTCACTTCTGAGTTCGGCATGGGGTCAGGTGGGACCACCGCGCTAGTGCCGCCAGGCAAATTCTGTTTATCAACACGCATCTCTGCATGTCGATTTAATCTGTCTCAAGCTGAATATCGTGTCTCATCACCAACAAAACACCTTTGGCGTTGTAAGGTTAAGCCTCACGGTTCATTAGTACTGGTTAGCTCAACGTATCGCTACGCTTACACACCCAGCCTATCAACGTCGTAGTCTTCAACGTTCCTTCAGGACTCTCAAGGAGTCAGGGAGAACTCATCTCGGGGCAAGTTTCGTGCTTAGATGCTTTCAGCACTTATCTTTTCCGCATTTAGCTACCGGGCAATGCCATTGGCATGACAACCCGAACACCAGTGATGCGTCCACTCCGGTCCTCTCGTACTAGGAGCAGCCCCCCTCAATTCTCCAGCGCCCACGGCAGATAGGGACCGAACTGTCTCACGACGTTCTAAACCCAGCTCGCGTACCACTTTAAATGGCGAACAGCCATACCCTTGGGACCTACTTCAGCCCCAGGATGTGATGAGCCGACATCGAGGTGCCAAACACCGCCGTCGATATGAACTCTTGGGCGGTATCAGCCTGTTATCCCCGGAGTACCTTTTATCCGTTGAGCGATGGCCCTTCCATTCAGAACCACCGGATCACTATGACCTGCTTTCGCACCTGCTCGAGCCGTCACTCTCGCAGTCAAGCTAGCTTATGCCATTGCACTAACCTCCTGATGTCCGACCAGGATTAGCTAACCTTCGTGCTCCTCCGTTACTCTTTAGGAGGAGACCGCCCCAGTCAAACTACCCACCAGACACTGTCCGCAACCCGGGTAACGGGTCTACGTTAGAACACCAGCCATTAAAGGGTGGTATTTCAAGGTTGGCTCCATGCAGACTGGCGTCCACACTTCAAAGCCTCCCACCTATCCTACACATCAAGGACCAGTGTTCAGTGTCAAGCTATAGTAAAGGTTCACGGGGTCTTTCCGTCTTGCCGCGGGTACACTGCATCTTCACAGCGAGTTCAATTTCACTGAGTCTCGGGTGGAGACAGCCTGGCCATCATTACGCCATTCGTGCAGGTCGGAACTTACCCGACAAGGAATTTCGCTACCTTAGGACCGTTATAGTTACGGCCGCCGTTTACCGGGGCTTCGATCAAGAGCTTCGCCTTACAGCTAACCCCATCAATTAACCTTCCGGCACCGGGCAGGCGTCACACCGTATACGTCCACTTTCGTGTTTGCACAGTGCTGTGTTTTTAATAAACAGTTGCAGCCAGCTGGTATCTTCGACTGATTTCAGCTCCATGGGTAAACCACTTCACCTACATATCAGCGTGCCTTCTCCCGAAGTTACGGCACCATTTTGCCTAGTTCCTTCACCCGAGTTCTCTCAAGCGCCTTGGTATTCTCTACCTGACCACCTGTGTCGGTTTGGGGTACGATTTGATGTTACCTGATGCTTAGAGGCTTTTCCTGGAAGTGCGGCATTTGTTACTTCAGCACCGTAGTGCCTCGTCATCACACCTCAGCGTTAATAAGAGTCCGGATTTACCTAAACTCTCCGCCTACATGCTTAAACCGGGACAACCGTCGCCCGGCTAACATAGCCCTCTCCGTCCCCCCTTCGCAGTAACACCAAGTACAGGAATATTAACCTGTTTCCCATCGACTACGCCTTTCGGCCTCGCCTTAGGGGTCGACTCACCCTGCCCCGATTAACGTTGGACAGGAACCCTTGGTCTTCCGGCGTGCGGGTTTTTCACCCGCATTATCGTTACTTATGTCAGCATTCGCACTTCTGATACCTCCAGCACCCCTCACAGGACACCTTCAACGGCTTACAGAACGCTCCCCTACCCAACAACACATAGTGTCGCTGCCGCAGCTTCGGTGCACAGTTTAGCCCCGTTACATCTTCCGCGCAGGCCGACTCGACCAGTGAGCTATTACGCTTTCTTTAAATGATGGCTGCTTCTAAGCCAACATCCTGGCTGTCTGAGCCTTCCCACATCGTTTCCCACTTAACTGTGACTTTGGGACCTTAGCTGGCGGTCTGGGTTGTTTCCCTCTTCACGACGGACGTTAGCACCCGCCGTGTGTCTCCCGTGATAACATTCTTCGGTATTCGTAGTTTGCATCGGGTTGGTAAGTCGGGATGACCCCCTAGCCGAAACAGTGCTCTACCCCCGAAGATGAATTCACGAGGCGCTACCTAAATAGCTTTCGGGGAGAACCAGCTATCTCCCGGTTTGATTGGCCTTTCACCCCCAGCCACAAGTCATCCGCTAATTTTTCAACATTAGTCGGTTCGGTCCTCCAGTTAGTGTTACCCAACCTTCAACCTGCCCATGGCTAGATCACCGGGTTTCGGGTCTATACCCTGCAACTTAACGCCCAGTTAAGACTCGGTTTCCCTTCGGCTCCCCTATTCGGTTAACCTTGCTACAGAATATAAGTCGCTGACCCATTATACAAAAGGTACGCAGTCACCCTGATAAATCAAGGCTCCCACTGCTTGTACGTACACGGTTTCAGGTTCTGTTTCACTCCCCTCGCCGGGGTTCTTTTCGCCTTTCCCTCACGGTACTGGTTCACTATCGGTCAGTCAGGAGTATTTAGCCTTGGAGGATGGTCCCCCCATATTCAGACAGGATACCACGTGTCCCGCCCTACTCTTCGAGTTCACAACACATGCATTTTTGTGTACGGGGCTATCACCCTGTATCGCCGGACTTTCCAGACCGTTCCACTAACACACATGCTGATTCAGACTCTGGGCTGCTCCCCGTTCGCTCGCCGCTACTAGGGGAATCTCGGTTGATTTCTTTTCCTCGGGGTACTTAGATGTTTCAGTTCCCCCGGTTCGCTTCATTACGCTATGTATTCACGTAATGATAGTGTGTCGAAACACACTGGGTTTCCCCATTCGGAAATCGTCGGTTATAACGGTTCATATCACCTTACCGACGCTTATCGCAGATTAGCACGTCCTTCATCGCCTCTGACTGCCAGGGCATCCACCGTGTACGCTTAGTCGCTTAACCTCACAACCCGAAGATGTTTCGTAAAACATTCCGCGTTGCGAAAATTTGAGAGACTCGAACACACCGCTTATCTGTTCTTATTACGGAGAACAGATACAGTGTGTCGTTTCAATTTTCAGCTTGATCCAGATTTTTAAAGAGCAAATATCTCAAACGTAACTCACTGAGTTAGTTTTGAGATATCGATGGGTTGTGCCTTTCACTCACGACCAGCAAGTGGCGTCCCCTAGGGGATTCGAACCCCTGTTGCCGCCGTGAAAGGGCGGAGTCCTAACCGCTAGACGAAGGGGACACGATGTGTCACGACTTCGCAGCCGTCTTGCTCATTACTTCTATCAGACAATCTGTGTGGACACTTCAAAGGTCGGTTCTTTAAGGTAAGGAGGTGATCCAACCGCAGGTTCCCCTACGGTTACCTTGTTACGACTTCACCCCAGTCATGAATCACAAAGTGGTAAGCGCCCTCCCGAAGGTTAAGCTACCTACTTCTTTTGCAACCCACTCCCATGGTGTGACGGGCGGTGTGTACAAGGCCCGGGAACGTATTCACCGTAGCATTCTGATCTACGATTACTAGCGATTCCGACTTCACGGAGTCGAGTTGCAGACTCCGATCCGGACTACGACATACTTTATGAGGTCCGCTTGCTCTCGCGAGGTCGCTTCTCTTTGTATATGCCATTGTAGCACGTGTGTAGCCCTACTCGTAAGGGCCATGATGACTTGACGTCATCCCCACCTTCCTCCAGTTTATCACTGGCAGTCTCCTTTGAGTTCCCGGCCGAACCGCTGGCAACAAAGGATAAGGGTTGCGCTCGTTGCGGGACTTAACCCAACATTTCACAACACGAGCTGACGACAGCCATGCAGCACCTGTCTCAGAGTTCCCGAAGGCACTAAAGCATCTCTGCTAAATTCTCTGGATGTCAAGAGTAGGTAAGGTTCTTCGCGTTGCATCGAATTAAACCACATGCTCCACCGCTTGTGCGGGCCCCCGTCAATTCATTTGAGTTTTAACCTTGCGGCCGTACTCCCCAGGCGGTCGACTTAACGCGTTAGCTCCGGAAGCCACGCCTCAAGGGCACAACCTCCAAGTCGACATCGTTTACGGCGTGGACTACCAGGGTATCTAATCCTGTTTGCTCCCCACGCTTTCGCACCTGAGCGTCAGTCTTTGTCCAGGGGGCCGCCTTCGCCACCGGTATTCCTCCAGATCTCTACGCATTTCACCGCTACACCTGGAATTCTACCCCCCTCTACAAGACTCTAGCCTGCCAGTTTCGAATGCAGTTCCCAGGTTGAGCCCGGGGATTTCACATCCGACTTGACAGACCGCCTGCGTGCGCTTTACGCCCAGTAATTCCGATTAACGCTTGCACCCTCCGTATTACCGCGGCTGCTGGCACGGAGTTAGCCGGTGCTTCTTCTGCGAGTAACGTCAATCACTGCGGTTATTAACCACAATGCCTTCCTCCTCGCTGAAAGTACTTTACAACCCGAAGGCCTTCTTCATACACGCGGCATGGCTGCATCAGGCTTGCGCCCATTGTGCAATATTCCCCACTGCTGCCTCCCGTAGGAGTCTGGACCGTGTCTCAGTTCCAGTGTGGCTGGTCATCCTCTCAGACCAGCTAGGGATCGTCGCCTAGGTGAGCCATTACCCCACCTACTAGCTAATCCCATCTGGGCACATCCGATGGTGTGAGGCCCGAAGGTCCCCCACTTTGGTCTTGCGACGTTATGCGGTATTAGCTACCGTTTCCAGTAGTTATCCCCCTCCATCGGGCAGTTTCCCAGACATTACTCACCCGTCCGCCACTCGTCACCCAAGAGCAAGCTCTCTGTGCTACCGTTCGACTTGCATGTGTTAGGCCTGCCGCCAGCGTTCAATCTGAGCCATGATCAAACTCTTCAATTTAAGTGTTTGATGCTCAATAAATTAAACTTCGTAATGAATTACGTATGTTCACTCGTTGAGACTTGGTATTCATTTAGCGTCTTGCGACGTTTAAGAATCCGTATCTTCGAGTGCCCACACAGATTGTCTGATAAATTGTTAAAGAGCAGTGCAACACGGCTTTCGCTCACTGTTGCGAGGTGGCGTATATTACGCTTCCCTCTTTCAGAGTCAAGCATTTAATTTCGCTTTTCTCTGTCGGCGTTCTCTTAAGAACCCCTGCTGACCCGGCGGCTTGCTTGCCGTTGTTCCGTCTCAGTGGGGCCGCATTATAGGGAGTTTCTCTCAGCCCGCAACCCTTAAATGACAGAAAAATGACTGACTGCTGCAATCCCCAGCAAAACCCCGCCTTATACCGATTTACACACAGAGTTATCCACAATCATCGATCATTCACCGAAAAGATAGCCGGTGAGGAAGCCCATTTCAGCCCCCCTTTCTTTCTATATACGTCAGATCCACTCTATCTGTTTACTGATTCATGGCTGCCCTTCACGTCGATATCCAGCTCCCAGCCATTGAGGCCCCCCGTTCAGCCCCCTTGGCCGAAAAAGCTCTCTATATATAGAGGGGCACCATTCAAATGAACTTTCTACGGCAAGTCACACTCCTGGTTCCATAATAAGAAGGAACGTTGTGTTTTGCGGATGGGCAACCCAGGATGGCGGTAACAACTATCTATATAAAGGGAGAGAATCATGAAAATTGCACACGTTGCCCTGTGGACCCGCAACCTCGATGCGCAGGTGAACTTCTGGCAGAGCATCTTCGGCGGGCAAAGCAATAAACGCTACATCAGTAAGAACCGCCCAGGCTTTGAGTCGCATTTTATTACCCTCGACGAGGGCGCAACGATAGAACTGATGACTTTACCAACACTGCCCAACGCCCCCGATACCCCGGAGTTTGTTGGCTGGGCGCATATTGCACTGGCGGTGGGAACAAAACAGGACGTAGACCGCCTGGCTGAACAGGCGCGCGCAAACGGAACGTTACTGAGTGCGCCTCACATGACGGGCGATGGCTATTATGAAGCCGTTATTGCCGATCCAGATGGCAATCGGGTGGAAATCGTCGGGGAGTAAGCCTGGTATTTATTCCAATCATTAATGCGAGAACCATTCTTGATAGATTCTATTAATACTGGTTCTTTCATTATGTTTAATCGCGAGCATTATTCACTTCCTCGGGTTGCCCATCTCCGTCTCTGTAACTAACTGTGGCCATTTTTTAATTAATGGCTCAACCACATTGTACTGATTAACAACCACCGATGATGAATTTCAGCATGGCTAACATTAACTTCACCACCCGTTTACTGATACTGCTTACAACATTTTCCGCTAGTCCTTTTCACAATATATTGCAAATAAGCTATGGTGGTAATGACTCCAACTTATTGATAGTGTTTTATGTTCAGATAATGCCCGATGACTTTGTCATGCAGCTCCACCGATTTTGAGAACGACAGCGACTTCCGTCCCAGCCGTGCCAGGTGCTGCCTCAGATTCAGGTTATGCCGCTCAATTCGCTGCGTATATCGCTTGCTGATTACGTGCAGCTTTCCCTTCAGGCGGGATTCATACAGCGGCCAGCCATCCGTCATCCATATCACCACGTCAAAGGGTGACAGCAGGCTCATAAGACGCCCCAGCGTCGCCATAGTGCGTTCACCGAATACGTGCGCAACAACCGTCTTCCGGAGCCTGTCATACGCGTAAAACAGCCAGCGCTGGCGCGATTTAGCCCCGACGTATCCCCACTGTTCGTCCATTTCCGCGCAGACGATGACGTCACTGCCCGGCTGTATGCGCGAGGTTACCGACTGCGGCCTGAGTTTTTTAAATGGCGGAAAATCGTGTTGAGGCCAACGCCCATAATGCGGGCGGTTGCCCGGCATCCAACGCCATTCATGGCCATATCAATGATTTTCTGGTGCGTACCGGGTTGAGAAGCGGTGTAAGTGAACTGCAGTTGCCATGTTTTACGGCAGTGAGAGCAGAGATAGCGCTGATGTCCGGCAGTGCTTTTGCCGTTACGCACCACCCCGTCAGTAGCTGAACAGGAGGGACAGCTGATAGAAACAGAAGCCACTGGAGCACCTCAAAAACACCATCATACACTAAATCAGTAAGTTGGCAGCATCACCGCGATTTTTTTCGCGATTCTGGGATGTTATCCACTAAAGCAATCGTGCGACACTTCAGTACGCAATTCAGTTTAAAATTAAATTTATTAAAATCCTTTGGCTCATATTTTCGTTTCAGTTATTGTCAACCTATTTTCAGGATGGGTTGATATTCATAAGGTTAGTGTTATCAACACAAGTGTAGTTTTGATTGATAATCATTGATGATTGTGTTTTTCAAAAAAATATATTCACAACAATTACTATTAATAAAAAGCCTTATTATTTAAAGAAAAAAATCACAAATAAATCTTAATGAATTTTTTTCTTTTAAATGATAGAATCATTGAAAAACATGAGGATTTGAAATGTATCAACGAAACATCGAACAATTAAGATCACACGCTGTTAACTGGTGGCCTCGAGGAATTGTAGATGAACAGTCTACAACAAGTATAATTCCGCAGCTATTAGCCAGCCAAGATGATTTCATATCGATATTATCGCTTTATAAAGACCATAACCCTAAAACATTATTCACACTTATTGAATCAAGCAGCATGCCTGCCAACCTTTTCCTAAAACACCTATGCGTTATTCTTGATTATGGTGGTGAACCAATTCAGCGTTTAGGAAGAGAATTTAATTCTATATTTGACATTGATACTTCATCAAATAGACATTTAATGCATATCACGCTTGATACGAAAGATATCACCTATCAATTTGAAATATTACCTGTAAAATCATTAAATAATGTAAAACTCAAGTTAGATGGGGATAACCTTCAGACTCCCTATACATTAAACTCGCTATATAAAGATATGATAATGATTCTGATGTATGGCGCATTTAGCTCATCTTATGAGCATGCAAATCTTAGCGCATGCGACATGGCTGAAAGAGTAGGCATGAAAGATGTATTAGACGAATATATCAAACAACGTTACATATACGTAAGTAAAATTACTGGTGGAGCAAAAGCCAATACCAATGGTCAACTATTACAAAAATATGTAAGGGAATTCATAGCAGATAATCTTGGCGAAAATTATTCCGTCGTTAGCAATGGCAAAATCCTTCTCCATATAGATGGAGGGGATATAAAAAGCCCGTTTGACATAGTAATCAAAAAAGGTAATAAAATCATCGGGATTGAAATAAGCTTTCAGGTTACCACTAACAGCACTATTGAACGTAAGGCGGCAAGTGCCCATAATAGAATGTCTGATATGCATAGCAATGGATATAAGATTGCCTATATTATTGATGGCGCAGGAAATTTTCAGCGTAGAGCTGCGGTATCGACGATTTGTGAGTACAGTGATTGCACAGTTGCATTTTCAAATGAAGAACTGTCGCTATTATGCAATTGGGTTAGAGAGGAATTAAGTGATTAAATTTATTGATCTTTTTTCAGGGACTGGTGGAATACGGTTAGGTTTTGAACAGGCTTTGAACCAACTTTCTATAAAGAATGAATGCGTGTATAGCTGCGAAATTGATAAAAAAGCTTGCCTCTCTTATCAATTAAATTTTGGTGAAAATCCTTATGGTGATATAACCAAATTGGAAGCCAATACGTTACCTGATTTTAATTTTCTTTTAGCTGGATTTCCTTGCCAGGCTTTCTCTCATGCAGGGCAAAGAAAGGGCTTTGAGGATACCAGAGGAACGTTATTTTTTGATGTCGCAAGAATACTTAAAGAAAAAAAACCTACATTTTTTCTGTTGGAAAATGTGCGTGGATTACTCAGCCATGATAAGGGAAATACGTATAAAGTTATTGAAACAACCTTAAAAGAATTAGGATATGGTGTTGAATTCCTACTACTAAATAGTAGTTCTTTCTCTGTACCCCAAAATAGGGTACGAATTTACATTCTTGGTGTACTCAATTCAGATCCTAAAATGACTCTTAGAACTGATCTTGGAGCGGCTGATTCACATGATTTCAAAAACAAAATCAATGAATTTAGCAACATAAAATTTGTTAAAGATATACTAGACCCTATTGTAGATGAAAAGTATGTTTGTACTTCAAAGTTCCAAAAAATGATTAGTAGTGCTATTCCTGATCTTAACGAAATCCATGGATATCGTCTTATCGACTATAGAGGAGGAAAATCTCTTCATTCTTGGGAGTTAGGAATAAAAGGCAAATGTTCATCTAAAGAAATTGAATTCATGAATATGTTAATTTCCAATAGACGTAAGAAAATATTCGGCACACATAAAGATGGAAAAAGTCTGTCAAAAGAACAGATAATGACTTTTTACCCATATACTGATTTTGATCATATTTCAAACTCATTGATTGCTAAAGGTTATTTATCAAAAAAAGATGAATTATATAATCCTGTTTGTGGTAATATGTCCTTTGAAGTTTTTAAATTCCTCGATCCCGAAAGCATTAGTATCACATTAACAGCTTCAGATAGTAATCGACTAGGTGTTTATCATAACAATATATTAAGAAAAATAACACCAAGGGAATGTGCCAGAATACAAGGCTATCCTGAATCTTATATTTTACTTGACGACGACAACGCTGTTTACAAGCAAATGGGTAATGGTGTTTCAGTTCCTGTAATTAAGGAAGTTGCATTGGATTTTATAAGAAATAATGTAATCAATTCTTTATAGTGAATAATTTCCTGCATAACATTCATCCATCTGTAACGGGCTAGTTAACAACATCAGCATATAATAGAGAGGTATAAATATTTACCTCTTTATTATTCATAATAAAACCTAAATTTTTGAATCAAATCGGATCTTGCGCATAGCGTTCTCCTCAGGAGACATAATCAGTATGTCGGAAGCTCTCTAAAAAAGATGGTTCGTTTTGCCGGCAAACTTACACAAGGAATACATTAAGAGCTCAAATTTGGACACAAAAAAACCGCCCTTAAGCGACTTAGTTTTGCATTTCTTATGGTAAAAAGGCCTGACTCATATCACAAAATAACAAATTGTTTAATAAGTAATTTTTAATGTAAAATCAGATTTATGCCCCCATTTTATTTTCTTACCATAACTAGTCGTGATATAGGTTGACAGTTTTTTGTCTGTAAAACACCTGATGAACATCATCGGGCGTTTTGTATTTCAGGGCCAGATGTGGCCGTTCATCGTTATAAATTGCCACGGACTCTTTTACCATCATCTTCGCTTGTGCGAGATTGGCCGGCCGTGAGAGTAAAAACTCATTTTTCAGGATCCCGTTTATTCGCAGCCAGCGCATTCTGGTAGCAGTCATAACCATCTTTCATTGAACAGGTTATCCCGTTTCTCTCATGGACTGACTGATAAAGTGCTGAACAGTATTGCAGTCCTCTGTCAGAGTGATGGACCAGGGGCCCCGTCGTTTTTCTTCGCCTCAGAGCCTTCCTGAAAGCTTTCACCACGTTTTCTGTCTTCAAGTTTTCCCCGACATGGTAACCCACGATTTTTCTGTAGCAAGCATCAGTGACCAGACTCAGATAAGCCGTGCCGCTGCGCAGCGGAAGATACGTTATATCAGCGACCCAAACCTGCTCTGGCTCAAAGGCGGTAACCTGTTCAGGGCCGGGTTTCAGCAGATTAGGATGCCGGTAAAATCGATGATGGCGGTTCATACGACAGATAAAATATCTCAACCAATAAATGATATTGAAATCATCCACTTGTTGGATTTTCTGGCAGAACAGCATAAACTGAGACTCATGAAAGTTGAAAGGTATGTGTAGGGATGACAATTTAGTTGGTAAATGGTCAATCGCTACTTAAAACGTAATACAGCATCAGACTTTCTTGGCTCTTCTCCTGCCGATTAAAGTCGCATTTTATCGATATCTAGAGGTCTAAGATGGATCAAAACATCCCTAAAGAACAAGAATCAACTGCACAATCTAGTATCAGAAGAGTAAGTATCAGAAACTTATTCCTTGATCCTAATAATTACCGCTTAATTCATGAAGATGATCAAGTTGACGTACCTGAAAATGAAATCAAAGATAAAATTGTATAACAAAGAACCACAAGACTTATTTGTGGCGATAAAAATCAACATATACAAGATCTTATAGATAGTTTTAGAGCAAATGGCTATTTGCCTGTTGATCAGATTCAGGTAAGAGCTCTTGAGGATAATGGATATGTTGTTATCGAAGGGAATAGGCGCGTAGCTGCTTTAAAAACATTATTAAATGAATACGAACAAAAAGGAAATAATCTGGGAAAAGTTCTACCAGAATTTTTTAGTTCCATCCCAGTAGTTATTTACCCAGACTCGACACCTGAGCACCATCTTACTCTTATGGCACTTAAGCATATCAGTGGGAATAAAAAATGGGGGGAGTGGAATCAGGCAAAGCTACTTGAAAATATGAGTACAAACTATAAGTTAAGTGAAACAGATATCTGTCATAGAATTGGCATAAGTAAAGTTGAATTAAGGCGTAGCCTAAGGGCTTTATCTCTTGTTGCGCAATATAGAAATTCTGATTATGGTGATCAATTTACAGAAAGCCGATTCCCAATATTTAGACAAACAATACGTAGTCAAGCATTAAAAGTATGGCTTGGATGGAATGAAGATACTGCAAAAGCAGAAAACTTGAAAAATAAAGAATTATTTTTCTCCCTTCTATCTCGAGAACCAATCGAAGAGGAAGATGAGAATGGCCATGTTGGTTACAGTGAAAGGTTTCTGGAACCGGCTATAAGTAAAAGGGATGATATTGATCTTCTTGCTAAAATCGTGTCTGATGAACGTGCTTTGTCGCAATTGCAATCAACTAGAGATCTCAATAGTGCTTACCGTGCTAGTGATTTAGTATTTAAAGAAAGACAAGAAGCTGCTATACGCTCCGTCTCAGCTGATATTGATACATTATACCAGCTTGCCATACGACCTGAATATGTCCCTGAACTCGAAAGCGCTTGGGGAAAATTAAAAACAATTATTGATCGGACCAACAGTATCAGCCTGACTGGTGTATCACAAACAAACGTTTATTACGATAGAATAAAACATCACTTTGAAGAATTACATATAATAAACTACCGCCAATTAGTAGGTATGCAAATTAAAGGTCTATCCTTAATTAATATATTTGCCGGATTAAACAATACCGGTAAGACATCGTTATTAGAAGCAATTTATCTTCTAATTAAACAAAATGATTTAAATGGACTAATAGAAGTAATGCGTCGCCGTGGGAAAGTCTCAGCTGAGCATTTAGACCCGACGTGGATGATTGAACAATTGAATAATCCTGTACTTATTTCAGGCGTATTTGATAATCATAACTGTTCATTAAGTTTAAAAACTATCGAAGAGTCAGACAATTCTATCGATAAAACAAAATATTTATCAACTATAGAGATCGATACTACATTTTCTAACTATAGCCAGACCTCGTTGAATCGAACTTACAAAGGCCGCGAACGTGAGACAATAGCAGACTATATAAAATTGGTATGTCCTGTCGCATTCAGTAGTCCATTTTTCTTGAATGAACCTCATCATTATGCTCAATACTACCACAAAAGTGTTCAGTCTAAGTCATTGCCGCTACTTATAGATTTCTTGAAAGCATCGATTCTTCCTACGCTGAGAGATATACGGCTTACTGATGAAAGACAGCGTTTCATTGTTGACGATGAAAAATTTGATGAAGGCGTCGACATTTCATCTTATGGTGAAGGGTTGCAGAGAATATTTTTCATGTCTCTTATATTTTCAAGTGCCAGTAATGGTGTTGTTCTTATCGATGAGTTCGAAAATGCCCTACATCACTCTCTAATTTCTGATTTTTCTTCTTTTATTTATAAACTTGCTAAAAACTTCAACGTCCAGGTATTCATAACAAGTCATAGTAAAGAATGCATTGATGCATTTACCTTAAATGAAAAGATAAAATCAGAAGATCTAGCTTGCCATGCATTAGTAAATAATGATGGTAAAATTACTAATAAGAATTTCGATGGTGATACATTCCGTACTTTAGTTGAAGCAGGAAACGTTGATTTGAGGGATGCACGATAATGGAAAACATCAAATCAACATTAATTTTTTGTGAAGGCCCACATGACGTCGCGCTAATTTGTTTGGTATTGAGTAAATTCTTTAATGCCCAAGAATTCAATGGAAAATTCAATGAACTGCCTTCGCCCTATAATAGCATGTATCAAAAAGCCCTTGAAAATCATGCACAATTGGATTTAAGCCTTGAAATGGCTCATAAATTCTTCCTCCCAGATAGAATTTTTACTATTGATGATACTTATGTCAGTGTATTCAACTCTGGTGGAAAGAACAGAGGCGATAAAATAAATGGGTTTATTAAAAACCTCTGGGTAATGACTGCGAATAGCAGTACGTTCAATGTGAGTGATCGCGGTATTATTTCTAGTCATAAGTATATATTCATTTATGACGCAGACCATAATAGCAAAGAAACGATACTTAATGAGATTTACACCGACTTTTCTCTCATTGGTACATCTTCATGGCTAACAGAAAATTGGGAAGCTTATCCTGAGGAACCTTTATCAATATATACACAGAATGGTGAAGTAGCAGCTATAATATGGTGTAACAGAGATACTGGGAAGGGAACTCTTGAAGATGTCCTATGCGAATGTATAGGTGACGATGAGCTATTTAGTTCCGCAAAAGAAACAATCCAAAGATTGCATGAATGGGGACTCAATAGTGATAATGAGCAACGTAAAATTGCTGAGACGGCTAAAATGTATAAAGCTACATTATCTCTTATGGGGTAAAGGAAGAAGCCAGGAGGTTCGGTTAACGTGATTATTAGTCAATCTAAAATACTCAATCAAGATAATTTGGCTAAATCAACAACGATAAGTAAAATGGTAACATTTCTCAATGGCTTTATTTAGCCATTTGATATGGTCAATTGCGCCTCTCAATTGAGGCGCAACTTTCAATATCAGTGCACTTTAAAATCAAAAGGCGAAACCATTTTTTCTCGATTAACATCTAGATAGTCAGCCCACCATTGAACCATCAATAGACGTTCATCCAAATGCTCAGATGTATGGATATAAGGCGCACGCACATTATTACTCTCAGAGTGGCTTAATTGGCGCTCTATCGCGTCATCGCTCCATAATCCAGACTCGCCTAAAGACCCACGCGCCATTGTTCTAAATCCATGCCCGCAAACTTCGGTTTTAGTGTCATAGCCCATCGCACGCAATGCACCGTTAACCGTGTTTTCACTCATGACCTTAGTTGCATCATGATCCCCCGGGAACAACAACTCTTTATCGCCACTAATCTGCTTGAGTTGCTCTAACAAAACCATCGCCTGCCGGCTAAGAGGAACGATATGTTCCTCTTTCATCTTCATGCCACGATACGAGTAACGCACACCTTTAATTTCTTCTCGCTTTGCAGGTATACGCCAAAGAGAATTATCGAAGTCGAACTCATCCTGTAAGTATCCCAGCTTTAGCTCCACACGCTTTTTGAGATTTCCGGTTTCTCAGCCATCAGCCGGTATTCTTCCGGTGTCAGGTTATTCAGGGATTCATGGGGCCGCTCCCTGTTGTATTCATTCAGCCAGCGCTCTGTGATTTCCCGTGCTTCGTTCAGCGTTCTGAACAGGTAAAAATCCAGTATTTCTGTCCGGTACGTCCTGTTAAACCGTTCGATAAAGGCATTCTGGGTCGGCTTACCCGGTTTGATAAAGTCCAGCATCACCCCGTGTTCTTCCGTCCACTGCGCCAGTGCCAGTGAGACCAGTTCTGGCCCGTTTTCCATCCGCATCTTCAGAGGATATCCGCGGTTTGCGACTATCCTGTCCATTACCCGGACGACACGCTGAGCTGGAATATTCAGGTCGATTTCTATCGCCAGCACCTCACGGTTAAAATCATCCACCACGTTGAAGGTTCGAAAGCGTCTGCCGCAGACGAGTGCATCGTGCATAAAATCAATCGACCAGCTCTGGTTTAACGCTTGCGGTGTTGCCAGCGGGGTCGGGTTGCGCACCGGCAGACGTTGTTTAACCTTACGACGAAAATTCAGTTTCAGCAGGCAGTAAATCCGGTGAACGCGTTTATGGTTCCAGGTATTGCCCTGCCTTCGCAGCAGCTGGAACAGCTTCTTAAAACCGTAGCGCGGATAGCGTTCTGCCAGTTCAGTCAGCGCATGGATCACCGATTCATCACGCCGGGTAGCGGGCTGATAAAAATACACCGTCCTGCTCAGCGATAACGTCCTGCAGGCCTGGCGTAAACTCATGGCAAATTGCGCCGCCAGATAGCGGACGAGTTCACGCTTTATCGCTGGTTTTAAAGCTTTTTTTCGATGACGTCTTTTAACGCTCGATTTTCCAGACTCAGGTCAGCAAACATCTGTTTGAGGCGTCGGTTCTCATCTTCAGGGTCTTTGATTTTTTTAATATCAGCCGCTTCCATCCCGCCATATTTCGCCTTCCAGTTGTAGTAACTGGCTTCAGATATTGCGGCCTCACGGCAGACATCTTTGACAGTTCGTCCGGCTTCGACGGACTTCAGGACGGCGATGATCTGGTGCTCGGTGAATCGGATCTTACGCATAGCGATCTCCTCAGGGGACATAATCAGTATGTCGGAAGATCTCTAAAAGTGAATGGTTCGTTTTACCGGGATACTTAAACAACCATCGCGCGAAACGTAACTCACTGGAACGTACAAAAGTGAGTAAGGCGATCCGTGTCATTACACGGCCACGATATGCCGCAAGACGAGCTAGAAACTCAGGGAACCGGCTAGAGGGTAAAGCGGGATAGTGTCGCGCTTTGGTAGTCGATAACGCACCGGCCATGTCACTTGCTGGATTAGAGTCAATGTAATCGTTCTGCTGTTACGCGCTGTTGAAGGCGCTGAGCGACGTCGTGTTTACCACTGGCATCAACTTTTTTGATCGGGGCTAACAGGTGACTGGTTTTGAGTTGGCGAATGTCGGATGAACCGATATAAGGGAAAATATAAAGCTCAAGATAGCGAAGAACGCGCGACCGATGGTCTTCGCTCCAGCGCTTGTTACTTGCATGCCATTCACGAGCTATGGTTTCAAAAGTGTATGCCCCCGAGTTCTCGGCCTGAGCTTCTTTCTGTTCGGCTTTTGGGTCGATGCCCTGCACTAACAGTTTTTTAGCTTCGTCGCGCTTTGCTCTTGCCTGAGCAAGCGTCACAGTAGGCCAAACACCAAACGTGAGGCGATCCTCTTTTTTGTCTGAGGGGCGTCTGTATTTCATACGCCAGTATTTAGACCTCTTAGCCGAAACCTCGAGATACAAACCGCCGCCATCGGCCATTTTGTAGGTTTGTCTTTTGGCTTTGCGGTCTCGACCTGTCTGGCGTTGAGCTTCATTTGGGGGCATATTTCTAATCGAAGTTAAGATGCCCCCAATTATGCCCCCAATGACATCCGGATTTCAACGGACAACCTCGGACGACTCAGGACGTAAAAATCGCTACAAGCATTGATTTTTAAGGGAGAATTGGACTTTCTCGGATGGTCTTGGAAGTACTAATGGTGCCGAAGGCCGGACTCGAACCGGCACGTATTTCTACGGTTGATTTTGAATCAACTGCGTCTACCGATTTCGCCACTTCGGCACTGAAGAGGTACGCGGAAAACGTTGTGGATTATACCTACCGCACGCCATCATGCAAGTACCAGCTTGCACTTATCACGCTAAGTGCCGAAAAAAACAGCACTCTTCTGCCTCAGTCACATTTTTCCTACCGCCCATAATCCCCCGTTCCGCCAAGCGCCCCCTCCCCACATGCTCTACACTCTCAGTTCAACACCACACCAAAGAGAATCACGATGTCCATTATAAAAAGCTACGCCGCCAAGAATGCCGGAGCGGAACTGGAAGTCTGGGAATACGATGCCGGTGAACTGCTGCCGGAAGACGTTGAGGTGAAGGTGGATTACTGCGGGATCTGCCACTCTGACCTGTCGATGATCGACAACGAATGGGGCATGTCGCAGTATCCGCTGGTTGCGGGCCATGAGGTGATTGGCCACGTGGTGGCGCTGGGTAGCGCTGCGCAGAGTAAGGGCCTGAAGATTGGTCAGCGCGTGGGCATTGGCTGGACGGCGCGAAGCTGCGGTCACTGCGATGCCTGTATCGACGGCAACCAGGTTAACTGTTCTGGTGGGTCGGTGGCGACCATCCTGAACCACGGCGGCTTTGCCGATAAGCTACGCGCTGACTGGCAATGGGTTATTCCGCTGCCGGACAGCATCGATATCGAAACCGCAGGCCCAATGCTCTGCGGTGGCATCACCGTGTTTAAACCGCTGCTGATGCATCATGTGACCGCCACCAGCCGCGTGGGGGTGATTGGGATTGGTGGGCTGGGGCATATCGCCATTAAGCTGTTGCGGGCGATGGGGGCGGAAGTGACGGCCTTTAGTTCTAACACGTCCAAAGAGCAGGAAGTGCGGGCGATGGGCGCGGACCACGTGGTGAACAGCCGTTCACCGGAAGCGCTGAAGGAGCTGGCGGGTCAGTTTGACCTTATCATCAACACCGTGAACGTCGACCTGAACTGGCAGCCATACTTCGAAGCGCTGGCTTCGGGCGGCAACTTCCATACGGTTGGGGCGGTGCTCACCCCGCTTCCAGTGCCGGCCTTTACGCTGATTGGCGGCGACCGCAGCATCTCCGGTTCGGCGACGGGCAACCCATCTGAACTGCGCAAGCTGATGAAGTTTGCCGGTCGCAGCAAGGTCACACCGATTACCGAGCTGTTCCCGATGTCAGAAATCAACGACGCTATCCAGCACGTGCGTGACGGCAAAGCCCGTTATCGCGTGGTGTTAAAAGCCGACTTCTGATGTTGATCCGGCGGCGTTCTGTCGCCGGTCTTCCCCTGTTTATCACACCCTGCCCGTTACGACGGTTAAATCCGTATCTGGATGCCGCCTTCCAAAAATAAGTAAATCGCCTGCAACACCGTACTCACACTGGATATTTCACCGCAATCCGGACAATTTCCTGCATCGCAACGCCGTTGTTTTGCCTATACTCGACGCAGATAAAATGGAGGATGACCCATGAGCACACCTTTGCTAATAGCACGCACCCAGGACACACAGCTGGTTTTACTTTCCAATATGGCGAACCGCCACGGGCTGATTACCGGCGCCACGGGCACGGGTAAGACCGTCACCCTGCAAAAGCTGGCGGAGTCGTTCTCGGAGATTGGTGTGCCGGTGTTTATGGCGGATGTAAAAGGTGATCTGACCGGTATTGCCAAAGAAGGTCAGGCTTCTGAGAAGCTGCTGGCGCGGCTGAATAATATCGGCGTTACCGACTGGGAGCCGCATGCAAACCCGGTGGTGGTGTGGGATATCTTCGGCGAGAAAGGCCATCCGGTGCGCGCCACCGTGTCCGACCTCGGGCCGCTGCTGCTGGCGCGCTTGCTTAATCTCAACGAGGTGCAGTCCGGGGTGCTCAATATTATCTTCCGTATTGCCGACAATCAGGGTCTGCTGCTGCTGGACTTTAAAGACCTGCGCGCCATCACTCAGTACATTGGCGATAACGCAAAATCCTTCCAGAATCAGTACGGCAATATCAGTACCGCCTCGGTGGGAGCCATCCAGCGTGGGCTGCTGACGCTGGAACAGCAAGGGGCCGAACATTTCTTTGGCGAACCGATGCTGGATATCAAAGACTGGATGCGTACCGATAGCAACGGCAAAGGCATCATCAACATCCTCAGCGCGGAAAAGCTCTACCAGATGCCGAAGCTGTACGCCGCCAGCTTGCTGTGGATGCTCTCTGAGCTGTACGAGCAACTGCCGGAAGCGGGCGATCTGGATAAGCCGAAACTGGTGTTCTTCTTTGATGAAGCGCACCTGCTGTTTAGCGATGCGCCGCAGGTACTGCTGGATAAAATCGAGCAGGTGATCCGCCTGATACGTTCGAAAGGCGTCGGGGTCTATTTTGTGTCGCAAAATCCGTCAGATATTCCTGATGCGGTACTGGGTCAGTTGGGTAACCGCGTGCAGCACGCGCTGCGCGCCTTTACGCCTAAAGATCAGAAAGCGGTGAAAACGGCGGCGCAGACCATGCGGGCAAATCCGGCGTTCAATACCGAACAGGCGATTCAGGAACTGGGCACTGGGGAAGCGTTAATCTCCTTCCTTGATGCGAAAGGCAGCCCATCGATTGTTGAGCGGGCGATGGTGATTGCGCCAGACTCGCGTATGGGGCCGGTGACTGACGATGAGCGTAATGGGCTTATCAATAACTCGCCGCTGTACGGCAAGTATGAGGATGAGGTCGACCGGGAGTCGGCGTTTGAGATGCTGCAAAAAGGCGTCGAGAACAGCGCGGGTCAGGCGGATGCTCCGCCAGCTAAGGGTCAGCAAAGTACCGATGATGGTGGACTGCTGGGCGGGCTGAAAGACATTATCTTTGGCACCACCGGGCCGCGCGGCGGCAAGCATGATGGATTGGTACAAACGGCGGCGAAAAGTGCCGTGCGTCAGGTGACGAACCAGATTGTGCGCGGCATGCTGGGTAGCCTGCTTGGCGGAAGACGTCGCTAAGGCGTCGTACATCAACCATTGCCGGATGGCGGCGTAAACGCCTTATCCGGCCTACAAATCCATATCGTAAAAACGGTTAACACTTGCAACTCGTAGGCCTGATAAGCATAGCGCCATCAGGCATAGCCGCACGGGTAGCCCGGGCGAACGCATGTGACCCCGGGAACGGCACAGCGCTAACATCTCCCCAAACCGCAGGCGTAAAAAAACCCGGCGTCGCGTTGCTCAGCCGGGCTACATTACAGAGATATCAGGCTTTTCGCGTCATCAGCCACAGGCTTATCAGGAAGAAGCTGGCGCTCGGCAGCAATGCTCCGATAATCGGCGGAATGCCGTATACCAGCGTCAGCGGCCCGAAGATCTGGTCAAGCACGTAGAACACAAAACCAAAGCTAATCCCCGTCACCACACGCACGCCCATCGCCACGCTACGCAGCGGGCCGAAGATGAACGACAGTGCCATCAGCATCATCACCGCCACGGAAAGCGGCTGGAAGATTTTGCTCCACATATTCAGCTGGTAGCGCCCAGGATCCTGGCCACTGGCCTTCAGGTACTTCACGTAGTTATGCAAGCCACTGATGGAAAGCGCATCCGGATCCAGCGCAACAACGCCTAATTTGTCCGGCGTCAGCGTGGTTTTCCAGGTCCCGCTTACCGTCTGCGAACCCGTAATCTGCTTTGGATTGCTCAGATTAGATTCGTCCACCTGCGACAGTCGCCACACCTTCTGTTCATTATCAAACTTCGCGCTGGCAGCATAGCGTACGGACTGTAAGCGACGTTGGTCGTTAAACGCATAAATACTTACGCCACCCAGCTCCTCGTCGCCTTTGACCCGCTCGATGTAAACAAAGTTGTGACCGTCTTTCGCCCACATCCCCTGTTGGGTCGACAGCAGTGAGCCGCCATACATCTGCTGGGCGCGGTAGTTACGCGCCATCTGCTCACCCTGCGGCGCAACCCACTCGCCCATTGCCATAGTCAGCAACACCAGCGGGATGGCGGTTTTCATTACCGCCAGCGCCACCTGCATACGGGTGAAACCGGAAGCCTGCATTACCACCAGTTCGCTGCGCTGAGCCAGCATCCCCAGCCCCAGCAACGCACCTAACAGTGCCGCCATCGGGAAGAAGATCTGCACATCTTTTGGCGCGCTCAGAATCGTATATAAACCGGCGCCCATCGCGTCATAACTGCCCTGCCCGGCCTTTTTCAACTGGTCGACAAACTTGATGATGCCGGACAACGACACCAGCATGAACAGAGTCATCATGATGGTGGTAAATATCGTCTTGCCGATATAGCGGTCAAGTACACCAAACGGCTGCATTATACCGCTCCTTTATGCGTAAAACGGGCGCGGAAGCGGCGCATTGGCACGGTATCCCACAGGTTCAGCGCCACGGCCAGTGCAAAGTAAACCAGGTTCACCGTCCACATCCACAGGGCCGGGTCGATTTTGCCCTTGCCCGCGTTCGACTTCAGCGAGGTTTGCAGCAAGAAGAACACCAGATACAGCAGCATCGCTGGCAACATCGACAGCACACGCCCCTGACGCGGGTTGACCACGCTCAGCGGCACGACCATCAGCGCCATGATAAAGACCGTTGCCACCAGCGTGAAACGCCAGTGCAGCTCTGCGCGAGCACGGTCGGTATCGGTATTCCACAACGTGGTCATGCTCATCTGTTCGGTATCGGTCGGGTCGGAAGCAACCGCCTGGTGACCAATAATCGCCTGATAGTTTTTGAAATCAGTGATGCGGAAATCACGCAGCATGGCGGTGCCTTCAAAGCGGGTACCTTGATTTAGCGTCACCACCTGAGAACCATCTTTATGCTGGGAGAGCTGTCCAGTATCGGCCACCACCACGGAAGGACGCGCGGTGCCTTTCGGACGGAGCTGAGCCAGGAAGACGTCATGGAAGCTCGCGCCGTTAACGCCTTCGATAAACAGCACCGCGTTACCGTCGCCAGACTGCTGGAACTGCCCTTGGGCCAGCGCCGCCATGCCGGGGTTAGCTTTCGCTTCTGCCAGCACTTCATCCTGATGTTGAGACGACCACGGCCCGGCCCACATCACGTTCACTGCCGCGACGATACCGGTAAACAACGCCAGCACCATCGCCGCTTTAATCAGTACGGCTTTACTCAGGCCACACGCGTGCATGACCGTAATTTCACTTTCGGTATACAGTTTGCCCAGCGTCATCAATAGACCCAGGAACAGACTCAGCGGCAGGATAAGCTGCGCCATTTCAGGCACGCCGAGTCCCAGCAAAGAAAGCACCAGGTTTGTCGGGATATCGCCGTCTACCGCCGCGCCAAGGATCCTCACCAGTTTCTGACAAAAGAAGATCAGAAGCAGGATGAACAGGATGGCAAGCTGGCTTTTAAGCGTCTCTCGCACCAGATATCGTATGATTATCACTATAAATACGCCCGTAAAAACCCGTCTTATTGCAGGAAAATAGCTTGTTTCATGGCTTAAACGTCATTTATTCTCTTGAGTCGTCGAAAACATCGCTAAGATTAAATGACTCAGCGGTTTCACGTTTCAGGAAATGTTCTGACGTGCCAACACCGTAATAACGTTAAGATTAACACGAAGTCACCGCAACCGCGGAAATGAGTTACGTAAGCTTGCAATTCTATCCGTAGCCACCGCCGTTGTCTTTAAGATTCAGGAGCGTAGTGCATGGAGTTCAGTGTAAAAAGTGGTAGCCCGGAGAAGCAGCGGAGTGCCTGTATCGTCGTGGGCGTATTCGAACCCCGTCGTCTCTCTCCCATTGCCGAGCAGCTCGATAAAATCAGCGACGGCTATATCAGCGCGCTGCTGCGCCGCGGCGAACTAGAAGGCAAACCGGGGCAGACTTTGTTGCTGCACCACGTACCCAACGTCCTGTCAGAGCGCATTCTGCTGATTGGCTGTGGCAAAGAACGCGAGCTTGATGAGCGTCAGTATAAGCAAGTTATTCAGAAAACGATTAATACCCTGAATGACACCGGTTCGATGGAAGCCGTCTGCTTCCTGACCGAACTGCACGTGAAAGGCCGCAACAACTACTGGAAAGTACGTCAGGCGGTAGAAACCGCAAAAGAGACGCTGTACAGCTTCGACCAGCTTAAAACCAACAAAAGCGAGCCGCGTCGCCCGCTGCGTAAAATGGTCTTCAACGTGCCAACTCGCCGCGAACTGACCAGCGGTGAGCGCGCAATCCAGCACGGTCTGGCGATTGCCGCTGGTATCAAAGCGGCGAAAGATCTTGGCAACATGCCGCCAAATATCTGTAACGCGGCCTATCTTGCCTCTCAGGCACGTCAGTTAGCTGACAGCTACAGCAAAAATGTCGTCACCCGCGTCATCGGCGAACAGCAGATGAAAGAGCTGGGGATGCACTCCTATCTGGCGGTCGGCGACGGCTCACAGAACGAATCCCTGATGTCGGTCATCGAGTACAAAGGTGTGGCATCTGAAGATGTGCGTCCTATCGTCCTGGTGGGTAAAGGCCTAACTTTCGACTCCGGCGGTATCTCCATCAAACCATCCGAAGGGATGGATGAGATGAAGTACGACATGTGCGGTGCGGCAGCGGTCTATGGCGTGATGCGGATGGTTGCCGAACTGCAACTGCCGATTAACGTTGTTGGCGTGCTGGCGGGCTGTGAAAACATGCCCGGCGGGCGCGCATATCGTCCGGGCGACGTGCTGACCACCATGTCTGGCCAGACCGTTGAAGTCCTGAACACCGATGCCGAAGGCCGTCTGGTGCTGTGTGACGTGTTAACCTACGTTGAGCGCTTTGAGCCAGAAGCGGTGATAGACGTCGCAACTCTGACCGGCGCCTGCGTGATTGCGCTGGGCCATCACATCACCGGCCTGATGTCGAACCACAATCCGTTGGCACATGAGCTGATTGGCGCGTCCGAGCAAGCTGGTGACCGCGCATGGCGTCTGCCGCTGGGCGATGAGTACCAGGAACAGTTAGAGTCCAACTTTGCGGATATGGCAAACATCGGTGGCCGTCCGGGTGGTGCTATCACCGCCGGCTGCTTCCTTGCGCGCTTTACCCGTAAGTACAACTGGGCGCACCTGGACATCGCCGGTACCGCATGGCGTTCAGGCAAGGCCAAAGGCGCTACAGGTCGTCCTGTGGCACTGCTGTCGCAGTTCCTGCTCAATCGCGCGGGTTTTAACGGCGAAGAGTAAGACACAACCCCCTCACCCTAACCCTCTCCCCAAAGGGGCGAGGGAACAAATCTCCCTCTTTCTTGAGGGAGAGGGTCGGGGTGAGGGGGAGATTTAAATCCACTACAAGAAGCCCCATATATGAAGAATGCAACGTTCTATATTCTGGACAATGACACCACCGTCGACGACCTCAGCGCCGTCGAGCAGCTAGTGTGTGAAATTGCCGCAGAACGTTGGCGTGCGGGCAAGCGTGTGTTGATTGCCTGTGAAGACGAGCAGCAGGCCGTGCGCCTGGATGAAGCGCTGTGGACGCGTCCACCGGAAAGCTTTGTACCGCATAATCTGGCGGGCGAAGGTCCGCGTGGCGGTGCGCCGGTTGAGATTGCCTGGCCTGCTAAACGTAACAGCAGCCCACGCGATATACTGATCAGTCTGCGGGTAAACTTTGCAGATTTTGCCACCGCTTTCACAGAAGTGGTAGACTTCGTCCCTTACGAAGAAACTCTAAAACAACTCGCACGCGATCGCTACAAAGCTTACCGCGTGGCTGGTTTTAACCTGAATACGGCAACCTGGAAATAATGGAAAAGACATATAACCCACAAGATATCGAACAGCCGCTTTACGAGCACTGGGAAAAGCAGGGCTATTTCAAGCCTAACGGCGACGAAAGCAAAGAGTCCTTCTGCATCATGATCCCGCCGCCGAACGTCACCGGCAGTTTGCATATGGGTCATGCTTTCCAGCAAACCATCATGGACACCATGATCCGCTACCAGCGCATGCAGGGTAAAAATACCCTGTGGCAGGCCGGTACCGACCACGCGGGTATCGCAACCCAAATGGTGGTTGAGCGTAAGATTGCCGCTGAAGAAGGTAAAACTCGCCACGACTACGGTCGCGATGCCTTTATCGATAAAATCTGGCAGTGGAAAGCGGAATCCGGCGGCACCATTACCCGTCAGATGCGTCGTCTCGGCAACTCGGTTGACTGGGAGCGCGAGCGCTTCACCATGGACGAAGGCCTTTCCAATGCCGTGAAAGAAGTCTTTGTTCGCCTGTACAAAGAAGACCTGATTTACCGTGGCAAGCGCCTGGTAAACTGGGACCCGAAACTGCGCACCGCCATCTCTGACCTGGAAGTGGAAAACCGCGAGTCGAAAGGCTCCATGTGGCACATCCGCTATCCGCTGGCCGACGGCGCGAAAACCGCAGACGGTAAAGATTATCTGGTGGTTGCCACCACGCGTCCGGAAACCATTCTGGGCGATACCGGCGTCGCCGTTAACCCGGAAGATCCGCGTTACAAAGATCTGATCGGTAAATTTATCATGCTGCCGCTGGTTGATCGCCGTATTCCTATCGTGGGCGATGAACACGCCGATATGGAAAAAGGCACCGGCTGCGTGAAGATCACCCCGGCACACGACTTTAACGACTATGAAGTCGGTCGTCGTCATGCCCTGCCAATGATCAACATTCTGACCTTCGACGGTGATATCCGCGAAAGTGCGGAAGTGTACGACACCAAAGGTGAAGAGTCCGACGTCTATTCCAACGCGATCCCGGCTGAGTTCCAGAAGCTGGAACGCTTTGCCGCACGTAAAGCGGTGGTTGCCGCTATCGATGCGATGGGCCTGCTGGAAGAGATCAAACCGCACGACTTGACCGTGCCTTACGGCGACCGTGGCGGCGTGGTTATCGAACCGATGCTAACCGACCAGTGGTACGTCCGTGCCGACGTGCTGGCAAAACCGGCGGTAGAAGCGGTTGAGAACGGCGACATTCAGTTCGTGCCGAAGCAGTACGAAAACATGTACTTCTCCTGGATGCGTGATATTCAGGATTGGTGTATCTCCCGTCAGCTGTGGTGGGGTCACCGTATCCCGGCTTGGTATGACAACGACGGCAACGTCTACGTTGGCCGTACCGAAGACGAAGTGCGTCAGGAAAATAACCTCGGCGCCGACGTTGCGCTGCGTCAGGACGAAGACGTTCTCGACACCTGGTTCTCCTCCGCGCTGTGGACCTTCTCCACTCTCGGCTGGCCGGAAAACACCGACGCACTGCGTCAGTTCCACCCAACCAGCGTGATGGTTTCCGGCTTCGACATCATCTTCTTCTGGATCGCCCGCATGATCATGATGACCATGCACTTCATCAAAGATGAAGACGGCAAGCCGCAGATTCCGTTTAAGACCATCTACATGACCGGTCTGATTCGTGATGACGAAGGCCAGAAGATGTCCAAATCCAAGGGTAACGTTATCGACCCACTGGATATGGTTGACGGCATCTCTCTGCCAGACCTGCTGGCTAAGCGTACCGGCAACATGATGCAGCCACAGCTGGCTGAGAAAATTGCTAAGCGCACCGAGAAGCAGTTCCCGGACGGCATTGAGCCGCACGGCACCGACGCCCTGCGTTTCACCCTGGCGGCGCTGGCCTCAACCGGTCGCGATATCAACTGGGATATGAAACGTCTGGAAGGTTACCGTAACTTCTGTAACAAGCTGTGGAACGCCAGCCGCTTTGTGCTGATGAACACCGAAGATCAGGATTGTGGCTTCAACGGCGGCGAGATGACGCTGTCACTGGCAGACCGTTGGATCCTTGCAGAATTCAACCAGACCATCAAAGCGTACCGCGAAGCGCTGGATAACTTCCGCTTCGACATCGCTGCGGGCATTCTGTATGAGTTCACCTGGAACCAGTTCTGCGACTGGTATCTGGAGCTGACCAAGCCTGTGATGACCGGCGGTTCAGAGTCTGAACTGCGTGGCACCCGCAACACGCTGGTGACCGTTCTGGAAGGTCTGCTGCGTCTGGCGCACCCAATCATTCCATTCATCACCGAAACCATCTGGCAGCGTGTGAAGGTCATTTGCGGTAACACCGCAGATACCATCATGCTGCAACCGTTCCCAGAGTACGATGCATCGCAGGTTGATGAAGCGGCGCTGGCGGACACCGAGTGGCTGAAGCAAGCGATTGTCGCTATTCGTAACATCCGTGCGGAGATGAACATCGCCCCGGGTAAACCGTTGGAGCTGTTGCTGCGTGGTTGCAGCGAAGCGGCGATGCGTCGTGTGAACGACAACCGCAGCTTCTTGCTGAACCTGGCGCGTCTGGAAAGCATCACCGTGCTGCCTGCTGATGATAAAGGCCCGATCTCCGTGACCAAAATCATCGACGGCGCCGAGCTGCTGATCCCGATGGCTGGCCTCATCAACAAAGAAGATGAGCTGGCGCGTCTGGCGAAAGAAGTGACAAAAATCGAAGGTGAGATTGGCCGCATCGAAAGCAAGCTCTCTAACGAAGGCTTTGTCGCACGCGCACCGGAAGCTGTGATCGCCAAAGAGCGTGAGAAGCTCGAAGGTTACGCGGAAGCCAAAGCGAAGTTGATTGAACAGCAGGCGGTTATTGCTGCGCTGTAAACCGTGCCTATGTTGTCCCGGGGTCGCATGCGCTCGCCCGGGCTACAAGGGTGCACGAATGTAGCCCGGACGAGGCGCGTCTGCGCCGACTCCGGGTTCGCCCCTGAATTATCCTCGCTTGCGCTCCCCCCGCCCGCAGTGTTATTAACTGCATATATTTCACGTTTATGTCATGAGTTTCGCTATGAGTGTTGTTACGCCCGTTTCTGCGACCCTTCGCCGGATCACGGCTGAAGATAATGCTGCCATTGCCCTCGTCATTCGCCAGGTCTCTGCCGAATACGGCTTGACGGCCGACAAGGGCTACACGGTGGCCGACCCCAATCTGGACGAGCTATTCCAGGTTTATAGCCAGCCAGGCTCGGCCTATTGGGTGGTTGAGCAAAATGGGAAAGTCGTTGGCGGCGGTGGTGTGGCGCCGTTAGGCTGTAGCGAGCCGGACATTTGTGAGCTGCAAAAGATGTACTTTTTACCGAGTGTGCGTGGCCAAGGGTTAGCGAAGAAGCTTGCACTCACCGCGCTCGATCACGCCCGCGAGCAGGGCTTTAAGCAATGCTACCTGGAAACCACCGCGTTCCTGACCGAGGCCATCCGCCTTTATGAGCGTCTGGGTTTTGCACATATCTCGCAGGCGCTGGGTTGCACCGGTCATGTGGATTGTGAAGTGAGAATGCTAAAACCCCTTTGAGTCGCGCAAAGGGGTCATCCTGATTACTGCATTTCCGGCGATACTGCCAGACGAATAGCCCCTGCGGCATTCGCTTCCGGCAGCGCCAATATCTGCTTCCAGAAATCCTGCACGATATCGCAAGCAATACCTTCTTTGCCTACGCCTTTTGTCGGATCAGACATAATTTCAACATCCTGCCCGTAGCGTTGGATAAGCGTCGGGCCGAGGCTTTGCATATCGGCCAGCGCCTGTTGCTTCTCTTGCGGTGTAACCGTGTGTTTATCCGGCCCGTAAGCGGCACGCATCATTCGTGCATCGCTTTCAGTTCGTCGCGTAAGAAGATCTTTTGAAATAATTTTAACCGGATTGATTCCCCCTTTAACTGCCGGGAACAGGAAACGGTAGCACACGTCATCGCCGCTTTTCTTCGCTGCGGCAATCTGCTCAAGGTTGATTTTCATGTACTCAATGACGTTGGCATCAGGAGCCTGCTGTAGCCGCGCCATTTGCAGTTGCAGGATTTGAGGCTGAATGGCATCAATCACCTGCTGCTGACTTTTGCCCTCCCTTTTCATCTGCGCCGACATATCGCGAATATGCTGCCAGAATGTTGGATCCTGCTCTTTCAATACCTGGAAAGTCGGCATTGTAGACATCGCCGATTCGAATTGCTGCTCTTCGGTCTTGCCAAAATCAGGACTCTCCCGCGGGATCAGATAGTGCACATCAAACAGATTCCAGGCGATAATTGCCACCACAAAGATAACGGCACCCGCCGCTTTACCAATCCAGCCTTTTTTGCGAAACACCCCAACGACGATAGCAATTACCGCCCCGATATAGCCCGCCAACAGTACATGTGTCCAGTTCATCCCCATCCTTACACCGCATCCCAGAAATTATCTATATGGTAAATTTATACTTAATCTAAATTATACTCACCAAGTCAATACATAGAATTAATACCACTCCCGCAGTAGCAATTCAAGCGGTTAACACAACTCTGAAAACGTACTTTATAGTTATTATTAATTACAAATTCCTGTATAAAGAGCCCTTCGTTTTTTATGATCACAAGGATGTTTACATATGATTCATTCACCCACCAATAAGTCTGGGGAAGTGCACACACTTAAATTCCATGGAAAAGCTTCATCCTTCTTCATTATTTGTCTCATTAATGCTTTCCTATCATTAATTACTCTCGGCATCTTTTTACCTTGGGCATTAGTGCGCTGCCGCCGTTATTTTTATGAAAATATGGAACTGCACGGCACGCGGTTTGGTTACCACGCAAAAGGTCGCGATATTTTTATCAGTTGGTTTGCCATTACCGTTATTATATCCATTCTCGGCTTCATCGAAAGTTTGAGCGATCATGCAGGTGAAATGGCTTCCACACCATGGGTTTTGATACTAGTCATGCCCTGCATGATGGTAAAAAGCCTGAGCTATCACGCTACAATGACCACGCTAAACAACGTGCGCTTCGGGTTTCAGTGTTCCATGCTGCGAGCATGGTGTGTATTAGTGGGTATCCCGCTAGTGACCCTTGTCGTGTTCTCTATCGTCTTTATCGGTTATAGCAATTTGATGGGGCCTCCTTCAGGAGTCAACTCTCTGATTGCACGGGTTATTTGCGGAGTCGTGGTAGGCATGGTCGTTTTTTGTGCTATTAATGGCATTATTTATCGTCACTGGATAACATTACTCGCGAATAACTTTAAATTTAGCATTCATAGTTTTGATGTAAATATTAAAACATCAAAGTGCGTTATCATCTCTTTAATTTCGATGGCCATTCTGATTCCCTTTATGATTGTTATCATAAAAATGTTCATGTCTCTTATGGATCAATACGGTCTTTTCGGGTTATTAAGTGGCCATACGGGTGCATTTGCGCTGTCATATTTGCTTTATTTTATCGCTATCGTGCTTTCCTCGGCTTACGCTTTCTCGGCACTGCGCAACTACACGTTCAATAACCTGATGCTCGCCAAAAGTATTCGATTCCACTCTTCGTTAACGTTCGTTGGCACCGCCTTAAATCTACTGTTGTTGTTCGTTGTATCAAGCCTCACGCTCGGGTTGGCCTATCCGTGGGCGAAAATACGTTTACTTCGCTATCAAGTCGAACATACCACGGTCATCGGTGATCTTGATGAGTTAGATCTCACTAATGATGACCAACCGCTGGATATGGGTATTTTTGCGCGTATTTCACGTGGCACGGCCACCGCGCTGCCGTTTATGTAATTGATACTGTGGCCGGGTACGACGGCCATCATCCACTCACCCTATCGTATTAAAGAACAGGCTTATGAAAGGATTGAAAGCCCGATAAGTGAGAAACCGGCACTCCGCTGTGGAAGCGGAACTCGTCATCCGGCGTGGTGATAAGCAACGCTTCCACTTCACCAAAGAATCGTACGCGGTCGCTAATGTCATCGTCTGCAACCTGCTGCGCCAGCGTCAGGTAGTCTTGATAATGCCGCGCCTCTGAGCGCAACAGCGATAAGTAAAACGTCCTAAGATCGTCATCAAGATACGGTGCCAGTGCGGCAAAACGTTCGCAGGAACGCGCTTCGATATACGCGCCACAAATCAGCTTATCAATCAGCGTTAACGGTTCGTGGGTGCGCACCTCTTTGAGCATCCCTTTGGCGTAGCGGCTGGCGGTAATCTTCACGTAAGGAATATTGCGGCGCTGCATGGCTTCCCATACTTGCCAGAAGTGATGCAACTCTTCTTTCATCAGCAGCACCATACTGTCGATAAGCTTCAGTCCCCACGGGTCGTCGGTCTTTGGCATCACGCTTTTATTGATCTGCTTATTGAGCAGTGCGAAATCGGGGACTTCCCCCTCACGGAAAGCAAAGGCTTCATATGGCTTTAGCCAATCGAGCAATGCCTGTGCGCCATCTTTGCCAGCCACATATTTACGCACCAGAAACATCGCCGTTTGTGCCGCTTTCAGCTCACAAACCAGATGGTCGGTTAAGAGCAGAGGAAGATTTTCAGATAAGCGCGCTTCATCCAGCCATTTGTCAGGCGTTTTGCAGTGCAGGAAGCTGTAGATGGGGGAGAGTATTTGCGGGTAATCCATGAATCAATCCTTGAACTACGGCAGCGGGCGCTGCCGTAGGGAATCAGATGACTTAGTGGCGCACGCCATCGTCGTCTTCGTCGACTTCATCTTCGTCTTCGTCGTCGCCTTCTTCACCGTTAGGGTCTTCGAAGTAGGTGCCCCAACCGTCGTAATCCACTTCAAATTTCTCAGCCAGGTTCATCAGTTGCTCAACCTGTGCGTCGATAAGCTCTGCATTCAACGCACATTCGCTCAGAATATCGCAGCAGATGACTGTGTCGCCTTCTTCGACTTCCAGCTCTTCTGGTTCGGTAACTTCATAACCCATCTTGAACGCTTCAACCGCTGCTTTTTCCAGGGTTTCAAAATCGTCCGCAGAAAGGTGGTGTTCAATGGTATACAGCGCGTCAGGATCGCTGCCGTCTTCCAGCAGTTCTTCAATGATCAGACGTGTTTCTTCACGCTGTTCTTCCAGGTGTTCTGCGTTTGCCATGATTCGTTCCTCGTAATGTGGCTGATACTCTTATTGTCACATACCGCCGCCATTGCCTCCACCTTTCCGACAAAGATTTGTTATCAGGGTTGCAAATGAATATTCATACATATAAAGTGAATTTTAATTCAATAAGTGGCTTTAGCCAGGTGAGGAAAAAATGTCTACTCTGTATAAAAAGCACTTCTTAAAACTACTCGATTTTACCCCTGCAGAAATCACCACACTGCTGCAACTCGCGACCAAACTAAAAGCGGATAAAAAAAACGGCACGGAGTCGCCGAACCTGACCGGTAAAAACATCGCGCTCATCTTCGAAAAAGACTCAACCCGTACACGATGCTCTTTCGAAGTTGCCGCTTACGATCAGGGCGCTCGCGTCACTTATCTTGGTTCCAGCGGCAGCCAAATCGGCCATAAAGAATCAATTAAAGACACGGCTCGTGTGCTGGGCCGGATGTATGACGGCATTCAGTATCGTGGTTACGGCCAGGAGATCGTTGAAACGCTGGCGGAGTACGCAGGTGTCCCGGTATGGAACGGCCTAACCGATGAATTCCACCCTACTCAGCTGTTGGCGGACTTGCTCACCATGCAGGAACACCTGCCGGGGAAAGCCTTCAATGAAATGACGCTGGTGTATGCTGGCGATGCGCGTAACAACATGGGCAACTCTATGCTGGAAGCAGCGGCGTTGACCGGTCTTGACCTGCGTCTGGTCGCACCGCAGGCATGCTGGCCGGAAGCGAGCCTGGTGGCAGAATGTAAAGCGCTGGCGCAGAAAAATGGCGGCAACGTGACGCTGACCGAAGATATCGCCGCGGGCGTGAAAGGCGCGGACTTTATCTATACCGATGTGTGGGTGTCGATGGGCGAAGCCAAAGAGAAGTGGGCGGAACGTATTGCCCTGCTGCGCGATTACCAGGTCAACAGCGCAATGATGAAGCTGACCGGCAACCCGCAGGTGAAATTCCTGCACTGCCTGCCTGCGTTCCATGACGATCAGACAACGCTTGGCAAGAAAATGGCGGCGGAGTACGGCATGCACGGCGGGATGGAAGTGACCGATGAGGTCTTTGAATCAGCAGCCAGTGTTGTGTTCGATCAAGCCGAAAACCGGATGCATACCATCAAGTCGGTGATGGTGGCGACGCTTAGCAAATAAGCTGAAAAATAGCCCGGCCGAGCGCAGCGACGCCGGGAATCCCCGGAGTCGGCGCTATCGCTCCTCGTCCGGGCTACAAATATAGTCGTCGTCGGCCGGATAAGGCGCAGCCGCCATCCGGCAATCGACATCGTCAGGCAACCAGCAGTTTAATCACCGCTTTACGCACTTTCGCAGGCGTCCCTACGGCGCACAGCGGTTTGTGTACTTCACCCGGATAGAAGACCACGAAGTCACCTTCGTTCATCACCACCATTTTTTCCTGCTCGCCTTCCGGCAGAAACGCGATGTCTTTATCCGCCAGCCAGTCGGTGTCGGGTTTGCCCGCAGGCAACACGCTGAATGACATCCCTTCCTGACCTTTCAGGACTACCTGAATATCGAGATAACGCGCGTGATATTCAGCGCGGCGCTCAGCAAACGGCTCGGTCATATTTTCAGAGATGAGATAAAACAGACGGTTACCGTCGATGTCATATTTCCCTTCCGGGGTCTCATCGGTGACGTTGGCCTGAAGATGGACAATCGCCTGACGCAGTTCTTCCGGCAGCCATGACTGCAGGTGATGGATGTTGCCAATAATCATGATGACTCCACAAATAAAACAATGTTTCAATTTTAAGTTGTTATACGTAAAATCGCATTACCATACCAGTACTTTTTATCATGACTCTCCGCACCTGCCGGTCTGGCACACACTTTTCACCACTTACCACCTTTGAATTTAAATTCAACAAAACCAACTACACATTCAATGAGATCGTTTTCGTTGATGGAAATGTGAATTCCCCCCTTGATTGCCGGATAAAGCTGCGTATAATTCCGCTCCGTTTGCCAGGAGGAAATATGGTTCAGTGTGTACGACATCGCGTCCTACCGCGTCTGAAAACAGACGCTGGCCTGCCGTTTTTTCTTTCCGTTGCATCCGTATTCGTAAAGCCCCTTATTTAAGGGGCTTTTTTTTTGCGCCGTCGTCAGGAGATAAACATGGCTAATCCGCTGTATCAAAAACACATCATTTCCATAAACGATCTCAGCCGCGAAGACCTTGAGTTGGTTTTGGCGACCGCCGCTAAACTGAAAGCGAATCCACAGCCGGAACTGCTGAAGCACAAGGTTATCGCCAGCTGCTTCTTCGAGGCCTCGACGCGCACCCGTCTGTCTTTTGAAACCTCCATGCATCGCCTGGGCGCCAGCGTGGTCGGCTTCTCCGATAGCGCCAACACGTCGCTTGGCAAAAAAGGAGAAACCCTGGCTGACACCATTTCGGTCATCAGTACCTACGTCGATGCCATCGTCATGCGTCACCCGCAGGAAGGGGCAGCACGTCTGGCAACTGAATTCTCCGGCGGTATTCCGATTCTGAATGCGGGCGACGGTGCCAACCAGCACCCAACCCAGACGTTGCTCGACCTGTTTACCATTCAGGAAACTCAAGGAACACTCGAAAACCTGAACATCGCCATGGTCGGCGACCTGAAATATGGCCGCACCGTGCATTCACTGACCCAGGCGCTGGCAAAGTTTAACGGCAACCGTTTCTACTTTATCGCTCCAGACGCGCTGGCAATGCCGCAATACATCCTCGATATGCTCGATGAGAAAGGCATTGCCTGGAGCCTGCACAGCGCCATTGATGAAGTGATGGCAGAGGTTGATATCCTGTACATGACCCGCGTGCAGAAAGAGCGCCTCGACCCGTCCGAATACGCCAACGTGAAGGCGCAGTTCGTACTGCGTGCCGCAGACCTGGAAGGCGCACGCGACAACATGAAAGTGCTGCACCCGCTGCCGCGTATTGATGAGATCACCACCGATGTCGATAAAACGCCGCACGCCTGGTACTTCCAGCAGGCCGGTAACGGCATCTTCGCGCGCCAGGCGTTACTGGCACTGGTACTCAATAGCGAACTGGCTTAAGTAAGGGAGGGAATGACGATGACACACGATAACAAATTGCAGGTAGAAGCCATTAACCGTGGCACCGTGATTGACCATATCCCGGCGCAGGTCGGCTTTAAGCTACTGACGCTGTTCAAACTGACCGAAACCGACCAGCGCATCACCATCGGCCTGAACCTGCCGTCGGGTGAAATGGGTCGTAAAGATCTGATTAAAATTGAGAATACCTTCCTGACCGACGAGCAGGTTAACCAACTGTCCCTGTACGCACCACAAGCGACGGTCAACCGTATCGACAACTATGAAGTGGTGGGAAAATCCCGCCCGAGCCTGCCAGAGCGTATTGAGCGCGTACTGGTGTGCCCAAACAGCAACTGTATCAGCCATGCTGAGCCGGTTTCGTCGAGCTTTGCAGTGAAAAAACGCGCCGATGACATTGCTCTCAAATGCAAATACTGTGAAAAAGAGTTTTCCCATTATGTGGTGCTGGCCAACTAATTGCGGTTGGTATTGGTATTACGCCTCCCTATAATGGCTAAGACCTAATTATTGCAGTTCAACTGGAGATATCATGAGCAAGACTATTGCGACGGAAAAGGCACCAGCAGCCATCGGCCCATACGTTCAGGGCGTTGACCTGGGCAGCATGGTTATCACTTCCGGTCAGATCCCGGTCGACCCGAAAACCGGTAGCGTAGCGGATGACGTATCCGCTCAGGCTCGTCAGTCACTGGAAAACGTAAAAGCTATCGTTGAAGCCGCTGGCCTGAAAGTGGGCGATATCGTTAAAACGACCGTTTTCGTGAAAGATCTGAATGACTTCGCGACCGTTAACGCTACTTACGAAGCGTTCTTCACCGAGCACAATGCCACCTTCCCAGCGCGTTCTTGCGTCGAAGTGGCGCGTCTGCCAAAAGACGTGAAGATTGAAATCGAAGCGATTGCCGTGCGTCGCTAGTTTCAAGCAGGATGAAGAAAAGGCAGCCAATGGCTGCCTTTGTTGTTTTTGTGCGGCGGGTTTCCCCGGCGGCGCTGCGCTTGGCCGGGCTACGTTCGTGCATATTTGTTGCCCGGGGTTACGTACATGTTTGTCGCCCGGGATTTCGTGCATATTTGTTGCCCGGGGTTACGTGCATATTTGTCGCCCGGGATTTCGTGCATATTTGTTGCCCGGGATTTCGTGCATGTTTGTTGCCCGGGGTTACGTGCATGTTTGTTGCCCGGGGTTACGTGCATGTTTGTCGCCCGGAATTTCGTGCATGTTTGTCGCCCGGGGTTACGTGCATGTTTGTCGCCCGGGGTTACGTGCATATTTGTTGCCCGGGGTTACGTGCATATTTGTTGCCCGGGGTTACGTGCATATTTGTCGCCCAGGATTTCGCGCTCCTTTGTAGCCCGGCCAAGCGCAGCGCCGCCGGGGTCATTGCCGATTACTGCCAGCCGTAACGACGGGTGAAGAACCCTTTCACCATCTGCGTCAGCGTCATGTAACCCACCAGAATCGCCACCAGCCATGGGAAGTAGCTCAATGGCAATGGCTGCAATTGCAGGTAGCTTGCCAACGGCGAGAACGGTAACGCAATACCCGCCGCCATCACCAACAGCGTCATGGCAAACAGCGGCCACGCGGCACGGCTTTGCACGAACGGAATACGGCGAGTACGGATCATATGCACAATCAGCGTCTGCGACAGCAGCCCTTCAATAAACCAGCCGGATTGGAACAGCGTCTGCATTTCCGGCGTATTAGCCTTAAATACCCACCACATCAGGCAGAAGGTTAGAATGTCGAATATGGAACTTATCGGCCCGAAGAACACCATAAAGCGGCCCAAATCTGCCGGATTCCAGCGCTGCGGTTTTTGGATCTGTTCGTCATCAACGTTATCAAACGGCAGCGCCACCTGGGACACATCGTACAGCAGGTTCTGAATCAGTAAGTGTAACGGTAGCATTGGCAGGAACGGCAGGAAGGCGCTGGCCACCAGCACGCTAAAGACGTTCCCGAAGTTAGAACTGGCGGTCATCTTGATGTACTTGAGCATGTTCGAGAAGGTACGACGCCCTTCAATCACGCCCTGTTCCAGCACCATCAGGCTTTTTTCCAGCAGGATGATATCGGCCGCTTCACGGGCAATATCCACCGCGCCATCCACGGAAATCCCAATATCCGCCGCCCGCAGCGCCGGAGCATCATTGATGCCGTCGCCCATAAAGCCGACCACGTGCCCTTCGCGTTTGAGCAGGGTCACTATGCGCTCTTTATGCATTGGCGTCAGGCGGGCAAACAGCGTGGTGCGCCGCGCAAGCTCAGCCAGTTCGTCATCACTCAAATGTTCAAGGTCGCTACCGACAACCACCTCACCCGCATCCAGCCCCACCTCGTGACACACTTTAGCCGCCACCAGCTCGCTGTCACCGGTGAGAATTTTCACCGTAATGCCGCTGGCTTTCAGCGCTTTCAGCGCCGGTGCGGTAGTCTCTTTTGGTGGGTCGAGGAAGGCGATATAGCCTTCAAGGATCAGGTCAGACTCATCAATACGCTGATAATCACCTTCCCGCGCCGGGAGGAATTTGCTGGCAACGGCCACCACGCGCAGCCCCTGACGGTTCAGGGTATCCGTCACGCACTTGATGCGGCGCAGCATGGTGACATCCAGTGGGACGATTTCCCCGTTGTGATATACCTTAGAACAAACGTTGAGGATCTCTTGAAGTGCACCTTTGCAAATGAGCTTATGCACATCCGGCGTTTTGCTTACCACCACCGACATGCGGCGACGCTCGAAATCAAACGGGATCTCATCCACCTTCTGCCAGTCGCTGGAGAGCCGGCGGGCCGCCACTTCATCCACGCCTTCCAGCACCGCCGTGTCGAGCAGATTTTTCAGCCTGGTCTGGTAGTGGCTGTTGAGCCATGCGGTTTGCAGCACGCGCTCGCTAACCTTACCGGAGACATCGGTGTGGTTTTCCAGCACGATTTTATCCTGGGTCAGCGTCCCGGTTTTATCAGTGCAGAGGATATCCATTGCGCCAAAGTTCTGGATAGCATCGAGGTGCTTGACGATGACTTTCTGTTTCGACAACTTCACCGCCCCGCGCGCCAGCGTTGAGGTGACAATCATCGGCAACATTTCCGGCGTCAGGCCGACGGCGACAGAGAGGGCAAACAGCGCCGCTTCCCACCAGTCTCCTTTGGTGAAGCCGTTAATCACCAGCACAATAGGCGCCATCACCAGCATAAAGCGGATCAGCAGCATGCTGACGCGGCTGATGCCTTTCTGGAAAGCGTTCGGCTCGTTCTCCTGCTCGCTCACCCGTCCCGCCAATTGGCCGAACCAGGTGTTAGCCCCAGTAGCAATCACTATTGCCTGCGCAGTCCCGCTCACCACGTTGGTGCCCATAAAGCACAGGGTGTCGCACTCAAGCGGGTTGGTTTGATGCGGTTCACGGGTTTTTGCAACCTTCTCCACCGGCAGAGATTCACCGGTCAGCGAGGCCTGGGCGACAAACAGGTCGCGCGCCTGAATCACCCGCAGATCGGCGGGGATCATGTCTCCGGCGGCAAGCTTAACAATATCGCCAGGCACCAGTTGGTCGATAGGCAATTCCACCCAACTGCTCTCGCCCTTTTCATTAATGACGCGCAGCACCGTGGCGGTGTTGCTCACCATCGCTTTCAGGGTGTCGGCGGCTTTGGTTGAGCGCGCTTCCTGGACGAAATTCAGTAGTGTGGAAATCCCCACCATCAGCACGATAACCCCCGCCGCGAACAAATCTTCCGTGGCGTAGGACACCGCTGCCAGCACGGTCAGCAGGATGTTGAACGGATTGCGGTAGCACAGCCACAAATGCACCCACCACGGCTGTGGTTGCTGCGCGGGCAGTTGGTTTTCGCCGTGAGCCGCCCGTGCCTGCTCAACTTCTGCCGCGTTAAGCCCTTCGGGATGCGTATTAAATACCTGCCACAATTCCTGCTCGCTTAACTGCGCCATGTTCAGGCAGTGTTCGCTCAGCGATGGCGGAATGGGCGTGCTGACGACACTTTGTTGAGTCGGCATCGGATCGCGCTGCACCAAACGGTGCGGCAGGTGACGGCTAAGCTGAGCAAACAGCTGCCGGGTGAAATTTTTCAGCATACAACGTCCCCCACAGCCGCGAAAAGCGACTGCAGTCTGTCCTGCAGGCACAGAAAATCTGTACCTTGAGGCACTTAATTTTTAACGCAGGGACATACTATGAGATGTCACTGCCTCACAAATCGGTAAGGCAGTGAAAACTGGCTTACCGGAAAGTTACTCTCCAGCGGGAGAGAGGGGTGGGATCGGGATCCATAACGCCTCCGGTAAGGAAATAGGGATAATTCGCCGCGAATTATACGGAGAAAATCTCAAGTTGTGTGACAATTAGAGCGATATAATAACGGCGGGCAATTCAACGGCACGTCAACCATCAGGTTTGACAATGAAAATATTCACGCGGGGCAACTATATGGAAAATCGGCTGACCATCAAAGACATCGCTCGTCTGAGCGGCGTCGGTAAATCAACCGTGTCCCGCGTACTGAATAATGAGAGCGGGGTCAGCGACCGCACGCGTGAACGCGTAGAAGCCGTCATGTTACAACAAGGCTTCTCCCCTTCCCGCTCGGCGCGCGCTATGCGGGGGCAAAGCGATAAAGTGGTCGCCATTATCGTCACCCGTCTGGACTCGCTGTCAGAAAACCTTGCCGTACAAACCATGCTGCCCGCCTTCTACGAGCAGGGCTACGACCCGATTATGATGGAAAGCCAGTTCTCGCCGGAGAAAGTGGCCGAGCATCTGGCAATGCTTAAGCGACGTAATATTGACGGCGTTGTCCTGTTTGGCTTTACCGGCGTGGTGGAAGACACGCTGGCGAACTGGCAGTCAACGCTAGTGCTGATGGCACGGGATGCTCACGGTTTTGCCTCAGTTTGCTACGACGATACCGGTGCCATTACCCAACTGATGCAGCGCCTGTACGATCAGGGCCATCTCCATATCAGTTTCCTTGGGGTTCCGACAAACGATGCCACCACCGGTCAGCGTCGTCATGATGCTTACCAGGCTTTCTGTCAGCAATACTCGCTGATGCCGGTTGCCGCATTGCCGGGTCTGGCGATGAAGCAAGGCTACGACTTTGCCCGCCAGGTGATTACCCCTGAAACCACCGCGCTCATTTGCGCCACCGACACGCTCGCATTGGGAGCCAGCAAGTATCTTCAGGAGCAGCGCATCGACAACGTGCAGCTCGCAAGCGTCGGTAATACCCCCCTGACTAAGTTCCTGCACCCGGAAATTATCACCGTCGATCCCGGTTATGCCGAGGCCGGACGCCGCGCCGCAGAACAGCTCATCGCCCAAATCAGCGGTAAAAGCGAACCGCTGCAGATAGTGATCCCCGCGATCCTGACCTAAGCTTACTATCAGCTTTAATGTGATCGTCGCGACGTTTCGGGAACGTTCCCATTTTCCCAAAAACGTAAACCCGGTACGCTTATGTTCAGCGTAATAACTACGGTTTTGATCCTGAGTCCGTCAGATGGCTAGCTCAACAGACAATCTGAAGTGGCGGGTATCGGGGAGATCTCACCTCTGTTTTAAGGCCCAATAATGAGCAAAAAAATAGAACAACAGAACATCGATAAACTTATCGAACTGGTCGGCGGGCGCGATAACATCGCCACCGTCAGCCACTGCATCACGCGCCTGCGCTTCGTGCTAAACGATCCGGCGAAAGCCAATCCAAAAGCCATCGAAGAGCTACCAATGGTAAAAGGTTGCTTTACCAATGCCGGGCAATTCCAGGTGGTTATCGGCACCGAAGTGGGCGATTACTATGAAGCCCTTCTCGCCACCACCGGCCAAAAGTCGGCGGATAAAGAGCAGGCAAAACTGGCGGCGCGCCAGAATATGAAATGGCACGAGCAGATGATTTCCCACTTTGCGGAAATCTTCTTCCCACTGCTGCCCGCGCTTATCAGCGGGGGTTTGATCTTAGGCTTCCGTAACGTTATCGGCGATCTGCCGATGAGCAACGGCCAGACGCTGGCGCAGATGCACCCGTCGCTGCAAACCGCCTATGACTTCTTATGGTTAATTGGTGAGGCGATCTTCTTCTATCTGCCGGTCGGTATCTGCTGGTCTGCGGTGAAGAAAATGGGCGGCACGCCGATTCTCGGTATCGTGCTCGGCGTGACGCTGGTTTCCCCGCAGCTAATGAACGCCTACATGCTGGGTCAGCAGGTCCCTGAAGTGTGGAACTTCGGTCTGTTCACCATCGAGAAAGTCGGCTATCAGGCGCAAGTTATCCCCGCGCTGCTGGCCGGTCTGACATTAGGCTTTATTGAAACGCGTCTGAAACGCATCGTGCCAGACTACCTGTATCTGGTTATCGTGCCGGTGTGCTCGCTGATCCTCGCCGTGTTCCTCGCCCACGCCATTATCGGCCCGTTCGGCCGCTGGATTGGCGACGGTGTGGCCTTCGCCGTGCGTCACCTGCTGACCGGCAGCTTCGCACCGATTGGCGCGGCGCTGTTCGGCTTCCTGTATGCGCCGCTGGTTATCACCGGTGTACACCAGACCACGCTGGCGATTGATATGCAGATGATCCAGAGCATGGGCGGCACCCCGGTATGGCCGATGATCGCGCTGTCGAACATCGCGCAGGCTTCTGCCGTTGTGGGCATCATCATTTGCAGCCGTAAGGCGAAAGAACGTGAAATCTCCGTTCCTGCCGCGATCTCTGCCTATCTCGGCGTCACCGAACCGGCGATGTACGGGATTAACCTGAAGTACCGCTTCCCAATGCTGTGCGCCATGATTGGCTCCGGTATTGCGGGTCTGCTGTGTGGCCTGTACGGCGTGCTGGCGAATGGTATCGGCGTTGGCGGCCTGCCGGGCATCCTGTCGATTAAACCGACCTTTTGGGGCGTTTACAGCATCGCGATGATCATCTCCATTGTGGTGCCAATCATTCTGACCATGGTGGTCTACAAGCGTAAACAGAAAATGGGCACGCTGCCGGTCATGTAAATCTCATCGTTGTTCGGGGCGCAATTGCGCCCCTTCGCCTTCTTCAAGGACAATTCTATGAATACACTTCCTCATTGGTGGCAGAACGGTGTCATCTACCAGATTTACCCAAAGAGTTTTCAGGACACCACCGGCAGCGGCACGGGAGATCTGCGCGGTGTAACCTCACGCCTTGATTACCTGCAAAAGCTCGGTATTGACGCCATCTGGCTGACGCCGTTCTACGTTTCCCCGCAGGTGGATAACGGTTATGACATTGCCGACTACACCACCATCGACCCGTCTTACGGTACGATCGATGACTTCGACCAGCTGATTACCGAGGCCCATCAACGTGGGATCCGCATCGTGCTTGATATGGTGTTGAACCATACCTCAACCCACCACGCCTGGTTTAAAGAGTCGCGCAAAAAGGACAGTCCCTACCGCCAGTTCTATATCTGGCGCGACGGCACGCCGGACACACCACCAAACAACTGGCGATCCAAGTTTGGCGGTAACGCCTGGCAGTGGGACGCCGAAAGTGGTCAGTATTATCTGCACCTGTTTGCCACCGAGCAGGCCGATCTCAACTGGGAAAACCCAACGGTTCGCGACGAGCTGAAAAAAGTTTGTGAGTTCTGGGCCGATCGTGGCGTTGACGGCCTGCGCCTCGACGTGGTGAACCTGATCTCCAAAGATCAGTCCTTCCCGGATGACCAACAAGGCGATGGTCGCCGCTTTTATACCGACGGCCCACGCGTTCACGAATACCTGCAGGAATTCAGCCGCGATGTGTTTACCCCACGCGGGCTAATGACCGTCGGCGAGATGTCGTCAACCACGCTGGATCACTGCCAGCAGTACGCGTCGCTTAACGGCAAAGAGCTGTCGATGACCTTTAACTTCCATCACCTCAAAGTGGACTACCCCGGCGGCGAGAAGTGGACGTTAGCGCGCCCGGACTTTGTGGCACTAAAAGCGCTGTTCAGCCACTGGCAGCAAGGCATGCACAACCGGGCGTGGAACGCGCTGTTCTGGTGTAACCATGACCAGCCGCGTATTGTTTCGCGCTTTGGCGACGAGGGTGAACATCGCGTCCATGCGGCGAAAATGCTGGCGATGGTGCTGCACGGGATGCAGGGCACACCGTACATCTACCAGGGTGAAGAAATCGGCATGACCAACCCACATTTCGCGAAGATCGAACAATATCGCGACGTGGAGAGCCACAATATGTATGCCGAGCGGTTAGCGCAGGGGCAGACTCCCGACGAGTTGCTGGCGATCCTCGCGACAAAATCGCGTGATAACAGCCGCACCCCGATGCAGTGGGATGCTAGCCCGAACGCGGGATTCACCGCAGGTGAACCGTGGATTGGCACTGGCGATAACTACGCCGACATTAACGTCGAGCAGGCGCTGGCCGATCCGGATTCGGTGTTCTATGCCTATCAACAGCTGATTACGCTGCGAAAATCTCAGCCGGTACTGACCTGGGGCGATTATCAGGATCTGTTACCCGAGCATCCGTCGCTGTGGTGCTATCGTCGTCAACATGAGGGACAAAGCCTGCTGGTTGTCGCCAACCTCAGCGCCGAGCCGCAGGATTGGCAACCACCGGCAGATTCCACCGATGGGCAAGTGCTGATGAGCAACTACGATACGCCAGCCGGCATGACGCTGCGTCCGTTTGAAGCTATCTGGTGGCTTCAGGGCTAAGTTAATGGCCCGGCGGCGCAACGCTGCCGGGCTTGTCGAGATTATGCAATTTTCAGTTCATTTTTGAGCAATTATTGCGCAACACAATTTACATTCTCCACAACGCCTGCCATCTGTACTCTTGCATTTTTACTTTGTCCTGAATCAATAAAACCGCAAACATCTTTGGTGCAAATCACTACATATAGAACTTAAAATGCTTCCCGGCCCAACATATGGTATTTATCGACTATCATTGCAACAACAAGAATCACGAAAAAGATAGTGGGTATGTGGATAACCTGGGCCGCGAGTGAGGGAAAGTATTGGTGACTGGCGCTATTACGCCAATTGCCCTTTTCCCACCTCTGTGGATAACCTGTTCTTATAAATAATGGAGTGATCATGACACCGCATGTGATGAAACGAGATGGCTGTAAAGTGCCATTCAAATCAGAGCGCATTAAAGAAGCCATTCTACGTGCAGCTAAAGCAGCGGGAGTCGATGACGCAGACTATTGCGCCACCGTCGCAGCAATCGTTAGCCAACAAATGCAGGACCAACCGCAGGTCGATATCAACGAAATTCAGACCGCCGTTGAGAATCAGCTGATGTCCGGGCCGTACAAGCAGTTGGCTCGTTCTTATATCGAATATCGCCATGACCGCGACAGCCAGCGCGAAAAGCGCGGCCGTCTGAATCAGGAAATTCGCGGTCTGGTTGAGCAGACCAACTCAGCGTTACTGAACGAAAACGCCAACAAAGACAGTAAAGTCATCCCAACCCAGCGCGACCTGCTGGCCGGTATCGTGGCCAAGCACTATGCGCGTCAGCACCTGCTGCCGCACGACGTAGTGATGGCGCACGAGCGTGGCATGCTTCACTACCACGACCTCGACTATTCCCCATTCTTCCCGATGTTCAACTGTATGCTTATCGATCTGAAAGGCATGCTGACTCAGGGCTTTAAGATGGGTAACGCGGAAATTGAGCCGCCAAAATCTATCTCTACTGCCACCGCGGTTACCGCACAGATCATCGCGCAGGTAGCCAGCCACATTTACGGCGGCACCACCATTAACCGTATTGATGAAGTTCTGGCACCGTTCGTGACCGAGAGCTTTAAAAAGCACAGTAAAACCGCAGAAGAGTGGCAGATCCCGAACGCCGAAGAGTATGCCCTTTCTCGCACCGAGAAAGAGTGCTACGACGCCTTCCAGTCGCTGGAGTATGAGGTGAATACGCTGCATACCGCCAACGGCCAGACACCGTTCGTCACCTTTGGTTTTGGTCTGGGAACCACCTGGGAATCACGTCTGATTCAGCAGTCTATTCTGCGCAACCGCATAGCGGGTCTGGGTAAAAACCGTAAAACGGCGGTGTTCCCGAAACTGGTCTTCGCCATTCGCGACGGTCTGAACCACAAGCCGGGCGACGCCAACTACGACATCAAACAGCTGGCGCTGGAGTGCGCAAGCAAGCGCATGTACCCAGACATTCTCAACTACGATCAGGTGGTTAAGGTTACCGGTTCATTCAAAACGCCAATGGGTTGCCGCAGCTTCCTCGGCGTGTGGGAAAACGAGGACGGCGAGCAGGTACATGATGGGCGTAACAACCTCGGCGTGATTAGCCTCAACCTGCCGCGTATTGCGCTGGAAGCTAAAGGCGATGAAGCCGCATTCTGGACGCTGCTGGACGAACGTCTGCTGCTGGCGCGTAAAGCGCTGATGACCCGCATTGCGCGTCTGGAAGGCGTGAAAGCCCGTGTCGCACCTATCCTCTACATGGAAGGCGCTTGCGGCGTTCGTCTGAAAGCCGACGACGATGTGTCTGAAATCTTCAAGAATGGCCGTGCGTCAATTTCACTGGGCTACATCGGGATCCACGAAACTATCAACGCCCTGTTCGGCAACAGCCACATGTACGACAGCGAAATGCTGCGTGAAAAAGGCGTTGCCATCGTTCAGCGTCTGCGTGATGCCGTTGACCAGTGGAAAGACGAAACCGGCTACGGTTTCAGCCTGTACAGCACGCCGAGCGAGAACCTGTGCGACCGTTTCTGCCGTCTGGATACCGCCGAGTTTGGCCTGGTAGAAGGCGTGACCGACAAAGGCTATTACACCAACAGCTTCCACCTCGACGTGGAGAAGAAGGTGAATCCGTACGACAAAATCGATTTTGAAGCGGCCTATCCGCCAATCGCTAACGGTGGTTTCATTTGCTACGGCGAGTACCCGAACATTCAGCACAACCTGAAAGCGCTGGAAGACGTGTGGGATTACAGCTACAAGCACGTGCCGTACTACGGGACCAACACGCCAATCGATGAATGCTACGAGTGCGGTTTTACCGGTGAGTTTGAATGCACCAGCAAAGGCTTCACCTGCCCGAAATGCGGTAACCACGACGCGGCGCGCGTCTCCGTTACCCGCCGCGTGTGCGGCTACCTCGGCAGCCCGGATGCGCGTCCGTTCAACGCCGGTAAGCAAGAAGAAGTGAAGCGCCGTGTGAAACATCTGGGTAACGGGCAGCTCGGTTAATTCCGCGCGATTTTCCCCTCACCCTAACCCTCTCCCCACAGGGGAGAGGGAACCGCTCACAGCGCATTGCGCCCTCGTTTTTCGCGAAGCAATTAACGTCAGAGCAAGGCGGCAAACGAAGGAATCCCTGGGAGCTTACATAAGTAAGTGACCAGGGTGAGTGAGTGCAGCCAACGCAGTTATGGCGTTAATTGAGAAGCGAAAATGAATTACCACCAGTATTACCCGGTCGATATCGTCAACGGCCCCGGCACACGCTGCACGCTGTTCGTTTCCGGCTGCGTTCATGAATGTCCCGGCTGCTACAACAAGAGCACCTGGCGCGTAAACTCCGGCCAGCCATTCACCGAAGAGATGGCTGACCGCATCATTGCCGATCTGAACGATACGCGCGTCAAACGCCAGGGGATCACCCTTTCCGGCGGCGACCCGCTGCACCCGCAGAACGTGCCGGAAATCCTGAAACTGGTGCAACGCATCCATGCCGAATGCTCTGGCAAAGATATCTGGGTGTGGACGGGCTACAAGCTGGATGAACTGAACGCGGCGCAGATGGAAGTCGTGAACCTCATCAACGTGCTGGTCGATGGCAAGTTCGTGCAGGACTTAAAAGACCCGGCGCTTATCTGGCGCGGAAGCAGCAATCAGGTAGTGCATCACCTGCGGTAATCTCCTGCGTCAGCCGTTTAAAACCGGCTGACGCACTCCATCGCCATCGTTTTAAACTCCTCAAAACTACGCGTCGCGGCAAGCCGTGTCATCGCGCGTTCACGCAAGAAAGTGACGAAGATATCGTAGATCGCCATCGCCTCTTCATACTCGCTTTTGCTAATCGCTAACAAGAAGATGATGTGCGCGGTTTCATCGCCCCAGACAATACCGTCGGGCGCGATAACGGTGTAGACCACCGTCTTTTTCGCCAGCAACCCCAATGCGTGCGGCAGTGCGATACCGTCACCCAGCATGGTGCTGACAATCGCTTCACGCTCCACCACCGAATCATAGAATTCGGCGTCAACAAAGCCTTCCGATTCAAGCTGCTGGCAGAGTTCAGCAAACAACGTTTGCTGATCCATCGATGCATCAATCACCCGGAAATGGGCCTCGTCGAAGTACTTGTTCAGCATAAACGGACGGGTGCGGTCTACCAACACCAGCTTGCCAATTTGATCCAACTGGTAGTCGGTTGGGAACGGCGCGATCGTGACGATGGGTTTATCTTTTTCGCTAATACGCGCGGTCGAAATAACAAAGTCTTCCGTTATCGCCTCCAGCTGTTCATATTCACGCTGGGAAAGCGTTGAGACAACCTCAACCTGCGGGTATTTACGCTGCAAAATCGCTTCTATCATTCGCGCCATTGCATTGCCCGCATCGCAGACCAGCAGCACCTTCGGTTGACGCTGATAGCCAATATTGTAGTGGCGCTCAAGGCCGACGCCGATGTGCAGCACCAGGAAACCGATCTCGTTTTCGCTTATCGCGTACGGGGTGTATTTGCCCCAACTCGATACCGCCGCCAGCGTCATATCCCACGCCATCGGGTAGTGCTGTTTAATGTTGTCGAGCAGCGGATTGGGGATCATTATCTGGTAGCGCACGCGGGTGATCATGGTTTTGATATGCGTCAGCAGATCGGCATGCAACTGGGCGTCTTCCAGCAGGTTGTAGTTATATTGCTGGTTGATATACCGCAGGATGTAATTGACCAGCGCTTCGTCGTCGTCGGCGCTGATGGTACCCGGATCCACATCCTGCACCTGACGTGCGGCAATGTGTACGCAGAGCCACTCTTCTTCCGCCGCAGAAAATGGTTTTCCCGCCAGTCGCTGGAGTTCACCGGCAACATCATGGGCCACATCGCGAACGTTTTGCGCCACATCTTCCGCGCGGAAATCCACCAGCGGAAAACCCTCACTGACGCGGCGTGTCACCACCGCGCCATACAAGCAGATAAAGCGCTCGCCCGCGTCGGTCAAGCGCACCTGGTGGCGCGTCAGGATATCCTGTAACCCGGCTTCCAACTGCGCTAACACGCTGGCATCAAAGGTTTCCTCGCGAATAAGCGGGTTCAGTGCGCCCTGCTGGCTAAGCTCCCACAGCAGGTCGGTCAAACAGGCGCGAATCGACACTTCACTGCCAAATAGCTTCATGCCGTGGCGTGGACGCGTCTCCAGCGTCAGTTGATAGCGCGCAAAACGCTCGCGCACATCGACCATATCGCTCTGCAAGGTTGCGCGGCTGATAAACCACTCATCTGCGAGATCCTCAAGCTTTACCGAAAAAGCCGAGGTCAGAAAACGCACCAACAAAAACGCGATACGATCCTGGCCGCTACGTGGAATGGCCTGCGGCTTAGGCGTGGCGTCTTCCAGCGTCTGATAGCGCGAAGGATCGTCGATGACCAACTGGTAGCCGCTACCGCGGGTCAGGACAAACTGGGCGCCGTAGGGGATCAACAGCGAGTTTAGTGCGGTGATATCGGCGCGCACGGTACGGGTTGAGACCGACAGCCGCTGTGCCAGTTCATCCTGGGGCAGCGTTTCGTTTTGCAGCAGGCTAAAGAGTTGCGCTAAACGTTGGTTGGGAAATCGCATGTCGGTTCCTTGATTTTACGGCTTAGGGTTTTGCAGAAATCACCATCTGGGATGGGCTGCCAACCGGGGTATAGTCCGGCGAAAACGTCAGCTTACCGCCCTTCGGCGCGACGCTAAAGCGGGTGATATTGTCACTGCGCTGGTTCATGACGTACAGCCAATGGCCTTGATTATCCAGCGTTAACGTTCTTGGGTAGTCGCCGCGCGTCCAGACATCGTCCTGACGGCTCAAGCGACCATCGGCCATCACGCTAAAGTGGGCGATGCTGTTATGCAGACGGTTCGCGACATAGAGCTGCTTTCCGTCGGGGCTTAGCACCAGGCCGGAAGCAAAGCTGGTGCCTTTGTAACCGTCGGGCAATGTGGAGACGGTTTGGCCTTCACGCAGCAAACCGCTGGTTTTATCGAGATGATAAAACGTCAGCGTAGAAGCCTCTTCGTTCACCAGCCACAGTCCGTCCCCTGTCGGGGTAAAGACGAAGTGACGCGGCCCGGCGCCTGCCGATGAAGCGGCGATAAACGGCGGATCGTTTGGCGTCAGCTTGCCGCTGGCGTTGTCGATACGATACTGATAAATCCGGTCCAGACCGAGGTCAGTGCTGTAGACAAACTGCCCGCTGGGATCGGCTGAAATCATATGTGCATGCGGGCTGCTGTGACCGCTGATGGCAAAGCTGCCTTCCACGGCAGCTTCCGGGCGCACGGCACCGGTTGGGCCACTATCCTGATGGACATCTACCGCTTCGCCGAGGCTACCATCCCCTTTCACCGGCAGCACGGCGACCGAACCGCTCACGTAGTTTGCCACCAGCAGATGGCCACCGTTCGGCGTTAGGGAAAGGAATACCGGGCCCGCACCTGCGGATGTAACCTGATTCAGGCTGGTCAACTCGCCATCATTGCCAATACTCCATGCCTGCACCACGCCCTGGTCCACCTCACTGGCGGCATAGAGCGTTTTGCCATCGTGCGAGACGGTCAGTTGCGCGACGTCCGGTAGTGAGCCTACCAGGATTTTGTCGCGCAGTTCACCCGTTTTTTCATCCACGATAAAACGATACAGGCCTTGCCCGTTAGGATTGTAGGTGCCAACCCAGGCATACTGCGGTTGTGCGATGGCGCTGGCGGCGAGCAGGGAGAGTGAGGCGGCAAGCAGGTGGTGAGCGGTGGGCATGGTGGCTCCTTGGTGGTTTGGTGCGCGTTTTTCCCCTCACCCCGGCCCTCTCCCCAAAGGGGCGAGGGAGAAGACCAGATGTTCCCCTCGGCGAGGGAGAAAAACATACGTGCCAGTTGCACGATCGGTCCCCTCTCCCCTATGGGGAGAGGGTTAGGGTGAGGGGGAACAATCGCACTACTTCACTAATTGTTTAGTCATCTCCAGCAGTTGGCGCACATCACCCGGACGAGTATTACCGCTGGCCTTATCAATAATAGAACTATAGATATGGGGGATGATTTTGCTAACTCCAGCATCCAGCGCAATTTTCAGGATCTCACTGTAATTGTCCAGATCGATCCCCCCCGTTGGTTCCAGCCAGAAATCGTGGCGCGCACAGGCTTCCGCCACCGCAATAAACTCATCGCGATACTTCAGGCCACCCATCGGGAAGTACTTAATCGAGCTGCCGCCCATATCTTTAAGCAGCGCAATGGCGGTTTCCAGCGGCACAATGCCGTCAGGCGTGGTGCTGGAGAGCGGGCCGGTGGAGATTTTGACCATGCCCACGGTACCGGTCGGGGAAACCAGACCATTCACCACCGTCTCGTTTTGCCCCAGCAACGCACGGCTGGTGGCGACACCGGTGAATACCTGATTCACGTGCTGCGGCTGTACCTGACGAGAAATCTCGCTCACCATTGCCGATTGATTCGGATCACCCGCGCCCAGCCCAACGGACAGCGCGTTATCAATGAGCTGCGCATACTCGCGCATATCGGCAACGGCACTGGCCACATCCGGGTAATTTTTGGAGAGCACGCCAACCAACACATGACCTTCCGCCGCCTCGTAAATGTCACGGGCGTTATCCTTGCTGCCTGCCAGAACGTTCAGGCAAACACGATCGCGGTAAAAATTCGGGGTCAGTTTCATGCGGTTTTCTCCTTGTTAAGAACTTCAGCAATGCGACGAGAGACAATCTCCAACTGCTGCGCATCAACGCTGCGGACGTCGGCTTCAATAATGCCCTCGTTGGCTTTATAGCCACGGAAATAGATAGCGTATTCGCCCTGCTTGAGTGCGTTAACCAACTCGCCGGTAGCGATGCCAGTCACGGCTTCATCGAATTTGATTTCGGCACGGGCAATGTCACGCCCGGCGCTGTCCCAGACCACGCGGGCAGTCACGCCATTGAGCGTGTTGAGCTGGTCAATAAACGGGGTCATTTTCGCCACCATCTCATCGCCGCTCTCTTTGCGCGCAGTCAGATAATGTTCAATGGCACAGGTCAGGCCGAGGATGCCTTCCTTGCCGACTTTCATGGCGCGGCCAATGCCCATCGACTGGCGCTTTACCCACTCAACGTACTGCGTTTTGCCAATCACCAGGCCACTGGTCGGCCCTTCAATCGCTTTCGCACCGCTGTAGATAACCAGGTCCGCGCCGACGCGGTAGTAACATTGCAGATCTTCTTCCGCTGCGGCATCAACAATCAGCGGCAGATTATGGTGACGCGCAACCACCGCAGCCTGCTCAACGCTGAGCATGCTTTTCTGCACACAGTGGTGCGATTTGATGTACAGAATCGCCGCCGTGCGCGGGGTAATCGCCGCCGCCAGCTGATCGGCGGAACATTCATTGGCATAACCCGCTTCCACCAGTTTGCCGCCACCCAGCGCCACCATGGTACCTACCGGTGCGCCAAAGTTTACGTTATGGCCTTTCGGCAGGACGATTTCGTTATTCTCCACAGGCGTAACGTGGAGGTTTTCCAGCAGCCAGTCACTGTCTTTCACCAGCACTGCCGCCACCGACTGAGCAATGCCCGCCGAGGCGCAGGAGACAACGGTTGCCCCTTCTACGTCCAGCAATTTGGCGATGTAGTCACCGGTTTTATTGACCAGGTCTTTCATCTCAAAATACTGGTTCATGCCCGCCAGCGCGGCTTCCACCACTTCCGGACGCGGCGTAGAAACGCCCAGCGCCGTCATACGACCTGACGTATTAATGACTTGTTTTAAATTGTACTTCTCAAAAATTGAAGGCATTTTCCGCGCTCCCTTGTTCGGTCAAATAGCCCTTGCCCGCGCGAATCGCGGCAAGCGGCAGCAGAATCTTGTCAGCCTGAAGGCTCTCTTTTTCGGCATCCACCAACAGCGTTGGGGTTGATGCAACGGTAAACAGCGTCAGGTCGGCGTCATAACCCACTTCCAGCCGACCTTTGTGCGTAAGACGCAACCCGTCTGCGGCGTTGGCGGTGACGCAGGCGATAACCTGTGGCAACGACATGCCGATGGCGAGGAATTTCGACATCACCAGCGCCAGCGAGCGCACCGGGCCGTCGATACGGTTGCGACAGTAAATATCTGAGCTAATGGTGTCCGGCAAAATCCCCATCGCAATCGCCCGACGCGCCACTTCAAAGCTAAAGCTTGCTGTGCCGTGACCAACATCAAGGCGCACGCCGCGCTGCAATGCCCGGGTCACCGCGCTTTTCAGCTCGCCGGATGGCGTCAGGATGCGGTTAGGTTTGCCGTTATAGCAGTGGGTGATGATGTCGCCGGAACTCAGCAGGTCGGCGATTTCGTCGAGGTTCGGCGGGTTGTTGCCAATGTGCACCATCAGCGGCAGGCCACCATTTTCCTGCTGAATGACTTTCGCCCGTTCCAGCGGCGTAATGCCGTTTTCACCCACCACGCTACTGCTCATGCGCGCTTTCAGGCCGACGATAAAATCGGGATAACGCTGCACCGCTTGCTTGACCGCATCGGCATCGATGTTGGCCATATTCGCCAGTTCGTTCTGCGCAATTAGCCCTACGCGGGAGATATTAAGCAGCGCATAGACATCGGTGGTCGCTTGCCGGGTAAGTTGATAGAAATCGTCAACGTCGTCTGCGCCCGTACTGCCTGCATCAATGACTGTGGTGACACCGGTGGCGATGCCGACGCTGTCTGGCTGGTCGTGGTAAATCGGTGAGTTCGGGTAGCAGTGGACGTGGGAATCAATCCAACCCGCGCTAACGTAGTAGTTGCCGTCCAGGTCGATGGTATTTTGCGAGGGCGCGTTAATCTCGCCCAGCGCCGCGATTGAACCGTCCTGAATGGCGATATCAGTCAGGGTATCGTCGACAAGGCGCGCACGGCGCAGGAGTAAATCGAACATATTTCTCTCCTGTAGAAAGGGGCGTGTAGGCCTGATAAGCGCAGCGCCATCAGGCCTACAACAACAAATCAGCTAATCGCTACCGGGAAGATGGAACCCAACAGCATCGCGCCGAGGATCGCACCGCCGGTAATCGGCTTCTGCCAGACATAGAAAATCAGCGCACCCACCAGCGAACCGACACCGATAGGAATCGAGGCGGTCATGGCGCTTAAGATAATCAACGGCCCAAGGAAACGGCCTGAGGCGTTACCCGCACCCATCATCACGTCGGCCCCGTAGGTCGAGTCGCTTTGGTTGATGGTGAACTTACGCGCCAGAATGATGATGTAGCCAATCGCCAGACCAATCACCAGCCCGGTAATCAGCGAGGCAATAAAGTTAGTCACCGGGAACATGATGCCCGCACCCAGCAGCAGCGCCGGAACGCCTAAACCCACGCCAGTTTGAATAGCACCACCGATGTCCAGAATCCCCACCAGCGAGCCTTCGATAATACGAGCGAACAGGAAGCTTGCACCGAATGCCGCCACTGCGCCGTAAGCACCGGTATCAATCCCCGCTTTGAGCATCGCCACAAAGGCAACCTCGTTAAACGCGCCAATACCATACAGGTAGTACATGTGTGTCCCGGCAAAGACGCCGGAAGAGAGCAGGCCCACGAAGATCGGGAACGACCAGTCGGCATACCAAAAACCTTTATTTTGTTCCATGTCAGGCTCCCGTTATTTGCCGCTGATTGAGTTGTGGATCAGATCCAGCCAATTCGGCACGGTCATGTGGAAGGATTCGATCATTTTCATATCGAAGCCGCGGAAGAAGGCGCTCAGGACAAACAGCGCAACGATCGCACCCATCATCACTTTGGTGACGCGGTGCCAGCCGCTTTCTTCTACGCCCTTACCAATCAGAATACCCAGCACCAGGCCCGGTACGGCGTTACCCATAATCAGCTGCGCAGCGCCGCCGAAGATAGTCGCCCAGAAACCTGATTTTTTACCGGCGTCGATTGCCGCCAGCCAGAAGATCACCGGCATCACGGTATTCACCAGCAGGTTTGCTGCCGGAACCAGAACCTTAACGGCGGTGACCTGCAACGCCTGAGGTACGGAAGAGGCCGTCAGGTTAAGGAAGGCAACCACAATCATGCCGATGATGCCGCAGGCAATAGCCATTTTCTTCGGATCATGCAGCGTCTCGCCGACGTTGCGATTTTTCATCATCAGCGCCGCGGCACCCCAGTTTGGGATAATGCGGTGGTCAACGTCCTGGGTGAATGCCCCTGCTGCAACGGAAGAAGCCCAGGCGTTAAAGAAGAAGCCGAGGCCAAAGGAGAAGTGGGAGGCTGGATCACCTTCACAGGAGTTCAGCTCGCCCAACGTACGAAACGCCCCCATCCCCTGGGTGGTAGGCGCATGAAACATGCGTGCCGCTCCGGCGCCCACACCGACGCCCACCAGGCCGCCGATAATGAGCGATTTTATTAAAATTATCAGGAACATAATCTAACCCTTAGGTAAAAATCAGGTTGGCGTGACGAAATCCACTTTATCGATATCAATGGCGGTCACGTTGACGGTAACGTCCAGCTCCACGCTGTACGCTCGTCGTTCACGGCGCAAAAAGAAGAACAGAAAGGCCTCTTTTCGTACCGCTTCACGCGCATAAATCACCGCCACGTCCTGTGGCTCAATACGCAATAATATGTGCGATGATGTTTTCATCACCGCAGCCTGCACATGGTTCAGGGCATCGGCGAATGCGCGTGTTTTGCTTTCGCCTTTACCCGTTACCCTCACCGTGGTGGTGAATTGCTCTTTCATGTTCACGCGCCGTACTTCTTCTTCCAGGCTTCAACCAGGCGCTCGCCCAGCTCTTCTTTATCCATAAAACCGAAGCCCAGCACGTTGTAGCCTTCATTGATGGCGGTAACGCCCTCTTCCACTGAACGCATGCCGTATTTCGCTTTGTAGCCGTATTTGTTTTGTGCCGTGATTGCACCTGCGCCACCGCTGCCGCAGAAGGAGATGCCGAAGGTGGCGTTTTCCGCTTTCATCATGTCACCAAGCTTCATGTCAGCGGCCACACCCGGTACGACAACTGCACGAGCACCGGCTTTCTCCGCGCCAGCGGCAACTTTTTGGCCTTTACCCAGACGGTCGCCAATAACTAAAGTGATCTGTTCCATGTGTTGCTCCTTACAGGTTTTCTTTTGCGACTTCGAAGTGGACGGACAGTAGCCACGCCTCTTCTTTTGGCAGATTGCCGAATTCCGCGACCACGTCGCGAGCCAGATTCATTGAGTCTTCTGAAATCTCTTCAAACAGGCTGGCGTCCACTTCCGGTAGCGGCTCGCCGCTGATTGACCGATGGGCCATCGCCCGAACGTGGGACGTCAACATTTGCTCCTGCACGTCGTTAGGGGTGATACCGCGACGGTGTAACAAGGCGAACACCTGCTGCAACATCTTGTCTGCCAGCTGTTCGGTCTGCGCCGTCTGCTCCTCTACGTCGTGTGTTACCGCTCCGTTATTCACTCGTGTTACCCCGCTAATGTCTCTGGGGATAAACCTAACGCCGGGGAGGTGGAGTTTGTAGCGAGTTGTTTTCCACTTCGAAGTGGAAAGGGAGACGGGCTGGGTGATCTGACTCACACATTCGTCACGAATCTCACGATATCGATATATTCGCGTGATGAATGTCACGATTGCAGAGGATGACGATAGGAAAAGCGAATGGCAAAACGAAGGTCAAAAGTGTGATGTCGAGGGAGTTTTGCGAAAGGAATGAGGGAAACGTCGGCTGACGCTTCCCTGAATATGGCTTAGCGGTACTTCTTATGATAGGTGTTGCGGGTGGTTTTAAACTCTTCCGCCGCAGCTTGTGCTTCTTTAATTTTGCCTTCGTTTGCAAGCTTGATTGCGCCATCAATCTGGCCAATCAGGATATCGAAACCGTGGCGATAATCTTTCATTTCTGCGCTGTCAGCAGTTTTGCTTTCCAGCTTTGGTGGGGTCTCTTTTTGCGCATCGCTCGCTGCGACGCGCATTTTACCCAGCGCATCTTTCAGCTCGCCGGCATCAGAGGTTTTCTGCACTATTTGCAGATTTTCCGCCAACGTATCCATGTCTTCGCCTAAGTCGGCAAAGGCTGAAGCCGAACCGAAGGCAAAAGCGGAGACCGCCAACATCGCTACCAGTGTTTTACGCATTGCTCACTTCCTTTTTTATTATTTAAGCAAACGGGCGCAGCAGGATGCGCCCGGTACGTGATTACTGCCCAGCGATTTTCATCTCCGGAAGCAGTACAGAACCACATTGGATATTACTGCGTGTCTCAATATCGTCAGCAATCGTGACCATATTGCGCCACATATCTTTCAGGTTGCCGGCAATGGTGATTTCACTCACCGGATACTGAATTTCGCCGTTCTCAACCCAGAAGCCGGATGCACCGCGCGAATAGTCGCCAGTGATACCACTCACACCCTGCCCCATCAGTTCGGTGACGACAAGACCCGTGCCCATCTCTTTAAGCAACTTTTCAAAACTTAGACCACGCCCGGCAATACGCCAGTTATGGATGCCACCCGCATGACCGGTGCTTTTCAGCCCCAGTTTACGTGCAGAGTAGTTGGTCAAAAGCCACTGGGTCAGCACGCCATCTTTGATGATATCGCGACGCTCAGTACGCACGCCTTCGCCATCGAACGGCGTCGACGCCAGCCCCTTCAGCAGGTGCGGATGTTCTTCAATCGTCAGCCATTCCGGCAGGATCTGCTCGCCCAGCGAGTCCAGCAGGAAAGTCGATTTCCGGTACACCGAACCACCGGCAATCGCACCGACCAGATGACCAAACAGGCCCGTTGCCACTTCATTGGCAAAAATGACCGGTGCTTTCATGGTGGAGAGTTTACGCGGCTCAAGACGCGAGAGCGTACGACGCGCGCACTCTTCACCCACCCACTCTGGCGATTGCAGGTCACTCAGCGCACGGCCAATGGTGTAGGCGTAGTCACGTTCCATATCACCGTTCACTTCGGCAATCACGCAACTGGACAGGGAATGGCGCGTTGAGCAGTAGCTTTGCAGCATGCCGTGGCTGTTACCGAAGACTTTGATGCCGTAGTGACTGTTAAAGCTGCCGCCTTCGGTATTGGTGATGCGCTTATCCGCCTTCAGCGATGCCTGCTCGGCGCGGGACGCCATTTCAATGGCTTCATCCGGGGAGACTTCCGCCGGGTGGAACAGGTCAAGATCCGGGGCATCAAAGGCCAGCAGATCTTTATCTGCCACGCCTGCACACGGATCCGGCGAGGTGTAACGGGCAATATCCAGCGCCGCCTGCACGGTACGTGCGATGGCATCTGGACTGAGGTCTGTGGAGGAGGCGCTACCTTTCTGATTCTGGTGATAGACGGTGATCCCCAGCGCCCCATCGCTATTAAATTCGACGTTTTCGACTTCACCATAACGGGTGCTGACGCCAATACCGGTGGTCTTGCTAACCGCGACTTCCGCACCATCTGATTTGCTGGCCGCCAGCTCTAGCGCCATGGAGACCGCTTTTTCCAGCGCAATACGTTGTTGTGCAACTTGTGTGATCACTTTCATCGTCTAAGCCATAATCTGAGGTAAAGTTAAATGAAGTCTAACAGAGAACCCTTTCTCAGTATGCGTTCAAGCTGTTAGTATTAGCCTCTTTTTTAAGGAGCCTGAAATGACAAAGCAGCCCGAAGACTGGCTCGACGAAGTCCCCGGTGATGATATCGAGGACGAAGATGATGAAATTATCTGGGTCAGTAAGAGTGAAATTAAACGTGATGCTGAAGAGCTGAAAAAGCTTGGCGCAGAACTGGTTGCCCTGGGTAAAAATGCCCTGGATAAAATTCCGCTGGATGCCGACCTGCGCGCCGCCATTGAACTGGCGCAGCGTATTAAGATGGAAGGCCGCCGCCGCCAGCTGCAGCTGATTGGTAAAATGCTGCGTCAGCGCGACGTGGAACCTTTCCGCCAGGCGCTGGACAAGCTGAAGAACCGTCACAACCAGCAGGTTGTACTGTTCCATAAACTGGAAATGCTGCGTGACCGCCTGATTGAAGGTAACGACGACGCAATTGAAGACGTGCTGAACCTGTGGCCTGACGCCGACCGTCAGCAACTGCGTTCATTGGTTCGCAACGCTAAGAAAGAGAAAGAAGGCAATAAGCCGCCGAAATCCGCCCGTCAGATTTACCAGTATCTGCGTGAGCTGGCTGAAAACCAGGATTAAGTCTCTGCAAAATGCCCTCCGCTGTGAGTAATGCCGATCAGTTAAGGATCGGTTGACCGATCCAGTGGCTGTGTAAGAATCCGGAAATGCTCACCCGTTTCCGGATTTTTTTATGCACATTGGACAGGCTCTTGATCTAGTATCCCGTTACGATCCCCTGCATAACCCTCTGACTTCTCTGGGCGACTATCTGGACCCGGAACTTATTTCCCGCTGTCTTGAAGAATCCGGCACCGTCACCCTGCGCAAGCGCCGTCTGCCGCTGGAAATGATGGTCTGGTGCATTGTCGGCATGGCACTCGAACGTAAAGACCCCCGCCATCAGATCGTCAATCGTCTGGACATCATGCTGTCGGGCAGCCGTCCCTTCGTGGTGCCCAGCGCCGTGATCCAGGCACAACAGCGTCTGGGAAGCGAAGCCGTCCGCCGCGTGTTCACGCAAACAGCACAGCTCTGGCATAACGCCACGCCGCACCCGAACTGGTGTGGCCTGACCCTGCTGGCTATCGATGGTGTGTTCTGGCGCACACCGGACACACCAGAGAACGATGCCGCCTTCCCCCGCCATACGCATGGCGGGGGAAGGCGGCACTCTACCCGCAGGTCAAAATGGTCTGCCAGATGGAGCTGACCAGCCATCTGCTGACGGCAGCGGCCTTCGGCACGATGAAAAACAGTGAAAATGAGCTTGCCGGGCAACTTATAGAGCAAACCGGCGATAACACCCTGACGTTAATGGATAAAGGATATTACTCACTGGGGCTGTTAAACGCCTGGAGCCAGGCGGGAAAGCACCGGCACTGGATGATCCCCTCAGAAAGGGAGCGCAGTACGAAGAGGTCAGAAAACTGGGCAAAGGCGATCATCTGGTCACGCTGAAAGCCAGCCCACAGGCACGAAAAAAGTGGCCGGGTCTGGGAAATGAGATGACAGCCCGCCTGCTGACCGTGACGCGCAAAGGAAAGGTCTGTCATCTGCTGACGTCAATGACGGATGCCATGCGTTACCCGGGGGGAGAAATGGCAGACCTGTACAGCCATCGATGGGAGATCGAACTGAGATACAGGGAGATAAAACAGACGATGCAACTGAGCAGGCTGATGCTGAGAAGTAAAAAGCCGGAGCTTGTGGAGCAGGAACTGTGGGGCGTCTTGCTGGCTTATAATCTGGTGAGGTATCAGATAATTAAGATGGTGGGACATCTGAAAGGATACTGGCCGAATCAGCTGAGCTTCTCAGGATCATGTGGAATGGTAATGAGAATGCTGATGACTCTGCAGGGTGCTTCACCGGGGCGAATCCCGGAGCTGATGCGTGATCTTGAAAGTGTGGGGCAGCTGGTAAAATTACCGACAAGAAGGGAAAGTCACCTTTAATCAGGTGGCCAAATTTACTGTGCCACTACATACCGCACCGGAGGACAAGACCGACACCAGATACCGCCAGTTAGACATCACGCTGCAAGCGGGGGGGGATCACTGGCCTGAATGAGGAGATCAGACATGTCCGAAGATGACTTGGCACAGATCCGTACTGACTTTTCTCTCCTGAAACCTTCTTTTCTGTCTGGCTGAAGGCCGGATAATTACTGTTGGGATTTACAAAGAAATGCTGGATATTTGAGACTACCAATAAGCCAATGGCTATCATTTATTCTGTATATAGATATGTATCTACCTGCCTGTTTGTCTCTGTCAAAAAAATATCGTGAGTAAATTTCATCAGGGGTATTATCACTGGCGTTAAGAGTTTCATTTACTGCTGTCAATTTCCAGATGCCGTTCCCTACAGGTGTGAACTGTATTGAAGCCTGCCTCCTGAGTATGTATTTTTTACCATTGTACTCAACGTTCCCATCTGCGGATATAATACCTGAACCATCTTTATAAAAATAAAATGAATAACTGGCATCAAAAATATAACTACTACCATTTTCTGTTTGATGAAAGAATGACTCACAACTGAACTCAGGTGAAAAAGCCCTAGTAAAAAGCTTATATAACACAGCACAAACTAAAAGCATTACTCCAAAAGCCACTAAAAAAAATTGTATTTTATTTGCTTTCATCTACTTAATACCTTTCCAGTTTCTATCCATGATGTTAATACAATTATTAATATCATCCTTACCTTCTGCACAGAATGCAATAAAGATCTTCCCACCATTATAAAAAATAGATTTTTTATCTAAATAGAAAAATACAGTACTTTTTTGTTCGCAGGATAATTTATTATCAACAATCAATTTGGCTGCATTATGCATCAATAATGCTTTATCAAGATCTAACGGTGAAATCAGAGAGTAAATGCTGCACTGCTGAATACCCCCTATGTATTCAGTAGCATTCTGGTGAGATGCGCTACTGACAGGATAAAAATATATGATAGCAGAGGCCATAATTGACAATATTAAAAAACATATTGAAATATACGATTGAAAAAATGGGTGGGGAGTTTTATCAGAAGGAATTGGGTGTTTTAATTTAACTTGTTGGATATCCAGATCACTGCTTAACATAAAACCAATACGGGGTACGGTCTGAATAGTTGTTTCAGGTAGTCCAAATATATCCAAAACTTTGCGTAATCTGGAAATAAAATGATTCAGGCTATTATTTGACCCTTCAAGACCCCAGCATTCCCAGACCCGGTGAAAGATATCATTCCTTGTTAAAACATGCCCTTGTTCTTCAAGCAATAGTAGAAAAAGACGCCGTTCCGTCAGGGTTAGCACCAGGGGCTCATTTTCGTCAGAAAGGTCGCCTACCCATATAGCCCCATCCTCCGGACGAAATTTAACTTCATTGTTAAGCATGTAGTACATCTCGTTTTCCTTGATAGAGTGTCTGACTGTGCTAACGGTCGCAAGACTTTTCTTAGAAAAAATTATAACACATACAGAAGAGTCAAGTTATTAATTAACGATGATTAACAGGATAATCATCTGTATACTTGCGTATTGGCGATACAACTATCTAACACATTTTCCCGGACCTACCATAGCGGCATACATTGTTGGTTCGGGAATAAATATTATGACGGCATCAATCGCCGGTACGGCACTTCGCTCGATATTATTTAATAGCAAGAATGACCTTTTTGATGATGATGCTAAGTCAATTAGAAAACATGAAACATTTAAAGCAGTAGCTATGTGTCTCATTGATTATGGTTCTAAAGGGGTTAGTACAAAAGAGGTTGCTCTCATATGTAATATCTCAATCTACTCAGCGAGATACTATCTTCTTAAACTACAGGATATGAATTTTGCAAATTCTGATTCATTAGGCAAGTCTCACACGTGGTTCTTAAATAATATTGGTGTGTGTGGAGTGTGACATCAGATATATTAATTTAAGCCATAACCATTCATAACAACCAGTCTCAGACAACAATCTGATCATCATCAATTATGAATTACAAGAATAATCCAAGCATATATTATAAATGAATATAGAGACCATCATGACAGACCATACTATGTTTTTCACCACATGATCCTGCGCTATTTTGGGGGGATGCGTTCAACGGGTAGTGTTAATATATACCAGATCAGGACAGGGAGTTCCGATATTATGACCACTCACAACCTCACCAAAATAGACAGTTTAAAATACCTTTTTTTCTTTTAAATCGCAGCAATAATTGAAGAATACTCTGTATCACGTGCGCAATCAGACAAGCATAATTTATAATTAAAATGAGCAAGAGATTAAGTTAAATTAACCTCTTGCTCTTTCCATTGCATTTATTACTCGTTGTCATCAAGACCGAACGATATCAAAAAAACGGGGAATTAATTTCTCAGAGGATGCTACAACCCACCGACTGATACTGTTTCAGGTAAATAAAGACATCTCCCCGCGCTATTCACAGTTGTTTTATTGTAGGGGAACTCCCCGGTATATTCGCTATTTTCGGGTGGGGTCAGTTTATTAATCAATGCAGCCTCAACCCGAACCCGACTGGCTGGAGGTATTTTTGCAACGGCATAGCATAATGTTTCACCTGACGTCAGATGTTTCTTCCAGTCTTCCAGTTTGTTATGGGTTGCCAGTCGTTGACAGACATCGGCAGATTCACCGATATAAATCAATTTCCTGACTGACACCGTTTTCTTTTCAGAATTAAACGTACTGGCATAGACACAATATATTCCCGACTGATCTGGTAAAAATTTCTTATTGACTTCACGCCAGTATCCATCAAAATCGAGTGTTACCGTAATTCCGGCCATAAACTTTATTTCTCCTGAAGAGGTCATCAACCATTCCTCTTCCATTAAAGACTTTCATGTTCCTGTACATGAAAGGGTTGAGCCTGTACTCCATCATCAAAAACATCCACAATCAGTCCGCCGCGCCAAAGTTAATGGTGTGGGTCTGGGTATTACCGCGAACATCCGCTGTAACTTTTGCGGTTCCCGCTTCCGCACTGTCCACCGTCACAAAGGTGTGCCCGCTTTTATCCGTTACGGTCACGTTATCTGACAAGGTTCCCCGGGTCGTTGTCCACCGGACCCTCTCGCCGACCAGCGGCTGCCAGTCGCGATCTTCCACCGTCAGCGTTATAATGACGGAGTCTCTGCCATTGATGGAGGCCATCGGGCTCCCTGTCAGAAACGTGCGCAGATATTCCACCACCGTCACGTCCGGAGCCCGGTGCGCTTCCTCGCCCACCGTCACCACGACTTTTGCCACTCCGGTATCCCGGCTGGTTAGCAGCACACTGGCCTGGCCCTGACCGTCAGTGACCGCAGATAATACTGACAGGGTCCCCAGGTTGCTCTCCCATCTGACCTGCTCGCCTCTCAGGGGGGTCCCGTCAGCGCGACGGACCGTGACGGTATATAACGCCGGGTCATAACCACTGGACGTTATCTGTGAGACCGACGAGGTCACAGTGACATCCATGGCCCTGAATGTTATCGATTCTGAATTCCAGGTCCCGGACGTAGTTGATGCGGAAACAGCTCCCACTCCGGGAGTCAGGCTGACCAACACCACCCGGGCCTGTCCGTTCTGGTCTGTTTTACTCAGCGGAACTGACAGCGAACCCAGAGATGTACTCCAGTTAACATCCCTGCCCGACACGCCTTTACCTCTGGCATCTTTCAGGGTTAGGGTAACCCCTACCTTGTCCTCGCCGCTTGCCAGCGCAGTCCGCTTGCTTACCGATATTTCTCCCTGCTCAGCAGCAGTAAAACGGACGCCTGAATGCACTACCTGCTGCCCACCGGACCGGGCAGTTACCTGCGCCTCTCCAGCCTGTTCACTCGTCAGCCAGACGGCAAACTGTCCGGCGGTATCCGTCACCCCTTCCTCTGCAGACAACTGACCGATTTTCGTGCCGAACCTGACCGATACACCGGCCAGAGGCTGACCGGACGGGTCTGATACCCGGGCGGTGAACATCACCGCGTCCATTCCGTTCGCCCGGGCTTCCTGTTTATCCGCATCCAGCATCAGCTGATGCTGAGCACGGGTGGTATAAATCTGAGTCACCGCCATCGCAGAGCGATTTCCCCGCTGGTCCACTGCCACACCGGTTAGACGAACCGGGTCCGGGCGCCAGAAAGGCAACCGGACGGAAACCAGCGCCGGTGATACCGATACAATGCCACCTCCGGCACGGACCAGTTCAGCCTCGTCCAGCTCCAGTCTCTTTATGGAGTATTTTGATGTAATTACAGGGGCAAACGACACCACCGTCTGTCCGACGCCGCGCAGTTCCGGTGGAAATCTCAGGCGGATGAGTTCTTGTTTACGGTATTCCAGAACCATCTCATCGTGCCGGTCGACAAAACTATACCGTGCCCCTATCAGTGAACGTTGCTGTGCGACAGTGTCAGGGGATATCTGCAGATGCCAAGGGGTGCCCGGAATATAGTTCAGGGACATACCGAATCGTGTATCCCATATGCCCGGGCCTCTTTTCTGGTCAAGCGAGGCGGTTATCAGAGGGAAGGGGGTGTAGTTTACACCGGCGGTGAACGCTAAAGGGTTATGCTGAAAGGTCTGACGGCCATGCATCGCGACACGTGAGCCGTAATATTGCTCAACGGCCAGTCTGCCGCCCAGATGAGGATAAGCGGGAAGCCAACCGCGGGTGCGAATGTCCCAGCCGCTTGCCGGTCTGGACTGATAGTCAGCCAGGTACCGGTCGTCCCGCCAGCCTGATATGCGCCGGTACAGATTGGTGGAAACCGATATAAAATCCCGGGCATACTCAATACCGCTGCCAAACCGGGAATGTGACCGGGAGAAATCATGGTCAAAAAACAGGTTAATGCCACTCATCCAGGTATCCTGAAACAGGCGAACGCCGGTACCTGCGTTCGCCTGATGAGCGTCATCAGGGTGATAATAGCCTCCCTGAGCAAATATCATCCAGCCATCGTGCTCCAGAACGGGGTACAGCAACCGGGTGCTTATTTCCCACTGAGACAGCGTACAACGCGTACTCAGCTGAAGGTCGGCCTGCCCCTGGCCATTCATCCAGTCAGTCAGCTGAGCAGCGGCCGCCTCCGATGCACTGCCGGTAACCGTCTGGGAAAGTAATGAAAGAGCGTCAGAATAATGAATCGCACCAGATTTATGTGTTTGCTTTTCTGCATCTGTCATACCATGATATGAAGCTGACAAATAAAATGGAATTAACAATAAAAACCAAAAAACACTGAGGGAGATTTTCATTCTGTGACGATTCATTTTATTTCTCTTTTATTTTATCATTATATTTAGCCCAGCAAATACACTATCCTTCTACTTACTGCACCTTCTCTTTTTATTCAATAACAAGGGCATCTCAGCAATGCCCTTACACGTTGAGTAGTTTTGAATATCAGATACTGTACTTACTTATAACATTTCAACGCGAAGTACCGACGTTCCCCGAAAAGCTCCCTCCTTGACTCCTTCTAAGGTAGCAGTAATTGTTTTACTGGTTGTTCCTGCTGCTGTTGATGACAATATTGAACCTGGTGCAACACCTGCGATTTTTATTTTGGCCACACCGCCATTTGATAATGAAACAGAACCTGAATTATTCGAAAGTTTCAGCATATACCTGGCCGCACCGGCACAATAAATATTTAGCAATGCACTTTTTTCAAGAGTCTCCGTATCTGATGGATTCACAGTACCAAAGTCAATAGAGACATTGTTTACTGGAGCACACCAAGCTGGAGGGGGGGGGACGATAGCCCCACCTGATTTGCAAGGGTCAGTATAATCATCAGCTATCCACATGCCACTTGATGGATCTGAACCAAATGCAAAGCCAGCGATAATACAATATCCATTTGGCGATAACTCCAAGAGATTAGAGGGAACGTCGATAATATACACGCCAGGCATTTTAGTCCCCATCTGTTCCAGAGCCAATTTTGCTGTCATTCTAGAACCACCCACATAAGGCATATTCAACATATGGTGTTTATTATAGTGTCCAACTAGGTATTTCATTGGTGTTACCGCAATTGCTCCTGAAGAGTCTGGGTAATTGTTATTCATCTGATTAGGGCTAATAATACTAAACAGAGAATGTAGTACGTGATAATAATTTCGGATATAATTATTATTAACCACTGTGACCCTTAAACTTGTTTCCGAAGCCCACTCAACGCTAGTTACATTCGGAGCCCCACTGAATGAAGGGGGACTCAAAATTAAAAGTATAAAGAAGACAGTTAATTTAGAATATTGCATTACTTATTTCCTAAAGCAATAAAATTAATTGAATGAGCCAGATATATTTGCATCATTAACTCTGAGCTCATACACCATCGTAGCCCCCGGCAATACCTTCGGCGGATACCCCTCATCCCCGTAAGCCAGCGCTGGCGGCACCACCATCGTCAGACTCCCGTGATTATTCAGATGTCCGATGGCCTCCCGGAATAATGGTGGGTAGTTTGATAAGGGTTGAGACATCACCTGCTGAGTCAGCTCCATATCCTGCACAACCGTCCCGTCTGTCAGCAATTCCTTCACCACAATATCCACCACCGCATCCTCCGGGATGGGGCTGTCACCAGCGTACTCCACCCGGTACCAGAACCCGGCCGTGGACCGCTTCACTCCTTTCTGTTTTTTGAAAGCGTTGACGTAAACCTCATCCCGGAGACGGTTTTCCGCCATCCGCGCTTCCCGGGTCTGCTCCAGCGACTGTTCCGAATCACTCAGTATCTGCGCCAACTCGACTGCCGGTAACACCAGTTGTCCCTGAAAAGCATCGGTCACCCCGGCCAACAGAACATCACGTTCCAGAATGACGCCGGACACCTCCCGCTCTTCCACCACCGACAGCAGGTCCGCGCCAAGTGCACTCCCTGCCGCATACGACAGCCGTTGTTCCTCCGTTGTAATGTCCTCTGCCCGCAGCACTTCCGGTCGTCTCAACTGGAGAGTTTCCAGCCGCGCCTCTGCCAGACGACTCTGCACGGCCATCTGGTTCGCCTCCTCCTCTTTAGCCTGCAGCTGTTGCTCTATTCCCTTCAGGTCGGAAGCCTGTGATACCGTCTTTTCCTCAGACGCCTTCAGTTCATTCTCGCGGCTACGGAGCATGTTCATCACTTCCTGCAGGCGGGAGGCCGCCGCTTTCTCCTGAGGTGTACCTCCCAGCGCTTCCCGGATATTCACAACCGTCCGCCGGAACAGTCCCAACTCCGGTAGTGGGCGGAGGGTATCAGGTGTCTGCTCGCGGGGTTCGTTGATTTTCGCTTTCGCTGCCGCCAGGGCCTCTTCCCCTGCCCGTAGTTTTTGTCGGAGTGCAGCAAGTTCCTGAGCCTGCTCCCGGAGCGTGATGCTCTGCTGAGACAGGCGACGCTTTTGCGCGTCAGCCTCCTGCTGTATGCGCCGGATAACGGATAAATCCGCGGGCATCTGACGTGGCAAATCCGCCTTTTTCTGCTCCTGCGCGGCGGGCTTTTCAGGCTCTCCCGCCGCTGAAGTATTCTGCCGCTGCTGATGCCACGAATCCGCAAACTGCAGCAAAGCAGGAATACCGTCATCTGCGCCGGCCGGAGGGAGCAGTAATGCGCCCCCGAGCGCTATCAGTGCCGGAGCGGGTATATGCCGATATGCCGTCATTTTGCCTGCTCTCCCCGGTCAGACAGACCGTTCAGTAAAGCCAGATGGACTTCCGCACACAGACGGTTAACCCGGTATCGGTACAGGGCATCAACCGTCTCGCGGATATCGTTTCCCGCCCCATCACGCAGGCCGGAATAATGGGAAATCTCCAGCATCAGGGTGTCAAAGCGCGACTGGTAGTCTTTCCGGGGAGAGGCTCCGCTCAGGCGTTGCAGCGCCTCAAGCTCCTTCCTGCACAACTCTAACCGTGACGCCTCCTTCATCGCAGTCCGCGCCTCCGGAATAGAGATACCCTGTTTCGATGGAACGGAGGGCATCCCGGCCTTCACAGGACTGGTTACTGCAGACCTGACGGCATTCCTCTGGCAGCCCGTCAGCATCAGCACCAGAAATATGACGGAGCAGGCCATGATTAACGTCACTGGTCTGGTCAATATCATGCGGGCTAATTCTCCTTCTAATACACAGTTACCGGAAAGCAGTCGCGGCCCTTCCAACTGTAGTCATCATTTAATGCCTGCTGCGGATGTCCATGGAAAAGCCATCTCTGGGCTCCCAAATAATCCTCAACAGAATATAAAAACAGCAGCGCTATATCGGTTAATATCCTGGAAACACAAACTATAATCAGCCATCACCTTACCCCATATACAGACCAGTAATTTTATCCGGTAAGCAACAGGTATCAATCCTGACAAATAAATACCATAAGGTGCTATGGCATTGACTCTTCAATTTTTCCCGAGCAGTATACGGACAGATTCGCCTCTCTTTCTTGGTTAGCCACATTGCCTACACTGCTCGTCCTAAAGTCCAGATTAATATCATTTTCTGGTGTACAGAAAAAACTTCCAAGTGGAAGTATTGGTGGGGAAAGAGAAGCATCTCGACAATTGAGATCTCCCTTGGAAATAACCGAGCCATAAGTTGGTGGAAAAAATGGAACTACTGTTAGCACCGCTAAAACACAAATTCGCTCTCCTGGGATCCAGCCTTCTGGCAAAGGAAGAAGTTGACCTGCACTGTAAATACCATGAACACTGGAAAATGTTCTATCCCAGGTTATGTCATTAGAAGTTATTGCAGACGTCCTACGATGGGCATGAATCAAATTAACCGCCACACCATTAACCATTCGAGAAATATAAAACCCTTCATATAACGTAACGTTTTTACTCTCCGAAGTCGTACCTTTTATTGTCCCCAGGCATGGATGCACAGTGCCATCCATGGTATTAAGATAAGTTGCTTGGTCACATACAATAGATTTCAGAAAAACAGTAAAATATCGATATTCACCATCAATCTTTATTGTGTTGGCATAATATACATATACATTAACACGAGACGTCAGCAATACTCCTAAACGGGCAATAATAATCCAGGTGTGTTTTTTTAGAAAAATAGTTAACATGATGTTCATCCGAATATCCTACTGATAAAAAGCCCTGAGCGTGGCCTTTGCCGTAAAATCTCCTTCTGTCAACTCCACTCCATCCCGCTGAACCAGCACTGCCTCAATTTCCGGCAACGTTGTGCCGTTCACCTTAATCGCTTTATCCAGTGTGAATGCCTGACCACCTGCAAATAATTTCACCCCCAGGTCCGGCTTCTCAGTGGTCACAACGGTGGCCTTGTCCGCATCAAATCCGGCATCGGTTCCGTACACGCTGAGCATCAGTTGCCAGCTGTGTGAGCTATCTCCACATTCCAGATTCAACGGAACCGGCTGCCGGTAGATACCACTCGCCACTTTCTTCACCCCGATATTGTCACCAAACGATACCTCAATCGTCTTATCATCGTTCAGTGAGCACGGAGGAGGGATAATAACCGTTCCGATAAACTCCAGGTTTTCCCCCTCCGCTGCTGTCACGACCGGGGAAATAAACAGGCAATACAATACCCATACCGCCATACTTTTTCGGCGAGCTGAGCGCATTGTTTTCATCAACATGTTTGTATCCTCATCATCCCGGTCATTACGGGTAGTCTATGGCAAAAGTGGTTCCGGCCCTGAACGCTCCCCCTGCCAGGTCAGTAGATAAAGCCACCAAGGACGCACTCATAACCACCACACCTTTACTGTACATTGAGGGGATAAGTTCAAACCATTTATTTGGTGCAATGGGCCAGGCTTCACCTTTCATATAAATACTGATACCCAGTCCATCCACCCCGGTATCAAACGTCGTATCAGCCCAGATGCCATAACCCGGTGTACCAGAAATCCGGAAGCGAAGATTTTGTTCAACAGCGCATTGCACTTTGATTTCAAAGTTTCTGGTGTAATCCGGTGTGTTTATCCCGCTCATCAGCACGTCACCAAAATCCACGGTATACATCTCTCCGTCATTGATAACACACGGGGGTGCCTCAATCAGTGTTCCCCGGAACTGAATATCGGCATCAGCCTGTACCAGACCCGGAAGACCGGTCATAGCAGAAGCCAGAATGCCTGCCAGTACTGTTCGTTTCATATCCTGCTCCTGTCACTGGTAGGCGATGACCAGAGTACCGTTACCGCTAAAATCTCCCGCCGTCAGCCTGGTTCCGTCCTGAGCCACTGGCACCGCATATAACAATGGCTCACTCCCCGGACCGTCGTAATCAAAATTAACCTGCGTGGCCGCCACTGTCGTCACGCCCGTATTCAGGGGTGTGCTGTCGTGATACAACTGAATGCCCAGCCCGGTCCGGTTGGTATAAATCAGCCCTGAGCCAAACCCCGCCTGCTGACCGGTTACGGAGACTTTCAGTTTGGGTTTAGCCAGCCCGGTGCAGACCATTTTGTACTCCAGCTTTGTCTTTTTATAACTGACCCCGTCCAGCTTATGGATTTCAACGTCATCACCAAAATTCACTGTAACCACACCATTGCCGTTCACCGTGCATTGAGGGGCATCCACAACCGTACCGGTAATAGTCAATGTTGATGTATCTCCCTGCTGTACGGCGAAAACGAATGCCGACGGTACTATCATCAATAGTAGAAAGGCAGGCAGAGTGGACAAAAGAAAGCGAGCGACCATCACTCCTCCTTCGCCCTGAACGGCGCCACGGTTGTCCGCCCGTCCGCCTGTGCCAGCGCCGGCACAATCACCTTCCCGGCTTTACAGCTGTTACCACTGCAGCTAAAGGGCAGCAGTCGCTGGCCACCAAAATCATTGACGAACATCAGTACCGGCGTATTACCGTACTGTACCGCGGGCAGCGTCAGCGTCTCTTTCGGCGCCACCATGACCGGCTCAAACCCAGCCAGTCCAGCTCCCTTCTCGATGCTGCGCCCTTCCACAAAAGTGAAATGGTACGGGGTCGAGTTATTCAGAATGTATTTCCCCCCCTGACGGCTCAGCGTGAGCGTCTCTGTTCCCGGTACTGTATCCAGCATCGGGTCGACCTTCAGCCCTTTCGGACGATAGAACAGCTTCATCCGGGTCTGCATTGCCAGCGTCAGGACGTTCGCTTTCTCCGATTTTGGCGGAATTTCACGCAGGTTGAAGTAGAACACGCTCTCCCGGTCTTTCGGCAGAGAGGCTGTTTCTGGCAACGACTGAACACGCACCTGCGTCTTCCCGTCAGCCTCCACTCGCTGCAACGGCGGCAACACCATCAGGGGACCGGTTAATTTTTTTTCCTGCTCATCTTCCAGCCACGCCTGGGCCAGATACGGATTCTGCGTACTGCGGTTGGCCACGTTAACACTGATGGCGTTCTCACCTTCGTTAAACACCAGACGTGAACGGTCCACGGTCAGTGCCGCCTGTCCGGCCGTTACTCCCGTCAGCAATAATGCCACTCCGGCAGCAATATCTCGTTTCATTCTCATCTCATTGGATCCTGTTTTCGCCTTCAGGCTACCGACCGCCGGATATTCTCGAATTCCGGCTCCTGGCACAGATATCGCCGGTCCAGCCAGAACAGCAACCGCAGCCGGACCAGTAACGAGGCGCGGTCTCCGGCCCCGACTTTTTGCATCAGCCGCAGTTTCAGCTGGCTGTCCCGCTTACTGCCCCGCTCGCCGGGCAACCCCAGTAATAATCGGCAGGCCACCGCCAGCTCATCATCAGACAAGCGGATACTGTACCGGGTCGACGGCGCATCTCCCAGGTCCCGGTGCGACAGCCATTCCAACCGGTACCGTAGGTAACTCCGAACCTGATCCAGGGACATACTGTTATCCAGAAACACCACCTGTTTCGGGCACAGCAGCCCTGACAGCGCCATCAGCTGCCGCTGTCCTCCGACCATCAGGGTGATCCCGTCAGACAGGCCGGGATTACAACTCCAGGCCAGCAGATAACGCATATCCGGGAACGACAGGATACTGACCGCGATCTGTGGCCGGATATCTTCCAGCAGTGCCCGGAGCCCGGCCTCCACGTAACCGTCGACTGCCGGGGATAGCGTCAGCATAAGCGCTTCCAGTAGCGCGTTTTTCCACGTCCACTGCTCTCACCATTCAGCGTACTGCTGTTAACCTGACCCTGCGCCTGTAAATTCAGCAGTCGCAGACGGGCCAGATACACGCTGATATCCAGACGGTCGGCCACTTCCCGGGAGCTGTTCCACTCCAGGCCACTCTGGTGCAGATGAGCCAGTAATGACAGACACTGCTGGCTCTGCTGTTGTAATACTTCACTGTTTTTACGCATTTACCCTCTCCTTTTTCCGTCAGAGGCAGAACGCCACCTCGCGCTCCGGCCACAAATAGCCCTGTCCCCACTCTGCTCCGCTTGCCCGGGCCCGGAGCAGGACGGCCTCCGTCTCAATACCTTCCACCAGAACCTGCCGCCCCAGATGCCTCGCCTGCTTTACCAGCGCCGGCAGGGTTTGTCGTTGTAGCTCATCCCGGTCGGTTTTCACCCCGTCAAACCACCAGGTCTCCGCCGCCAGGCCGGCCTGCACCGCCGGCGTCAGGTCATCCAGCCAGACTCGCCAGCCTGACATCCGCAGGCGCCGGATCTGAGTACGGAGCATCTCGCGCTGCGCGGGGTCTAGTGTCAGCAGGGTGGCCGGATCCTGCACTTCAATGACCATATTGCGTCGATAGCAGAGTCGGATCTGCTTCAACCGGCGAAAACAGGCAGCATCGTTCAGTACACGCACCGGCAGGTTCAGGAAGAACAGTCCCTTCTCCTCCCCCTTCAGCCGGTGTAACGCCTCCATCTGTCGCAGGAACAACAGCAGGTGGGCCTCCGCGCTCAGGGCCTGAAAGAAATCGTCATGCCCCTCCCCCGTGCTCAGCTTTGCCAGAACTTCATATCCCAGGCACTGGCTGGCCTGGAGATCGACCAGAGGTTGCAGACGCATCCCTTTTACTGCGGTCAGCATCCTGATATCTTCCTGCGTTTGCGTCTGTCGGATCCTCATCATCCACCTCCGGATACTTACTCATACTGCAGTGAGAACGTCACCACCGACTGGAATTCCCCTTCCGTCACCGCTTTCCCGGCGGTGGACTGAACTCGGGCCTGCCAGGTTAACTGTACGTCGCCCGGTGCCAGGGGCCGCCATGACTGCGCCCCATCCGGCGTCACCGGGTGGCCTTCACTGTCGGTGATAGCCAGCGCGATCCCCCTAGCCTGTCCCGTCACAGCAAACAACGCGGGCTCGGTGGCATCCTTTTCACCGTAAAACGTCACCGAGACTTTTTCACCCAGTGTCAGGTCACAGTCTTTCAGTAAAATGTGAAAGGTCTCCGGTGCCGACTGGTCATGATTGATAAAGGTTTTTGACGCAATGGCCCCAAAATCGACGGTCTGATCTTCAGAGTCCACATCCACCTGACAGGGATCGGCGACCAGCGTCCCGCTGAATTCCACATCGGTATCGGCCATCACCGGGATCACGCCGGCCATGCTGAGCATCGTGCCGGATACCAGGCCCTTCAACCCCTTGGCCACCCAGTCCGGGCCGGTTCGCCGCGTTTGTCGTTTTCTGCTCATCATTCATACTCCAGGTCAATATGGACCACTGAGTACCATTCTCCCGGTACCAGCGGCTGCGCTTTACGCCACAGCTGCGCCTGCAACATCAGGTCATTGCGTCCCGGTGACAGCGGTATTGCCCGCCCGGTCATATCCGGAGATAACAGCGTCCCGTCCTGCTCCGCCAAGCGGAGTGCCACCCCAAGTGCGCCTCCGCGTACCCGAAAAAACCGACGGTCATCAGGATCGGCCACCCCGGTAACCCGCATTCTCACGCCACTCTGCCCTGAGAGCCACAGAGCTCCACGCATCGACTGACGGTCCTCCAGGGCATGACGCCCTCCGGGACATCCATCTAGCTTCACCGCCACCACCACGGGTACCGTGACATCACCGGTCTGTTTCAGGTCAAACAGCGGGGTCCGGCCCAGAGAAATCTCCTGCTCCTGTGACTCCGGCATCAGGATACAGGGGGTACTGACCAAACTGCCGGTCACGTCCACCCGGCCGTTCAGCCCGTCAATCAGCGGAGGTAATTCCCGGGTGGTATGGCTGCTCACGGACAGAGCGACAAGAGGCAGGGTCGCCACCAGGGCGACCAGCCATAGCCTGCGATTCGTTTGTCTTTCCGTGCCTGCGATCATCCCCTTGTCCTCAGTCAGTTTTTGCCTCTGCCGGACTGGCCCGACAGACATCACCCTGGCAGACGAACGGCATCACCGCCCGCCCACCAAAATCGTTAAGCGTGACCAGATGCAGGCGGGTAAACTGCCCGGTACGCAGCATGTCGCTGGATTTCGGGGCTACCATCACCGGCTTAAAATCGACAGAGCTGAATTCCTTTCCGCTGGTGACCCCGACGACAGTCATGTAATAGGGTGTAGGGTTTTCCACCCGATAACCCCCTGCGGTTTTATGCAGTACCAGCTCCGTATCCTGGCGGCTGTAACGCTCCGGAATAATGGCGGCCGGGCGGTAGAAGAGTTTGATTTTGGTCTGCAGGGCGACCTGCAGTACGTTAGCCCGATCGCTCTTTGGTGGAACTTCTCTCACGCTGAACCAGAACAGGCTCTCCCGATCCTGTGGCAGGGAAGCGACTGACGGCAACGCCGTCACTCGAATGGCACTCTTTCCACCGGGCTCCACTCGCTGCAGCGGCGGGGTGGCCGTCAGGTAATCTGCCAGCTTGTTACCCTTCGCATCTTCCAGCCAAGCCTGGGCCAGGTAGGGTTTTTTCTGGCTGTCGTTGCTGATATTCAGCACCATACTTTTTTCGGAGCCCGGGAATATCGCCCGAGTCCGATCCAGGGCGATAGCCGCCTGAGCCGGCAAGCTCAGGCTGGCAGACACCATGCAGGTCGTCAGCAAACACATCGCGTACTTCATTTTTTTGTTCATCATGTCCGACTCTTGTTCTGTCTGTAAAAAAACGGTTTCGTTCCTACAGGGATATCTCGGCCCGGCACGGAAGCAGGAGCTGCCCGCTGATCCCGGTCAGGGACGATGGCAGCGTGGCCACACACTGCTGTTTGCCCCCCCAGTACACCCCCAGAGATTCGCCCGGGTTCACCCCGGTTATCCACGCTAGGCCCCCGTCACTCACCATGCCCAGCTCTCGTTCTTTTGCGTTACGCACGCTGGCGCCAAACGGAGGATGGGAGCCATCGGCCATCGCCAGAATCGCTACCACCTTGCTACCTTTCAGCACATCGAAGCGACGAAAACCAATTGCGCCCTCAGTCAGGGCGGCTTCTGCCACCGGCGTACCACCGACCTCCACATCATCCGGCAGGCGATTAACGTCGATACGGGTGGATGCGCGGTAGTAACTCGGGACAGAAGGCTCCACCGCAATCCCAAAGAAATTGTTTTTCCCGTTACGTCCCACCGGCACGCCGCTGATGCCATCGGTGCTGACCAGCATCCGGGTGCCGCCGCGGGGAGAGGCCCCGTGCAGCGCGGCCCCTTCCGCCGTTGCGGTCATGCCACCACTGAACGACAGGCCAAATGAGCTGTAGGCATTCTGCTGCCAGCCCACGTTGGCGGTGATATCCCCCATCGCGCCATAATGACTGTATAATCCACTCGCCTGGGTGGTCATGCTTTCCCCCTGGTTATTCCGGGTACCGGCACTCAGACGGTAACTGTCGCCCTCCTTCAGACGCTGATACCAGCTGGCTGACTGGGTGAAACTCTTGTTCTTGTTCCAGTTACCGTTATAGCTGGCTGTCCCGTTGCCCAGCGGCAGACTCAGGCTCAGCCACACCGCATCATCCGTACGCCCTTCGTACTCACTGCGGCTTGCCGAGAGCGACAGCGCCACATTGCGCCAGTCTCCGGCATCAAAATAGGTGCTGGCTGACAGACTGTAGCGGTCATCATTCACCCGGTCCCAGTAGGTCTGGTGTGACCAGCTCAGGCTGGTTGATATCCGTTGATCCGGGAAGCTTTTACTCGCGGTGACGGTGTACAGCTCCTTGCTGTTCCCCCGGGAACCATTGTGATAGCGACTGTTCAGATACTCAGTCATCGACAGGTAATTCCGCTCCGAGAAGCGGTAGCCGGCAAAGGTCACATCACCATTAAATTCTTCAAAACGTTTGGAATAACTGACCCGGTAGGAACGGCCACTCAGCGTCGTGTCACCCGGATACCGGGCCACTGACTGGGTGATATCTGTCGATATCGCCCCGAACTGGAACAAATCCCGCCCGATACCCAGCGCCACGCTGTTATAGTCTTGGGAAAAAATCCCGCCACCGTACAGCGACCAGGCATTGCTGACCCCCCAGGAGAGTTCGGCGGTCCCAAACATCGGACCTTCCACGTGATGGGAGTAGTCCGACGGTCGACCGACCGCCAGTTTGTAGCGCACCTGTCCCGGCCGGGTCAGGTACGGTATGGTGGCCGTGGTGGTCTGGAAGGTCTGTACCGTCCCGTCCTGCTCTTCCACCCGGACATCCAGCGTGCCGCTGGTAGCGCTGCCCAGCTCCTGAATACGAAACGGCCCTGCCGCCACCGTGGATTCATAGATGACACGCCCCTGCTGGCTGATAATAACCTTCGCATTGGTGCGGGCGATGCCGCTGACCTCCGGCGCATAGCCACGCAGCTTCGGCGGCAACTGGCTCTCATCGCTGACCAGTGACGCACCGGTGTAGCGCCAGGAATCAAACAGATCTGAGGATAGGTAATCTTCCCCGACTGTCATTTTGGCCATCAGCCCCGGCAGTGCCCGGTAGGCATAGATACGGCTCCAGTCAAACGTCCGCAGACTGCCGGGCTGCCCGGTGGTGTGGCTGTAATTCCCCTGCCAGTCTCCACGAAGACGCCAGGCGCCCAGATTGGCCCCCGTGGTCCCGCTGGCGCTGACGTTCTGGGATGGATTACCTTTATTTGGCCGGTTGTGGGTGGCATTGACGTTGTAATCCAGCAATAACCCCGGAATACCGTTTTCCCAGCGGGAAGGCGGCAGCCAACTCGCATCTTGGTACTCCAACCAGGACTGAGGAATAGCAATATGCAGAGAGGTTGTGGACAGGTCTCCCCGCAGCACCACCCCCTCAATAGCTGAAAAATCCCCGCATAATTCGTCTTTATCAAAGGCAATCTTTTCCAGCGCATCCGGCTTCAATCCCAACATATTCACCTGATCACGGGTCAGGCAGGTTTCAACAACCGCTTTTTTATCAGGTACCGTGGTTTTACGTTCCCGGAATACAATATGTTGTTCTGATATTTTCTGTCCGTTCAGTACCATGCTCAGTTGATATTCGCCGGGCATAATATAGCCGGCCTGCGAAAAGCGGGATAAATCAATATTACTGCGGTCTTCCGCATCCATTATATCGGTATTAAAATCAACCGAAGAAACCGAAAATGGAATACCCTGAATAAGCATAAAAATGCACACACTCAGGACTGAGCGCTGAAACATGCCTGATTTATTCATTTTTATACTTACCTAATTTCCCTGAAAATAAACGCACCAACTCCAGATGGTTAAAACAAAATAAAGAATGACCCGAAATCAGCAGAGTTGAATTACTGGTACACCACCATAAAGCGCAAACTGGCCGACCAAGAGCCTTCCTGCAGGGCTTCTCCGTTACGCATCACCCTCAGGTGATAATTCAGTTTCTGATCACCTTCGTTTAACGTCACCGCGCTGAAAGCCTGTCCGGGCAGAGCAATTTCACCCCGTTCATCCGTAAGCTGCAGCGCCAGCCCCTTTGCCTCACCGTGCAGGGCAAATAAACTTCGGGTCAGATAATCGGGTTCACCGTCAAAATACACCTGCGCACTTTGCCAGAGCGAGCCATCTTCTTTTTCAAGGCGACAGTTAATCAGTCGCAGTGAAAAGTCCCGGGTTGTCTGCCCGGAAAAAGACGATACCTGGTCAACAGAGACAGGGGGGAAATTCACTTCCTGCCACAAATCATCAGTGTGAATACCGCAGGCTGACGCCATGATTTCACCATTTAATCTGACAATCCCGTGCCCCTGGTCAGCCGGAGCGGCCAATACTGAGAGGCTGAGAAGCCGTATCAATACAACAGCAATAACCGGATGGTTCAGCATTCTGTTACTCCTGTATCCGGCGGATGATTCCGCCGGATATTAATCAGTTCAGGCTGAACGATTATTCGTACTGCATGGTGAAATCAGTGATGGCGTCAAACATACCTGGGACTGCGGAAACTCCGCTGATACCCTGCAGCCAGGCCGAGAATGCTAGGGTGTTGTTACCTTCGCTCATATCCTGGACAAATGTCTGCGTGTTAAGCTTAATCTGCTCACCGGTAGCAGCACCCAGCGCCACACCAGCACCGGATGCAGAACCAGTAATACCCAGCAGCTCAGTACCCTCAACCTTAGCACCGTTAAAAGTGATGTTAATGGTATTATTTTTCAGTGGCTTACCAGTAGCATCTTTACCTTCTTCCAGAACACAGTTTTCCAGTTTGATAAAGAACGGCTGAACGCTAGAGCGGCCTTCATTGTCCAGTGAATGTGCTGCAATCTGGCCAAGATCAATTTCCTGGTTGCTGCTTTCCGGGTTAATGGAGCATGGTGCATCAATGATGGTGCCGGTAAATTTAATAGAACCATGGCCCTGATCAACTACTTCAGCGGCGCTCACGCCCATTGCCGTCATACCCATTGCCAGAGCAAAAACAGACGCGATTTTATTTAATTTCATTAACTCAATCCTTATTAATAATAGTTACATCAATGATATACATCTGAAAAAAAACGATAAAAAATACTCGCCATTATGTTTACTTTGGCGAGATAACATAAATCCATTCATATGAATGGATGGCATAAGTATTTTTTATCTTTTACACCTTTTGGCGCTGAAATAATTATCAACAATTACCATGAAAACAGGAATACCATACCAATAAAGACTCATAAATCAATTTCATCGACTAAAAACAAAGACAATGGCAGCATTTATCACTAAAGAAGGTGGCTTACACAACCACAGTAGTGATAAATGCTAAAATAGAAACATAAATGTCGCCAAGAATTAAATGTAATGAAGCCTATATCGAGCAATAAAATACAAAATATAAACCCCCACAAAAAACAATAAACAATAAACAAACAATAAACGAAAGGGGGATTTTAGCTTATTGATAATAAAAACAATAAGATTGAAACTATATTCTGCGCCAGCCGATCGACAAACTAACATCTTCCTAGTTCATTACTCACACGCTTTCCCTCATGGTCATGTTGTTTGGTCAGCCTTAGTAGGGGTCCTCATTGAAAATAGTGATCATCTGGCCGTCACCAAACTTGACCTATAAGCCTAGTGGGAGCGAAGCTGCAAAAGGCTACATCTGACTTTTTTGAACTGGAACTGAGTAAAAATCACCCACCTGTGAAATGGTTATCATAGCGATTACCCATTGATAATTCGGCGAGTTGTGATGTTGTCGCAGGAGAAAGTTTTGATGACAGGGACGAGTAGCGTTTACTTGCTGAGGAGCTTTCCCTGCTACTAGGGGTCAGTTTGGATATCGAAAATTATTGTACTATAAGGACTTCCCCGGCATGTCAAAGCCGGTATTTATGGTTTCTGTCTGCTCTTCAGTAAAAATAAAGGGGAGAGACTGCGGTACTATAAACGGCCATGATGAATCGTCATCGATTCGGGCCCTGATGAAAGACGCGCGTGAGGTTCTTGTTCGTTAAGCGGATACGTATATCCTGTACAATAGCCAGATAGGCCTCACGGGGTCTAACCCTTTATCATCAACGAATTGCAGGTCAGATGGTTATACAGCTTCGAGCTTTAGTTGACTGAGTACAGCCGGAAATCATCACCGTAATGTAGTGATGCCCAACACAGCCGCGCATTTTTGGCGGCGATGGCCACAACAGCCCGCCAGTACCCTCTGCGCTCAACCAACATACAAACCCAACGGCTGAATGAGTCAGTCCTTTTCCCGGCGCCAATAAGCACTGAACGAGCCCCCTGAACCAGAAGCGTTCGCAGATACGAATCACCGGCTTTTGTGATCCTGCCGAGTTTCGACTTTCCCCCGCTGCTGTATTGTGATGGCGTCAGCCCCAGCCAGGCTGCCAGTTGACGTCCATTTTTAAAATCATGTGCATTACCGATACTGGCGACCAGTGCACAGGCCGTTGTGGGACCAACGCCCTTTAGCTCCATCAGCCGCTGACTGCGATGATCTGTTTTGGCTATGTGGGACAAAATTCGGTCATATTCAGTGATGTTAGCTTCAATGCGATCAACGTGTTCCATCAAATCATCAACACATTGCTGAACCTGAAGCGGTAAAGAGCTCTTCTGCACAGAAACCATGTGGCGCAGGGCATCAGCACTTTGTGGCGCGATGACACCGAATTCAGATATCAATCCTCGCAGACGATTATACGTTGCTGTTTTCTCTTCGATAAAACCCTGACGGGTACGATGTAAACACTGCATGGCCTGCTGGCTTTCGTCTTTCACTGGTACGAACCGCATATGCGGACGACGAACAGCTTCACAGATAGCCTGAGCATCAGCTGCATCATTTTTTCCTGATTTTCCGGCCATACGATAAGGCGATACAAACTTAGCAGCCATCAGACGTGGCTCATGACCATACTGCCGAAACAATCTTGCCCAGTAGTGAGCCCCGGAGCATGCTTCCATCCCGATAACACAGGGAGGCAAACTTGCAATTAACTCAGGAAGTGCAGCACGCGATACTTTAGGCTTAACCAGAACAGTTCTACCATTTTGATCAACACCGTGAACAGCAAACACATTTTTAGCAAGATCGATACCGACAGTCGTGATAGTCATAACGAATTCCTCCGGGACGATGTGTACCCCATGATTGCACAAGAGTTAATCAGGCGCATAATCAGGGGAAGTCCCTTCCATTCGTTAAGGTTGTTTTTTGAACTTTCTACTTTAGCGGGCCTCAGCCGACGAAACTTATCGGAAGCCGGTATCCGGTTGCTTTTCCAGATATAATCGCCTGTCAGATTGATGTGCTCCCAGCCCAACGGCGACAAATGCGACAACAGTTGCTCGTTCATCTTCAGCACCTTCCGCTTCAGGGCATCGATAGATCTTTCCATATAGACAGTATTCCACAGGGATATGGCAGCTGTCAGGAGCGTCAGTCCACTGGCACGATAACTCTGATTTTCCGGTTTTCGGTCCCTGATTTCTCCCAGCCGGTGCAGGAATACCGCCCGCGCCAGTGCGTTACGTGCCTCACCTTTATTCAGCCCCGCCGGCGCAGTGCAGGAACGGAACCAGCCGAGCCACTCAATACGGCCAATTTCTCTCAGTGCTTTGGCCAGCTCGTTTTGCTTGGGGTAGCTGGCTAGTTTTTTCAGCATCAGAGATGCTGTCACGGTTCCCTGCTTTATCAAGGTCGCCAGACGCAGCACTTCACGCCAGTGAATTTCGATCTATTTCAGATTCAGGGTGGTCGTTGATATCAGTGACTGAAGCGCCGGGTACTGGTCCGCTTTCCCTTTGATAAACTGCTTATTGTCGTGGAGATCCCTGATTCGCGGACAGAACGCAAACCCCAGCAGATGCATCAGGGCAAAAACATGATCGGTGAAACCCGCGGTATCGGTGTAATGCTCCCTGATTTCCAGGCCGCTTTCATGGTACAGCAAGCCATCTAAAGATACAGGGGGATAAAACAGACGATGCAACTGAGCAGGCTGACGCTGAGAAGTAAAAAGCCGGAGCTTGTGGAGCAGGAACTGTGGGGCGTCTTGCTGGCTTATAATCTGGTGAGATATCAGATAATTAAGATGGTGTGACATCTGAAAGGATACTGACCGAATCAGCTGAGCTTCTCAGGATCATGTGGAATGGTAATGAGAATGCTGATGACTCTGCAGGGTGATTCACCGGGGCGAATCCCGGAGCTGATGCGTGATCTTGAAAGTATAGGGCAGCTGGTAAAATTACCGACAAGAGGGGAAAGGGCCTTCCCGAGAGTGGTAAAGGAAAGGCCCTGGAGATACCCCACAGCCCCGAAAAAGGGCCAGTCAGTGTCTTAACTGACTGGCATTACTCCGCTGTGAGGGTATTTTTTTGCCCTCATCAACGTCCTGATGGCGCATCGCTTATCAGACCTACGCGTCACTTATGCCATAACGATATTGCACAAATCCTCATTAAACCGCTGATACAACGCTTCATCTATCGGCTGCGGGTAGCTCAGCACAATCAATTTATGATCGGCAATCCCTGCGTGATAGGTCGGGTGCGCATGTGACCATGGGTTAGCGAAGAAGCCCATGCCCTCATAAAAACGCAGACGCTTGTGCGCAATCTCGGTGGTCAGCGGATCGATTTCCAGAATCGTTTTTGGCGCACGCGCCAGAATCTGCCCCAGCAGTCGCTTGCCGTAGCCCTGTGAGCGCAGGCTGCTGTCAATCGCCAGGTGTTCGATGTAGACGTAGCCATCGAACGCCCATGTGCCGCTCATTCCAATAAACTGCTCGCCGTCAAACCATGCTTCGAGTGCGAAGTGCGGATCGATTAGCGCGCGTTGTTTGGCGAGAAGTTCACGCTGTTCGTGCCACGGGAAAGCTTGCGCGTAGAGCGTATCCAGCGGTGGGAACAAAGGAGAGTCGGTAGAGGTGAGTTTCCTGGAGGTTAGCATTTGATGAGTACCGGTGAAATTCAGAATTTGAGTGATGGCCCCTCACCCCGGCCCTCTCCCCTGAGGGGCGAGGGAGAAAACCAGATTGGTGCGAAATCGACCATCTGCTCTTCACATCAGGCTGTGGAAGAAACCCGATCGGCGCTGAATGTTAACCCTGCATCGAACGGTCCCCTCTCCCCTGTGGGGAGAGGGTTAGGGTGAGGGGAAAAAGGCGCAGAACAAATTACTGCTGCGCCTTCTTCGCTAACCCATCCAGCAGTTTTTGATGAATACCACCAAACCCGCCGTTGCTCATCACCAGAATATGGTCGCCAGGTTCCGCGTTTTTAATCACCATATCCGCCAGCACGTCAACGTCAGCGCTCCAGTGGGCGGGCTGCACGCAGGCTTCCGCCACTTCCGCAACCTGCCACGGAATATGCTGAGGTTGCAGCAGGAACACTTCATCAGCACGGCCTAAAGACGGTGCTAAATCATCTTTGCAGACGCCCATTTTCATGGTGTTAGAGCGAGGCTCCAGCACGGCGATGATTTTCGCGGTGCCGCCGACTTTACCGCGCAGCGCCTGCAGCGTGGCGAGGATAGCCGTTGGGTGATGCGCGAAATCGTCATACACGCAGACGCCGTTGGCTTCACCGCGTAGCTCAAGGCGACGACGAGCGTTGATAAAGCCACCCAGCGCATTAGCGGCGTCGGCTGGAAGCACGCCCACGTGACGCGCGGCAGCAATCGCCATCAGGCCATTGTGCATGTTGTGCTCGCCGACCAGGCCCCACTTCACTTCACCGACTTTTTCGCCGTCGAGCAGCACTTCCCACTCGGAGGCGTCGGTATTGAGTTTCTTCGCCTGCCAGTGGCCCTGCTCGCCGACCAGCTCCTGCTCGCTCCAGCAGCCCATCGCCATCACCTGTTTCAGGTTAGCGTCGTTCTCTGGCAGGATAATGCGGCCTTGCCCCGGCACAATACGCACCAGGTGGTGGAACTGTTTCTGAATAGCTTTCAGATCGTCGAAAATGTCCGCGTGATCGAACTCAAGGTTGTTGAGGACCAGCGTGCGCGGGCAGTAATGAACGAATTTGGAGCGCTTATCAAAGAAGGCGCAGTCGTATTCATCAGCTTCAATCACGAAGAATGGGCTGTCGCCCAGACGTGCGGAAACATCAAAGTTACCCGGCAGGCCGCCTATCACAAAGCCCGGCTTGTAGCCGCATGCTTCGAGGATCCAGGTCGCCATGCCCGCGGTGGTGGTTTTACCGTGCGTACCGGCAATCGCCACGACCCAGCGGTCGCGCAGCACGAAATCATGCAGCCACTGTGGGCCAGACATGTACGGAATGTTTTTCTCCAGCACCGCTTCAACACACGGATTACCGCGCGTCATGGCGTTGCCGATGATCACCAGATCCGGCTGAGAGTCGAGCTGACTTGCGTCATAACCTTGAATTAAATCAATACCTTGCTTTTCAAGCAGCGTGCTCATCGGGGGATACACATTGGCATCCGAACCCGTGACTTCGTGACCCAATGAGCGGGCCAGCATTGCCAGGCCGCCCATGAAGGTGCCGCAAATACCCAAAATATGAATGCGCATACGTTACTGTCCTTTTTTAATCTGCCCCGCATTTTACCCATATGTTTACCGCCAGAGAAATGCATTTCAGGATATTCCGTAGTTTGCTGGCGCGATTCACCTGTGCGTATTTTTTTTATTCTTTGTTAAGATTGTTGCAGTCGTTTTACTCAACATCCACTGTCAGGGAAAGTGTTATGAAAACGTTAGGTGAATTTATTGTCGAAAAGCAGCATGAGTTCTCTCATGCTACCGGTGAGCTTACTGCTTTGCTGTCGGCAATAAAGTTAGGTGCCAAGATCATCCACCGCGATATCAATAAGGCCGGTCTGGTCGATATCCTGGGTGCCAGCGGCGCAGAAAACGTACAGGGAGAAGTACAGCAAAAGCTCGATCTCTTCGCGAACGAGAAACTGAAAGCCGCATTACGAGCACGTGACATCGTCGCCGGTATCGCCTCTGAAGAAGAAGACGAAATCGTCGTCTTTGACGGCTGCGAGCATGCGAAATACGTGGTCTTGATGGATCCGCTGGATGGCTCATCTAATATCGACGTTAACGTTTCAGTCGGAACAATTTTCTCTATCTACCGCCGCGTAACCCCAGTAGGTACGCCGGTCACCGAGGAAGATTTCCTCCAGCCGGGTAATCGCCAGGTTGCTGCCGGTTATGTGGTTTACGGCTCTTCAACCATGCTGGTGTACACCACCGGTTGTGGCGTACATGCCTTTACCTACGACCCTTCGCTGGGTGTGTTCTGCTTAAGCCAGGAGCGTATGCGCTTCCCGGAACGCGGCAACACCTATTCCATCAACGAAGGTAACTACATCAAATTCCCGAACGGGGTGAAGAAGTACATCAAGTTCTGTCAGGAAGAAGATACCAACACGCAGCGCCCGTACACCTCGCGCTACATTGGTTCTCTGGTGGCGGATTTCCACCGCAACCTGTTGAAGGGCGGGATTTATTTGTACCCAAGCACGGCAAGCCACCCGGATGGGAAGCTGCGTTTACTGTACGAGTGCAACCCGATGGCGTTCCTCGCGGAACAGGCTGGCGGTAAGGCCAGCGATGGGAAAGAGCGTATTCTGGATATTCAGCCGGAAACGCTGCACCAGCGTCGTTCGTTCTTCGTTGGTAACAACCATATGGTTGAAGATGTTGAGCGTTTGATTCGTGAGTATCCGGACGCGTAATAGGTTTAGATTTGGGAGTCTTCCCCTCACCCTAACCCTCTCCCCATAGGGGAGAGGGGACCGATCGGCGCGGTTTTTACCGCCGGTGACAGTCTGGTTTTCTCCCTCGCCCCTCTGGGGAGAGGGGACCGATCGGCGCGGTTTTTACTGCCGGTGACGGTCTGGTTTTCTCCCTCGATCCTCTGGGGAGAGGGGACCGATCGGCGCGGTTTTTACTGCCGGTGACGGTCTGGTTTTCTCCCTCGCCCCTCTGGGGAGAGGGGACCGATCGGCGCAGTTTTTACTGCCGGTGACGGTCTGGTTTTCTCCCTCGCCCCTCTGGGGAGAGGGGACAGATCGGCGCGGTTTTTACTGCCGGTGACGGTCTGGTTTTCTCCCTCGCCCCTCTGGGGAGAGGGCCGGGGTGAGGGGAAGCTCCGGTTACGACACCTGCAACCGGAACGACGCCATCGCTGACGCCAGCGCCTGCGACTGCTCTTCCAGCGAGCGGGTTGCCGCCGAAGACTGCTGTACCAGCGCCGCATTCTGCTGCGCAGTTTCATCCATCTGACTCACCGCAATATTCACCTGCTCAATACCACGGCTCTGCTCCTGCGACGCGCTGGCAATCTCACGCATCAATTTGGTCATACGCATCACTTCGCTGGCAATCTCATCCATGGTTTCACCCGCTTGCTGCGCCAGGTCACTGCCTTCATTAACATGCGTTTGCGAGGCGGAAATCAGCTGGCGGATCTCTTTTGCCGCGTCGGCGCTGCGGCTGGCTAGATTACGCACCTCGCCCGCCACCACCGCAAAACCCCGTCCCTGCTCGCCCGCACGTGCCGCTTCTACCGAGGCATTCAGCGCCAGGATGTTGGTCTGGAAGGCAATGCCGTCAATCACGCCAAGAATATCGGCGATGCGGTTGGCGCTACCGGCAATATCCTGCATTTTTTCAATCACGTAGCAGACCATTTCGCTCCCACGGTCGGCGGTGTCGGAGACATCTTTCGCCAACTTATGCGCCTGATCGGCGTTGTCGGCGTTCTGCTTCACGGTAGCGGTCAGTTCTTCCATGCTGGCAGCGGTTTGCTCAAGCGACGTGGCCGTTGACTCGGTACGCTGCGCCAGATGGTTATTGCCAGCAGTCAGTTCACGGCTGCCAACATCAATCTGCGAACTAGCATCGCGCACGCGCATCACCGAATTCATCATCGACTCACGCATACCTTCAATAGCCATGTTCAGACGCTTAATTTCCGCGCTGCTGGCCTTAAGCGGCGAATGGGTTAAGTCACCGGCGGCCACCTGTTCAAGTTTACCAATCGCTGCCGCCAGAGGTTTCAGCAACAGATGCTGCAACTGTAGCCAGCCCAGTGCGATGGCCCCGGCGGTCAGGGCAATCGCGATAATCATCAGCACAAGCACACGATTTTTGGTGCTGTGTACCGCTGCGAGTTCAATCTGGCCGCGGGATTTTCCCCAACTCTGGAACGCATGAATGGCGTTATCAAATTGACGGGAAACGGGGATCATGGTCTTTTCCAGAAGATCGTAATAGCCGTCGACGTTTTGCTGCGCCAGCGATGCCAGCATGGGTTTGATCCCCTGCGCATTGTAGACCTCGTAGTTTTTTGCCACGTCCGCCAACAGCTTCGCCCCATCAGCATCGTCTATCGGCGATCGGCTGACGGTGGTAATAATTTTTTGCGCCTGCGTCACTTCCCCATTGAGTTGTTTAACCGCTTTTGCCGCATCGTCCAGCATACCGATTTCCATCAGCCGCACCGCTTGGCTCGCTTCATTTCGGGCGCGCAGCAGCAGCGTATAGCCTTCGTTGAGCTGGGCCATTTGGTCACTTTGCAGATGGTCAATACGCTGTAATGACGTAGAGCTTTGGGTGAGAGCGTAAATGCCGATGCCGCTGACCAGAATCAGCAACAGGGTCATCACGGCGAGCAAAGAAAGCAGGCCGGTACGGATAGAAAGCGTTTTTAGCATCATAGTGTTGTCCGGTAGCAGGGGTACGTTTGGCGTAAAAGAAAAGTATCGGCTGCTACCGGAAAAGCTTTAGCGTTTCAGCATGTTAGTTCTTTGTTACTTCGACGTTGACGCGGGTGACCGCCGCATTCTGTCGGTTCTCCCACAGCACGGTCAGACCACGCTGAAGGGCGATAAAAATAAACAGCAGAATGCCGATGGCAATTTTGGTCCACCAGGAGCTTAGCGTGCCGTCGAAGTTGATATAGGTCTGAATCAGCCCCTGAATGCCCACGCCGAACAGCGCGCCGAGGACGGTACCGACGCCCCCACTGAGCAGCGTACCGCCAATCACCACCGATGCGATAGCATCCAGCTCGACCCCAACCCCTGCCAATGCGTAACCCGCCTGGGTATAAATCGAGAACACGATCCCCGCCAGCGTCGCCAGCCCGGTCGATAACATATAGATGCGCACAATGGTGCTACGGGTCGGAATACCCATCAGATTCGCCGAGGTCGCGCTACCGCCGATGGCATACACCTGATTGCCAAAGCGAGTACGGTGAGCGAGGAAAATCCCCAGGATCACCACCAGCAGCATCAGCAGCCCCATGGCGCTTAGGCGCCCGCCGCCGGGGATGGTCCACGCCAGCCCAGAGAGCGTGTCGTAAACCGGATGATCGATAGGAATCGACTCTTCAGACACCAGATAGCTGACGCCGCGCAGGAAGAACATCCCCGCCAGCGTAATGATGAACGCGGGGATCTTCAGCGCATCAATCAGCCAGCCCATAAAGGCCCCAAAGGCGCAGCCCATCACCAGTACTAGCGGAAAAGCCACCAGCGGCGACAATCCCCAGAAGCCGATAGCCTTGGCGAGGAATACGCCGGTAAACGCGATCACTGAACCGACCGACAGATCGATCCCGCCGGAGAGGATCACAAAGGTCATCCCCACCGCGACGATCCCCAGAAACGCGTTATCGGTCAGAATGTTGCATATGACCCGGGTGGAGGCGAAGCCGGGAAACTGGGTCAGGCAGTAGAGATAGCCGAGGACAAACACGCCCAGCGTAATCATCAGCGGCAAATTACGTTTTATCATGGCCCCGTATCCTTTTCAGAATCTCAATAAAGCGCGATGACTGGACGATCAGCACGCACATCACCACCACTGCTTTCACAACCTGATTCAGTTCCGGCGGGAAGCCGGAGAGTAAAATCCCGGTGTTCATGCCCTGAATAATCAGCGCGCCCACTACCGACAGCAGCAGGTTAAAGCGCCCGCCCATCAACGAGCCACCGCCGATAACCACCGCCAGAATGGCATCCAGCTCCAGCCACAGCCCGGCGTTATTGGCGTCGGCGCCGCGAATATCCGCCGCGACGATGACCCCGGCAATCGCGGCACACACGCCGCTCAACACATACGCCAGCATCACCACGATACGGGTATTCACCCCAGCGTTTTTCGCCGCGCGGATGTTAATCCCCACCGCTTCAATAAACATGCCGAGAGCCGTTTTACGGGCCACCAGCCAGAAGATAACGAGGGTGACCAGGGCGATAATCACCGGCGTGGGAAACAGCAACATTTTACCGCTGCCAAGCCAGGCCAGCGCTGGCGAATCGAAGGTGACAATCTGCCCGGAGGTGATGAGCTGCGCCACACCGCGCCCGGCCACCATCAGGATAAGCGTCGCCACAAAGGGCTGTATTTTGAGAATGGCGACCAGGATACCGTTCCACAGTCCGGCCAGTACGCCGGAACCCAGCGCCGCCAGCAGGACAATCGGCAGGCTGTGTCCGGCAACGGTCATCGAGGCCGCGGTAGCCCCGGCAATCGCCATCACCGCCCCCACGGACAGGTCGATGCCGCCGGTGGCTATCACCAGCGTCATGCCAATCGCCAGCAACGCCACCGGGGCGGCACGGTTAAGGATGTCGATAGGGCTGCCGAACAGGCGGCCATCCTGGAGCGTTATCTGGAAGAAATGCGGCGCCACCAGGCTATCAACCAGCAACACCAGAATTAAGGCCGCAATTTGCGGCATCCCCGGCGGCCAGCGAAAGCGCCGCCCGGATGGCTTTGTTTGGGGTACGGATCGGGGCATCACGGTTAACTCCTTAGGCCGCAATAGCGTTCATGATGGCAGGAACGGAGAGCTCATCCAGTGGGATCTCGGCGATCTGCTGGCGATCACGCAAGATGATCACCCGATCGGCGTAGCCCACCAGTTCTTCCAGTTCCGACGAGATAACCAATAACGCCAGGCCGTCCGCGCACAGGGTTTCAATCAGGCGAATGATCTCCGCATGAGCCCCCACATCGATCCCGCGCGTCGGTTCGTCGAGGATCAAGAATTGGGGACGTGTCAGCAGCCAGCGCGACAGCAGCACCTTCTGCTGATTACCGCCGGAGAGAAACTCCACCGGCTGCTCGGCGCTGGGGGTGCGGATCCCAAGCTGGCGAATAAAGCGCTCGGCAATGTCGTTTTGCTCTTTGCGCGGGATCGGCCGCAGCCAGCCGCGCTGCGCCTGCAACGCGAGAATGATATTTTCACGGACGGAGGCGGCGGCAATAATACCGTCGGTTTTACGATCCTCAGGGCAAAAACCGATCCCCAGACACGATGCCTGATGCGGCGATCGCAGGGTTTGCGGTTTGCCTTTGATCGTCGCCTGCCCGCTATCGGCAGGGCGAATGCCGAAGATCACCTCGGCGGTTTCGGTGCGCCCGGATCCTAACAGTCCCGCAAGGCCGACAATTTCGCCAGGACGGACGTGGAGATCGAACGGCGCGATGGTGCCGTTTTTGCCGTAGCCTTCAAACGAGGCTACCGGTTTGTCACTCAGCAACGTGCGCCCGGCGCGCTGTAGCGCCTGGTGTTCCAGTTCGCGGCCAAGCATCATTTTGACCAGCTCAATCTGCGGCAGCTCGCGGGTTTCCCGGCAGCCGACAAAGCTGCCGTTGCGCAGGACGGTGATCCTGTCGCTGACGGCGTAGACCTGATCGAGGAAGTGGGTGACGAAGATCAGGCTGACGCCCTGGTCGCGCAGTTGGCGCATTAGGGTGAAAAGCATTTCCACCTCTTTGGTGTCGAGGCTGGCGGTCGGTTCATCGAGGATCAAAACCTTGGCGGAGAGATCGATAGCCCGACAGATAGCGACGATCTGCTGCATCGCCACCGAAAAACGGTTTAAGGGCTCGCGGACGTCAAGGGAGAAACCGTAGGAAGCCATAAGCGCGGTAGCGCGCTTTTCCATCTCTTTACGCCGCAGGAAGCCAAAGCGTTTGGGTTCGCGGCCAATAAACAGGTTATCCGCCACCGACATATTCGGCAGCAGGTTCACTTCCTGATACACCGTGCCGATCCCCAATTGTTGGGCATGAGCGGTGTTTTTCGGATTGATTTGCTGGCCTTCCAGCCAGATGGTGCCGCTGTTAGCGTGGTAGACGCCGGTCAGGGCTTTAATCAGCGTGGATTTTCCGGCCCCGTTTTCGCCCAAAAGCGCCATGATTTCGCCACGACGCAGGCTAAAATTGACATTATCCAGCGCCTTAACGCCGGGGAAGTACTGGCAGAGTCCCTCGGTACGGAGGATTTCTGGGTTGGTTTCAGTGGTCATTGTGCGCTCCCCCTCACCCTAGCCCTCCCCCCACAGGGGAGAGGGGACAGATTGTGCCCAATACGCTCACCGAACAGCTCCCTCTCCCTTTCAGGGAGAGGGTTGAGGTGAGGGTATCCGCCACTCAATAGCCCATATTTTTCTTCTTCTCTAACTCTTCTTTCGCCGTATCCGGCAGGTAGAGCGTCGATTTCGTCAGGGTCACTTTCTCAGGCAGGGTGCCGTCTTTTTTGTATTTTTCCAGCGCATCAAACGCCGGGCCAGCCATGTTTGGCGTCAGTTCAACGCTGGCGTTAGCGTCTCCGGCAATCATCGCTTTGTAGATGTCCGGTACACCGTCAATTGAGCCGGTCAGGATATCTTTGCCTGGCTTCAGCCCCGCTTCTTTGATCGCCTGAATCGCACCGATTACCATGTCGTCGTTGTGCGCGTAAACCATGCAGATGTTCTTGCCGTTGTTTTCGGCTTTGATAAAGCTTTCCATGACCTCTTTACCTTTGCTGCGGGTAAAGTCGCCGGACTGGGAGCGGATGATCTTGATATTGGAGGCTTTAGAGATGGCATCAGCGAAGCCTTTCTTACGGTCAATCGCCACGCTCGCCCCTACCGTACCTTGCAGTTCAACCACGTTACACGGCTTACCGTCGGCGGTTTTAATTAGCCATTCACCGATAAGTTGGCCTTCCAGCACGTTGTTGGCGGTGACGGTGGTCATGTACAGCGATTTGTCCTTCACGTCGATAGAGCGGTCAAGCAGGAATACCGGGATGTTCGCCTCTTTGGCTTCTTTCAGTACCGGTTCCCAGCCTGTCGCTACCACAGGTGCGATAAAGATGGCATCAACGCCCTGGGCAATAAACGAACGTACCGCTTTAAGTTGGTTTTCCTGTTTTTGCTGCCCGTCGGCAATCTTCAGGGTGATGCCGCGTTTTTGGGCTTCCTGCTTAGCGACGTTAGTTTCCGCCGCACGCCAGCCGGATTCAGAGCCGACCTGCGAAAATCCTACCGTTAATGGAGCAGCCATGACCATAGACGACATGGCTGCGGAAACTGCTGTGACAAGGAGTAAGCGCTTCCACATAGAGGTATCCTCATAGGGTTATCGTTGGTTAAATATTCTTCTGCGGAAGAACTATAGACAATGGGCTATGTAACGGAATGAGTTACATCACACTTCAAAAAAGTAAATTATTTGTTAACTAGCGAGATGTGGAAGAGATCAACAAGGAGAAGGGGTCGCGCATCCATTGAGCGCTATCGATTTTGTGCAGAAATGCAGCGAGCCGCCGTCATTTTTTACCGTGATGTAAACGGTTTCATGATTTTATTCAGGATGCGGCTAAGTTTATGGATTTTCCTGCCGTAGGAAGTGGCTGAAAAAGACGGACGCGAAGGCGGGGGACGTAAAACAGGTCAAGACTTTCGTGGCGAGTTGGCTATAATACCGGGCACTAGTTTGCCATACATTCTAAAGGAAACAGACATGAGCTTACTCAACGTCCCTGCGGGTAAAGATCTGCCGGAAGATATCTACGTTGTCATCGAAATCCCAGCTAACGCAGATCCTATCAAATACGAAGTCGACAAAGAGAGCGGCGCGCTGTTCGTTGACCGTTTCATGTCCACCGCGATGTTCTATCCGTGCAACTACGGCTACATCAACCACACCCTGTCTCTGGACGGTGATCCGGTTGACGTACTGGTCCCAACTCCGTACCCACTGGAGCCAGGTTCAGTTATTCGCTGCCGTCCAGTTGGCGTGCTGAAAATGACCGACGAATCTGGTGAAGATGCGAAACTGGTTGCGGTACCGCACACCAAGCTGAGCAAAGAATACGATCACATCAAAGATGTGAACGACCTGCCAGACCTGCTGAAAGCGCAGATCACCCACTTCTTCGAGCACTACAAAGACCTCGAAGCAGGCAAATGGGTTAAAGTTGACGGTTGGGAAGATGCAGCAGCAGCTAAAGCTGAAATCATCGCTTCCTTCGAGCGCGCGAAGAAATAAGATTTCTTTTCGAGCTTTGCAAGACACCGCCTTCGGGCGGTGTTTTTGTTTGTGCGGATCCCGGCGGCGCTGCGCTTGGCCGGGCTACGGGCGGGTGAAGAATCTTGCAGTATCAACAATACAAAAAACAACGCCACCCGAAGGTGGCGTTGCCGTATTCAATACTGGTCTTTATCCAACCAGTTGCCGCTTTCTATCAGCTTCATCCCGTCAATTGGGCGCTGATAGACGTACATCCAGGCGCTACCATACGGCGTCTGGATGAGATGACGAGCGTATTCGCCCGCCTTGGTGCGCAGCGCATCCAGTTCGGCCAGCGTCGAGGCGTCTATCCGATAAACCTCACCGTGTACTGTGCCATCACCGGGCACCGCGCCTGGATAGTGGCCCAGGCTGTACAGCTGATAATCGGGAACGCTATGATCGCCCAGCCACAGGGCGTTGGTCATCCAGTGGCTGTTACCTTGTTTGCGCCGTAAACTGCCGTACACAAATATTCGCATTGCTAAAACTCAAACTGATAGAGCAAATCGAGCGCCTGGTCTACGCCAGACACCGCTTCCAGATACAGCTTAGGCATCAGGCGATAGCGTAACGTGAGCGTCGCTAAAGAGTCAAAGATCCCCACACCATATTTCACCTGCAGACCCGGCAATACGTAACCACTGACCACCACCTGGGAGGAATCACCCACCCCTTGCGTATCTAAAGCCAGATTACTTACGCCAAACGTCTCGCCGATTTTACCCACAACTTGACCACTTTGTGCAACCCCCAGACCAATAAGCATTGATGTCATCGCCGCACTGTCACTCTGGCCGCTGTCCAGACCTTGTCCTCGGACGAGGTAGGAGAGCGCTTCTTGCTGCGACATGGCCGGGTCAGAGAAGACCTCAGCCTTAGGTTGATCGGCAGTCCCCGTGACGCGAACACCGGCGATTACGTCGTTTTCTGTCGACTCTGGGTTACGAATAGCTTCGATATTGAGCAGCGGCTGATCAGGCGGACCGGAGAATAGCAGTTCGCCTTTACGCACGATCAAATCCTGCCCATAGGCGTGGAAGCGACCTTCCGGAATATTAATTTGCCCGTTCAGACCCAGCCCTTGTTTATCCTGCGCGACTTTCAGATCGCCGGTCAGACGTGCTTTCAGGCCAAACGCATCGAGGCGAACGTTGTTGCCAACGTGGATCATCAGGTTGCTGTTGATCGGAATCGATGCCGATTTAACCTCTTTTGGCTGAAGTTGATCGTTTAGCATCACTTCATCTTTAGAGACGCCCACTGCGCTCTCAGGCACTTCCTTCACGACGATACGCGCCCATGGAACATCGACGCTGCCATCAAGCGTGAACAGGCTTGGCGTGGCGTTAAATTCGATATCCGGTGACACATCAAGACGCACCATTGGTGGCACGGTGATACGCACCCGGCTGCCTTTCGCCGCAATACGCGCACGCCAGTTCTCGATCTGCCGCCAGTCCGCGTCGCCATTAAGGCTAATCTGCCCTTGCTGGGTACGGATTTCCCCTTGTAGCGTGGAGCTGGCACCGTTGAAGTTCATGGTTATCTGGCTTGGCTGCATGTCGAACGGCATAAAGTTACCGTCAACATCGATACCGTTAAGCTGCAACTGGCCGAACATCAGCGGACTTTGTACATCACCGCCCAGCCGCAAGTTCGCGTTAACCTTACCGTCCGCCTTTTCCCCTCGGGAGAAGACAGGATTAATCATCGCCAGCGAGAAGTTACGGATGTTGACGTTACCGCCCAGGTTACGTCGGCCTTGCGGATCGGTGACCTGTACCTGACCGTCCAGCTGACCGTTATTGGTCAAACGGATAAGCCAGCCCAGCTCGGCGCGATTATTGTGTAGGTCAGCGTTAAGGTTCAGGGTATCAAACGCCACTGGCAGCGGCGCGTTGTTGACTATCTGCGTCACCTTCACGTTGCGCCCAGAAAGCGACACTTTGCCCTGCGGCAGCCCTTCTTTGGTGGTGTCCCAGCTCACATCAGCATTACCGCTGAACACGCCGCTAGCTTGCGTATCTTCCGGCATAAACGGTTTGAGCATCGCCAGGTCAAAACGGTTGAGATTGACGAGGGCACGACCCGCCGCCCCGGCATCAATGGTCTGCGGCACGCACAGTTCGGCATTCGGGTTCACCCAGCAGTGCGGCCCAATACTGATTTTCTGTTCGAGGTTACGATAATCCAGTGCGATATCGCGGTTTATCGACCACGGCCCGACCGGCGTCTGGAAACGGGTATTACTCAGCGCC